>NZ_CP151842.1:2400000-3000000 GCF_038452265.1 Vibrio diazotrophicus
GCGCCTTGATGGCTATAAAGGGTTAACCCTCTAGAAGAGGATAGCCATATTCCTTGGGACGTTTCCATCAAACATTTAGGGCTAATGCTGTCTTCAGCCAAAATAATAGAGAACAATTTACCATTATCACTTTGCTGTTTGTACACGCCATAATCACTCGCATACCAGACATTTCCGTCTCGATCTTCAATCACTGAATGGTTTTGACCATACTCGCTGCTCGCACTATCGAAAGTGATTCTCTGCTCTCTGATGGAATAGGTGCCGTGCTCAGTACCAATCAGGATGCCATTGTGCCGTGTCGCTTTTAACTGCGTGATAGTGGCAGGAAGATAAGCATCCACTAACCAATCGTCGCCATATTCCACGAACACTTTGGTGACTGTGTTGTAAGACCACAGTTTATTACCAGACACACCCCATAATTCTTCATGGCTATCCACTTCAATTCGATCCACTTTGGAATGGGTTAGCAAAAGTGGAAGCGAGGTTTTCACTACTTTTGAATGCACGACATCGAATTTGACTAAACCATCATCGGTGGCTAGCCATAGAACGTTCCCCATTAAGACAGAATCATTGACTTGCCCTTCATAAAGCAGCTCTCGTCGTGGTGATTGATTAAAATTAATGCGAGCTACACCCGTTGACATCGAGAGCAAAAACTCGTCGCTGCCTTGCAGATAAGCGATGTTTTTAATATCGGCGTTCAAGCCGCTTTTCGTCAGTTTCTTGGACAAAACACGATTAAATTTCTGACCAAACATTGAGTAGTAAAACACACCTTTCTCAGAGGCAATCCATATCCCCCCTTGTGCGTCGTTCACTAGAGAAAAAATCTTATGACCTTTAAGCGAGTAAGCACTGTGTACGTTACTCTTTAGCTTTGTCGTACTCTGATTCAACAATGAGTGGACGAACAAACCGTTCTCTGTGCCAATCCAATATTCATTTTCTGTTTCAGCAATAGAGAGTACGTGCGATTTAGCTATTTTTTGAGGATCTTTAGATTTGTTTTTCAAATCAACCAGCAGTACACCATCCAATGTTCCAACAAGCATCTCTCTGCGCTTTTCGGAGAAGAATAAAGTTTCAACGTAGTCATCGCCCGAACGAGGTACATGAATAAAACTGTGATTTTCTGATAGGAAAACACCGGAGTTTGTTGCTAGCACCCACTTTGAAATGCCGAATGTCGCATCATTAACCACAACCCTTTTTGACTTATCAAAGTGAGTCAGTGTTTTTAGAGTGTAAGACTCGAGTAAAAGCGATTGCGTATTGTAAGTGTAGAAATAGTCTTTGCTTACCATCCAAATAGACTTTCCAGAGACGCCTATCTTATCAATGACCGTTCCTGCTGGAAGGTCAACGACACGGGTTCGTACATCATTGGTCGATATTTTGTTCAGACTGCCATCTATCACAGTCCAGAAAGCATTGTTCAAGTAAACAAGTTGCTGGTAATCATTGGACAGAATGGAACCTTGCCTAGGCAAAATGGCTTGCCCGTCAAAAAAGCGTATTTTGCCATGGACATCGTGCAGCCAAATACCCCCTGCATCACCAACGAATAAGCTTTTGGCCGCGTAGACTTTGCCTTGTGTTTGAGTTGGCAGAGGATAAAACACAGAAGGAGACTTTTCGATGGCGTTTGCTGAAAACACACCAAAGTAAAAGACAGCAAAGACAAGACACAGGATGCGATACAAAATAAGCCCTTTCTACGACCAAGAGGTTTGCGAATGTTAATTCGCGACAAAAAAGAACTCGCATTGTATAGAAAAACAGCGATAGTTGAAGGGGGAAATGAGATAAAATTTGCTTTCTCAGCGTGTATCACAAATGAAAGACGATAAAAAATCGCCTTTCATAGTGTGAATATCTGTAAATATCACTAAGTAATAAATGAATTACCCAAAGTTATTTCGCGAGACAGTCGTAATAACTGTCGCTCATAGAATGGAGAAACTCGAAGTAACTGCCTTTAGCTACAGGGATATCGACACCTAAAGGATCGAGAACTCCCGTTTGAGCATCACTGCCTCTCACCACACTTTCAATTACTGCAGGTTGAAACTGAGGCTCAGAGAAAACACATTTAGCTTCATTAGCAGCCAGTGCTTTACGTATGTTAATTAGAGTTTTAGCACCCGGCTTTCTGTCTGGACTGACGGTAAAATGGCCAATATTGTTCAAACCATAATGCTGCTCAAAGTAATCATAAGCATCGTGGAAAACGTAATACGGCTTATGCTTTACTTGGTCTAGCTTCGCGGCAATTTCTTTATCTGTTTGATGTAACGAGTTAATAAAGTCGCTCAAATTTTTGTTGTATATGTCTTTATGCGCTACATCTGAAGCAACAAGAGCTTGTGTAATCGCCTTTGCCACCTGTTCTACCTGTTCTACGCCCAACCAAAAGTGCGGGTCATGAGTTCCATGGTTATGACCATCATGTTCATGATCATGCCCCACTTCACCATAAGAACGTAGCTTCAAATCAGGTATTTCATTTAGCGTTAAGACATTGTCTTGCTGACTGAGAACTTTCTCCAAAAAAGGTTCCAGATCTTTACCGAACCAAATAACCAGAGAACTGTGGCGAATGGTTTTGACATCCGAAGGACGAAGGGCGTAATCGTGTGGTGACGCATTGGCTGAGAGCAAAACTTCTGGCTCGGTCACTCCCAGTGTCAACTCATGTGTAATCATCTGAATAGGTTTAATACTTGTCAGAATGGTATTTGCCCAACTAGAAAACGGTAAGACAATAAGACTCAATAAAAGAGTGATTCTAGAAAACATGGATGTCGTATATCCTGTGGCGTTAATATTGGATAAATGTTACATTATAACATCAGTCAATTGCAAATGAGTTCCATTAATGTCAGCGCTTATTGAGTTGCAAGATATCTGCGTAGATTTCAACCAACTCCGAGTATTAGATCGCGTCAACCTTGCTCTTTCAAAAGGAAAGATAACGACCCTTATCGGACCAAATGGAGCAGGAAAATCGACTTTAGTCAGAGTACTGCTCGGTCTTCACACACCGACTTCAGGTAATGTCGTCAAAGCTAAAAATGTAAAGATTGGCTATGTCCCGCAGAAGCTAAAACTTAACGATACGTTACCACTCACCGTAGAGCGTTTTCTGAAACTCGCTGGTAAGTATAGTCGTCAGGAACTCACCGAAGCGATGCGATTGGTTGGTGCTGAACATTTGGCAAAAAATGACATGCACAAGTTGTCTGGTGGCGAAAACCAACGAGTACTGCTTGCACGTGCTTTGCTACAAAGACCTGACATCCTTGTATTGGATGAGCCAGCTCAAGGTGTGGATGTGCAAGGCCAAATTGACTTATACGATTTAATCAATACCATTCGTCAGCGTTTCGGCTGTGGTGTATTTATGGTTTCCCATGATCTTCATCTGGTAATGGCAAAAACCGATGAGGTGATTTGTTTGCATCACCATGTGTGTTGTTCCGGTACACCGGAGCACATCACCAAACACCCAAGTTATATTGCTTTATTCGGTGACCGTAGCCGAGAAACATTGGCGTTTTATCATCATAACCATGAGCACCATCATCATGATCTTTCTGGTCAGCCAGTAAAAGGCGATGCTGGTACATGTTCTCACCACTCCCATGGTCATCATCAACATGATTGAATTTCTACTTCCATCGATTCTTGCTGGTATTGGCATTGCGATTATTGCAGGACCATTAGGCTCATTTGTCGTTTGGCGCAAAATGGCCTACTTTGGCGACACGTTAGCTCACGCCTCTCTTATGGGGCTTGCGTTGGGCTTTCTTTTGGACATCAATCTTTATTTTGCGCTGCTTATTTGTTGTTTAGGATTGGCCTTCATTTTAGTAACGCTGCAAAAGCAGCAATTGGTTGCTACCGATACATTGCTCGGCATCCTGGCTCACAGCTCTCTATCGCTCGGTTTGATTGCTGTTAGTTTTCTGGACAATGTTCGTATTGATTTGATGAGTTATCTGTTCGGCGATCTGCTTGCAGTAAACCCTTCTGACCTAATCTTTATCTGGAGCGGTGTGATCATTGTAGGCGCGATTCTTTATCTGTTTTGGCGTCCATTGCTTTCAAGCAGTGTGAATGAAGAACTTGCTTCGGTAGAAGGCATCAACATTGACCTGATGCGTTTGGTACTCATGCTATTAGTAGGTTTAGTTATCGCTGTGGGCATGAAGTTTGTGGGTGCCCTGATCATGACCTCACTACTTATTATTCCGGCAGCGACCGCAAGACGACTGGCTCAAACACCAGAGCAGATGGCACTGTTTGCCTCTCTAATCGGCATCATCAGCGTCCTGTGCGGACTAACTTTATCTTGGCACTTTGACACACCAGCGGGTCCATCTGTCGTTATCAGCGCAAGCACATTGTTTATGCTTAGCCATATCGTTAAAAGAAGTTAATGGTTTCTTTAATACCTTAGCGCTTCCAATAAAAAACCCAAGCCTGAGCTTGGGTTTTCTTTATCTAAGATGAAATTACCAACCAGTAACTTCACGCAGAGCTTTACCGATGTCCGCTAGGCTCTTAACCGTTTTCACGCCAGCAGATTCAAGTGCAGCAAATTTATCTTCCGCTGTACCTTTACCACCAGAGATGATTGCGCCCGCGTGGCCCATACGTTTACCCGGAGGAGCAGTAACACCCGCGATGTAAGAAACAACTGGCTTAGTTACGTTTTCTTTGATGAACGCTGCTGCGTCTTCTTCCGCTGTACCACCGATTTCACCAATCATTACGATTGCTTCAGTCTCTGGATCTTCTTGGAACAGTTTTAGAATATCGATAAAGTTTGAACCCGGAATTGGGTCACCACCGATACCAACACACGTAGACTGACCGAAACCTTCGTCAGTAGTCTGTTTAACCGCTTCATAAGTCAGAGTACCAGAACGAGATACGATACCTACTTTACCTTTCTTATGAATATGACCAGGCATGATACCGATCTTACATTCGTCTGGAGTAATAACACCCGGACAGTTAGGACCGATCATACGTACGCCAGTTTCTTCCAGCTTCACTTTCACATCGATCATATCGATAGTTGGGATGCCTTCCGTGATCGTTACGATTAGCTGAATACCTGCATCAATAGCTTCTAGAATTGCATCTTTACAGAATGCTGCTGGTACGTAGATAACCGTCGCTGTAGCGCCTGTTGCTTCTACTGCTTCACGTACAGTGTTGAACACAGGTAGACCTAGGTGAGTTTGACCACCTTTACCTGGAGAAACACCACCAACCATTTGCGTTCCGTAAGCGATCGCTTGCTCAGAGTGGAAAGTACCTTGGCCGCCAGTAAAACCTTGGCAGATCACTTTAGTATCTTTGTTAATAAGTACAGACATTATTTGCCCTCCGCAGCAGCAACAACTTTTTGAGCTGCGTCAGTTAGAGACTCAGCTGCAATGATATCAAGACCAGAACTTGCAAGAACTTCACGACCAAGCTCCGCGTTCGTACCTTCTAGACGAACAACAACCGGAACGCTTACGCCAACTTCTTTCACTGCTCCTATAATACCTTCTGCGATCATGTCACAGCGTACGATACCACCAAAGATGTTTACTAGAACGGCTTTCACATTGTCATCAGATAGGATGATCTTGAATGCTTCAGCTACTCGCTCTTTCGTTGCACCACCACCTACATCTAGGAAGTTTGCAGGTTTGCCACCGTGTAGGTTAACAATGTCCATTGTACCCATTGCTAGACCAGCACCGTTAACCATACAGCCAACGTTACCGTCTAGAGCTACGTAGTTCAGTTCCCACTGAGCTGCGTGTGCTTCACGCTCGTCTTCCTGTGAAGGATCGTGCATTTCACGCAGTTTAGGTTGACGGTACATAGCGTTTGAGTCGATGTTGATTTTACCGTCTAGGCACAATAGGTTGCCTTCGCCAGTAATCACAAGCGGGTTGATCTCTAGTAGAGCGAGGTCGTACTGAGAGAACATTTGACCAAGACCCATAAAGATCTTAACGAATTGTTTAATTTGGTCACCAGCAAGGCCTAGTTTGAACGCAAGTTCACGACCTTGGTAAGCTTGTGGGCCTACGAGTGGATCAATCGCTGCTTTGTGAATTAACTCTGGAGTTTCTTCAGCAACTTTTTCAATTTCTACACCACCTTCTGTTGACGCCATGAACACAATTTTACGTGTAGCACGGTCAACAACTGCACCTAAGTACAATTCATTTGCGATGTTTGACGCTTCTTCAACCAGAATCTTAGCAACAGGCTGACCGTTTGCGTCTGTTTGGTAAGTTACTAGGTTTTTACCTAGCCACTTTTGAGCAAACTCTTTAACGCCTTCTTTAGTGTCGTGAAGTTCTACACCACCCGCTTTACCGCGGCCACCTGCGTGAACCTGACACTTAACGACTTTTTTCGCTGTACTGATACGGCCAGCAGCTTCGAAAGCTTCTTGTGGCGTATCACATGCATAACCTTCGGGTACAGGCAATCCAAATTCTGCAAACAGCTGTTTGGCTTGGTATTCATGCAAATTCATTTTGATATTCCGTTTGTTCTTCCTTTGAAGGAATTATTATTTCCATAACGCTACAGTCTTGGCTGCGTTTGCGTTCGTAGGGCTTTACAAATAAGTCGTTGAAACTTAGATGAAGGCCAGATGTTGGGCAGTCTAGCCTTGGGCGCTATGGGCGTCTAGTCACCCTAGGGTAACTAGACGTTTTAGCGATATTAAATGTCTAATAGCAGACGTGCAGGGTCTTCTAGTAGTTCCTTAACGGTTACTAGGAAGCCTACTGACTCGCGGCCATCGATTAAACGGTGGTCGTAAGATAGAGCTAGGTACATCATAGGTAAGATTTCAATCTTACCGTCCACTACCATCGCGCGGTCTTGAATCTTATGCATACCCAAGATTGCCGCCTGTGGTGGGTTGATGATTGGCGTAGACATTAGCGAGCCAAATACACCACCGTTAGTGATAGTGAAGTTACCACCCACTAATTCATCTACCGTCAACTTACCGTCACGACCTTTAAGTGCGAGTTCTTTGATGCCTTTTTCCACTTGAGCAAAACCAAGGGTATCCGCATCTTTAAGCACTGGCGTCACCAAACCACGAGGTGTTGATACCGCAATGCTGATATCAAAGAAGTTGTGGTAAACGACATCGTCGCCATCCAATGAAGCATTCACTTCTGGGTAACGTTTTAGAGCTTCTGTTACGGCTTTCACGTAGAAAGACATAAAACCAAGACGAATACCGTGGCGCTTCTCAAACTGGTCTTGATACTGCGCACGAAGATCCATAATAGGCTTCATGTTCACTTCGTTGAACGTCGTCAACATTGCAGTGCTGTTCTTCGCTTCAAGCAGACGCTCTGCAATACGCTTACGAAGGCGAGTCATCGGCACGCGTTTTTCGCTACGAGCTGCAACAGGTGCTGGCGCTGCTGCTTCAGCAACAGGAGCAGGTGCTGCTTTGTTCGATGCTAGGTGTGCTTCGATGTCTTCACGAGTAATACGACCGCCTACACCAGAACCTTTCACGTCACTCGCTTCTAGGTTGTGTTCTGCAAGCAGACGACGAACTGCTGGGCTTAGCGCATCGTTCGTTTCTTCAGTCAACGTCGCTTTGTGACGTTTGTCTGGAGAAGCTTCGCTTGAATCCGCAGAGTCTTTAGTTGGCTCGCCTGCAACAACTCCAGGAGTTAGGCGTGCAAGTAGTTGTTTAGAAAGAACGGTTGCACCTTCTTCTTCAAGAATCGCTTCTAGTACACCTTCTTCCGGAGCTGGTACTTCTAAAACAACTTTATCAGTTTCGATTTCAACAATGACTTCGTCACGAGCAACCATGTCGCCCGGTTTCTTGTGCCAAGTCGCGACAGTTGCGTCCGCTACTGATTCAGGTAAGTCTGGAACCAGAATTTCAATTGTCATATCTGTGTCTTCCTTTTACTTCTAGTTCTTAAGCTATGTTCAGAGCGTCATCAACTAACGCTTTCTGCTGCTTCAAGTGTACCGACATATAGCCTACTGCTGGTGATGCAGAAGCTGGACGGCCTGCATATTTCAAATCGGCGCCTGCTGGGATCGCCGCACGGAAATTGTGTTGACTACAGTACCAAGCGCCTTGGTTTTGAGGCTCTTCCTGACACCATACATAATCAACAGCGTTAGTGTATTGTTCGATAGCCGCTTGTACTTCTTCCATCGGGAATGGGTAAAGCTGTTCAATACGAACGATAGCAACATCATCTTGTTCATTGCTACGACGTTGCTCTAACAAGTCGTAGTAAACTTTGCCTGAACAGAATACAACGCGTTTAACGTTAGCAGGGTTCAAATCGTCAATTTCACCGATAGCTGGCAAGAATGTACCTTGCGCTAGCTCTTCCATGCTTGACACACATAGAGGATGACGAAGCAGAGATTTTGGTGACATAACAATGAGCGGACGACGCATCTTACGTACAACCTGACGACGCAGCATGTGGTAAACCTGTGCTGGTGTAGAAGGTACGATAACTTGCATGTTTTGCTCTGCACATAGCTGCAGGTAACGTTCTAGACGTGCAGACGAGTGCTCTGGGCCTTGACCTTCGTAGCCGTGAGGCAGCAGCATAGTCAAACCACATAGACGAGCCCATTTCTGTTCGCCAGAAGAGATGAATTGGTCGATAACAACCTGCGCACCGTTGGCAAAGTCACCAAACTGAGCTTCCCAAATGGTTAAACCACTAGGTTCAGCTGTCGCATAACCATATTCAAATGCCAATACCGCTTCTTCAGATAACACCGAGTCCAAAACTTCAAATGGACCTTGGTTGTCATGAATATTCGCTAAAGGAATGTACGTGCTCGCGTCTGTTTGGTTGTGTAGAACCGAATGACGGTGGAAGAACGTGCCACGTCCAGAGTCCTGACCAGAGATACGAATTCGCTTACCATTATCAACCAAAGTTGCGTAAGCCAAAGTTTCCGCCATACCCCAATCAAGTTTTTTCTCACCAGTAATCATAGCCTTACGGTCGTTGTAGATTTTTTCTACACGACTTTGAAGTTTATGACTCTCTGGATGCGAACAAGTGCGTGTTGCAAGCTCTTTCAGGCGATCAAGATCAATTTGGCTATCCCAATCAATATTCCAATCGTGACCTAAGTACGGAGACCAGTCTACAGAGTGCATTGCCATTGGGCGCCATTCTTTAACGACGACTTCACCACGATCCAATGCATCACGATATTCATTCACCAATTGAGTGGCTGTCTCAATATCGCATTCTTTACGATCGATCAGCACATCAGCGTATAGCTTACGTGGTGTTGGGTGTTTTTTGATTTTCTGGTACATCAGAGGCTGAGTTGCATTTGGCTCATCAGCTTCGTTATGTCCATGACGACGATAACAAACAAGGTCAATCACGACGTCACGTTTGAACTCATTACGGTAATCCAGTGCAATGCGTGTTACGAACGCAACCGCTTCTGGATCGTCTGAGTTAACGTGGAAGATTGGCGCCTGAACCATTTTCGCGATGTCAGTACAGTACATGGTTGAACGAGTGTCGCGAGGGTTTGAAGTCGTGAAACCAACTTGGTTGTTAACCACGATACGAACCGTACCACCAACACAGTAACCGCGAGCCAATGACATGTTAAATGTTTCAGCTACAACACCTTGCCCCGCAACAGCAGAGTCACCGTGAATAGTAATAGGAAGTACTTTGCTACCATCTTCATCGCCTAGACGATCTTGACGTGCGCGCACAGAACCCATAACTACTGGGTTTACAATCTCAAGGTGAGAAGGGTTAAACGCCAGTGCTAAGTGAACATCGCCACCTGGAGTTGCGAAATCCGCTGAGAAACCTTGGTGGTATTTAACGTCACCTGTACCCCATGTTTCGTCGTGCTTGCCAGCAAACTCATCAAACAAGTCTTGAGGTTTTTTACCCAAAACGTTAACAAGCATATTCAAGCGACCACGGTGCGCCATACCAACAACAACTTCACGCATACCGTTTTTACCGGCATGACGGATCAGCTCTTTAGTCATTGGGATTAATGCATCGCCACCTTCCAGTGAGAATCGTTTCGCGCCTGGGAATTTTGCGCCTAAATAGCGCTCAAGGCCTTCCGCTGCAGTTAATTCATCAAGGAAAGTGTTTTTCTCTTCGAGAGTGAAAGATGGCTGACCTACTACTGATTCTAAACGTTGTTGGATCCAACGCTTTTGCTCAGTGTCTGTCATGTGCATGTATTCAGCACCGATAGAACCACAATAAGTCTGTTCTAGAGATTTGTAGATGTCCTTTAACTTCATGGTTTCTGTGCCAACGGCAAAAGAACCAACGTTAAAAGTTTCTTCCATATCATCTTCGGTAAGATTGTGGAAAGCAGGATCCAATTCCGCCACTGGTGGGCGTTTCCACAAATTTAGGGGGTCAAGTTTAGCAGCTTCATGTCCGCGGAAGCGGTAAGCATTGATAAGCTGTAATACTTTTACTTGTTTTGCATCGACTTCGGGGTCACTAACTTGGACATTGTAATGCTTTGTCTCTTGAGCGAGTCGTCGGAAGTAATCACGGACACGTGAATGCGGCTGTTCAACCACATTTTCAGGCTGCGTAGGCAAACCATCAAAAACACGTTTCCACTCCTCACTTACCAGATCGGGATCACTTAGATACAGTTCGTAGATATCTTCTACATAAGTTGCATTGGCGCCAGCCAAGTGTGAAGACTCGAGCCATGCCTTCATCACGCCGTTGTGCATTATTTTCCCTTAACTAGTAGGTTTCACGTTTGCTTCGGTCTATGCCGAGCTACAAAGGCAGGCCCTAGAGCCTGCAATCTTGTGACTATTTAAACAGAACGATTAATCAGCATTGATTTAATATGGCCGATTGCTTTCGTCGGATTTAACCCTTTAGGACAGACACTTACACAATTCATGATGCCATGGCAACGAAAAACGCTAAATGCATCATCAAGATTAGATAAGCGTTCATCTGTCGCAGTGTCACGACTATCAATTAACCATCGATAAGCAGCTAAAAGACCTGCAGGACCAATAAACTTATCAGGATTCCACCAGAACGAAGGACATGAAGTTGTACAACATGCACACATGATACATTCGTACAGACCATCTAAATGCGCGCGCTCTTCAGGAGACTGTAAGTTTTCACGTGAAGGAGGTAAATCACCTTCAGAGATCAGGAACGGTTTCACTTTTGCGTAGTTGTCATAGAACTGGGTCATATCAACGATCAAGTCACGAACAACTGGCAAACCAGGTAGTGGACGAATCACAATTTTACTGCCTTTAAGTGCAGATAAAGGCGTGATACATGCCAGACCGTTTTTACCATTCATGTTTAAACCATCGGAACCACAAACACCTTCACGACATGAACGACGGAATGCGATTGTAGGATCTTGTTCTTTCAGCAAAATCAGTGCATCAAGAACCATCATATCCGAGCCTTCTTCAACCTCAAGCACATACTCTTTCATATACGGCTTGTTGTCTACATCCGGGTTGTAACGATACAAAGAGAAGTTCAATTTCATTGGTTAATCCTCCCTTAGTATGTACGGATTTTTGGAGGGAACGCTTCACGATGTACAGGCGTCATGTTTACATCACGCTTGCTCATCTGTTCCGTCTCAGGGTTGTAGATAGAGTGACATAGCCAGTTAGCATCATCACGGTCTGGGAAATCGAATCGAGCATGTGCGCCACGGCTTTCTGTACGGTAGTTCGCCGCAACAGCCGTTGAGAATGCAGTTTCCATCAAGTTATCCAGCTCTAGACACTCAATACGCTGAGTGTTGAACTCAGAAGACTTATCTGAAAGATGAGCTTCTTGCAGACGCTCACGAATCACTTTCAGCTCTTCTAAACCTTGTGCCATTGCATCACCTTCACGGAATACCGAGAAGCTGTTTTGCATACAACGTTGTAGGTCTTTACGGATTTGGAATGGGTCTTCGCCGCCTTTGCTGTTTTCCCAACGCATAGTACGCGCTAGAGAGGCTTCGATATCCGATTCAGTTGCAGGACGTGCTTCTGCTTGCGCCGCAAGAGTCTCACCTAGGTGAAGACCGGTTGCACGGCCGAATACCACTAGGTCAAGCAGTGAGTTACCACCTAGACGGTTTGCACCGTGAACAGACACAGATGCAATCTCACCACAAGCAAACAAGCCTTGAACTTCCATATCTTTACCAGAAGCATCTTGCTTAATCGCTTGACCAGAAACTTGAGTTGGTACACCACCCATCATGTAGTGACAGGTTGGAATAACTGGAATTGGTTCTTTTACTGGGTCAACGTGAGCAAAGGTACGAGAAAGTTCACAGATACCAGGTAGACGAGATTCAAGAACGTCTCTACCTAAGTGATCCAGTTTCAGCTTGATGTGTGGACCCCAAGGACCATCACAACCACGACCTTCACGAATTTCAATCATCATTGAACGAGCAACAACGTCACGACCAGCAAGATCTTTTGCGTTTGGAGCATAACGTTCCATGAAACGTTCGCCGTCTTTATTTAGAAGGTAACCACCTTCACCACGACAACCTTCAGTTACCAATACACCCGCACCCGCAATACCTGTTGGGTGGAATTGCCACATTTCCATGTCTTGCATTGGTACACCAGCACGCAGTGCCATACCGACACCGTCACCTGTGTTGATATGAGCATTAGTCGTAGAAGCGTAGATACGACCCGCACCACCTGTTGCCAGAATCGTTGCTTTAGATTTGAAGTAACAAATCTCACCAGTTTCCATACATAGAGCAGTACAACCTAAGATGGCACCATCTTGGTTCTTCACTAAATCCAGTGCGTACCACTCAGAGAAAATGGTTGTCTTATGTTTGATGTTTTGTTGGTAAAGAGTGTGCAGTAGCGCGTGACCAGTACGGTCAGCCGCAGCCGCCGTACGAGCAGCCTGCTCGCCACCAAACTCTTTAGATTGACCACCAAACGGACGTTGATAGATTGAACCATCTTCAAAACGAGAGAATGGAAGACCCATGCGCTCAAGTTCGATAACAGATTCAGGACCGTTCTTACACATATATTCGATAGCATTTTGGTCACCGATGTAATCAGAACCTTTTACCGTATCGTACATGTGCCACTGCCAGTTATCTTTGTGAGAGTTACCAAGAGCAACGGTAATACCACCTTGAGCAGATACTGTGTGTGAACGAGTTGGGAATACTTTAGATAGCAAAGCACAAGATAAGCCTTGCTCAGAAATTTGCAGCGCAGCACGCATGCCAGCACCACCAGCGCCGATTACTACGGCATCAAACTCACGAACAGGAATAGTCACTTACGCACCCCACAAAACAAACAGGCCAGAGAAGAAGTACCCAAACAGAATTGCAATGACGACTAATTGAAGACCGCCACGAAGTTTAGAACACTTTACGTAGTCAGTTAGTACTTGCCATAAGCCAATCCAGCCGTGGATAAGTACTGAAACTAACGCCAACATTGTGAAGACTTTAGTAAACGTTCCTCCGAAGAAGGACGTCCATGAGGCATATGAGATATCTGTGAAAGCGCAGAAACTCACGAGATAGATCGTATAAAGAGTCATGATGATCGCGGTAGAGCGAATTAGTAAGAAATCATGAACTCCATTGCGACCGAATGAAGAAACGTTTTTTACCATACCAAGATCCCCGCCAATACAGATAGAACGGCTGTTGCACCGAAAGCAACTTTCGCACTCATTGCTCCAGATTCAAGCTCCTCGAAATGACCAAGATCCATCAATAAATGACGAATACCACCAGCAATGTGGTAGGCCAAAGCGGTTAAAATTCCCCAAAGAATAAACTTGGCGAAAAAACCACCTACAAGATGACTCGCGTCCATGAAGCCTTGTGGCGAAGATAATGATAAGGATAGTAACCAAAGTAGTATGCCGACTGCGACAAACGTAATAACCCCTGACACACGGTGAAGGATTGATGCGATTGCGCTAATCGGAAAGCTAATGGTCTGTAAATCTAAATTAACAGGTCTTGACTTTCTTTCTTTCACGGGCTTGCTCACTCAGCTCCATTGAGCATTTATAGTTATGAATGTTTTTTGGTGGCAAAGCCATAAAACTTAACATTTACTTAACAAATAACCGCTATATCTAGCACTTAAATTGTAAATAAATTGTTAACAACAAGAATAAAAACCTCTCATTCTAATTGTTTCTAGCCTTGAATTTATAAGGTTTCCACCAAAATTAACTGCGCCAATATACGGCTGGCAACATTCTAATACAATTGATGTAACAATTTTTGCTACATAGAACAGATTTTTAACTTTATATGTATAAAAAATCAAAGAAAGTGCACACATCAGATGAAGAAAATTGACTTTGATGTGGATCAGACGTAAAAAAAGGCACACAAAACATCCTGGACGGATTAAATAATAAACAAAGGAGATTGTTATGGCAGATAAGAAAGCGACCCTTCATATTGAAGGTAAAGCGCCAATTGAACTGCCGATTATGGACGGGAGTATCGGCCCACAAGTAATCGATGTTCGCAAACTTGGAGCGAATGGCTACTTCACATTTGACCCGGGTTTTCTTGCCACTGCATCCTGTGAATCTCAAATCACTTACATCGACGGCGACAAAGGTGTTCTGCTACACCGCGGTTACCCTATCGATCAGTTAGCCAATAATGCCGACTATTTAGAAGTGTGTTACATCCTTCTTTACGGTGAAGCCCCTACTCGTGAAAAATACGAAGAGTTCAAGAAAATTGTAACTCGCCACACTATGGTGCATGAGCAAATCGCAAGCTTCTTCCACGGCTTCCGTCGTGATGCTCACCCAATGGCCGTCATGTGTGGTGTAGTTGGTGCACTTGCAGCCTTCTACCATGACTCTTTAGACATCAATAATGACCAACACCGCGAAATCGCGGCATACCGTCTACTGTCTAAAATGCCAACGTTGGCAGCAATGTGTTACAAGTACTCTGTAGGTCAACCATTCATTTACCCACGTAATGATCTTGGCTATGCAGAAAACTTCCTGCACATGATGTTTGCAACACCATGTGAAGAGTATGACGTTAACCCAGTGGTTGCTCGCGCGATGGATAAAATCTTTACCCTTCACGCAGACCATGAACAAAACGCATCAACTTCAACAGTGCGTCTAGCTGGTTCTTCTGGTGCTAACCCGTTTGCATGTATTGCAGCAGGTATCGCATCTCTTTGGGGACCTGCTCACGGTGGTGCTAACGAAGCATGTCTACGTATGCTCGAAGAGATCGGTTCTGTAGATAAGATTCCTGAATACGTTGAGCGTGCTAAGGATAAAGATGACCCGTTCCGCTTAATGGGCTTCGGTCACCGTGTTTACAAAAACTATGACCCTCGTGCTACGGTTATGCGTGAAGCATGTCACGACGTGCTTAAAGAGCTTAACATTAAGGATCCACTATTGGATGTGGCGATGGAGCTTGAGCGTATTGCCCTATCAGATGAATACTTCATCGAGAAGAAACTTTACCCGAACGTAGATTTCTACTCAGGTATCATTCTGAAAGCGATTGGTATTCCAGTATCAATGTTCACAGTAATCTTTGCGATGTCTCGTACTATCGGTTGGATTGCACACTGGAACGAAATGCACAGCGACCCTCAAAATCGTATCGGTCGTCCGCGTCAGCTTTATACTGGTCTTACAATGCGTGACTTTGAGCCTCTACACGAGCGCGAATAACTCCGTATTAATACGTACTAATAAAAAGAGCGAGATAATATCTCGCTCTTTTTATTTCTGTTATCAACTAAACTGGATTATCAATATCAATAAAAGTCACATCAAATCCATGTTGTTCAGCTAACCATTCACCTAACGCTTTGATGCCGTATCGCTCAGTTGCATGATGACCCGCGGCAAAATAGTGAATGTTGAGTTCTCTCGCCGAATAAGTGGTACGTTCTGAAATTTCGCCAGAAATAAAAGCATCCATCCCTTGTGAAGCCGCTAACTCAATAAAATCCTGACCACCACCAGTACACCAACCCACTTGCAGTATTTTCTTATCGGCCAATTCAGGTTCGATATGTAATGGCTCGCGATTTAGCACAGCCGCTATACGTTGCGCTAATTCTGCTCCCGTCATTTCTTTCTCAAGCCGACCAAACATCGCCACAGATTGTGGATGGCCTTCCAGTCCACCTTCAACTTCAATCTCTAATAGCTGAGCAAGCTGAGCGTTGTTGCCCAGTTCAGGATGAATATCTAAAGGCAAATGATAAGCGAATAAGTTGATGTCGTTCTTTATCAATTGGCGTATGCGTTCGCCTTTCATACCACGAATCGCCTCGTTTTCACCTTTCCAAAAATAGCCATGGTGAACCAAAATCGCATCCGCATTCATCTTTATTGCCTCTTCAATGAGAGCTTTGGATGCCGTCACACCTGTGACAATTTTTTTCATTTCTTTTCGACCTTCAACTTGAAGACCATTGGGGCAATAATCTTTAATTAGTTGTGGAGAGAGAGTCGCGTTCAATAACGCTTCAAACTGTAAATTATTCATCTCAAATTCCATTGCTTAATGGGTATGACGAGGTTATAACAATTTCAGAATAAATTGTCGAAATATGCTCGGGTAACTATATGGACTTAAAACCGTTAATTGATTGGGTAACAACCACCCCGTCGATATTTAAAGCTTCACCACCTATTGCAAGCAAGGCACCGTTTTCCAAGCCTGTACAAAGAAAATGGACAGCATATCAAGGCAACCAGCGACTTGGATTTTTATATCAACATCTGTGCTCTGAGCTTTTCAAATCTACCCCAACTTACAGCGCCATTGCTGAAGAAATTCAGCTTGTTCATGAAGGGAAAACATTAGGCTCTGTTGATTTCATTTTAAAAAACCGCAAAACCGAACAATTTGAGCACTGGGAAGTCGCGGTAAAATTCTATTTGCTTCACCAAGGTCTTTGGTATGGCCCGAATGCCGAAGACAGACTCGACCTGAAACTGGCTCATATGCTCAACCATCAGTTACCCCTTTCTAGCAGCGAACAGTTTTCATTGAAACATCCTTTATGGTCGAACGCTTCACAGCACCTTCTTATGCAAGGCAGATTGTACATCAACCCATTTACCCCTGAACCAGTACCCAATGAATGCTTAGGCTTCTCTATCAACGTCGATCAAATGCAAGGCCGTTGGTGTTATCAATCACAAGCTCATTTAATTAAAGAACCACTCTATCTGTTGGATAAAGCTCAGTGGCTAACAGGAAGAAACGAAGCCTCCCAACGCTACTCAGAACCGCAAGAAGGTTTTGTTCACTGCCAATCTGAATCGGGCGTATTCTGGTTTATATTGCCAGAAACGTGGCCAGCGCAAGAACAAGCCATCTAATTACAGTATCTCAAATGTAAAAAGAGAGGCGACCTAGTCGCCTCTCTTCATTTTTAATTCACGTAACAAACAAAAACTATAAACCAGCGGCTTTAAACACCTGATTTACGATTTCTTGAGCTTCTTTCTCGATCTGAGCTAAATGCTCAGCGCCTTTGAAGCTTTCGCAGTAAATTTTATAGATATCTTCAGTACCTGACGGACGAGCGGCGAACCAACCGAAGTCAGTTGTCACTTTCAAACCACCAATCGCAGCACCATTGCCCGGCGCATGAGTAAGACGAGCCGTAATTGGGTCACCAGCCAATGTTTGCGCAGCCACCATTTCAGCAGAGAGCTTACTTAACACGTCTTTCTGTGGACCATTAGCTACCGCTTGAATACGGTTGTAGCGAGATTCTCCGTGCTTAGCTGCTAATTCATCATAATATTGCTGAGGATTTTTACCCGTCACGGCGGTAATTTCAGCCGCTAATAAACATAAAATGATGCCGTCTTTATCCGTTGACCAAGGTGTGCCATCTTTACGTAAGAAAGAAGCACCTGCACTTTCTTCGCCACCAAAGCCAAATTTTCCGCTGTATAAACCATCAACAAACCACTTGAAGCCAACTGGCACTTCGCACAGTTCACGACCAAGATCCGCAACAACCTTATCGATAATCGCGCTGGATACCAGTGTTTTACCTACAGCAACCTCTTTGCCCCAACCGTCACGATGGCGGTATAGATAATCGATACACACTGCTAAGAAATGGTTTGGATTCATTAAACCTTTTGGAGTAACGATACCGTGACGGTCATAATCTGGGTCATTACCAAATGCCAGATCATACTCATCTTTAAGTGCAAGCAGACCTGCCATTGCATAAGGTGATGAACAGTCCATACGAACCACACCGTCTTTATCTAAAGACATAAACTGGAACGTTGGGTCAATTGCTTCGCTCACTAGCGTTAAATCTAAGTTGTATGCTTTACCAATTTGGCGCCAGTAATCAATACCGCTTCCGCCTAATGGATCAACACCAATTTTTAGATTCGCTTTTTGAATCGCTTCCATATCGATAACGTTAACCAAGTCATCAATATAAGGCTTCACCAAATCCACTTGTTTGAACAGCGGAGATTGTTTTGCCTCGCTAATCGCAACACGTTTTACGTCTTGCATATTGTTAGCAATGATCTCGTTAGCACGATCTTCAATCGCTTTGGTTAACTGACCTTCCGCAGGACCACCGTGAGTCGGGTTATATTTGATACCGCCATCCTGAGGTGGGTTGTGAGACGGTGTGATCACAATACCGTCTGCTTTCGCGTCATGCTTTAAGTTGTAAGTCAGGATCGCATGAGAAATACCCGGTGTTGGTGTGTAGCCGTTGTTCTCTTGCACAATCACTTCGACACCATTTGCAATCAGCACTTCAACAACAGAGCTGAATGCAGGTTCAGAAAGAGCATGGGTATCTTTACCAACAAATAGAGGGCCTTTTGTACCTTGAGCAGCGCGGACTTCAACCACAGCCTGAGCAATCGCCAAAATATGATTTTCGTTGAAGGTAGATTTATCCGCTGTGCCGCGGTGACCTGAAGTACCGAATTCTACTTTATGTGCAGAGTTACTTGGATCAGGTTGGAGTAGGAAGTAGTTTGCGACTAACGCAGGAATGTTATGTAAATCTTCTTGTTGCGCTTTCTGCCCAGCACGCGGGTGCATAGCCATAATGACATCCTTTCTAAAATTCAGACAAAATAAAACCTCATAATACGAACTTTGTATTGTGCATTATGAGGTTTGAATCAGACTTTTTTGTTTTTCAGTTCGAGATTTAGATCGCGCTTTCTCTTTAGTAAACGTTCTCTTTGTAGTTAACGTTCGTATTAGATAGCGTTGGTTACTTTCTCGATAATGTCCGCAGGGAAGTTCATCAGCGTCATCACTTGCTCAACCATCTGCTGTTTGCGGCTGGTGTTGTTGTTAGTGATAACCCAGAATGGCGTATTAGGAATCGCTTTTGGCTTTGTTGTTTGACCATTAGCCAATAAGGTCTGTTCGTTATCAGCAAAATACACACGTTTACGGCCTTTAACTGACATAGCGTCAGAGAAACTTGCCGAATCAATACGGTAAAGTGTCGACAGCACCAACATAAAACGGTCGACTGCTTTCTTTAATCCCGCAAACTCATCAGAAATCAATAAAGTACGCATTTCTTTTACGCTATCCACTTTCGTTTCTTGAGCAGCATCTTTACTCACAACGATACCTTTCGGTTCAGCAGCTATAGCAGACACAGCAGGAGCTTCTGGCTTAGCAGAAGATGTGTTCTTGTTATCTACATCCAACAGACGGCGCAAAATATCAGACGCGCTCTCACCGATATGAAGGGTTTGACCCGCGATGTAGCGGTATAGATCCTCATCAACCTCTATTGTTTTCATTCGCTTTTCACAATCTCAATGTTTAAACTCTGAGGGATTATAGCGAGATCTTTGCCGAGACTCTACGTTAAACCAATCACTAATAAGATAAAATGTCAGCACTTCTAAATTATAAACTCGAAGGTGAGGGTCACACCGTTGTTTTGATCCACGGCTTATTTGGCAACTTAGACAATTTAGGTTTACTCGCACGTGATTTAAAAACCGATCACCAAGTACTGAGCATTGACCTACGCAACCATGGTCAATCCTTTCATAGCGACGAACATGACTATGCAGTGATGGCTAATGATGTAAAGCAGCTTCTTGAGTCACTTAACATCGAAAATGCAATTGTGATTGGTCACTCGATGGGCGGCAAAGTCGCGATGAAGCTGGCTGATATCGATGCTTCGAGACTAGAGAAACTCGTGGTACTTGATATGTCTCCGGTCAAATACACCAAGCGTAAACATGATGCAGTCATCGCAGGATTAGATTCCGTGCTGGAAAACAAACCCTCTTCACGCGGTGAAGTCATGGAACTATTAGCCCAGCACATCGAAGAAGACGGAGTTCGCCAGTTCTTGGGCAAATCGCTCACCAAGCAAGATGACCATATGACTTGGCGTTTCAATGTGCCAAGCATCAAACAGAACTACTGGAATATCATCGGCTGGGAACCCATTGCCCCTTGTGATGTTCCAACGCTGTTTATCAAAGGTGGTAACTCAGACTATTTAACCGCTGAGCATCAACCTCAAATACAAGCGCAGTTTAAGCAGGCAAAAGCACATGTCATCGCTAACACAGGGCACTGGTTACATGCAGAAAAGCCAGCAGAAGTATTACGCGCCATTCGTAAGTTTATTGACTAAAGAGCAATTTATAACCATTAAGCCAACTAAGTGTGAATTCGGTAATGTTGCATCCATTAACTTTGCTTAATAACAGTGGTATAGTGCGCGCAAGCAAATTGGCATAAAGGATACCCATGCTGTACGACTACATGAATATGCTCGAATCTATCGGGCTAGACTTGCTTTTTGCATCTATCTTTTTCTTAATCGGTATGGCGATTAAAGATGTATTGAAACAAGGTAATGTACCAGTTTTTGGCCGTCGTATTGTTTGGTTAGTTCTATTTTTAGGTTGTGCAGGCTTTATCGCAAAAGGTCTTATCCAACTCAGTTGGGAAGGCACAGGTTTGGGTTAATTCCCCCAACACGTCGATTTCCCCGCAACCCATAACAATTTAAAGGTAAAGGCTCTATGGCAAGTGTAGGTATCTTCTTTGGTAGCGATACAGGTAACACCGAAGCGATTGCAAAGATGATTCAAAAACAACTCGGTAAAAATCTGGTTCATGTTCAAGATATTGCGAAAAGCAGCAAAGAGGACATCGATAACTTCGATCTTTTACTTCTAGGTATTCCTACTTGGTATTACGGTGAAGCTCAATGTGACTGGGATGACTTTTTCCCAGAACTAGAAGCCATTGACTTCTCTACTAAGCTAGTGGCAATTTTCGGCTGTGGTGACCAAGAAGATTACGCAGAATACTTCTGTGATGCGATGGGTACAGTACGTGACATAGTTGAAGCCAAAGGTGCAACTATCGTAGGTAACTGGTCAACAGAAGGCTACGAGTTTGAAGCGTCTAAAGCACTTGTTGATGAAAACCACTTTGTCGGTTTATGTATCGATGAAGACCGCCAACCTGAATTGACAGAAGAGCGTGTCACTAAGTGGGTACAACAAGTTTATGAAGAAATGTGTCTTGCTGAACTAGAAGACTAACCGTTTCTCTTGAAAATAAGCCCTTGCATTGCAGGGGCTTATTTTTATCCATCAAAAACGACAAGTACGCGAATCAACTTGTCCCAAGTTGATACTCTCAGAGTTAATTCACCGACTCGGTACACGCTTCATCATCGCCTTCGCGATATTTAGGTTTCTTCCGTACGTACAATTTACGGTGCACTTCAGAGACGACTTCACCACGTGCATTCTTGACGTGAATAATGAATTCAGGAAAACACTTATCCCCTGTCGCAGTCATATTTAAAATCGAATTTAATTGCTCATCAGTAATCCTGAACTCAGCAAACAGATCTGAATGTCCGGGCTTTATGAAGTTGATACTCGCCTCTTTATCCCAAACGTAATACTGCTCTCCGAGAATGCCCATTAACATCAGAGAATAAACGGGATCGGTTAAAGAAAAAATGCTGCCCCCATATTGGCTTCGATTGGCATTTTTGTTCCACCAGCGTAATTTCAAACGCATTTTTGCTTCGCGAAAATCCGTACTAATAGACTCAATTTTTATGCCCGCCCCCCAGAACGGAGGCCAACTATTCAATGCATACTTCACAATATTAGGTTTATATAGCTTCGAGAGTATTTTATTCATGCTATCCGTGCCTTAGACTCTAGATTGCTTCGCGCCTGCACCCGCAAATGGACTCGCATATGGCGCCAATAAAAAGCAGAATTAATGTTAAATAATTGTAACTGGTCTAATCACTTTTATCAGTGACATAGCACGACTTTAAGAGAAAACACTAGTAACCCTCTGAACTTCGTGGTTTATTGTTCAGTGCGAGTAACCTATAATGTTGAGCAACATTGAATTCTGTTATTTACTGCAGATCATCAACGGGAAGATATATGTCAGACAATAACCAAGCGCTAAAAGATGCTGGTCTTAAAGTAACCCTACCAAGGCTAAAGATTTTAGAAGTTTTACAACAGCCTGAGTGCCAACATATTAGTGCTGAAGAGCTCTACAAAAAGCTAATTGATCTTGGCGAAGAGATCGGTCTTGCTACGGTTTACCGAGTTCTAAACCAATTTGATGATGCAGGTATCGTTACTCGCCATCATTTTGAAGGCGGCAAGTCAGTATTTGAATTATCAACTCAACACCATCACGACCATCTTGTATGTCTAGATTGTGGTGAAGTAATTGAATTTTCTGATGAAGTGATTGAGCAGCGTCAAAGAGAGATTGCACAGCAATACAATGTTCAATTAACCAACCACAGCTTGTACTTGTACGGAAAATGTGGTGATGGTACTTGTAAAGAAAACCCAGACGCACACAAACTGAAAAAATAATTACGTTTGTCTGTATCTCTAATTTAAGAAGCCGAGTGATTATTGCACTCGGCTTTTTTATTCCCTTTCAGACAACAACTCGCTCCAAATTTAGAGTGATAATCATCTAACTCAACATTTCTTTAACTTTGATCTAACTCACACGTCTAAATAACCAGCACTTTCATATCATCCACATTAAGTGTGATCCAACAATTATTTCCCACACCTATAACTGGTCATTTTGTGATCTCTTATTGCTTTTATAATACTCACCGCTACTAACTAATAATATTAGCTATATTATTAACTCAAACAAAAAAACAACACCCTACAAGTATAAATTCAAAGGACGAACCAATGGCAGCATCGATTGAGATTAAAAATCTAACCAAAGCATATAATGGTTCAATGGTTTTAAATGACATCAGTTTCCATATAAAAGAACGGGAATTTATTGTCTTTCTTGGTCCATCCGGCTGTGGTAAATCGACCCTTTTACGAATGATTGCGGGACTAGAAAACCTTAGTGGCGGCGAAATTTGGATGGACGGAAAACGTCTGGACACATTAGCCCCAGGTCACCGTAACATTTCAATGGTTTTCCAAAACTATGCTCTCTATCCACACATGAGTGTGGAAGAAAACATGACTTTTGGTCTCAAAAACATCGGTACTGAAAAGTCTGTTATTGAGCAACGATTGTCCGAAGCTGCGCGTATTTTGGAAATTGAACATCTGCTAAATCGCAAACCTGCTGAGCTTTCTGGTGGTCAGCGTCAACGTGTTGCCATTGGCCGTGCCATCGTTCGTGAACCGAGTGCATTCTTGTTTGATGAGCCGCTATCTAATCTTGATGCTGCGCTTCGTAGTCGTACTCGCATAGAACTGGCTCAACTTCATCAACGCGTAAACACCACTATGATTTACGTGACTCACGACCAAGTGGAAGCAATGACCCTCGCTGATCGTATCGTCATTCTAAATAACAAAGGTATTGAACAGATCGGTACTCCTATCGAAATTTACCAGCGTCCGGCAAGCAAATTTGTCGCTGGCTTTGTGGGTTCTCCCGCAATGAATTTCTTTGATGTCGATAAAGTAGAAGAGGTAAATGGAAAAGCTGTTATCCACATTGATCAGTTCGCTGCTATTCACTCAACCATCAATACTCACCACTTACCTTTAGGTCAGCGATTTGAAATGGGCATTCGCGCCGAAGATATCGTCATCACTGAAAATGACGAGCCAGCACATGCGACAGGTAAGATAACGTTCATAGAGCGATTGGGCGACCGTACTCTGGTTTACGTTTCATTAAAAAGTGGAAAAATGCTGATTGCAGAAGCAAGTAGTAAGCGTCATCTCCAAACAAATCAGCATGTTGGCTTAAATATCGATTTCGATTCCGTTCATCTGTTTGATGAAAGCGAAAAGGCCTACCACGGAGGTGCACTATGAGCATAACGCAATCTTCCACCAAGGAGCGTTGGGGTAACTTCCTCTTTATCACGCCTTATTTGCTCGTGTTCATTTTTATGATTGCACTACCGCTTTTTTGGGGAATTTACCTAAGTTTTCAGAAAGTTGACCTGTTTGGTCCGGGGAAATTTGTCGGTTGGAGCAATTATGTCCGCCTATTTGACAACAAGATATTCATCCAGACCATCTGGAACACTTGCTACTTTGTTTTACTTACCGTACCAGCCCTCGTTGTCCTTGGCTTAGGTTTGGCGATGGCGCTGAACCAGCAAACCAGAACCGCGAATATTCTGCGTGGGGTATTTTTTGCGTCAACTATTCTATCCGTGACAGTGGTAACACTGATTTGGCGCATCATTTTTATTCCAAATGACGGCTTTATGTCGATGGTATTCAATTGGCTCAATTTGGAAGCTATCCCATTCTTATCGAGCCCAGACTGGGCATTGAAATCTATCGCTATCGCGACAATCTGGTGGTGTTTGGGCTTGCCAATGATTCTGTTTACCGCCGCACTTCAGCAAATACCTAAAGACTTGTATGAGGCAGCGCAACTGGATAACGCCAGCAAATGGACCACATTCCGAAAAATCACTCTGCCATCGATTACCCGCACCATTATCTTGGTAACGATTATCGAAATCGTCATGCAGTTCCAGTTATTTGGTCAAGCGTTGCTTATGACTAACGGCGGACCAAACAACACATCACGATCCATCGTTATGTTCATTTACGATGCTGGTTTCCGTCGCTGGGATATTGGTATGGCTGCTGCGGCTTCGCAAGTCCTATTCCTGATCATCCTCGTGGCTGCAATCGCTCAATTTATGATTAGCCGTAAAAAAGGATAACTTTGATGAGTGCAACAAAAATGAATCTATCTTCAGATATTGCCGACTCATCTGCGGCAAAAAAACAGATAACCTATCAACCGAACTCTCAAAAAACCAACCGTGCAATTCTAGTGCTCACGCTCGTATTGTCACTGATTATGGTCGCGCCGTTTCTTTGGATGCTTGGTCTGAGTTTGAAAGATAACCAAGAGTTGATGTTAGGCACGGATGCGGTTTTCCATTTCCCATACACATTACAAAACTACCTAGACATATTTCGTAGTTCGTCAGTGTTTCACTGGCTAATGAACAGCTTGATCGTATCCGGTTGCATGACGCTGGGTGTGCTGACGCTGTCTTCTTTAGCCGGTTATGCTTTCGCTCGACTCGAATTTCCAATGAAGAAAACACTGTTTGTGATTGTGCTTATGGGCCTAGCAGTGCCTGAGCAAGCGGTTATTATCGCTCGTCATCAGTTGTTTAGTGAATTCCAGCTTCACAACACCTATTTAGGCTTAATTTTGCCCGGCTTATCTGCGCCTTTTGGGGTGTTCTTGATGACGCAATTTTTCAAAGCGATACCAAAAGAAATCGATGAAGCTGCAATCATGGATAACGCCTCTAAGTTTAAGATTTTCTGGAAGGTGTTATTGCCACTCACTATTCCAGCGCAAGCAACATTAGCGATTCTGACATTCTTAACCTCATGGAACGATTACTTCTGGCCGTTGATCTCTGCGACAGACAAATCGATGTACACCATCACGATAGGTATTGCATCGTCGCAAACCAACTTTGCTCAAACGGAAGGTTTAGGCTTCTTAAGTTCGCAAGCGATCTTCTCGGCGATACCCATCATCCTTGTTTACATTTTTTTCCAAAAACACATCGTGACTGCCGTAGCTGGCGGCGCAGTGAAACAGTAGAACTTTCCTGAACAAATAAAACCATCAACATCAGGAAATGACAGATTTGAATAAGCTTTACCGTTACATAAACCGCCTACTCAAGTAAGCCGTATGAATAGGTAAACATTAAACAATAAAATAATAAGGCTTTTAGATATGAAACCCTACATCTCTACATTGTCACTAGCCATTGGCTGTATGCTGTCTGCCGGCAATGCTATCGCAAAAACGGAATTAAACATTCAACGTGTTTTTGGTGCCTGCGAAGCAGAATACGCAAAATCGGTGGATGTCAGTGCGGCAAATGGCGAATGTGGAATCATGACCACTTTGCTTAACAAGTTCGATGCGGAAAACCCAGATATCGACGTACGAGTCACAACTGTTGAATGGCCGGGATATGATCAGCTAACCGCACAAATGGCTTCTCGTACTCCACCTGATGTCGTGACTATGCATAACTCTGTAATTTCTGACTATCAGTCGCGTAACTTAATTGTGCCTATTGACGACTTCTTGAAAATGGAGAATGTCGATAAATCAATATTTACGCCAACAGCGACGGATGGCGTAACCCGTGAAGGCCAGTTTTATGGTCTACCAATCGACACATGGACCATGCTGTACCACGTAAACATGAAGCTGATGAAACAAGCCAATCTGGTTGATAGTGAAGGGAAACCCATTATTCCTAACTCTCCTGAAGAGCTATTAGCTCAAGCAAGACAGTTTAAACAAGCAACAGGTAAACCTTATTTCATTCAGATCCTATCGAATGAAACGGCCTCTTATACGCGTCTTCTATACACTTACCTATTCCAACAAAACAGTGATTTCTTTGCTAACCCAGAAAAAATATCGCTACAAACACCTGAAGCAAAAAACATCGTAAATCTATTTAAAACGATCTACGAAGAAGACTTAACAACCAAAAATATGGACTACCCTGCAACCGTTTCTGCATTTAGTAATGGTCAAGGCGGTATATTGTTGAATGGTAACTGGTTGTTAAGTGCTTACGACGAACAAGCCGCGCAGGCAGACAGTCCTTTTTACAACGCTTATGAAGCCGTGCCTTACCCATTTTTATACAAAGGAGCAAAAGCTCACTACGTAGATGGTCACTCATGGGTTGTACCAAGCAAACGTCGTGATGACGAAAAAGACGCTGCGATAGCCAAACTGTTTAAATTCTTCGCTGAAAATGACGGTCAGTGGGCACGAACAGGACATCTACCAAGCGTATCGAGTGTGCTAAAAGATGAGAAATTCTTGTCACTACCTCACCGCTCAAACATTCTGTCCGTCACGCAAACAGGTCGTGGACTCCCAGCTGGCGTGCAACGTCAATGGGCGCTGCAAGACATTATTGGTGAAGAGTTAGCAGCAGCGATTATGGGTTCAAAAGACGTGGATGAAGCACTTGCTGATGCTGAAAGTCGCATCAATGACGTTTTAAGTAATTTGTAATTACCAACGTCACAACCATGCATCTTTGAAGTTGAGGGACTTTTTCGTCAATGGAAATACCTCAACTCCAAAGAACACAAGTATTACTAGAAGAAGCAGAGCTATGCGAAAGAAAAAAAAGGTCACCATGTTAGATATCGCCACCGCAGTGGGCGTATCACAACCGACGGTTTCCGTTATTTTGAACGGTTCAGACAACGTAAAAGTATCTGAAGAAACCCGAGAAAAAGTGCTCAGTAAAGCAAGAGAACTGAACTATAAGTTCAAATCCAATGTATTACACACTCAATCTCACCGTCGCATAGCACTACTAATCAACAGCATGAACATGCACGATCCGTTTATTAACGCGATCACTGCCGCTAAAGTTCGCGCTTGGGAACTGGATACCATTCTTACGGTGTTCGACTATGAAGACAATGATGAGCTCAAAAACAGCATGTTGTCCTTAATCAACAATAGCGGTTATGACGCTCTGATTGTTGCTTCAAACACACCAGCTCAAATTGAATCAACCATCAGTAGTCAGTTACCAATGCTGTTTCTAAACTGCACGAATCCCCTTTATGTTCAAGACGTTCCGAGTGTTTTGACTTCGGACTTTCTAGGTGGTTATCGCGCTGCCGAGTACCTCGTCAATAAAGGATACAAAGATATCGCCATGATTACCGGTGAAAGCTGGTCAGATTCATCGATCCAACGTTTGCGAGGTTTCCGTCAAGCGCTGACCAACGTTGATATCTTGGTAAATGACAACTGGATAAAAGCGGGTAACTGGTCAGTTAAACAAAGTTATCTAGAAACGGAAAACTTACTTTCACAAGCTAACCGACCTCGCGCCATATTTTGTGCCAGTGATTTAATGGCGATTGGTGTGTATCAGGCACTTGCACATCACAACCTTCGCATTCCTGAGGATGTCGCGGTTATTGGATACGATAACCAGCTCTTGGCGAGTGAACTCACCCCTTCTCTCACCTCTGTTGATTTGCCTTATGACGAAATGGGACGAATTGCGGTAGAGACACTGCTTTCATCAACACCACCAGAAGTCATGATGATGAAAGTTGAGGGTGATTTAATTCCCCGAGAGTCGGCATAAGCATTAATAAGATTACTGGGGCTGCCCCCACGTTGTATTGCCATGATTTCATGGCTAGGAGCCATAATGATTATTAAAAACCCACTGGTTGAGCAAAGAGCCGACCCGTTCGTCTATCTGCACAACGACGGTTATTACTACTTCACTGCTTCGGTGCCAGAATATAACCGGCTGGAGCTTCGTCGAGCTGAACACATTCATCAATTGGCTACAACGACGGAAATCGTTGACGTGTGGCATAAACCAGACACTGGCGCTTACTCTGATCTGATATGGGCACCTGAAATCCACTACATTGACGGTACATGGGCGATTTACTTTGCTGCCGCACCCAATCGTGAAATCGTCAACAATGCGTTTCAGCATCGTATGTATGCCATCACCACACAAAGTGACAATCCTTTAACAGGTGAATGGAGCGAACCAACTCAAGTAGATAGTGGTCTTTCCACTTTCTGTTTAGATGCAACTTGCTACAAACACAATGACCAGTGGTACTACATTTGGGCTCAAAAAGACGCCGTGATTCCGGGCAACTCTTGTCTGTATATCGCGACGATGGATTCACCGACCACACTTTCAAGTGCTCCAGTACTGCTGACTAAACCAGAATTTGATTGGGAAATTCGCGGTTTCTTAGTTAACGAAGGCCCAGCGATTTTGCACCGCCATGGAAAAATTCATCTCACTTATTCCGCAAGTGCAACCGATGAACGTTACTGCATGGGTGTGCTTTCGATTGATGAGAATGCGGATTTGATGAACGCCTCAAACTGGACTAAATATCCAAACCCAATATTTGAAACGGCAGAGGAAAAAAACATCTTTGGACCGGGTCATAACAGCTTCACCACCAGTAAAGACGGCAGCAAAGATTACATGATTTACCATGCTCGTAATTACAAAGGTATCGAAGGCGACCCGCTGTGGGACCCAAACCGTCACGCATGCGTGCAGCCAATTGAGTGGTCGGAAGATGGTTTGCCTATTTGGGGCACACCACAGAAAGAAATTGAATGGGTTGAATAACCTTACCAACCAATAAATAAAAGGGAGTCGTTGTAAAACGACTCCCTTTTTACATCAGTTAGCTGATAAGTTTGTGTTCAATACAGACTTGTCAAAAAGCCAATTTAGAAGTAATCGCGAACCAATACTTCTGCAATTTGCACTGCGTTTGTTGCTGCGCCTTTACGTACGTTATCAGCAACAACCCATAGGTTGATACCACTGTGGTGACTGATGTCGTTACGGATACGACCGACCAACACGTCATCAATACCACCAGCGTCACGAACTTGAGTCGGGAAGTCATTCCCTTCAAATACACGAACACCTTCAGTTTGTTTCAAAAGCTCAATCACTTGGCTTGCATCAATCGGTGAACTGGTTTCAATATGAACAGCTTCTGCATGACCGTAGAACACAGGCACACGAACACAAGTCGGGTTAACCATGATTGAAGGATCGTTGAAGATTTTTTGGGTTTCCCACACCATCTTCATCTCTTCTTTGGTGTAACCGTTATCCATAAATACGTCGATTTGCGGAATACAGTTAAACGCGATTTGTTGGCTGAATGCATTGTTATCAGCTGGTACACCATTAAGAAGTTTTGCCGTTTGACCTGCAAGCTCATCAATACCCGCTTTACCTGCACCCGAAACCGACTGATAAGTAGAAACGTTGATGCGCTCGATACCGACAGCATCATAAATCGGTTTTAATGCCACCAGCATCTGAATGGTTGAACAGTTCGGGTTAGCAATGATATTGCGGTTGCGGAACTCAGCAATCGCTTCAGGGTTAACCTCAGGCACAACCAGCGGCACATCGTAGTCGTAACGGAATTGTGAGGTATTATCGATAACCACCACACCAGCATCCGCAGCAATCGGTGCCCATTTTGCAGATAGGTCACCACCTGCCGAGAACAGCGCAATATGTGCTTGGGACCAATCGAAGTTTTCTACGTTCTGAACCTCAATCGTTTTACCGTTAAAACGGTAAGTTTTGCCTTCGCTACGCTCACTCGCCAACAAGAACAGTTCATCAACTGGAAACTTACGCTCCTTGAGAACTTCTAACATTGTTTCACCGACTGCGCCTGTTGCGCCGAAGATTGCTACATTAAATTGCTGGCTCATTGGTTACCTCAATTCTAAAACCTAATTTCTCTAGCGGTGCTAAGTTGGACAGCTCATCACCAACAAGCGTGATCGCGCTGTATTCGCGTCTGTCCCAATAATTCTTACGCATTAAGTCAAACGCACCCGGTTGACCGATTTCACGACGAAACTGCGCATCGTCTTTTCTTACATCGTAGACGAGTTGAATCAAATTAAATAATGTTGCTTCATCCCAAGCGCGCTCCAGTATGACTTTAGGAATAGGTGCGATTGGCAATAAAGTTGAAGGGTTAGCAAAAGCGCTTGATTCGATATACTCACAATAACTATTAAAAATCATTGTTGTTCCGCGCGCTTTACCTTCTAAGCCATAGCCCGCTACGTGTGGCGTAGCAAACGCTAGCAGTGGCAACAGATCCATATCCACTTGTGGTTCAAACTCAAACACGTCTAGAGCTGCAATAAAGCCGTCTTGCTTTTGCAAACGAGCTTTCAGCGCTGCGTTATCGACGATTGGACCACGAGCAGCGTTAATCAGAATTTGATCGCTTCTCAGGCTCTCAAGTACTTGTTCGTTAATCAGATGATGAGTCGGCCATTCGCCGTCAGTAGTGATTGGTGTATGCAGCGTGATGACATCTGCTTTACTTAATAACTCATCAAGCGGCGTAAACTCGCGAGAGTCTCCTTCTGCCTGCTTCGGTGGATCGTTCAGCAGAACGTTAATACCCATCCCAGTTAAGCATTCAGAGAGGTAAGTACCCACTTGCCCTGCACCAATAATACCAACTGTCTTTTCAAAAATTGAAAAGCCATGTTGCTGCGACAAGACCATCAAGACACTCACTACGTATTCAGCAACGCCAACCTTGTTACAACCCGGTGCAGCGGTAAAGAAAATACCACGTTGCTCAAGTAACGCTTGATCGACATGGTCCATACCAGCTGTTGCCGTACCTACAAATCGTAGTTTATTAGCTTTACTCAATAGCGCTTCATCAACTTTAGTTACTGAGCGAATCATCAGCGCATCTACATCGACTAAATCGTCGGCAGTTAGAGTACGACCGGGTTTAAGGATCACTTCGCCCAATTGGCTGAATAGCTCTTCAGCGTAAGGCATATTTTCATCGATTAAGATTTTCATTGCAGAATTTAACCCTGATTTTAACCATAGGGGGCCTGTTTCCCTTCTATAGCAGGCATTGTGCAAAAAAGAGCGGAAGGTGTCGAGGATAATAGGCTTAAGCCCCAAAAATAAAAATACCCAGTGGCAATAATAGCCACTGGGCAATATCCAGAACAAAAGGATCTCGTCCCGCTCTCCATGGGACAAAGTCAGCGTCTGTTTGATCAGTCAAACTGATCGGTTCTGGAAACCAAAATACCAATCTAAGTAAGTCGTTACTCCAATTGGTATTACCTTACGGTAGGTCTCTTAAGCTTCGTACTTCTTGATTACTAGAGTGGCGTTAGTGCCACCGAATCCAAAGCTGTTTGACATAACTGTTGTTAGCTCTTGCTCACGCATTTCACTTACAATATCCAGACCAGCAGCTGCTTCGTCTAGGTTATCGATGTTAATGCTCGGCGCGATGAAGCCGTGGTGTAGCATTAGAGTTGAGTAAATCGCTTCGTGTACACCCGCTGCACCTAGAGCATGACCTGTCATTGCTTTCGTTGCAGAAATTGCTGGGCTGTTGCCGCCGAACACTTCTTGGATAGCACCAAGTTCTTTCACGTCACCAACAGGTGTTGATGTACCGTGAGTGTTCACGTAATCCACTTTGTCGATGCCTTGCATTGCCATCTTCATACAACGTACAGCACCTTCACCTGATGGCGCAACCATGTCATAGCCGTCAGAAGTCGCACCGTAACCTACGATCTCGCCGTAGATTTTCGCGCCACGAGCAAGAGCATGCTCAAGTTCTTCGATAACAACCATACCGCCGCCACCAGAGATAACGAAACCGTCGCGGTCTGCGTCATAAGTGCGAGACGCTTTGTCTGGTGAATCATTGTATTTAGTAGATAGTGCGCCCATTGCATCGAACATCATAGTCAATGACCAGTCTAGCTCTTCACCACCACCTGCAAATACGATGTCTTGTTTGCCTAGTTGGATAAGCTCCATAGCGTGACCAATACAGTGTGCCGAAGTTGCACATGCAGAACTGATTGAGTAGTTCACACCACGGATTTTGAATGGCGTTGCCAAACATGCAGAAACCGTTGAAGACATTGTGCGCGGTACCATGTATGGACCAATACGCTTCACGCCTTTCTCACGTAGAGTATCAACAGCGATCACTTGGTTCAGTGATGATGCACCACCAGAACCTGCAACGATACCTGTACGATCATTAGAAACTTGTTCAGGAGCAAGACCCGCATCAGCGATTGCTTGTTCCATTGATAGGTAAGCAAATGCCGCCGCATCACCCATAAAGCGCATCTGTTTGCGATCGATATGGTCAGCAGGGTTCATCTTCAAGTTACCCCAAACTTGTGAGCGAAGACCTTGCTCTTTAAATTGCTCAGAGCCTGTGATGCCTGATTTGCCAGCTTTAAGAGACGATAAAACTTCTTCGACGTTGTTACCGATACTTGAAACAATACCCATACCGGTGATTACGACTCGTTTCATGTGACATTCCTATTATTCAATAATTCGTTAAATGATAACGAAGATGGACTTCAAAAGTGGTCAGCTTTCCCATTAATCCGTACAATCTCGACAATATTTCGCCGAATTTGAAAGAATTTTCCTACTATGACATCCATTACTAACGCACAGCTTGGCTGGAATGATGCCGGAACGCCGGTTTCAGACCAGTTCGATGATGTTTATTTTTCAAACGTCAATGGACTGGAAGAAACTCGCTATGTGTTTCTAACACAAAATAATCTTCCTCAAAGATGGCAAGATTATGACCAAAAGCGTTTTGTCATTGCCGAAACAGGATTCGGTACTGGATTAAACTTCCTCGCAGTTTGGCATTGGTTTGAGAAGTTTAGACAGCAAAACCCCGAAGCGATACTACAATCGTTACATTTCATCAGTTTTGAGAAGTTCCCGCTAAGTAAGGCTGACTTAATTAAAGCGCATGAATCTTGGCCTGAACTGGCTGATTACGCACAACAACTCCATGAATTCTATCCGATTGCCGTTCCTGAATGTCACCGTATTGTCTTAGCCGATGGTGCAATTACTCTCGATTTGTGGTTTGGTGACATTAAAGACTGTATGCCAAAAGTGCCAACTCTCAAGCAAGGCATTGTTGATGCTTGGTTTTTAGACGGCTTCGCACCAAGCAAAAACCCTGAAATGTGGAACCAAGAGCTGTTCAATGGCATGGCAAAACTGGCTAAACAAGATTGTACCTGCGCAACTTTCACGGCGGCGGGTTTCGTGCGTAGAGGTTTAATCGAAGCAGGCTTTGATATGAAGAAAGTCAAAGGCTTCGGTACTAAGCGAGAAATGATTGCCGGTAAGCTTAAAGATAAAGCGGCGTACAGCAACATTAAACCTTGGTTCCATGTTGAAGCGACTGACAATCTGCATGACGTTGCGATTATTGGTGGTGGTATTGCCAGTGCTGCTCTTGCAAAAACACTCACAGCAAGAGGTATATCGGTCTCTATGTATTGCAAAGATGAAGCCCCTGCGGAAGGCGCGTCGGGCAATCGTCAGGGTGCAGTATATCCTCTGCTTAATAGCGAACACTCTGGCGTATCACGTGTGTTTGCTCCAGCCTTTTTATTTGCTCGCCAATTTATCGACCAAGCGGCAAAGACCGTTTCGTTTGACCATGACTGGTGTGGCGTGACTCAGCTAATGTGGGATGACAAATCGACCAAGAAACTGGACACCATGTTGAAAGCGGATTTCTCGCCGGAATTGGTATCCAAACATAATGTTGATCAGACCAACCAAATGGTGAGATTGCCGGTAGATGTGGAAAGTCTCTCCTACCCTATGGGCGGCTGGCTGTCTCCTGCTCAGTTAACTCAAGGCTTAATTGCTGAGCTAGAGCAACAAGGTAAGCTAAAGGTTTACTACCAGCACCATGTTGATTCGCTCGACTGGCAAGAGGAAGAAAAACAGTGGCAACTGACCTGTGGAGAGAAAAAGCTCCACCATCAAGCGGTTGTTATTGCCACTGGGCATCTGTTTGATAGCCTGACGCAAACACAATTTGTCCCTCTCGGTAAAGTAAAAGGGCAAGTAAGTCATATCCCAACCAACCACGAATTGCAGCAATTAAACACTGTGCTCTGCTATGACGGTTATATGACGCCTTGTAACCCGAACAATCAACATCACTGTATCGGTGCCAGTTACGACCGTTCACACTTAGATCAAGAGTTTGATCCACAGGCTCAAGTTGAAAACGCTCAGCGCCTCAAAAACTGCTTACCTCAGCAAGCATGGCCAAACAGTGTCGATGTGAGCGAGAACCAATCTCGCCAAGGCATTCGCTGCGTGAGTCGCGATCACCTTCCGTTTGTGGGTAACGTTGGGAACTTTGAAGCAATTACAGAACAATACTCCGAACTAAACGGGATGAGCGAGAGCGACGCTTCTGATATTGCCCAATATCCTCAGTTGTATTCATTACTTGGGTTGGGCTCGCGCGGTTTGAGTTCCGCGCCACTCATGGCTGAACTGCTCGCCTCACAAATGAGTGGTGACCCGTTGCCTCTGCCTAACGATGTGCTTGAAACCCTTCATCCAAGCAGAATGTGGGTAAGAAAGCTGCGCAAAGGGAAAGCGTTAACAGAGAAGTAAATCGGTTCTGCAAACACGAAGAAGCCTCGCAATAGCGAGGCTTCTTTATCAATGCGATTTAAAGATTAAGCAGCCAGTTTTGCTACCGCTTCTTTTAGTTGAGCCGCGATGCTTTCATCAGTTACTACACCGCTTTCCATATCGAAATTGTCGTAGAAGTTTGGTACTGAAACTGTTGCTTTTACGTTGCCACCGAAGTAGCCAGCAGAGCCTGAAGCAGCAGCTAATACTGATGATGCGCCGCCAGGACCAGGTGATGTTGCTAAGTATACCGCTGGTTTATTTTTAAATATTTCACGGTCGATACGAGTCGCCCAGTCAAACAGGTTTTTGTACGCTGCAGGGTAGTGACCGTTGTGCTCAGCAAAAGAGATAACAAATGCATCTGCCTGTGCTAAATCACGTAGGAAGCCTAACGCGCCTTCAGCCTGACCAATCTCTTTTTCAAGATCTTCGCTGAACATAGGTACGTTGTAGTTGTTGATGTCCAGCACTTGAACTTCAGCACCATCAATCAAATTTGCTGTATAAGTTGCCAATGCTTTGTTAATAGAGGTTGAACTGGTGCTTGCACCGAATGCGATAACTTTCATGACGATAATCCTGTGTGCTGTTTTGATGTGATTAGATTAATCTTTGAACACCTTACCCACAAGCCGAATTATTGTATGAGGTCATTCAAAAATTTTGAATGATGCGTTATTCGCGCCTCACCTATCGATGTTTCTCAATGAACAATCAACGCATAAAAAAATAGCAGCGTAATTGCTGCCATCTTTTGTATTTTGTTCTTCGCACTGTGACTAAGCTTGGTTCGATAACTCGTTCCATAAGTCAGACACAATAATACGGTCTGCTGGCGTCAACTCAGAGCGAGCCTCTTCCAAACTTTTTTCAATACGTACTTTTAGCTCAGCGATGTCTTCAATGCCTTCTTCTTCACACGATGCTGCGGATAGTGAAATGTGCCCACGTAAATAACCACCAGCAAACAGTTCATCATCCGATGCAGTGGCAATACGTGTATCAATCAGCTCTAAAAGTTTTTCTTCAAATTCAATAATCATGTTCTATGAATACCTAGTTTTATCAAGACTGTGCAGTTGCGTATGGGTTACTTAATCACAAACTGATCAGCCGTTAGTTCTGGTGTCTGATAAAACGACTGCAATGCCTGAGAAAGCATTTTCACTCGTTCAGGTAATCCATGTTGCAAAATACTCAAGACTTCTTGATGGACTTTCGCCATGAATGCCAGACGGTCTGGTTCAAAATCGCCGCTAAGGTTGTCACAACTTACCGTAAAAGGAAACCCTGCACTGAGCGCCAGTATCCACTCATAAGCTTGGGGACGAATTTCGACTTTCTCGAACTCTGCCTGCACTTGCTCAGAACGACCATCGGGATGATACCAGTAACCAAAATCTTCCAATAAACGACGTTCAGGGCCAGCCACACACCAGTGCGCAATTTCATGCAAAGCAGAAGCATAGAAGCCGCGAGCAAAGATAATCCGGTGATAATCCACCTTATCATCAGCAGGTAAGTAGACAGGCTCGTCACCGCCTAACTCCAGCTTAGTGTTAAACGAACTGAAGAAGGTTTGGTTAAAGATGTCGATCAAATCAGTGTATTGGTGAGACATAACAGCAAGTTCTTGGGTATGCGACGTATGAAGTTAACAACGAGCTGCATTTTCGCGGCTTTTTGCTCTGAGGTAAAGTGCAGGAATGAATGTATTAGTTTTATTTATCTGTAAAACTGATGTCAAAACGCCAAAAAGCGGTCGTATTCCGTTTCATCTGATACTACACTGCGCACCTTTCTCAGCCCCTGATTCATCACGACTCTCAACCAACAATCATTTATAGGTGTAATACTATGCTGCTCAGCGTTTTGTACATTATCGGGATTACAGCGGAAGCCATGACTGGTGCCCTCAGCGCTGGTCGCAAAAAGATGGATTGGTTTGGTGTCATGTTAGTCGCCAGCGCTACAGCTATTGGTGGCGGAACCGTACGTGATATTTTGCTGGGTCATTACCCTCTAGGCTGGGTAGAGAATCCAGAATTTCTTTTGATTACCTGCGTTGCGGGCGTTGTGACAACCGGTGTTTACAAATGGGTGATCAAGCTTAAAGGTCTGTTTATTCGCTTAGATGCTCTGGGTTTGATTGTATTCAGTATTATCGGCACCAAAGTGGCAATGGGCATGGGGCTGCATGAAGTAATCTGTGTGGTGTCCGCGCTGGTAACCGGTGTATTTGGCGGTTTGCTGCGTGATCTGATTTGTCGCCAACAACCTTTGGTATTGCATGACGAGCTGTATGCTTCCGTGGCACTTGTCGCCTCAGTGCTCTATTTAGCATTATTAAAATTTGGGGTGAATGATGTGACCAGCACCATCATTACTTTAGTGGTCGGTTACCTGCTACGCATGGCTGCGGTCCGTTTTAAATGGCGTTTACCGTCTTTTCACCTTGAAGCTGAGAACTCGATTCACTGAACTGGAATAAGTAAACCAGTTTCGCTGCAACTCATAATGCAAAACAAAACGCCCTCAAGTGAGGGCGTTTTTCATTCATAAATCCGAGATTAGATGTGTGGTGTCTCTGTAGTTACACCGTGGTTCTGACCACGATGGCGCAACAAATGATCCATCAATACAATCGCCAGCATAGCTTCAGCAATTGGCACCGCGCGAATACCAACACATGGGTCATGACGACCTTTCGTAATCAGTTGCGTTGGTTCACCAGCACGAGTGATAGTGTCACCCGGAACCGTAATGCTCGATGTTGGTTTAAGTGCAATGTTCGCGATAATGTCCTGCCCCGTAGAAATGCCACCTAAGATACCGCCTGCGTGGTTGCTCTTAAAACCTTCCGGAGAAAGTGGGTCACGGTGCTCACTGCCACGTTGATTGACCACATCAAAACCATCACCGATTTCGACACCTTTCACCGCGTTAATGCTCATCAACGCATGTGCGATGTCTGCATCTAAGCGATCAAATACCGGCTCACCTAAACCGACAGGCAGATTGGTTGCAACCACCTGTATTTTGGCACCGATAGAATCACCTTCTTTTTTCAGGTCACGAATCAGTTGGTCGAATGCTTCCACTTTATCGACATCTGGACAGAAGAAAGCGTTGTTTTCGATTTCATTCCAATCCACTTTATCAATCGAGATATCACCCATTTGTGATAAGTAAGCACGGATCTCAACACCAAATTCTTGCTTCAGATATTTCTTCGCAATACCACCAGCAGCAACGCGCATTGCCGTTTCACGAGCAGACGAACGGCCACCACCACGGTAATCACGAATGCCGTACTTTTGATGGTAGGTGTAGTCAGCGTGCCCTGGGCGGAATTTATCTTTGATTTCTGAATAATCTTTTGAACGCTGATCGGTATTTTCAATCAGTAATCCAATCGACGTTCCTGTGGTTTTTCCTTCAAAAACCCCAGAAAGAATTTTCACTTCATCCGGTTCACGGCGCTGAGTGGTATAACGAGATGTGCCCGGGCGGCGACGGTCTAGGTCGAGTTGTAAATCCGCCTCGCTAATCTCAAGTCCCGGAGGGCATCCGTCTACGATACATCCAAGTGCGATACCGTGACTTTCTCCGAATGTGGTTACTCGGAAATGTTGTCCGATACTGTTTCCTGCCATTACTTCCTCAAATTAGTGCGTTGAAAGTAGGAACGAACCACTTCCAACATACTGATAGCTATTCTTCGTGGATTCATAGTGGCTTTATTACGTTTTGATGTAAAGCCCTTAACCGCATCAAATTGGACAAAAATAGCCAGCCCAAAAATGAAAACGCCGACACTAAGGTCGGCGCTTTGCGAGAGTTCGAAATTAATCGATATAAAGTGCGAAATCTGAGGCACATTCGAGCAGTTGCTGACGTGTAAGCATAAACACACCGTGACCGCCATTTTCAAACTCTAACCAAGTAAATGGAATGTGTGGGTACTGATCCATCATATGAATCATCGAGTTGCCCACTTCACAAATCAAGATACCGTTTTCTGATAGGTAACGTGGTGCATTCGCAAGAATACGACGAACCAGTTTCAAGCCATCGGTACCAGCAGCAAGGCCTAGAGCAGGTTCATGTTTGAACTCCGCAGGCAAGCTATCCATATCTTCCTGATCTACATACGGTGGGTTAGAAACGATAATGTCGTATTGTGATTCTGGTAAATCACGGAACAGATCCGAACGAATCGGGAACACTTGCTGTTCAAGACCATGATCTTGAATGTTTTGCTCTGCAACCGCTAAGGCATCTGTCGAAATATCAATCGCGTCCACTTCCGCTTCTGGGAAAGCATACGCACAAGCAATCGCAATACAACCACTGCCAGTACACAGATCCATAATGCGAGTTGGTTCTTCAACCAGCCAAGGTGAAAATTGTGCCTGAATCAGTTCACCAATTGGCGAACGAGGTACAAGTACACGTTCATCGACAAAGAACTCTAACCCGCAGAACCACGCTTTATTGGTTAAATAAGCGGTTGGAGTGCGGTCTTTAATACGTGTGATAACACGTTCAACAATACGTAAACGCTCGCTAGATGTTAAGCGAGAGTTCAAAGCATGAGGAGGCACGTCGATCGGCAGATATAAGGTTGGCAGCACAAGTTGCACCGCTTCATCCCACGCATTATCCGTTCCATGACCATAAAATAAATTGGCTGCATTAAAACGGCTAACCGTCCAACGAATCATATCCTGAAGGGTGTGAAGTTCCGAAACGGCTTCTTCTACAAAAATCTTATCCAAAATTGCCTCCGAAAAGCGCTACAATACTGCGAATATTGATTAGTAACTGATTAACCAATTCTAATGAGCAAAAAAGACACCGATTACAACGACAATGATTATTTAGACGCTGACGATGATTTTGCAATGTTTCGCGATGCAGTAAAGGGCGTAAAAAAGTTAACGCAGGATACCATAGTCCAACAGCCAAACAGAAATGCTAAACAAAAAGAAATCATCAAAGGTTCACGTGAAGCAAGCGACAGTAATTTTTACTTCTCTGACGAGTTTGTACCGCTACTCAGCGAAGAAGGTCCAACTCGCTACGCTCGCGATGACGTTTCTAAATATGAAGTGAAAAAACTGCGTCGTGGTGTCTACGTACCGGATGTGTTCTTAGATATGCACGGCATGACCCAACAAGAAGCCAAACGTGAACTTGGGGCTATGATCGCTTACTGCGTAAAAGAGAGTGTGCATACCGCCTGTGTGCAGCACGGTATCGGTAAACATATCCTGAAGCAAAAAGTGCCGCTGTGGTTGGCACAGCACCCTGACGTAATGGCATTCCATCAAGCGCCATTAGAGTTTGGTGGCGCTGGTGCACTGCTGGTATTGATTTCTATCCCTGAAAAGTAATCACCCAAAAAAGTAAGCACATTGAGTCTCAATGGGTAAAATGCAACAAAGATACTAGGGCAAGAATGCCCTAGTTTAAGCGTATTGGATATGTTGAGCGCTTTGTGTTGCTTTACCCATTGAGGTTTCCATCCCGCTAATAACGCATATCCGGCGGAATTGGCATCTTCTCTTCTTGCAGTATCGGACGCTGACCGCCTCTACGGCGATATTGTTTAAGCTGGAAAATGTAAGCCAGAACCTGAGCCACCGCCACGAACAAGCCGTCTGGAATTTCCTGTTCTAATTCAGTGGTATGGTATAAGGCACGCGCCAATGGCGGAGCAGGAACAATCATGATGTTGTGCTCTCGCGCCACTTCACGAATTTTCAGAGCCATATGATCAACACCTTTAGCGACCACCACCGGTGCCCTATCGGTATTTTGCTTGTATCGCAATGCAACGGAGAAGTGATCTGGGTTAGTAATGATAACGTCGGCTTGTGGTACTTCTGCCATCATACGGCGCTGAGCAGCTTCACGTTGCAGCATCCGGATACGGCCCTTAACTTCCGGTTTACCTTCTGTATCTTTGTACTCATCTTTCACTTCTTGCTTGGTCATTTTCAACTGGTTGGCGTGTTGCCAAATCTGGAAAGGTATATCAATCGCGACAACCACCAGCAATGAACAGCTAATCAGCAGGACGAAGTTAAGTAAGATATCCAACGCATGAAAGATATTCTGCGGGAACACATCCAGGCTCAGCTGAAACAGATCGTGCTTCGAGCGGTCAATTAAGGTAAACGCCACTCCGGCGACTAAAGAAACCTTTAATATCGACTTGATCAGCTCAACCCAGCTTTGCAAACCAAACATTCGCTTGAAGCCACTGAGCGGATTCAGTTTCGAAAACTTTGGCATTGCCGCTTCCACAGAGAAATTCACACCGCCTACGCCAGCAGCGCCAATAAAAGCAGCAATAAACAGAGTAATCAGCACCAACAAAAGCGGGAGAAGAAGATTAACGAGAGCCGATGACGCAATATCAAACAGTTTGCCTAGATCGAAAATCTCCTCTCGGCTCAAACTGAACAAACGTCTCATTGAGGCAAAAAGTCCGCCTGCTAACGCATCTCCGAACCACATCAGAGACACTGCGCCAACCACTAATACCGATACAGAAGCCAGCTCCTTCGAACGCGCAACCTGACCTTTTTCTTTGGCCTGTTGCAGCCTTCTGGGCGTGGCGTCTTCGGTCCTTTCTTGACCGTCTGATTCTGCCAACTCAGCCTCCTAAAGCTAACAATCTAATCGGATAAGGCTGCAAACCTGTTGCTCGCCTTGCAACCAATAGAGTTCGTAATGAGTATAAAGACCACTGATGATAAACCAACAAAGCAGTAAGCCGACCATCAAGGCAAACGCAAAACCCAAAGAGAAAATGTTCAACTGCGGTGCAGCACGGGTCATAACACCAAATGACAAATTCACCGTCAGCAACGCGATGATGCCTGACAGCGACATACTTAACGCAACTTTAAATATAGTCCCGAACCAGAGTGCCATCTGCTGGAAATCTAAATTGTTCAGCCCCGGCTCTCCAATGGGTAAGCTTTTAAAGCTAAACGCCAGCAATTGAATCATCTTTAAATGCCCATCACTGGCAAGAAAGAACATAGTGGCTAAGAACATGAACAACTGACCAAGCAACGGCGTATTCTGACCGTTGGCTGGGTCCACCATGGATGCGAAACCTAAGCTCGATTGCATACCTAGAATCTGGCCGAGCATAACGAAAGTTTGAATAATAAACTGCGTTACCATCCCCATGGAGACACCAATGACCAACTGCTCCAAAGTAATCATAAATCCTTGAAGAGAAAGCAGTTGAATGTTGTCCGGTACCGCTGGAATAGCGGGCATAAGCGCTAAGGTTAAGGCTAAGCCGAAATAGAGACGAATTCGTGCAGAAACAAATCGAGCACCCGTTACCGTCATTACCATCAGCATCGCGGAGATGCGCGTATATGGCCAAAAATAATTGGCGATAAAATCAAGGACGACAGTGGCTGGATACTCCATGTTTGCTCCTAGTAGAGAACTTGAGGCAAACGCTCAATCATGGAATAAAAGAAATCCATCTGCATTTGCACCATCCAGTGGGCAAACGCCATCAAAGCCAGCAGTGTGACGATCAAACGCGGCAAAAAGCTCAGCGTCTGTTCGTTGATTGACGTAGCGGCCTGAAAAATTGCGACAACCAGACCCACCAGCAGACTCGGAATGATGATGGCACACACCATAATGAGTACCATCCATAACGCGTCACGAAAGAGTTCAACAAATATTTCAGGTGTCATGCTTTTCTCCCGCTACAACGCAAAACTGCCGGCGAGTGTGGAGAGAATCAAGTTCCATCCATCAACCAACACAAACAACATAAGTTTAAATGGCAGCGATACGATCATCGGTGACAACATCATCATACCCATTGCCATCAGTACCGATGCCACAACAAGGTCGATAATCAGAAATGGCAAAAACAGCATAAAGCCAATCTGGAAAGCGGTTTTTAGCTCAGAGGTGATAAACGCTGGAATCAATACCGCCATAGAGACATCTTCTGGGTTTTGCGCATCAGAGCCCGATATGTTGACGAAGGTTTCCAAATCTTTCACGCGAGTCTGCTTGAGCATAAAATCCTTCATCGGGATTTGGGCGGTATCAAACGCCTCTCTTGCGGTCATCTGTTCATTCAAATAAGGCTGAACCGCCTCTTCATTAATCTTATTAATTACCGGAGACATGATGAAGAAGGTCAAAAAGATTGCGATACCAATGATGACTTGGTTTGATGGCGTTTGTTGCAAACCCATCGCCTGTCGAAGTATCGACATCACCACCACGATTCGGGTAAATGAAGTCATCAAAATGACCATGGCAGGCAAAAAGCCCAGCATGGTCATTAAGGCTAAAATTTGTAAGTTTATCGAGTAATCTTCGCTACCATCAGGATTGGTGGTCATGGTAAAGGCGGGAATTCCCGCACCACCACTGCTGCTACCCATAGCGATAGTACGCGAAGCACCTTGGTCTTTTTGCATCGCTGTCACAGTTACATTCTGTGCGCCAGCAGCAGTAGAAGGGATAGGTGTTTCCAGCTCTTGTTGCGCGTAAGCTAACGGCGTAAAAACCAAAGCGCTCACCCAGACAATAAGCGCCAAGCGAGCCCATAGATTGCGCAACACATCAAACAGGTGTGTTTTTATCATTCTTTTTTAGTAGCTGAGTCAAAGTGTTAGAGAATGGTACCGACTCTAGCTCCTCCTGAGTCAATGGAGTTTCCAATTTAGAGATCAACTGAACTGACTGAGATGTAACGCCAATCAGAAATTGCTCCTCTCCCGCTTGTACTATCATCAAACGTTCTTTGGTGCCAATCGGTAACTGGCGAACAACGCTCAAGCCCTTTTGCTGACCAAATGCAGGAACTCGCATCCGTTTAAGTAACCAAGCCATACCAATGATGATGGCTATAACGAACAATAGCGACCCTAATGTAGCCGCTATATCGAACTGGTCGCTTTGAGCTGCCAGCGCAGGGCTGGCAACCAAAGATAACACTATGAATTTGCGCATAATGTTATCTCAATTTCTTAATACGTTCTGTTTGACTAATAACGTCAGTTAAACGAATACCGAACTTATCGTTGACCACAACCACTTCGCCGTGAGCAATCAGGGTGCCATTAACCATCACATCCAGAGACTCACCAGCAATTCGATCTAGTTCCACAACAGAACCTTGGTTAAGTTGCAGCAAGTTACGGATACTGATTTTAGAGCGCCCGACTTCCATTGAGATGGTCACGGGAATATCCATGATGGTATCAAGCTTACGACGCTCGTCATCCGTGATTGGTGATGTGGTGTCTTTTAACTCATCCAAAGGTGCCGCTAAAATTTCATCAACATCTATATCTGGCGCGTTTGGATCTTCGCCAAGGGCTGCTGCCCACTCATCTGCAAGCTTTTGATCATCTGACTTTGACATCTAGGCTACCTATTCTATTAATCAATCAACTCTTCGTCGTCTTCATCTTCCTCGTCATCTAACTCGGCAATAATGTCTTTACCAAGAAATGCGAGGTCAGTTTTGACAACATCAGGACGTCTAATTTTTTCTGAAATCTGAACTGCCATTTTTTCACCCGAGCGTCCCATTTTAACGCGATAGGTTGGCAATTCCTCAACAAACATAACAGCGTGTTCTGGCATCTTAATTGGGATGATATCCCCTGCCTGAAGCTCCATAAGATCACGTAACGCAATATCTTGTTCTAATAAGTTCACTCGGAAGTTAACAGGTACATCCATGATCTCTTCGCGAAGCGCCGAGCTCCAACGAACGTCTGTTTCCATCTTGTCTGACTGAACACCCGCATCAAGAAGTTCTCGGATAGGTTCAACCATCGAATAAGGCATAACAACGTGGAAATCACCACCGCCGCCATCCACTTCAATATGGAATGAACTGACAACAATCACTTCTGTCGGGCTGACAATGTTCGCCATACTTGGGTTTACTTCAGAATCCAAGTATTCAAATTCAACCCCCATCACCGGAGACCAAGCTTCTTTGTAATCGCCAAATACGATTTTAAGCAGTAGCTGAGTAACACGACGCTCAGTCGGCGTGAACTCACGCCCTTCGATACGCGCATGATAGCGTCCATCACCACCAAAGAAGTTTTCTACTAAGATGAAAACAAGACGAGCTTCCATGGTCACAAGCGCCGTACCTTTAAGCGGACGGAAACGAACCATGTTCAAACTGGTAGGAACGTAAAGGGTGTTTTGATATTCGCCGAACTTCATCATTTGCACGCCGTTGATCGAAACTTCGGCGGTTTTTCGCAACATGTTGAATAAACTGATCCGCATATGACGGGCAAAACGCTCGTTGATAAGTTCGAGCGTTGGCATTCGACCACGAACAATACGATCTTGTGACGAGAAGTCGAACGAGATGGCACTTTCGTCCGCAGTGTCGAGATTTTCTTCTACTTCGTCAACGCTATCTACCCCGTGGAGTAGCGCATCAATTTCGTCTTGGCTTAATAGATCGGTCACACTTCACCTACTGCATTACAAAATCAGTAAACAACACACGTTCAATGACTGGTTTACCAACCACTTTCGTCATTACGGCTTTAATGTCGTCGGTCGCTTTATCACGTAACTCAATACGGCCTGTTACTTCTCGCAATTGCTCAACCGTTGCAGAGGCAAATGTTGCAAGCAATGTACTTTCAATCAGAGGTGAGTGATAACGAGCAAGATTGTCGTTTTCGCTGCCTCTAACCATGAGTTGTACTTTAATCTGTACCACGCGATTACGGGTATCACTGGTTACGTTAAACACAAACGGCTGAGCAATATTTACATAAGATACTGGTTCAACCTGAGCGGAAGCTTGGCTAGCGCTCATATCGCTATCTTGGCTTGAATCGTCAGAGCCCATAAGGAAAAAGGCTGCGACACCGCCGACTAACAACACAACGACAGCAATAATGATGATCAGTAGTTTCTTTTTACCTTTCGGAGCTTCTGCTGGGAGTTCTTCAACAGCCATAACGTTCTCTATGTTGTTATTTTTTAATTAAGATTTATACCCAAGTAACCTCAAGATGCCTGTTCAGCGAGAATTTATTCGCTCTTAGGCAAGGCACTGATTTGAATACATAGTTATTCTACGTAGAAAATCAGTAACGCAGCATAGGAGCGAATAAAACTCGCCCTTTGGGAGCTCATCAACGAGCTCATTTCTGCGCTCAATAACGTTGAAAGGGAATGACCATTCCTTCCGTTATTAAGCTTGCTCTGAACTCGTTGATGAAGCTCTGAATTCTGCATCTTGAGGTCACTTGGGTATACTATAGTTTAAGCGTAATAACTGATTCCATCACGCTTTGCAGCCACATTCAAATCAAGTTTGACGTTTGTATCAAGGTTTTCTTCACTTTGTCGGTTATCACCGCTCGCAGATTGACCACCCGAACCATCGCCACTTGCCGCATAGCGCTGCTGCTGACCCGAACTTTGTTGCTGAACAGAAGTATCGCCCAACTGAACACCTTGGTTATTCAGCATTTCACGCAATCTTGGCATAGATTGCTCAAGAGCATCACGAGCTTGCTGGTTAGCCACGGTAAAATGCACTGTGGCGCCATCGCCATTCATGTTCATACGAATATGCATACGACCCAGCTCTGGCGGATCAAGGCGAATATCAATGTTCTTGAGGTTTTTAGATAGCATCACTTGTACACGCTCTGCCATCTGCTCTGCCGCCATATCACCTCTGGATAACTGCAAAGGTACGTTTTGTTGAGCGGCTTGCAGAGGCTCACTGCGTAAACTTTGAGGGCTATTTAATCCCTGCTGACCCGCCACTGCTGAAAGTTGCTGTGCCAAATGTGAATCGGCACCGTCGCTTTGTTTATTTCCTTCCATCAAGGCATTTAACGCTTTGGCACCTAAGCCAGCTTTAAGAGCAGCTTGATTCACCGTCGGGTCAATTTGATTCGCCATCGCGCCAGCCAACATTGGATTAGCCTGTACGTTAGCTTGCGGTAACTGTACTTGAGCTTCAGCATGGATAGGCACTTGAGATTGCGCCATCATTGCTTTATCAGCTTGGCTTAACATGGCTTGCGGGTTCTGTGCGCCTTGAGACAAAGCTTGTGATACTGCTGCATGCGCTACGGATTTCGCCGCAACTTTACCTTCAGCGAGATTGTTTATCTCTGCCGCTACACTTGCAGCTTCAGTATTACTGTTCCCCCAAGGAATCGCCGCAGGTGCTTGCGACGCTGAAGGATCCTGAGCGTCTACAACTTGTTGTGAAACATTAGCGTTTTGTGAAACGTTAGTGCCTTGAGCGACCATAATATCTTGATTTGCAACATTTGCCCCAGTGAGCTTAGATTGTTTAGCCAAGATAGCGGCTTGTTCACTGTCACTGAGTGCTTTGATCTCTTTTGCGTTTGTTTCTGGCGCGATCAGCACTTCGCCCTCACTGTCAGAATGCTTCAGCGACGGCTCTTGTTGTAACGGCTTCGCTTGAGGGTGAGTCGAATTCAACTGAGCGACCAGCTCTGGATCGAGTTCTGAATCAGCACCACTTTGCATTTTTTCCGATTGCACAGATTTCTCAGAAAGCTCGGCCTCTTTTTCATGTGGCAAAGCCTTGCCATCATTTTTTACCAGCGTCTGATTTGCCTCTTGCAAGCGGCCTAGTATCTTGTCGCCTTCATCCATAGCCTTAGCTGTTTTCGCTTTTAACTCAGCGTGTTCAGGCTCTTCAGAAGCAATGAAACGCTTGAGGTTTTCAGGAACCTCCACGCTCTCTTCATCCGCGATCAACTTTGGCTCAACGGAAACGTCAGAACCGTTTTCAGCTTTAACCGCAACGTCATCATCACCTTGGCTTAAAAGCTCATCAGTGCTGGTTGCTTTCACTTCAGCGCCCTCTACGGATTTCACTTCTTTTGCCTCTGAAGCGCTATCACTGGAAGCGGGTGCATCACTTTTACCAAGCAGCAGTGAAGCCAGTCTTTCCAAAAAGCCTTTTGATTCTCCGCTGTCACCGCTGACTAAATCCTGCGCAGGGGCAGACTTAGTCACATTGGTAACTTTAGAAGTCTCTACTGAAGGAGTTAAATTGACATTCATACACAGCTCACTCGCATTAATCACTGCAAACCTTTGCCGCTCTAGACGGGAATAGCCCGCTGGCAAAGGGTTGCTAATCTGTTCGCGTTAAAATTGTATTAATAATTGCAAAAAACGAGCCAACCGTCAGATATTCTCTACGATTAAAAATGAGCTCTACAGAGTGTTGGTACGACGACGATTGAACTTGATAGTCGAAAACTCATCCATCATTTTCTGATCTCGTTTCTCTTGTAAGCGCTGATGTTCAGTCTGCTTTTTCTCAATCAGCCATTCGTAAGAACGGCGTTGCTTACGGACATCCAACCAATAAGACTCACAGCTCTCTACTTGCGTTTTGAAGTGCTGCTCAGCTTGACGCTGCTTTGATAAGGTCTCATCTAATTGCGTTAAGAAACGATTTAAGTGTCCATACTGACTGGCGGTTAATCCTGCTTGACCGCGAGAGACAAGCTGCTGACAGTAATCCAAGCGATATTGCTCAATCTGTTTAAGCTGTTGATAATAGTCTTCAAGTTCACGACGAGCTTTGCCCAACGCCATCACCGCTTTATCTTCTTTACTTTTCGCCTGTTCAAGCAGGAATTCCAGAGCATTATCCATTCAACCGTTATCCCACACTGAGCACATTTTTAAGCATGCTGATACACATATCGTAAGGCACTGACTCTTTCATGGTTTGCTGTAAGAAACCATCCAGTTTTGGTTTCAGAGTGAAGGCGCTATCTATCGCCGTGTCTGTACCCGGCTTATAGGCTCCAATCGAAACAAGATCTTGGTTTTTACGACAAGTAGACAATATCTGACGTACCGCTTTAGACATCAATATGTGCTCATCAGTGGTAATTTGCGGCATAACACGACTGACCGATTTCTCCACATCAATTGCCGGATAATGACCAGCATCAGCCATTTCACGAGACAGAACGATGTGACCATCGAGAATAGCGCGAGAAGCGTCGGCAATAGGATCTTGCAAATCATCCCCTTCGGTTAAAACCGTAAAGAATGCAGTGATAGAACCCTGATGAGGACCGCCGTTACCGGCTCGTTCAACCAATGCAGGCAACTTAGCAAACACAGAAGGCGGATAGCCTTTGGTTGCGGGTGGTTCACCCACTGACAAGGCAATTTCACGTTGAGCTTGAGCAAAACGAGTTAATGAATCCATAAGCAACAATACATCCAGACCTTGGTCACGAAAGTATTCCGCTATAGTCAGCGCAGTTTGACACCCTTTTAAACGCATCAACGGTGATGAATCCGCAGGCGCAGCGACAACCACAGAACGTTGTCTGCCATCGACACCTAAAATTTCTTCGATAAATTCTTTAACTTCGCGGCCACGTTCACCGATGAGCCCTACCACAACGACTTGCGCGGTTGTGCCTCGCGTCATCATGCCCAAGGTCACCGATTTACCAACACCAGAACCCGCAAATAGACCGATACGTTGGCCTTTTCCGACCGTCAAAAGACCATTAATCGCTTTGATGCCGACATCCAGTGGTTCACTGATAGGTTTACGTGCTAAAGGGTTGATTGGGTCGGCATTAAATGAAGCTTTTTGGTCGGTGTAGATCGGGCCGAGCCCATCGAGAGGATTTCCCACACCGTCAATGACGCGACCAAGCAATTCCATTCCAACGGGTAAACCCGCTTCTACCGTCAGAGGGGTAACTTTCGCCCCCGGTAGGACACCGGTAATTTGTTCGCTGGGCATTAAAAACAGTCGGTCGCCGGAGAAACCCACAACCTCTGCTTCCATAGAGCCAGACATAGTTTCAACGCTGCACAGACTGCCAATAGGCGCACGGCATCCCGTGGCTTCTAGAGTTAAACCAACCACTCTCACCAACTTACCAGAGGCAATCGGGCGACTTGTAAGTCCTTGGACTTTGTATTGTGAGAGTCTATCAGCCAGTTGAAGCATTATTCGTTGCCCTGTTGATGTCGGTTCGTGCCACAGAAGCTCTGCAATACACTGCGAACTCTGTCTTCCATTCGGTAATTAACACTTGATTCGCCCGCTTCAATTTGCACATCGCCACGACTTAAAGCCGGTTCGCTGACGAGTGTCCAGTTACGGGTATCCAATTCATTTTCACCATAAGCCTGCTTGATGATTTCGCAGTCTTCAGGATGTAATTTCAGCGTGATGGCATGGCCGGCAATCGGCAGCGCTTCAACAGACGCTTTTACTGTGTCGAGAATGATTTGCGAATTGGTCTGCACTTCTACATGCACCACTTCTTTCACCAGTGACAGCACCATGTCGACCAGTTGTTTCTCAACCTGTGCATTCATCAGTTCAAGGGGTTGTGCAAACTGGTTCGCAAGACTCATAAAGATTTGAACATGCTCTTGGACAATTTGTTGCCCGGCTTCCAATCCTTCCGCGCTGCCCGCTTGAAAGCCCTCTTCCTGTCCCACTTTATGGCCAGCTTCTTGGCCCAGTTGGAAACCTTCCTGATAACCTTCCGCTTTCCCTTGCTCAATACCTTCCTGATAGGCGGCTTGTTTAATTAATTCAATTTCTTCTTCAGTAAGAATTGCAGGCTCTTCTGCTTCAGGTTCATCGAAACTCGGAATCCAGCTCGGATCATAATTAAGCGCCGTTTCCTTTGCTTTCTTGTGAGCCTCAGACGTGTAGTCCGGCAGACCCCACTTTTTCGCCTGTTCAACAGTTTCATCAGAATCGAGACGGATAAAACCGCGCTTTCTTTCACCTGACATCATATTTCCTATCTAAAGATAAAAAAGGCCGGCTGATTAAGCTGGCCTTATGGGCTGTTATCTTGTCTGAACAACAGTCCTAAATTAAGAAGACCTGTTTTTACAAAACCGATATTTTCGTCAATGGTATTTCAGCGACCATTCGTTTTATAAGAACTCGTCTGCACCACCACCCAGTATCAGCTCACCGTTGTCAGCCATACGTCGGGCAATAGCAAGAATCTCTTTCTGCGCTGTTTCCACATCGGAAACTTTGATTGGTGGCATTGCCTCCAAGTCATCTTTCATCAGTTCAGCAGCACGTTTAGACATGTTCTTGAAGATCTTATCTCGTAACGTGTCATCTGCACCTTTAAGTGCTTTCTGCAGAACATCTTGAGGAACGTCACGCAGCAATTTCTGAATACCTTGGTCGTCGACTTCGACCAAGTTCTCGAACACAAACATAAGGTCTTGAATTTGGGTAGCCAAATCTTCGTCTTGGTCGCGCATCTGATCCATAAGCGCTCCCTCGATATTGTTGTCGAGGTAGTTCATGATATCTGCCGCAGCTTTCAAGCCACCAATCTTCGCTGCTTGTGCACCAGCCTGACCTGCGAACTGTTTCTCCATGATTTCATTCAACTCAGCCAGTGCTGAAGGTTGGACTTCTTCAAGGTTAGCAATACGCATCATTAAGTCTAGACGGTCACGCTCAGCAAACTGCGCCAGAATTTCCGCAGACTGATCTGGGTCTAGGTAAGACAATACGATAGTCTGAATTTGTGGGTGCTCGTTGACGATGATGCTCGCAACCTGACGAGGATCCATCCATTTCAATGAGTCCAGACCTTTCGAGCCAGTGCCCAGTAGAATTTGGTCAACCAAGTTGTTCGCTTTATCTTCACCCAATGCAGCAACCAGCGCTTTGCGCATAAAGTCTTCGCTGCCCATACCGATATTGGTGTATTTCTGAATATCTTCCAAAAACGCGCGGTGTACAGCAGTGACTTTACCTTGGCTCAGGTCTTTTGCCCTTGCCATTGCACTACCTACACGCTGAACCTGTTTCGGTTCAAGGTGACGGATGATTGCCGCTGCGTCTGCCTCATTGAGGCTCAGCAGCAAAATTGCTGCACGCTCTTCACCTGGAATATCAGCAATTTCTTTTTCTAATTCAGTCAACTCGCGGTTGTCTTGCTTTACTATTTCATTAGGCATCGTTAGCCACCCAGTTCTTAACTACTTGAGCTGCAAGCTCAGGTTCGTTGGCGACCAGAGCACGTACTGCTTTAAGTACATCCTCATCTTTATGTAAATTCGGTAAGTCTATGCCAGAGCCAAACTCAAACAATTCACCACCTTCAATATCACTGCCAATCAAGCTGGTTTCACCATCAATACCGATCGGTAAACCATCTGGTCCATATAGTTGGTCATCGTCATCCGCAGACGGATTGAGCAATTTCTTCATTGCAGGACGAACAAGCACTAGTACGATTACCATGATAACCAAAGCACTTGCGAGCCAACGAATCCAGTCGTTGAAGTTCGGATGTTCCCAAATTGGTACATCAGCAATCGATTCAACTTCAGGTTCGGCAAAGTTCATACTTAATACATTCAGTAAATCACCGCGATTTTCACTGAAACCGACCGCGCCAACCAATACCTGACGAATGGCTTGTAGTTCGCTATCACTGACTGGGGTATAAGTGACTTCACCCGTTTCAGAATTGACGCTGCTTCGGTTTTTAACCGCAACAGCCACGGTCTGGCGATTAACTACACCAGTTTGACGACGCTCATGGCTGATTGTCGTATCCAGCTCAAAGTTACGGGTCGCTTCTTTATGAACAGAACCCTGCCCCATAAGCGAACCATCTTTCATCTGTGCCACATCTTGTGGAATGGATGCATCAGCAGGAGGCTGGTTACTTAATGCGCCCGGTACACCGGCAATCACATTACCGTTGTTATAATCTTCTAAGGTGTATTCACTACGTGTCGCAGGTGTATTTGGATCAAAACGTTTGCGAGTCTGCTCTACCGCACTAAAATCCAGTTCAACGTCTACCTGAGCGGTATAGTTACCCAAACCTAAAATCGGGATTAACACTGAATCAATTTTTTCACGTAAGTCTTGCTCTTTCTTACGCTCTGCTTCCTGCTCTTTACGACGAGCAGCCGTTACCGGATCCTGTGAACCAGAGCTAAGTAGACGACCATGTTGATCAGTTACGGTGACACGTGTCGGTTTCATTCCCGGAACAGCGCTCGCGACCATATCAACAATAGAATCAACTTCGCCTTGTTTAAGGTCGGTACCCGTACGCAGTGTCAAAAACACCGAAGCAGACGCTTCTTGGTTTTGACGAACGAAGACACTCTGTTTTGGCAAGGCAAGAAGCACGCGCGCTTTGTTCACTTGGCGCATCTCTTCAATGCCTTTGGCAAGCTGGCGCTCACGGCTGAGTTTCAAGCGCTCTTGTTCTAAGCGTTGTGAAACACCGAAGCCCATGTCTTGCAGCAGAATTTCATCACCTTCGTGGCGTTCCTGATTCATACCAGCACGAACCATATTTAATTTCAGACTGTTGTAGTCAGAAGTCGGAACCAGAATGGTGTTTCCGTCTAACTTATAGTCTTGTTTTTGCTGGTCGAGGTAATCAAGAACGGGGATCAGTTCTTGTGTGTCATAAGCACCTAAAGGACGCATCTCTGGCTCTTTAACCCAGAAAAACAGCATCACAATTAAGGCCACACAGATAGAGATAGAGAGAACTAGGACAACTTGGCGTAGTAAGTCCAAGTCACCCATAGAGAAGTCCATTTTTGAGGAGCTTTTTTCTTCAGCGTCAACGTTTTGCGTACCCATATCCATGTCGGAGCTCGACATCAATGCATGGTCACCGCCGCTATCGCTTAAAGTAAGATCGGTTGTTTGCTTATTCTCGGCCACAATTCACACCTTTATTAAACTGGCATGTTCATCAGTTCTTTGTACGCTTCAACAAGCTTGTTGCGTACCTGAATAGTGGCTTCAAATGCCACGCTCGATTTGTTGCGGGCGATCATAACATCAGATAGAGAGACACCTTCATCGCCACGATCAAAGCGCATTTGAAGGTCGCTTGAGGTTTTCTGTAAACCATTTACGTTATTGATAGCGTTTGAAAGCATATCACCAAAATCAGCGCCAATTTTTTGTCCTGTTGGAGCTGGGCGTGAATTAGTAGCTTCTACCATCATCGCCTGCATTTCGCTTTGTAAACCGTTTATATTCATTACTACCTCAAAAGCCAGAACTTTGACTAAACTTCATCTCTGTTCAGTAATGCAGCAATTTATGTGCCACTCTGAAATGCGGCGAATTTAGCCCGGAATATCCATACCTGCATCACGCATTTTTGCTAGCTTGTAGCGTAATGTACGCGGACTAATACCAAGTTTTTCCGCCATCTCTTTACGACGACCATTGCATTCAATCAAGGTCTCCATAATGATCGCGAATTCTTGATCACGTAGCTCACCGCCTAAGCCTGCACTGCTGTTCGAAATCTTAGCCACGTCCACCTGAGCAACAGGTTTGATGTCTGGTGTTGCCACCGTTTCGCCACCTTCAACTAACTTCTGAAGGCTCGAAGCATCCTGCCAGTCTAAGCCTTCAAGTAAGATATGTTCTTGATCAATGTGTCCATTTTCACTCAGGATCAGAGCACGCTGTACCACGTTATCTAACTCTCGCACGTTACCTGGCCAAGAATAGGCATGTAGCTTAGTCACTGCGGAAGTCGAAAGATTCGGTACAGGCATCCCCAACTTCTTACAGTTACGCTCCACTAAGTGGTTCGCCAGCGGTTCAATATCCGCTTTACGATCTTTCAGAGCTGGCCAAGAGATTGGGAAAACATTCAGACGGTAATACAAGTCTTCACGGAAGTTGCCTTCTTGCACGTATTGCTTCAAGTCACGGTTACTTGTGGCAAGCACACGAACATCGAGTTTGATGCTCTTACGGCTGCCTAAGCGTTCCACTTCACGCTCTTGAAGAACACGCAATAACTTAGCCTGAAGGTTTAAATCCATCTCACTGATTTCATCCAGCAAGATAGTACCGCCCTGAGCCTGTTCAAATTTACCCGGACACGCTTGTACTGCACCAGTAAACGCACCTTTCTCGTAACCGAATAAGGTGGCTTCCAACATATTGTCAGGAATCGCCGCGCAGTTGATGGCAATGAAAGGGCCATCTTTGCGTAATGAAGCATTGTGAATGTAACGGGACATCACTTCTTTACCGGAACCGCTAGGACCTAAAATCATCACGTTAGCGTCGGTTTTCGCCACTTTGTCAGCCAGAGCCAACAGTTTTAAGCTTTTCTCGTCAGCAACAACCGCATCACCATTATCGTCTGATTTTACAGGCGCATATCGGCTTACCATGTTCAACAATACTTCCGGCGCAAATGGCTTAGCCATGTAGTCGATAGCACCATCTTTCATTGCAGAAACTGCATCTTCAATGTTGGCATAGGCTGTCATCAACAATACTGGCAAATTAGGCCAGTGCTGTTTGATGTTGCGTAGCAGAGCAAGGCCACCCATACCCCCCATTTGCACGTCCGAAACCACAATATCCACAGAATTGTTTTTGAGTTTCACCAAAGCGTCTTCAGCACTGTCAGCTTCCAGCCATTCATAACCAGCCAGTGCTAAGGTGTCTACCAAGGCTTCGCGTAGGCCTTCATCATCTTCAACGATTAAGACTTTGCTTTGTGCCATCATCATTCTCCAGTTTCTGTGTGTGTGGAATCAGTGTGATTCTGCAAGGGAATACAAACGGTAAAACACGCCCCGTCTCCCTCTTCAGAAATCAGTTCTAATCGTCCGTCGTGTGCACGACAAACCATCTGTACAACCGCAAGGCCTAAACCCGTTCCCTGCGAGCGAGTGGTAAAGAAAGGTTCCATAATCTTACTTTGCAACTCAGGAGGTACGCCGGGGCCGTTGTCTTGAACGGATATTTTTAGCTCTCCATTCACTGGTCGGAAGAACACATCTATTTGTGCTTCTTTGCCAGCGATCTGAATCGCATTCATCACTAAATTACTTAATGCCGAAGCAATAGCATTCGCATTGCCCAGCAACATTGTCTCTTGCTCTTCCACTTCGAGACAAAAATCAATTTGGTTGTTTTTCAAAGCCGTCTCGACCATTGGAGAAAATTCCCCAACCAGATCAGCAATTGAAAATGGTTTTACTACTTTATTGTCACCGCCTTTGGCGAACAGCAACATATCATTGACTTGCTTTTCCAAATCATACAAACGATCCATCAATTTACTTTGAAAGCGCTCACGGGTTGTCGTGGGTAAATTGGGTGCGCCCAGATTAGAAGCATAGAGCATGGCACTCGATAGCGGCGTTCTCACCTGATGAGCTAGCGACGCCACCATTCGCCCTAAAGATGATAATCGTTGTAAATCACTGACCCGAGCCTGCAATAAGCGGGTTTCTGTCAAATCAGTGATCAAAATGAGCTGGCCTGTATTGGAAGCTGAAATTGCCAAGCGCACTTTACGGCCATTGCGCAGTGAGATTTCGTGACCGTCATCTTCGCGAGGAGCAAACGCAATCTGAATAATCGCGTACCAGCGCTCACCCAAAAGAGGAACGTCCAGAATTCGCTGCGCTTCAGGGTTAGCCTCTCGCACAACCCCTTGAGTATCCAACAAAATCACGCCTGCTGGCATAACATCAAGAACCTGCTTATAGCGTTCTACTTGGTCTTCTAAAGAATCTAAATGTGAATGCTGCTCTTGCACTTGGTCTACCATCGTCGAGAATCTGCCTTCCAATACAACAATAGCCTGTCACGCAAAATGCATGCCAGGCTATTGTATTTATATTTCAACAACTTATCTTAATGACAATAAATTGACTCGCTCGAAATATGGCTTTTTAGCGCTGCATATTGTACTTACGCATCTTCTCAACCAAGGTAGTTCGACGCATTCCAAGCATATCTGCAGCACGAGCAACAACACCGCCTTGGGCTTCTAAAGCTTGGTTGATCAGGCTCACTTCTAAATCAGCCAGAAGTTCCTTGAGGTTTACACCTTCTGGTGGTAGTGCTTGTGGCACATCAACATCATTGAAATTGTCAGAGGCATCTAAGCTGAAGTTTTCTGAGAAAATGCTGTCCAGAGCATCACGCTCTTGCTCTTCTACTGAACTGAATCGGCTAGGCTCAGGTTGAAACTCAGGGATATCACTGTAACGATACTTAGTAGGTAGATGGTTCACATCGACCAGACTGTTTGGATACAAGATAACCATACGCTCAACTAGGTTTGCAAGCTCACGAACATTACCCGGCCAATCATGCTCCATCAGAGAGTTAATCGCTCTTGGTGTGTAACAGATAGGCTGAGCACCTTCTGCTTCCATACGTGTCATCAGTTCACGCAGTAGTAGAGGAATATCTTCTTTACGCTCTTTTAGCGAAGGCATTTCGATTGGGAAGACATTGAGGCGATAGTACAGATCTTCGCGGAAGCGCTGGTCTTCTATCATGCTATCTAAATTACGGTGTGTTGCAGCGATAATTCGCACATTGGCTTTAATCGTGGTGTTGCCGCCAACCCTTTCAAAGCAACGCTCCTGCAATACACGCAGCAATTTTACCTGCATGGTCATCGGCATATCGCCGATTTCGTCTAAGAATAGTGTGCCGCCTTCAGCCAGTTCAAAACGCCCTTTCCGAGCGGTAATTGCTCCAGTAAATGCGCCTTTTTCATGGCCAAACAGTTCACTCTCCAATAAATCCGCAGGAATTGCACCACAGTTAATTGGCACAAACGGACCGCCACGACGCGGTGAATGGTAGTGAATATTTCTTGCGACAACCTCTTTACCTGTACCAGATTCACCTAAAATCAATACGTTAGCTTCTGTTCCAGAAACTTGTTCAATTAAATGGCGAACCTCTTGGATACCGTTGCTCTGGCCGACCAAACTGCGAAATAGAGTGTTCTTGCGGTCAGACGCGACAACGTTAATGCCCTGACGACCTAAAAATGCTTTGCAGTGGCGGAGTGCTTCGCTCAGTTGCTGATAGTTGAGAGGAAACTCCAACTCACCAACAAATTGAGGAAACTCTTCCAAAGAGTACGGCTGCTTATCAGCCATTAAAAGAGGTATGTGATTTGCACTTGCAAGTGATGAGGCTAATGATTCTGATAGTTTATGATCTTTCAACGATCCAAGAATGCACCCTGTCCACGTTGCCGACCAATTGACTTGATCAGCCAGCGAAGACTCAACTACCTCACACTGCTCTCCTACAAATTCTAATATGATACTGAGATTAAGACGAATAGACGGATCGTCTTCAATCACAAGCAATTTTGCTAAACCTTGCATAGGTGAGAATATTTGCCTTCAATCTGGAAAGTTGGATGTATTTACACAATAAGAATCGTATTCGGCTGAATTAGTCTTTTAAGTAGTGCTAAATATACGATAGTCAATCTGTGAAAATCAGCAACAAAAAAAGCCATTAGGCTATCTAATGGCTTCTATTCTATGTGATAAAAAAAATAAGGCAACCAAGCAATTAGCAGGTGTGAGCTCTGTTAAAACTTTCAGAGATAACTTACAAACCTACTTCATTTGAAGTCAGATTGTGGTATTCAGCAGGAATTTGATCCCATGCTGATTTAATTTCACGAATAATATCGATCACATCATCCACTATCTGCGGATCGTTCTGATGGTTAGCCGCTGCAATTTGCGTGATCATAAATTCGTATAGCTGATCTAGGTTTTGTGCGATTTCACCGCCATCATCCATAGATAAACAGCTACGTAAGCTGATTATGATGTCCAAAGCTTTACCAAAGCGCTCGCCTTTAACTGGGATGTTGCCCTGTAGCATCGCTGCCTTGCCTTGGATCAAACGTTCAATCGCGCCAGCCATTAACATCTGTACAATCTTATGCGGTGAGGCCGCACTTAGCTGGCTATCCACTGATACTTTTTTGTACGCCTGCAAAGAACCACGCATAGTCTTCCTCTTTATAAAAACTTTTTGTATTGCTGAACCGATTTATTACCGTGACGGAATTTTTGTAAATCTTTACCGATTAACAGAGTTTTTGACTGCATCAGTTCAACAAGTAGTTGTGTATCTCGAACAGCATCTCGCCAACATTGGGATTTGCCTAGCGCCGGATTTTCTGACACTTCAGTCAGTAATCCCTGCAATAACTGTTCCCTTATATCGACAAGTTGAATAATTTCTTCAACATTTATATCGTCATGAGCCAATAAATCTTTAATTTGATTATCGACATCACCCAACTCTTTCAGCTGTTCATCCATCATATTAGCCTAGCGCGTTCATCATACCGGCTAACTGAGACTGCATTTTGCCAGTGGCATCCTGCATGGCCGAGAATTTGTCGAAAGTCCGTTTTTCCAAGCTATCCATTCTACGGTCAAGCGCTGCCTGATCGTCATTTAAACGGTAATTACGCTCTGTGAGTGTCTTTTCACGATTGCGAATAACGCCTGTCACACCGGTCATACCTTGAATGGCATCTTCAACTTTTTTCGCAAAGCCCTGATTACCACCAAAAAAGTCGCCCAGCTTGGTGAAATTGTTATTTAATTGACGATCGAGCATATCATAGTTGATCTCCATCGTCCCTTGGCGCGTAGTCGTGATACCAAATTCAGTTAAGCTTTGCAGCGTTTCAGGGGCTTGTTCTATTTTACTAGAGAATACCGATTTCAGACGGGAATCAGCACTGCGAACCACACTATCACCCGCTAGAGGCCCCGCTTGTCCAGTACGAGGGTCGACACCTGATAGTTCTTTTGTTACCTGATAGAACTGGTTATACGCATTGACAAACTGCTCAATGTCTTGGCGTACGCTGTTACGATCGTATTCGATGTCAATTTCAGCGGGTTGTTGATTGCGGTCAGTTTTGCCTTTTAGGGTCAAATCCACACCTTCAATCGCGTTCTCAATTACGTTGTTTTTACTAGAAAGCTTCGCAACGCCGTCTAGCACAACTAAAGAGTCTTGCGCGGCCTGAACTTCTGTCATACCGGTGTAAGCATCAAAAGAGGCTTGTGCCGCTTTAAGTTGCTCGTTAACCGACTCAACTTTTTCAAGCAGTTCACGTTCTTCTGGTGTCAGTTTTGCACGCGCAATCGCTTTGGCTTCTTCAGGCGTCATATTACCGTTTTGTACGGCAGCACGGATATCTGCTTTCTCTTGCGCTAATTGACGTTCAAGTTTTTCCTGCGCTTCTTTTGGCGTCACGTAAGAATCGACTAAGGTTCCTGAAGCGGTATTTGTCCAGCCCGGAACATCTTTTGATTTATCTATCGCTTTATCATCAAGCTCAGGTTCTGGCTCATAATAAGAATCCAGCAAAGTACCCGAAGCTGTTTCAGTCCAACCTGGAATACGTTCTTCAGGTTTTAAGTACTTATTAACGTCCGTTCCAGCTTTGGCTGCCGCTTTAACGGCCGAGTCAGACAACTCTGCACCATCAGCATCAACGCCATTATTGTCTTTTGCTACTTTCTGAACTTGAGCGGCAACCGATTCGTCAATTTCTCTGGCGGCATTACCGATTTTTTCTGCCACTTTAGCGGCAATCTTTTGCTGCTCTGGTGTCAAAGGGGCAATCAGTTGCTGCGCTGAAGCTCGCGCTTTTTCAAGATCTTTAACGCGGTCTTCTAACGTTTTGTATTCAAGAGACTTGAGAGGATCACCCGCTTGCGCTTGCGCCGAGATAGTCACTCGGTTTTCTTCACCGGAAATATTCGAGGCGACAATTAAACGAGGTCCGTCAACGTCGTTGATTACCGAAGCTCGTACACCGGGGTTACTCTTTTCACCGTTGATGCTACGAACAATATCGATAAGTTTAGATTGGGGTTTTACTTCTATGTTGAAGCTTTTCTTGCCAAGTGAAATTTGCAGCTTACCAGGACCAAACTTTGCGTCTTGAGGAAGTACATCAGACGCAATTTTATGGCTCTGCGCAAGCTGCAACACATCTACTGAGTATTTACCAGCGATGGCATCAGTGGTTGCTGTCGCGACGACGGAGTTATCATCAGAAGTGTCCACAGAACGAACTGCGAACGCCTTTTCCTGACGAAAATTCGCCATCAGATTTTTCATCGTATCCAGCGACTCTCTGAGCCGGCCATAGGCACTAATACTGGTATCAATACCAACGCGCTCATTGTCAATTCGTTGCTGTTTGGGAACACGCTCCGAATTAACAATTTTGCTGACCATTGAATTTATATCAAAGCCAGTGTTCATCCCCATTGGGCCTAAACTCATTCAACCACCTCAAAAATATATTTACACCTTAGCCGACAATAAGCCCGATTTATGGTCCTGTTGTCGGGAAAGACGTCGTAATACTTCAAGCATTTCTTCTTCAGGAATTTGGCGGATAATGTCACCCGTTGATGCTTCATATACCGTTACTACGTCCCGACCGGATTCCTCATCAATTCTGAAAGATAACCCTTTGTTGATAGATTTAACGAAATCGCTAACTTGTTCTACCATTCTAGCTCGTCGTTCTTCATTCAGCTTCTCACGTTCACGAGAACGTTCAATTGCTGCGTCGACCGACTCTTGCTTAGTCTTCTCCAGTTGTTGTGAGATGTGCTCATAAATCTTATTTGAGCGCTCTACCGGTCGTTCCTCCCTTTTCGCAGTAGAAATGTTACTTACGTTTTCATTTTCTGAAGCAAATTTGATGCCACTTTGTGAGCCGAAAGGCTGGACGTTCGATGTGTGTAATGGTACTTCCATAACAATCTCCCTTCCACCTTAGAGGTAACTTTCTCCAACTGTGCTACCTATAAAGCTCAGTTAGCTTTATCAGTTAACCCAATAAGCTAAGAGCCGCAGATGGTGACTGCTTCGCTTGAGCCAACACAGACGTACTCGCTTGTTGCAGAATTTGCGACTTCGTCATTGCAGTGGTTTCGCGAGCGTAATCCGTATCTTTAATACGGCTACGAGATGCATTCACGTTCTCATTGATGTTCTCTAGGTTGCTGATGGCATGACCAAAACGGTTTTGGAATGCACCTAGTGAAGCACGTTGGCTATCTACAGCTTTAAGAGCACCGTCGATCACCGCAATCGCTTCTTGAGAACCACCCACTGTTGATACGTCAATATCTTTTACAGTCAGATCTTCACCTTGGCCAAAGCCAATTTCAGCACCAAGATCACCACCGATAGTGACATCACCTTGCACTTTTTGAGTTGCGGCGAAAAGTTGTAGCTTACCACCTTCGCCAACTGACGCTTTAATGTCGTCGTTTTGGCCGTTGATGTAAGTAGCAACTTCTTCCAAGTCATCACCTGCTTTTGCAGAAATGGTGACTTCACGAGCTTCACCTTGTTTGTCGGTGTAGTTCAGTGTTAGATCTTTCGCTTCGCCGACTTTCCAATCCGATCCTTTACCTTCTTGGGCGCGGTAAGCTTTACCACCCATATCAGTGGTATCTGAGCGCATGTTGCTCATAGATAAAGCAACAGCTTCACCTGAGTCAGCACCGATTTGGAAAGATTTGCTGCCGAAAGAACCATTCAGTAGTTTGTTGCCACCAAACGATGTGGTTTCCGCAATACGGTTCAATTCGTCATTAAGTGCAGACACTTCTTCTTGAATCGCTAAACGCTCAGAACGTGAGTTCGAACCGTTAGAAGATTGCAATGAAAGGTCACGCATACGTTGAAGGATGTTGGTAGTTTCATTCATTGCACCTTCAGCTGTTTGTGCAATAGAGATACCATCGTTCGCATTTCTTACCGCCATGTCTAAGCCACGGCTTTGAGAAGTTAAACGGTTTGAAATTTGTAGACCTGCTGCATCATCTTTCGCGCTGTTGATTCGGTAACCCGAAGACAAACGCTCCATAGATTTTTGCGTGCCGTCCGCTGCATTGTTCAAATACCGCTGAGCAGTCATCCCCGCGACATTCGTGTTCACACTTATTGCCATATTGATCTCCTTAGGCAGATTGTTGACGTGCCTTCGAGTCTCTCACCTCTCTCCGGCACACCTCATTTCTCTCGTATTCTGTAACGGCGAAGAATTAACAACCTTTAGAGAAAAAATATTACTTTTTCGCAAAATAATTGAACATTTGGAGAATTAATAAGCAAATCAAGATATTAATCGCAAAAAAAAATCCAGCCGAAGCTGGATTTTTTCATCTGGAAGCGGATTAACCTAGTAGGCTAAGCGCTGCGTTTGGAGCTTGTTTAGCTTGCGCCAACACTGTGCTTGATGCTTGAGAAAGAATTTGCGACTTAGTTAGTGCAGTTGTTTCTTTCGCGAAGTCAGTGTCTTTGATACGGCTCTTAGAAGCATTCACGTTTTCGTTAATGTTGTCTAAGTTGCTGATTGCATGGTTGAAACGGTTTTGGAAAGCACCAAGTTCTGCGCGGTGGCTATCTACAAATTTCAACGCTGAGTCGATGATAGCAACAGATTCTTGAGCGCCGCCTACTGATGTTACGTCAATAGAGTTCACAGTTACCGCTTTACCTTCAGCAGAACCTAAACCTAGTTCACCAGCAAGAGAACCACCAAATGCTACTTCGCCGTCTAGTTTGTCAGTACCTGCGAATACTTGTAGCTTGCCATCTTCGCTTACAGATGCTTTAACTGTGTCTGTTTGACCGTTGATGTAAGTTGCTAGCTCTTCGATGTCATCACCAGTTTTTGCTGAGATGCTGATAGTTTGCTCTTGACCAGCTTTGTCAGTGAAAGACATGGTTAGGTCGTTTGCACCTGATTGCACGCCCCAGTTTTTATCTTTACTTTCAGTTGCTTGGTAGCTAATACCACCCATCTTAGAGTTGTCGCTACGCATGTTGTTTAGGCTTAACATTACTGCTTCACCTGAGTCAGCACCAATTTGGAATGACTTAGTTGAGAATGTGCCGTTTAGTAGCTTGTTACCACCGAAAGAAGTGGTTTCTGCAATACGGTTTAGTTCGTCGTTAAGTGCAGATACTTCTTCTTGAAGTGCTACGCGCTCAGACTTAGAGTTTGAACCGTTAGTAGATTGTAGTGACAAGTCACGCATACGTTGCAGAATGTTAGTCGTTTCATTCATCGCACCTTCAGCAGTTTGAGCGATAGAGATACCATCGTTCGCGTTACGTACTGCTACGTCTAAGCCACGGCTTTGAACGTTCAAACGGTTAGAGATTTGAAGACCAGCTGCATCATCTTTTGCGCTGTTGATTTTTGAACCAGACGATAGACGCTCCATAGACGTTTGTTGTGCGCTAGTTGCGCCGTTTAGGTAACGTTGAGCTGTCATTGCTGATACGTTTGTATTTACATTCACTGCCATGGTGATTTCTCCAATTGATTTTCCGGTAGTTCAGGTTTCCGACGTCTCGGAAAACCAAGTAGTTCTCTCAAAGTTACTTTCTATAACGGCTCCTGTTCGGGAACCTTTAGAAAATTTTTTCGATTTTTTAAAAAAAACTTCGTTTGGCGTATTAAACGTGACGAAAGCATTAAAAGTTTTAAAAAGTCGATTTTTTTATTAAAGGTTTACAACGCAGCGTCGATAAACCTTGATTTTCTTTTTACCAAGCGCGTTTTTCTTTTTTAACCAAGTAAAGATAAAGCCATGTTTGGCTGTTTCTTAGCTTGAGCCAAAATCGAGGTACTCACTTGTTGAAGAATTTGCTGCTTAATCATTTGCGTCGTTTCTTTCGCATAGTCAGCGTCTTTAATACGACTATTAGAAGCAGCTAGGTTTTCGTGCACGTTATCCAGATTGTTGATCGCGTGCGAAAAACGGTTTTGTAAAGCACCTAACTCAGCTCGATGACTGTCTACATATTGCAGCGCAGTATCTAACACCGACACAGCACGTTGAGCACCACCAGCAGAACGGATATCCAGGTCGTTCACAGACTCATAGCCTTTGAGATCCATTTGAAGCTCTTCGGCTAAGCTGCCACTAAATGATAAAGTTCCGGAAGTCTCTTTACCCGCCATAAAGATCTGTAGTTGACCATCTTCATTGACGGATGCTGATAGTTCATCAGTTTGCCCGTTTATGTAAGTAGCCAGCTCTTCTACATCATCACCTTCTTTAGCGTGAATATTGATTGAAGACTCTTTACCACTCGCATCCACATACTGAATCATCAGCTGGTTACTGCCTTTTGATACCTGCCATTGTTCATCTAGCGAGCGACGACCGACATAGCTGAATCCACCCATATCGATACTGTCTGAACGCATGTTCTTCAGTGACAGCTGAACCGCCTCTCCAGAGCTTGCGCCTATTTGGAAAGAAGATTGTCCAAAAGTGCCACTGAGCAATTTTCGCCCACCAAAAGAGGTAGTTTCAGCGATTCGGTTCAATTCATCATTCAAAGCCGCCATTTCTTCCTGCAAAGCAATTCTTTCTGCTTTGCTGTTGGAACCATTAGCTGACTGAAGTGATAAATCTCGCATGCGTTGCAGCAAGTTGGTACTTTCCTGCATCGCCCCTTCCGCAGTTTGCATGATAGACACACCGTCATTGGCATTACGCACAGCGACATCTAGTCCGCGCATCTGAGTTTCTAAGCGATTCGATATTTGCAGACCTGCCGCATCATCTTTAGCACTGTTAATCTTCTTACCCGAAGACAAACGCTCTAAAGATTGATTAAGCATTTCTGTAGCTGAGTTCAAATGGCGTTGAGCCACAAGAGCAGAGACATTTGTGTTTACCGTTATCGCCATACAGACGCAATCACCTACTTCTGGTTAATTCTGTTAGCTATATCGGTGGCGTGCAGATTTTCTTTAGTAAGAGTTTTATTTAAAACGAAAAGCCGGACATTTAGCCCGGCTTTCATCTATGTGATTATTCTCTGTTTATCGAGCTATGCCTTTACAGCAAGGCTCGCTAGCATCTCTTGAGAAGGCGCAAAGAAGTAAGCGCCAGTTACAGCGTGAGTAAAGCGAAGTAGTTGGTCTGTTTTACCATCTGTCACACCATACATACTTTCTAACATCACTTTCATGTTATGCAGTGTGTAGCAGTAAGAGATAAACAGCAGGCCATGTTCACCACTTGCGGTACCATACGGTAAGCTGTGACGAACTATCTTCAAACCTTTACCTTCTTCTTTAATATCAACACGACCCACGTGTGAAGCGGCTGGAACGTCATCTAGCTCGATGGAATCTGGCTTAGTACGGCCGACTACTTTTTCTTGAGCAGAGATGTTTAAACGGTTCCAAGCAGGAAGATCATGCACAAAGCGTTGTAGCAATACGTAGCTACCACCCGCAAACTCACCATCCTGAATCAGTGCAACCTCTTGACGTTTCTCATCTTTAGGGTTTTCTGTTCCATCAATGAATCCTGTCATATCACGAGCATCTAGGTAGCGGAAACCGTAAGTCTCATCCACGACGGTCACATCTTCAGCCGTTTCGGCTAAGAATGTACGTAAAACGTAAAATAGCAAATCGTGACGAGTTGAATGGCAGTGAATCAGTACATCAGCATCTGTACTAGGTGCTACAACATTACCTTCACCCAGCGGTTGAAAATCGATCAGCTCTTCAGGCATCGCCACATCAAGCTTTTGCCAAAAAGCTCTAGTAAAAGAAACGGATACCGATAAAGCCGCCCCCGGTTGATTCGCATTAATATCCGCAATATGTGCTGGCAACGCTTGAAGTTGCTGTAAAACATGAGCGTGGTTTTGACGAATTTTCAAAAGGCTATAGAGTGCAAATGGACCTGCTTCAGGCAGAATTGCAGTCTGTGACATTGACATAAAAAATCCTCACTATTCATTTATGCTCATTGGCTATGGACTGAGTGTAATTAAAAACTATTTCTTTATGTTGACCGTGATCATGAGTTCACAACGATCATGTGCGATACAAAACAGGGACTTGAAAGCAATCTCTGACACTACGACTGTTATAAACATACAGAGCAAACCACAATAAAAGCAACATACTCAAGGCAGATATCCAGCTAAAAGAGCCGTTCTGAAGATAAACGTGGTATCCGGTTTGAACGAATTGTGCCAGTGTCGTTAACAACGTCACCTCTCTGCCCCATTTAGCGGATAATATCGCCCAGCGCCTGTCAGGATGCCTTAACCCGACCAACCACATCATAGCAATACTCGGTACGCCCATCGCTAAACCCAAATACAACATTGAGTGATCAGGATAAATCAAACCTAGAATTTTCGGCCCACTGTCGCGACTGGCTCCAGCCATCACAAATACAATCCAAGCTTTCGACAAGAAAAACCAGCCTAGCCATAACCATTTAGGAGCCTTAAGAAAGCCGTTAGCATCGTATTGTTCTATTGAATAACGCACAGTGTTCCATCTGAATTTACTACTTTTGTTACACAACCACTTTAACCGAATGGTTTCAAATAGCTATACGTAATCTCTGATTGAAGCGGTAGATACGAGATTCAGAATGTAAGAAAAAGGCTCATGTATCTTTCTAGCCAATTATCAAAGACGTCATAGTGACAGGCAAACAGAACACCATGACAGATAGAGAAATTAAACGGCAGAGTTGATCTAGAGCCCTTCATCAAATATGTCAGTTCGTGATAGGGTTTAGCCCTATTCACTACCAAGACTAAATTCTGCATTTATGAACAAGAAGATCGTTCCTTCGGAACAAACTCAGCAAGAGGCATTGGCGGTCGCTAGAGCAATTCAAAAACCGGGACAAACAAAAGAACAGACCAAATTAATTGCTCAAGGAATAGAGAAAGGCATAGCGCTGTACAAAAAACAGCAAAAAGAGAAAAGCCGCCAAGCAGATAGAGCACGTAAGAAAGCGTTAAAAACAAAGCAAACCAGTGCAGAAACTCAAGAAAGCGAAGAGTTTAATGAATTCGACGCAACGACAAGCACATCAAGCTTTTTACCTTGGATTTTACTGGGCTTAAGCTGGGCAGGCTTTATTGCGTATTGGTTTGTACAAAACCAACAATAAGGAAAAAAGCCAGCAAAGCTGGCTTTAAAATCCTAAGCTCGCCGCAATGTCATTTTTGCGGTCAAAAACCCATTGGCTATCAAATGGTCCCCAGTCTGATAATTGGTAGTAACCATCGTTATGACGTCTACCATCCTGAACAAACATGAGTTCTATACCAATTCCCGGAAGCGCTTTAATCACGTCCTGAATAGTACGACGTGGCCATCCCGTTTTCTCAATAAGTTTAGGCACATTTGGCCGCTCAAGGCTTTCCACTAACAAGGCTAAATACAGACGCCTAGCAAAAACAGGACTCAATTCCATTGATACCTCCTAATCAATACAGGACTCATTATTTCTTTTTTGCCTCGAAACGTGTTGCGTTTGATCAATAACTTTTCAATACCATGCAAATCAGAGCGTATTTTCTTGTCACGAACCCTTTTGTCACGAGGCTGGCTTCCTGTTAGGATTTGGCAAACAACGATAATTCAGCCTATATACACAAGCTTGGCTTTGTAACCCTCGCGGTTGCAGGTTCAGTGAGTGGGGAGATAAAGGAAAAGTACTAATGACTATTATGTATGGCATCCCAAACTGCGACACAATCAAAAAAGCGCGTAAGTGGCTTGAAGCAGAAGGTGTCGAATACCAGTTTCATGATTATAAAAAACAAGGGATCGACGCTGAACTCGTGAAAGAGTTTTGCCTATCGCTTGGTTGGGAAAATGTGTTAAATAAACGCGGCACAACCTATCGTCAACTTAGCCAAGAGCAGAAAGACACGTTGAATGAAACCAACGCTATCGCTTTGTTGGTTGAGCAGCCTTCAATGATTAAGCGTCCGATTGTGCGCCATAATGACAAACTAGAACTCGGCTTCAGCACTGCGAACTACGCGGCTCTTTTTAGTCAATAATTTTACTTAATAAACCGTTTCTTTTTTTAACAAGGATTTCAAGGATGACAGATAGCCCTGCTTTGGCTCTCGCAAAAGATTTAATCAGCCGCCAATCGGTAACCCCAATCGACGCAGGTTGCCAAGATTTAATGATTCAACGCTTAAAAGCGCTCGGTTTTGAAATCGAATCTATGGTGTTTGAAGATACAACCAACTTCTGGGCTCGCAAAGGCACTGAAGCACCGTTATTTACCTTCGCAGGTCATACTGACGTAGTTCCAGCCGGTAAGTTGGAGCAATGGCATACTCCACCATTTGAACCAACCATTATCGATGATCATCTTCATGGGCGTGGCGCTGCAGATATGAAAGGTTCACTGGCTTGTATGATTGTTGCTGTAGAACGCTTTCTTACTGAAAACCCGAACCACAAAGGTTCAATCGGATTTCTAATTACCTCTGATGAAGAAGGCCCGTTCATCAATGGTACAACCCGTGTTGTTGATACCTTAATGGAACGTAACGAAATGATTGATATGTGTATTGTTGGCGAACCTTCAAGCACATTAAAAGTGGGCGATGTGGTAAAAAATGGCCGTCGTGGATCGATTACTGGTGACATCACTATTAAAGGCACACAAGGTCATGTGGCTTACCCACACCTAGCAAATAACCCTGTACATCAGTCTCTTCCGGCGCTGGCTGAACTGGCGACCATGAAATGGGATGATGGCAACGAATACTTCCCGCCTACCAGCTTCCAAATTCCAAACGTGCATGCTGGGACTGGTGCATCGAATGTCATTCCGGGTGAGTTCAATGTTCAATTCAACCTGCGTTTCAGTACCGAGTTAACTGCTGACGAGATTAAACGTCGCGTTCATTCAACTTTGGATGCTCACGGTTTGGATTATGACCTTCACTGGACACTGAATGGCCTGCCATTCTTAACAGATACAGGTGAACTGCTTGATGCTGTGGTTAAAGCTGTGAAAGAAGTGAATCATCAAGAACCACAGCTACTTACAACGGGTGGTACTTCTGATGGTCGTTTCATTGCTCAGATGGGCGCACAAGTAGTGGAACTGGGTCCTGTGAATGCCACCATCCACAAAGTGAACGAATGTGTCAGCATCCATGATCTTGAGCTGTTGACCGATATGTACCAAAAAACGCTGGAAAATCTTTTAGCGTGATGGAGAGTCTATTCGCGTGATAATGACCGCTGAGCAATTAACAGGTAAAACTGAATCCCATTTAACGGAAGTACTGGTAGGACAGAAGCATTTTCTCGTCCATCCTGCTGTTAAAGATGATTTGCTGTCACTCAAAGAGGCGGCCGATAAAGAAGGTTTTAACTTCAATATTGCCAGCGGCTTTCGTTCCTTTGAACGCCAACTGGCGATCTGGAATCGAAAAATGTCAGGTGAAGCAGTGCTCCTTGATGAGAACAGCCAAATCATCGAGTCGCAAAATCTGAGTGATGAGCAAAAAATCGCAGCGATTTTGCGTTGGTCTGCGCTACCGGGCGCAAGTCGTCATCATTGGGGAACCGATTTTGATGTCTTTGACAGAAATACCATCCCAAGCGAAGGCGGTTTGAAACTGGAACCCTGGGAATATTTACAAGACCACCAGCACCCCTTCTACCTTTGGTTACAAGCGCATTTAGCTGACTTTGGATTTTTCTTCCCTTATCAGGAAAATGGCTCTGGTGTCGCTTTTGAACCATGGCACATCAGCCACAAAAAAACAGCTCAGGCTTGTTTGCAACAACTCACTTTAGATCAATTGTCTACGCAACTGGATTCTGCGCCCATTTTAGGTAAAGAGTGCGTGCGCCAAGGGCTTGCAAAGATCTACAATCAATACATCACTAACATCAGCACTCGCTAACGGCAATCAGCATGATAGAGTTTCTTTTTAACCCGTGGGTCATCTCAATCGTCATCGTCAGTGTGGTGATCGGTAATATTGCTGCATTGAAATACACAGCGAATATGAAATACGGTCAGCAGAAGAAGAAAAGCGATTTAGATAAACTCAATGAGCTTGATAAGCAACAACACCAAGACGACAACCAGCACAAACAATAAAGGACGCAAAAGCGTCCTTTATTTTATCTAACGAGTGCTCTGCGTTATTTCTTATCAATTACCGCTGCGAGTACTGGAACCATATCTTTCAACAAAGCTTCTTCAACAGGTTTACCTGATGAATCGGTCACGTTAATCGAAGTACGGTTACCCAAATCACCAAACAGAAAGGTGTAAGTTCCCGGTTTTAGCGCTGTAGGTTTGACGCCAATCTCTTGCCAGAACTCATCATCCGGTAACGCATATTTCGCTTTTACAGTACCTTGAGACTGACTACGTTCTTCAATCGTAAAGCCCATATGAGGCAGAATGTTTGGTAAACGAGGCCAAAGCACGTCATAAGAAGAACGAGCAATAATCACAGGTAGACCACTACGGTCTGCGCCCATTGAAATTGGAATCTGTTTGACTAGCTCTTGTGCTTTTCTCGCTGCTTCTTCACGAGCGTCAAGATCATAACGAGTCGTCACTAAATTCGTCATCAAAGCGTTGTAACGCTCTTTATTGGTTGTTGAAACTGGCATCTGCTTGCCATCTTCACGCCAATCAATCAGCGATACTTTAAAGCCGTAGCGATTATTATCTTCGACACGAGTCACTTCGTAACGAGCGCCTAACTCGACGTCTTCATCTTCTGCGACCCAAGAAACCCAATCTGTTTCAATTCTGTCATTGGTTTGAGAGAGGATATTGATTTTGCGCTCAGCGATCACTTTTAAGACCGTATCCCAAACTTTATCCACTTCATCCTTACGAACCATCCACAGTGAAACTTCACCTTTTTGGCGTTCTGCACGAGCACCTGGGATCAGTTCCAGAACTTGTTGTGGCGGACGAATATCAACGGTTTGGCCTACACCGCCATGATAGTTCCCCTGCGGGATATCAAAATTTGGGTAAAACTCTGGAGTCGCTCCCTCTGGTAGCTGCCACTCGCTGAAGCTTTTCGTCTCTAGGTAGGTAAAATCATCTTTGGCTTGGCGGCGATGTGTCGAATTTGAACAAGCACTTAAAACCAAAACAGCTAGTGAACTTATAACTAGCTGACGCGTAAACTTCATTGAAACTCCTAAAATGCACCGAGGTGTAAAAACACCTCGGCATTGTATGGAAAGCGCCTTAAAAAATACAGGCTTCAGTCATTGCTTGGGCAACAACTGGTTGAGCTTGTTCAGAAAGAGGTGTTAAAGGTAGACGTAGATCACCAAAAGAAATCAAACCCAGTTTGTGAGCAGCCCATTTAACGGGAATCGGGCTTGATTCGACAAATAGATTTTTATGCAAAGGCATCAAGCGTTGGTTAATAGCTTCTGCTTCTTCAAACTTACCTTCCAACGCAAGGTGCGTCATGTTCGCCATATCTGCAGCGGCAATGTTGTTCGTTACCGAAATAACGCCTTTGCCACCCAGTTTAATAAACTCTAAACCTGTCGCATCATCACCGCTAAGCAGAATGAAATCATCCCCACAAAGCTCACGATGCAGTGCTACACGGCTTAGGTCACCTGTAGCATCTTTAATTGCAACAATGTTGTCTAACTTTGATAGTCGAGCCACTGTCTCAGGTTTCAAATCAACTGCCGTACGACCAGGTACGTTGTACAGAATAATTGGCACTTCTGTCTGTTCAGAAATGGCTTTGTAATGCTGGTACAAACCTTCTTGTGTTGGCTTGTTGTAGTATGGAGTCACACTCAGAACGCCAGCGATACCTGTATTGTTTAGTAGTCGACTGAAGGTAATGGATTCGTGAGTCGCATTTGCACCTGTACCCGCAATCACTGGAATACGGCCATTGGAATACTCAACGATCTTCTCTACAACTTTGACATGCTCTTCGATGGTCAGTGTGGATGATTCACCTGTCGTACCTACGGCAACGATAGCATCGGTACCAGCGTCAACATGGTAGTCAACAAGCTTCTTCAGACTTACAAAGTCGACTTCGCCATCTTGGGTAAAAGGTGTAATTAACGCTACGATACTTCCTGAAAACATGTCTATCTCCATAAATAAATGCTTTCTGCATGGTACTGCATGGGAGTTGAAAAACACAAGAGGCTAAGAATGCCTAAATGCTCCTTAAGAGTGAATATTTATCACATGTTGGAGCTTTCCCCCACCTAATCTCTTATCGACCATTGTATATAAGCAATCCTTCCACTTGTTAGAGGTCGGTCATATTTAAATAGCCGCTATCTTGAGCGCTTGTTTCTATACTTAATTTATGGAGTGGTTATCCCCAAAATGAGTCGGCAATTTTCACGCAAAGCTTGTGATTTAACCTGATAAGTATAGATAACGATGTAATCAAAACGCCTTAGTTGCAACAATAGTATTGTCACTTTAATTAACAAAGGAAAGTAACCACATCATTGGGGTTAATTAATGAAAAGTTGTGCTAACATGCCAGAAAATAACAAAGCGAAATATCAATATGACTCAACATCTTGTGATCACAGCAGTAGGAACGGATCGACCTGGTATTTGTAACCAAGTTGCGAAATTAGTTACGCAATCCGGCTGCAATATTGTCGATAGTCGAATTGCTTTATTTGGAAAAGAATTCACATTGATCATGCTGTTATCGGGGAATACCAACAGCATTACCCGAGTGGAGACAACACTGCCACTGCTCGGACAAGAACAAGATTTGATCACTATTATGAAGCGAACGTCACCGCATGATCACCAATCCAACGATTATATCGTTGAAGTCTATGTGGAATCTGATGACCGCCTTGGTTTAACCGAGCAGTTCACTCAATTCTTTGCAGACCGCAACATCGGTATGGCGTCACTAAGTGCACAAACCATCAGTAAAGATAAGCTGCAGCGTAACAAAGACCAATTCCATATCGCCATTACCGCTCACGTAGATTCGGAATATAACCTTATGCAGCTTCAAGAAGAATTTGAAGCGCTATGCACCGCTCTTGATGTACAAGGTTCGCTTAATTTTATAAAAAGCAGTCAATAAGGAAGAACAATGAACACTTTAAAAGCAGGCGCGCCAGCTCCGGCGTTTTCACTATTAGACCAAGATGGTAATCAAGTTACCCTATCTGACTTTGCTGGCAAAAAAATTCTGTTTTATTTTTACCCAAAAGCCATGACGCCAGGTTGTACCGTTCAGGCACAAGGCTTACGTGATGTGAATGCTGAGCTTGAATCCATGAATGTGGTAGTACGAGGCGTTAGTATCGACCCTGTCGCTCGCCTTGGTAAATTTATCGCTCGCGACAACCTTAACTTCACATTATTGTCAGATGAAGATCATCAGGTTGCCGAACAGTTCGGCGTTTGGGGGACCAACTATTTTATGGGCAAAGTTTATGATGGCTTGCACCGCATAAGTTTCCTGATTGACGAAAACGGTATCATTGAACACGTCTTTGACAAGTTCAAAACCAAAGATCACCACGAAGTCGTACTGAACTATCTAAAAGAAAAACAGGCTTAACTCGCACTGTTTAGAAAACACATGATGATAAAAGAAAGGCCAGCAATGCTGGCCTTTTTGTTAAACATATCAAGATAGGTTAGACGATAAACTTACCAAGAATCGCATCTTGCTCACGCACGTTTTCTGTTTGAACTTGCATTGCGATGTTGGCTTCTTCAGCCGACTCAGACACCTGTGTCGACAAGTCTTTAATCTTCACTGTGTTGTTATTGATTTCTTCAGCCACTAAGCTCTGTTCTTCTGCTGCTGAAGCGATTTGCATGTTCATGTCGCTGATATGTTGAATTGCGCCATGAATTTTCTGCAATGCAGCATCCGCTAACTGAGCTTTGCTCACTGCTTCCTCTGCCGTTGCTTTACTTTCATGCATAGCAACAGATACTGAATTCGCGCCAGCTTGAAGCTGCTCGATCATACTACGAATTTCAGTGGTCGATTGTTGTGTACGTTGCGCCAGCGTTCGAACCTCATCCGCTACCACAGCAAAGCCTCTACCAGAGTCCCCCGCACGAGCAGCTTCTATCGCAGCGTTCAGTGCAAGTAAGTTAGTTTGATCAGCAATGTCGTTGATAACTTTAAGAATCGTTTCAATGTTCGCCGTTGCAGATTCGAGACCTTGAACTTCCTCTACCGCCTGCTCAATTCGGGCTGAAAGCATATCAATCGATGAGGTCGTGTCCCCCACCACTTTCGAACCTTCTTGAGTAGCATCATCCGCATCTTTTGCCGCTGAAGCCGCACCTTGAGCATTATTGGCTACTTCCATCGCGGTTGCTGCCATTTCATTCATGGCCGTCGCTAACTGCTCAAGCTCATGAAGCTGAGAACGCATAGCTTCAGAAGAAGAGTGTACGCTGCCCATGGTCTGTTCAGCACCACGCTTAATCTCTTCACCAATCGCTTTAGATTGCTTGATTTGGTTTTGCAGTGTTTCCGTGAACGTATTGAAGTCCATCGCCAACTCTGCAAATTCTTTATCTGTATCAGTGCTTAAACGCTTGGTTAAATCCCCCTTACCAGAAGCCACGTCTTTAATCGCATTATTAAGCGTGTTAAGAGGACGCATCAAGAATTTAATCAGAACGGACAAAATAATGATACTTAGAACCACACCGATAATAGTGTAGATAATCGCGCTATTTCTTAGGTTGTCGACAGTCGCGAAGGCTTTTTCATTGTCTATCAGTGCACCGACAAACCAGTTTTGACTCGGCAAATAGGTCAAACTAAGAAGAAAACTTTTCCCCTCTATATCGATATTTTGAGAACCTTCTTTGATATCAATTTTAGGTAAATAAGTGGAAATATTTTGACCGTTATTTTCGACATTTGGGTGAGCGACGGTCATGCCATCGGAAGTAATAATGAACAGCTTACCTGCGTCAAATAGGTTAATTTTATTCACCATTTCAGCGAGCCCGTTTAGCTTCAGGTCATAGAACATGGCGCCAGTGAACTTACCTTGGTTGTAAACCGGTGTTGCAATAGAAATGATCATTTGCTTTGTAGAGACGTCTACATAAGGCTCAGTGACGGTTAATTTGCCGTCTCTTTTTGCAGCGATATACCAAGGGCGTTTACGCGGGTCATAACTGCTATCTGGTTCCCAACCGTCGTCATTTTCAACGACTTTACCGTCAATGTCGTAACCAAGACCAACGGCAAGAAAACTGCTCTTGAGCTTTTTGGTCTCCAGCACATTTTTCACATAATCACGATTTTCGGGATCTAACTGAAGAATATCTGTGGTTGATTGAGCAAGAGATTTCTTACTCTCCATTTCCGAAGTTACTGTATCGGCAACTCCTTCGGCCATTCCTTTAATGCTACCACCAATTAAATTAGATACTTCCTTTCGAACAGTGCTTACCTGCTGAATAGATAGCAAAGATGCTGTTACCAGCAACAATACCGATGATGCGGCCACAATCTTTTGACTAAATCTCATACGTCCCTCATTGCACACTTGTGGTTATGTTATGTTCATCACTTTATCGACAAAAAAAAATGAGAACTTAAGCAATTTCTTTATTAGTTATATGTATTGCAACTGACGCATGTTTAATACTAATCTCAAATAGTAAAAAAGCCCAAAAATATTCAACTTTTGGGCTTAATAAAATCTCAGAGCAACGATTTAGTTATTCAGTTTTGGCTGGAGGCTGTTCTTCGCTGCTAGGAAGCGCATTCCAAACCGCTTTTACCAATGTCGCCAGCGGTATTGCAAAAAAGACGCCCCAGAATCCCCACAAACCACCAAACACCAGAACCGATACTATGATGGCGACAGGATGTAGATTTACCGCTTCCGAAAACAAAACCGGTACTAACACGTTACCATCAAGAGCTTGAATGATGGCGTAAGCAATAAGCAGGTAATAAAACTGCGAAGTCAATTCCCACTGGAACAAACCCACAATCGCAATTGGCACAGTCACTGCCGCAGCACCTATGTATGGAATCAATACAGAGAAACCAACAGCGACAGAAAGTAATACTGAGTAACGCAGATCTAAAATGGCGAAGGTTACGTAACTCACCGTACCTACGATAATGATTTCCAGCACCTTACCGCGAATATAGTTTGAAATTTGTTGGTTCATTTCTACCCAAACTTTATTCGCTAGATTACGGTTACGCGGCATTATGCCACTCGCCAATTTGAGCATTTCTCGCTTATCTTTAAGCAGAAAAAACACCAACAGCGGCACTAGAATCAGGTAAACGCCTAAAGTGGCAAGGCTGACTAAAGACGCCAGAGAACCTTTCACCAAAGATTCCCCCATACCAATCGCTTTGTCCTTGGCGTTATTTATAATTGATTCAACAATTTGTAAATTAGCCAGCTCAGGATAACGTTCAGGCAGTGTAGCTATCAGCTTTTGCACACCATTATACATTTTCGGTATATCAGCGACTAAATTCGCAACCTGATCCCAGATAGTAGGAACCAAGCCAAACAAGGCCAAAAACATCACACCAACGAAAAGCAAAATGACGAGAATGACCGCTAAGGTACGCGGCACTTTCCAACGGCAAAGTTGAGCAACTGGCCATTCAAGCAAATAAGCTAAAACAATAGCAACCAGTAATGGCGCTATCAGATGTCCGAAAAAGTAGATGGTGATGAAACCGAAGAAAAGAATCGCAACCAGACTTACGGCGTGCGGGTCAGAGAAACGCCGTTGATACCAACGACTAACCATTTCGAACATGTAACGATGTCTCCTTTACAACTGTGAGTGAGTTATATCCATCACATTTAACGCTTTGGCAAAGATAATCCTGCTTAAGCAGATAGCTTTCTATATCTTTGAATGAGCTCGAATCACTAATGAGGATGGTTACCGAATCACCAGCGTCAAGCTGGGCAGTGTGACGTTTAGCAAGTAATAATGCCATGGGACATCGCTGTTGACGTAAATCGAGAATATTCGGTTCCATTCTTCGGCTCAATCCTTAATATATGACAGACATTGTATCGGCTTTTCCACTATGCGCCACTCTTAATATCCTAAGTTGTAGAGTCACAAAGTATTGGTTATTTATCTCTCGGATTCACGCATAATACGTTGTAGTTAACGGTACAGTCACAGCAACTTAAGACTGAACGGTGGAAACCATTTCAAGCGGACAATGTCCTAATGGAAAATGATATTGGAGTATCAACAAAGAACATGATGTTAAAACGTACTCGTTCATTCGTTTGCCTATGTATATCAACGGCGTTATGTGCGCCTTCGCTGTCTTACGCTAACACTATAGAGCTTCCTGACATTGGTACCGTAGCGGGTTCCACTCTGACCATAGACCAAGAGCTGATCTATGGTGATGCCTATATGCGTATGCTGAGAAGCAGCAAGCCTATCGTTAATGACCCTGTGATTAACGAATACATTGACACACTTGGTCACAAATTAGTTGCGAACGCGGACGACGTAAAAACACCGTTTACCTTCTTTATGATCCGAGATCGTAATATCAACGCATTCGCCTTTTTCGGCGGTTACGTCGCGCTTCATTCTGGCTTATTTCTTCATGCTCAGTCAGAAAGTGAGCTGGCTTCCGTTATTGCTCACGAAATTGCACACGTAACCCAGCGTCACCTTGCTCGCAGCATGGAAGACCAAGCGCGTCGCACTCCAGCAACAATGGCTGCATTAGCTGGCTCATTGCTACTTGCTATTGCCGCGCCGGAAGCCGGTATTGCGGCCATTACCGCCACCACCGCGGGCAATATGCAGAGCCAAATTAACTACACACGAAGCAACGAAAAAGAAGCGGACCGTTTTGGTATATCTACCTTAGCGAAAGCTGGCTTTGATGTAAGAGCAATGCCACGTTTCTTCGGTCGTTTAGCGGATGAGTACCGCTACGCGAGCACACCTCCACCGATGCTATTAACTCACCCGTTACCGGAAGATCGTATTACAGACAGCCGAGAACGCGCTCAAAGCTTTCCAACCGTTAAGCTGCAGCCTGACCTCGATTATCATCTAGCCCGCGCCCGTATTGTGGCCCGCTATGCAGGCATTGATGGTGAAGCCGCTTTAGATTGGTTTAATAGAACGCAAAAAAAAACCACCGTACCCGCTCTTGATGCTTCTTTTGAGTACGGCAAAGCCTTGGTGTATCTCGATACAAAGCAGCACGACAAAGCCGAAGCGATTCTCAGCAAGCTGTTAAAAGCAGATGCTAACAATCGTTTCTATCTCGATGCAATGACCGACCTTTACATCGCAACCGACCGTCTTAATGACGCACAGAATTTGTTAGAAACCGCGTTAAAACAAACACCAAATAATGCTGTCTTGATGGTGAACTACGCTAACGTGTTACTGAAACAGCAGAAATTTAGCGAATCGATTCGCGTGCTGCAGCGTTATACCCACGATAATCCAAACGATACCAACGGTTGGCATTTGCTATCAGAAGCCAACAGTCGTAATGGCAATCAGGCAGAAGATTTGGCCGCTCAAGCCGAAGTCCTAGCGTTACGTGCCAACTGGAACAAAGCCATTCAGCTATATACACAAGCCAGCCAACTCGCCAAGCTAGGCAGTTTAGAACAAGCGCGATATGACGCTCGTATTGATCAGCTAATGATACAAAGAGAACGATTCTTATCGCTTCAATAATAAAAAGAGAAAGTAAGGAAAAACTATGTCTGTCGTGATTTATCACAACCCGAAATGCTCAAAAAGTCGTGAAACACTGGCTTTGTTGGAACAAAACAGTGTTCAGCCAGAAGTCGTCAAGTACCTTGAAGCACCACTCAGTGTTGAACTTTTGAAAACACTTTACGCCCAGTTAGGCGTGGCATCTGTGCGTGACATGATGCGTACCAAAGAAGATGTCTACAAAGAACTTGCTTTAGGTGATGCCAGCGTTTCTGACGACCAACTGTTCGCTGCTATGGTCGAGAATCCAAAGCTGATTGAACGTCCTATCGTAGTTGCCAATGGTAAGGCTCGCTTAGGCCGTCCACCAGAACAGGTTCTAGAAATCTTATGATGACCAATGTGGTTGTACTCTATTACAGCCGACACGGTAGTACTCAGTCATTGGCAAGGCAGATCGCTAGGGGTATTAACAGTATTCCGGATTGTGAAGCGATTCTGAGAACAGTTCCGGAGATCAACAGCAATGAAACCAATGCTGAAGATCCATATATCACGTTAGATGAGCTGAAGAACTGCGACGGTTTGGCTTTGGGTAGCCCTGCATGGTTTGGCAACATGGCCGCACCTTTGAAACACTTTTGGGACCAAACCACACCTTTGTGGCTAAACGGCGATTTGATAGATAAACCTGCTTGTGTGTTTACCTCTTCATCCACCTTACATGGCGGTCAAGAGAGTACACAACAAACCATGATGTTACCTCTGCTTCATCATGGCATGGTTATTGTGGGCATCCCCTACTCTGAGCCGAAATTGCATACTTCCGTATCAGGTGGCACCCCCTACGGTGCTAGCCACGTATCGCAATTGAACAGCAAACTCTCTGAAGATGAAAGCGAACTTGCACGTCAACTCGGAAAACGTCTTGCTAAGCTAGCGCGACAACTAAAAGATGCATCGAACTAAAGACCGTCTCTGTTCAACAGACGAGTCTCATTAAAGGAACGACCATGAGTGTTGAAATGACCTCAAAAACCAAACAGTTTCGCTGGTTAGCACTGACAAGTAACCTCGCTTTGATTGTTTGGATAGCTTTATGGCAACTGGATTTATCACCACACCCACACCTTAATCCATTGGCGTTAACGGTAGCGTGGCTGATTCCACTGCTGTTGCCTCTACCAGGTATCTTAGCGGGTAAACCTTATACCCACGCTTGGGCCAACTTTATTCTGATGCTGTATTTCTTACATGCTTTCACCATTTTGTATGTCGACGATGGCGAACGCTGGCTGGCAGCTGTCGAACTGTTCCTCACTTTCTCAGCATTTATGGGCAACGTTTTGTACGCAAGACATCGTGGTAAAGAGTTAGGGCTGAAATTGACCAAACTTTCTGTCGTTGAAAAACAAGAGAAACAACGATTCGACCAAGAGTAGCAAAGACTTTAAAGAGCAAAAAGAAAGCCCCTGTTGTGATGAGCAACAGGGGCTTCTTATATTTATTTGCGTCTATCTTGCCTTTCGATACTTAATCGGACAGATTAATCTAACCAAGTAAAACGCAAAGTTTTCTCCATTGAAACAGGCTCTGTCACAACCGACATATCACCTTGTTGAGTAGGCTCGCTGCTATCAACAGGGTTCACAACCGCAGGCTCAGTCGTATCAATAGCTTGGTCTTGTGGCTCTTGAACTGAGTTTGCTTGTTCAACTGACGGTTCCACAGGTAAAGGTTGCGGAACTTCTAGCTCTGGAGCCTTTTGAACTTGGGCAATACGCAGTACTTCTTGCTCGAAATCCTCTTCAGTCGCCAGCAAGTGAACATTGAACACCACTTCTTGACCTTGGATTTTAAGAATATCGAGTGAAGCCACTGAGCTTAACGCTTTTAAGCGTTTTTCTAATGAGAAAAAGTCTTCAGCATTTTTAATTGAATCAAATGATGCTAATACGGTTTGTGAAGACTCAGAACCAATCAGTACGGAGTTTTTCTTTGCGTAGTAGTCACTAATTTGATCAATCATCTCTGCCGCTGCGGCACTGCCAGATGCTCTTCCTGTCATTGGCGCTTTCTGTGACTGAAGCATGTTGTAAGCATTTTGGTCATACAGTGTCCAACGCAAATCGTTGCCTTGCGCTTTAACTACTAATACTGCATCTGTTGGGTAACGATCACTTGCTAGGCTGATAGGTTTAATGAAACCACCCCACAGATCAGAAATTTCTAACCCTGTAATGTCATCAAAATCACCAACCGGGACAGTGATAGGCAACCCTCTCGCCAAGGATTCCTCTTTCAACTGTTTTAGAATCTTAGAGTCAGAATGTTCCCAACTGATCACACGTTCGTATGGGGTCTCTTCCACCAGCCAAACTAAAAGGTTAGCGCGATTTTCAGGCCAGAATGGCAACTGAGCTTGAGTAATCAGAGAACGAATTTGCGGCGCGCTGAACTGCATGGTTATCGTAGAGACATCGTTTGTCTGACCATAACTAAACTGGTTTAGATATTGGTTATATTTACTTAACGCCTTTTGAACTACTTCATTGTTTACGGCATCTTTATCGCCCGTGGCGCGAACAATAACGTTTTGCATACCCAGCGATCGAGCTTTGGCATCTGCACCTTCTTGTGTCTGATCAATAACGACTTCTGTTTTGTACAGATTAACCGTGGTGAGTGCAGAAGCTGGGAGAGACGTTAATCCCATCAGCAAAAAAGCTAAATAGCGCATATTGTTCCTACGTTCTAAGTTTCTGAAAGTTGATGATAAGCAACTATCGTTTATGGGGCAAGGTGAGTGCTCGCCACTGGTGATAAAAGTTTCCAAACTTTTACTTTGGCTCGCCGAATGTAAATGACAAAAGTAACAAAAATTGATCTAGTTTAAATGGCAAACGTTTGCAAAAGTGATAGAATCCCGCGAATTTTGTTTAGCTACAGGGAAAATACCATGAAAAATGCCATTTTGGGCACTCAGATGCTGTTTGTTGCATTTGGGGCGTTAGTGCTGGTTCCGCTGCTGACGGGACTCGATCCTAACGTTGCTTTATTCGGTGCTGGTGCCGGCACATTACTCTTCCAAATTATTACCCGTCGTTCTGTTCCTATCTTCCTCGCTTCTTCTTTTGCCTTTATTGCTCCTATCATGTTTGGTGTTCAAACATGGGGTATTCCTGCAACTATGGGTGGCTTAGTCGCAGCAGGTGCTGTTTACATTATTCTTGGCAGTTTCATTAAACTTCGCGGTGTAGAGTTCATCCACAAAATTCTGCCACCTGTAGTAGTTGGCCCAGTCATTATGGTTATCGGTCTTGGTCTAGCCCCAGCAGCGGTAAACATGGCACTAGGTAAGAGTGGTGATGGTGCATTCCAACTGGTTGACGGTGATGCTTCTCTTTGGATTTCTTGTGTATCTCTACTTGTTACTATTGTCGCTAGTGTATTTGCTAAAGGTTACTTTAAGCTAATCCCAATCGTGTGCGGCATTATTGCGGGTTACTCTCTGTCTCTATTCTTTGGCGTTGTAGACTTCACTCCTGTTCGTGAAGCAGCTTGGTTCGCAATGCCTAATTTCACTTTCCCAGAGTTCAACATTAACGCCATTCTATTCATGATCCCTGTTGCGATTGCTCCTGCGGTAGAGCACGTGGGTGACATGCTGGCAATTTCGAACGTAACGGGCAAAGACTATATTAAGAAGCCGGGACTACACCGCACTATCGCAGGTGACGGAGCGGCAACAATGCTTGCAGCATTCCTAGGTGCTCCACCAAACACAACTTACTCTGAAGTTACTGGCGCAGTAATGCTAACTAAAGCATTCAACCCAGTGATCATGACTTGGGCAGCAGTAACAGCGATCGTACTTGCTCTTGTCGGTAAACTGGGTGCTCTACTACAAACTATCCCTGTACCTGTAATGGGCGGCATCATGATTCTTCTGTTCGGTTCTATTGCAACAGTAGGTCTAAACACGCTAATCAAAAACCACGTTGACCTGCACAAATCACGTAACCTAGTGATTGTGGCAGTAACACTGGTATTTGGTATTGGTGGTATGGCTTTCGGTGTGGGTGATTTCAGCCTACAAGGTGTAAGCTTATGCGGTATCGTTGCTATCCTACTAAACCTTCTTCTACCAAGAGATTTGGGCGAAAACCACGTTGTGGATAACGCTCAAATGGAAGAGAAAACACAAAATTCTTAATAGAGACGTTACTATCTCTGTAAAAATGGCCTCTTGATGAGGCCATTTTATTGCTTAATACAGTTCAAGCTTCAAGACATAAGTCTACAAACTGCGCCCGCGTTAATGTCGCTAAATCTTGCGGTGCTAGCTCAATCTCCAATCCTCTCTTCCCTGCACTCACACACATGCTTGCCAGCTCAGTGGCACTGTGATGAATGAAAGTCGGTAGCGCTTTCTTTTGTCCTAAAGGACTGATTCCGCCAACCACATATCCGGTTGTCTTCTGTGCGATGTCTGGGTTAGCCATATCGGCTTTTTTGGCTTTCGCTGCTTTCGCTGCCAACTTGAGATTCAGTTTCTGGTCAACGGGAATGATAGCCACAGCAAGGTTTTTCTCTTCGCCATTAAGACAAAAAAGCAACGTTTTGAACACGGTTTTCGGATCTTGACCTAACGCTTCTGCCGCTTCTAAACCATAGCTGGCATTGTTAGGATCGTGTTCATATTGATGAATGGTGTGAGGGACTTTTTTTTTCTTCGCTAACTGAATCGCTGGGGTCATTCTATTTCCTTACCACAATCTAACCTTTATTCCTCAGGCGGTTAGCTTATCTCTTCTCGCATCAATTTACATTAATAAAAAAAGCGGTGTTTGCACACCGCTTATTCAATTGCGTATCAAACAACGCATTGATTACTTGTAAACAATCTCACCTGACGGAGCATATTTGTTTACGTCAATCGGGCTGTTCGCTTCTAGGTAGTCTTTAAGAACTTCCGCATCCACGAAACCAGTGTTTACGAAACCTTTACGGTCTGTAATCTTAGGATAGCCGTCACCACCAGCGGCGTTAAAGCTTGGAACTGTGAAACGGTAAGTGTCGTCTAGACGAAGCTGTTTGCCACCGATAAACACGTTTGATACTTGACCATCTTGCACTTGCATTGAAATACCAGCGAATTGCGCATACGCACCTGAATCTACAGGCTTAGTCGCAACTACATTTAGGTAATCAAGCACTTCCTGACCACTCATATCGACGTAAGTAAGGATGTTGGCGAAAGGTTGAACTTTCAGTACATCTTTGTACGTGATATCGCCTGCCGCGATAGAGTCGCGAACACCGCCAGAGTTCATCACAGAGAAATCCGCTTTCGCACGTTGCATATGCGCTGTAGCAATCAAGCGGCCTAGGTTAGTTTGTTGGAAACGAACCACGTTACGGTCACCTTCCAACTTACCATTAGACTCAGCAACTTTTGCACCTAGCTGAGCTTGGCCTTTCTCTTGATAAGGACGTAAGAACTCCAGCATTTCTTTGTTTTCTGCAATTTCAGTCGTTGCGATGACACGTTGGCTTTCACCGTTAACTTTTACTTTCTTCTTCAGGTTTACTGGAATCAAGTCATAGCTAACCATGTTCAGCTCACCGTTACGGAATTCGTAATCAGCGCGACCAACGTATTTACCCCATTCAAATGCTTGAACGATGTAAGTGCCGTTTTGCATGTCTGGTTTACACTCATCACCCGGAGCAAAGTTTTTGTTCACTACATTCGGGCCTTCCATACACACAGGCTCCTGAGAGTGACCACCAACGATCATATCCAAGTCGCCTTCATTCAGATAGCGAGCCAGTGCAACGTCACCCGGTGCATTAATACCGTATTCACCGTTTTGGTAGTGGCCCATATGAGTCACTGCGATGATCAGATCTGGATGCTCAGTCTTTTTCAGCTCAGCAATCACTTTCTTCGCTTCTTCTTTAGGGTCACGGAAATCAATACCGCCAATGTACTCTGGGTTACCGATCTTCGCTGTATCTTCCGTTGTTAAACCGATAACAGCGATCTTGATACCTTGCTTATCAAACATTTGGTAAGGCTGGAACAAACGCTTGCCAGTAGACTTGTCGTAAATGTTTGCAGAAAGCATTGGGAAATCCGCCCACTCACGCTGCTTGAACAGCACTTCTAGTGGGTTATCAAACTCATGGTTACCTAATGCCATGGCATCATAACCAATCTTGGTCATCCCTTTGAAATCAGGCTCAGCGTCTTGCAGGTCTGACTCAGGAACACCTGTGTTGATGTCACCACCTGAAAGTAGCAACAGGCTGCCGCCTTCTGCTTCAACTTGAGCGCGAATATCGTCGATCAAAGTCTTACGAGCGGCCATGCCGTACTCGCCGTATTTGTTCTGCCAGAAACGACCGTGATGGTCATTGGTGTGAAGCACTGTCAGTTTGTACGTTTTATCTGCTTCCCACTCGTGAGCAGGTTGAGTCGCACAGCCTGCCAATGACGCTAAAATAGCGGTACTTAAAACCGTTTTAAGAATAAAGCCTTGTTTCATTGTCATACCTTTGAGCTGATGAATTCCACTACTAATAATTTTTAAGCCTAGATCAATCTGTTTTCTGTTGAGTTCACTTGCGATTGACCTTTAAAAATAGATCTAACCTTAAAATAACCTCGTACAAGTGACAGAGTTATTTCATATTTATGTCTAATAGATCACAACAGAAACGTCAAAAAATTTAGTCACTTAATTGGCTAAATAGTAAAACTAGTTGATTGAAGCCGTTTTTTTTACTTTTTCTTAATTTAGTAAGATGAATTTGTGAATGAAATCGTTTGCTCAACGATTTAGTCACTGTCTGGCAGGCATAAAAAAGCCACCCGAAGGTGGCTTTTTTTACACGAAAATTCATTCAATTAGCGAATGTCGATGTGCTGAAAACTTTTCACTAAATCGTCCAGAGCTTTCATCTGTGCTAAGAATGGCTCAAGCTTATCAAGTGGCAATGCTGAAGGACCATCACAGCGTGCTTTTTCTGGATTTGGATGTGCTTCAATAAACAGACCAGCAATACCTGTTGCTAAGCCCGCTTTGGCTAGCTCAACAGTTTGCTCACGACGACCGCCAGAAGCTGCGCCAGATGGATCACGCATTTGTAGCGAGTGAGTCACGTCGAAGATAATTGGGCTGCCGTTTGACACTTTTTTCATCACGCCGAAGCCAAGCATATCAACCACTAGGTTATCGTAACCATGGCAAGAGCCACGCTCACATAGAATAATTTTCTCGTTGCCGCACTCAGCGAATTTCTCAACGATGTTACCCACTTGACCCGGGCTCATAAATTGAGGTTTCTTCACGTTGATTACTGCACCTGTTTTTGCCATTGCTTCAACAAGGTCAGTTTGACGAGCTAGGAAAGCTGGAAGCTGAATAACATCAACCACGTCAGCAACAGGCTGAGCTTGTGCTTCTGTGTGTACGTCAGTGATAATTTTCACACCAAAAGTATCTTTCAGTTCTTGGAAAATTTTCATGCCTTCTTCAAGACCTGGGCCACGGTAAGAATGTACTGAGCTGCGGTTTGCTTTATCAAACGAAGCCTTAAATACATATGGGATACCTAGCTTGTCTGTCACTTTTACGTAGTGCTCACAGATTTGCATAGCCATATCGCGAGATTCCAGCACATTCATGCCTGCAAACAAGGTGAACGGTTTGTCGTTTGCGACAGGGATATCGCCAACGTGAACGATTTTTTGTTCCATGTTTTGTCTCTTCATTGATTAATGCAAGGTCACAGTACTATGACTGAGTGCATGCATTTGAGTTTTTAATAATTCTGCTGCTGGATCATCAGGGCAATTATCAATAAAGAACTGATAATCAGACATTGCCACCTGATGACAATCTAATTGCTGATAAATATAGCCTCTATCACGGATTTCGTATGGGTCATCCGGAACAAAAGTCAGGGCTAAATCGGTACATCTCAATGCAAGAGTGTATCTCTCTTCACGCAATAAGGCACTTTTTAGCAAGGCAAGCCAGCGGCCAATGATCGTCGGATGATCGGTTACTTTGAGGTCCTCTGCTTTCAATTTAGCGAGTGGGCCTTTCATACCAATCAACCACGCTTGCAACGTATGGTTTGATACGTACTCACCCGTAAATGGGTTTAAGTAACGATTCGTTTCGTCTGGCCAATTCACCTGCAATAAAAATTGCGTCGGAAAAGTGATGCCTTGCATCGGAAAACCAAGCTTACGGCCCAAGTACAGAAGCAACGCGCCTAAGCTTACTGGTACGCCTTTGCGTCTCTCTAATACTTTGTCAATAAAAGCATTGTCAGAGTCATAATACGCTTCACGATCGCCGATGAATCCCCACTCTTTGTAAAATAAGTGCAAGAATGCATCGAAACGTTCTTTCTGTTCCGCTTTATCCGCTAATCTGGTTTCAGCTTCGTTTAGTAGACGGCTTAACTCTTGCTCAGCCCATTCTACTTGAGTTTCTGGATCAATGGCTTTATTGAGGATTAATGCTCCCTCAACCAGCTCCATCTCATCAAAATCTTCATCAAATAAGTCAAGCATTTAACTACTCTTTGTTCGCTAACTGGGATTATTCTGACTAGGTTGATAATTAGCCGAAAAATACTGGCACTTTAGTTACTGCAACTTTACCTGCCATGCCTAACCAACCTAATGCACCGAAAAATGCAAAGGTACGCAGTAAGTTATTACGCGCCAATTTAAGGGTGAAGAAACCTAGGGCGATATAAGCGAGAACACAGGTCAGTTTTTCGGTCATCCAAGGTGCCGCTTCAGTAAATGGGAAGTAACCAGTAATAAAGATTAAACCGACACCAGATAACAATAAGAAGGTATCAACAACGTGTGGTGTGATTTTCAGAAATTTATTCTGCAGATGCTTTGAGTTCATCATCAGTAATACATAGCGAACGGACAACAACAGTGCACTGATGGCAATCGTCAGCATATGGAAATGTTTTAAACCTTCGTACATCTTTATCCTCTCTGCGCCTAATATGACTTTTTATTCGATATCGTTTTTATTTGATTTTGGCTTCTATACGATATTGGCCTAAGGTAACACGATCATTACCGGCATAATCCTTTTGTGTTTCAACATTGCTATAGCCGAAACCTTGCAAAATCTCTCTAACTGCCGCGCCTTGGTCATAACCATGTTCAAACAGCAACCAACCTTCATTTAACAGATAATCACGAGCATTCTCGCTGATGGTCTTAATATCCGCTAACCCGTTATCTTGAGCGACCAATGCACTTTTCGGTTCAAAGCGCACATCGCCAAGCGTTAAATGAGGATCGTTTTCTTCAATATATGGCGGGTTTGAAACCACTAAAGCAAACTTTGTACCCGATGGTACAGGAGTAAACCAGCTTCCGTTCCAAAACGACGCATTTGCAATGCCTAAACGTTCGGCATTGTCGCTTGCTAGCTGCCAAGCTTCTTCACGTAAATCAATGCCAAACACTTTGCGCAGAGGCAGTTCGGAAGCCAGAGCCAAAGCAATTGCGCCTGTTCCCGTTCCTAAATCTAAGATATCACCATCGATAAGCTGAGCTTTATCTAACGCCAGTTCCACCAGCCTTTCGGTATCGGGTCTTGGAATCAAAGTCGATGGCGACACTTTAAGTGGCAATGACCAAAACTCGCGTTCACCAATGATATAGGCAACTGGTTCACCCGCTTTTCTGCGCTCAATCAGTGCGTCGAATTGGTTCTGCTGCTGGATGTCGAGAGATTTATCTGGCCATGTGAGAAGGTAGGAACGTGGCTTGTCTAATACATGGCAAAGTAGCACGTTGGCGTCGAGAGACGGCGAATCTCTGCCGCTCTCGGTCAATTGCTCTGCTGCCGCTTTTAACGCGGCCTCAATGGTTAGCAACATTGATTAGTTTTGCTCTGAAAGTGCAGCTAACTGATCAGCTTGATGCTCTTGTAGTACTGGGTCGATCAGCGCTTGTAGATCGCCTTCCATCACTTCACTTAAACGGTAAACCGTTAAGTTAATACGGTGATCAGATACGCGGCCTTGTGGGTAGTTGTAAGTACGGATACGGTCACTACGGTCACCAGAACCTAACAGGTTACGACGTGTATCTGACACTTCAGCCGCACGCTTAGCAAGTTCAGCCTGAGCAATACGAGCGGCAAGTACCGCCATCGCTTTTGCTTTGTTCTTATGCTGTGAACGCTCGTCCTGACACTCTACTACGGTACCGGTTGGTAAGTGAGTAATACGGATTGCTGAATCCGTGGTGTTAACGTGCTGACCACCCGCGCCCGATGAACGGAATGTATCGATTTTCAGATCGCTGGCTTTAATTTCAGGGATTTCTGCTTCTGGTACTTCAGCCATTACCGCTACCGTACATGCAGAAGTATGAACACGACCTTGTGATTCCGTTGCTGGAACACGTTGTACACGGTGACCGCCTGATTCAAACTTCAGTACGCCGTATGCGCCATCGCCGTTCACTTTCGCGATCATCTCTTTATAACCGCCGTGTTCTGCTTCGTTTGAAGACATCACTTCAATGCGCCAGCCTCTTTTCTCTGCATAACGGCTGTACATACGGAACAAGTCACCAGCGAAGATACCCGCTTCATCACCACCTGCACCTGCACGAATTTCTAGGAAGCAGTTACGGTCATCGTTTGGATCTTTAGGCAACAGAAGGATTTGCAGCTCGTCAGTAAGACGCTCGATAGTCGCTTTTGCTTCTTTCATCTCTTCTTGAGCCATTTCACGCATTTCAGCGTCATCTTCTTTGGTCATCTCTTCCGCTGCAGCCAAGTCTTCTTGAGCCTGCTGGTAAGCTTGGAAACACTTAGTGATCTCTTCAAGCTGAGAGTACTCTTTTGAAAGAGCACGGAATTTATCTTGATCACCAATAACTGTTGGGTCACCCAGCAGGTGTTGAACCTCTTCATAACGTTCAACAAGAGATTCAAGCTTCACTAAAATCGACGAGTTCATAATTTCTTCTTTAAATTCAGAGTTACAGATTACTGTGAGTCTTCAAGACCCAAGCTTTGTCTGATAATGGCAAGTTTTGCCGGTTCTCCTAACTCCGCAGCGCTTTGCATCGCTCGGGTAGGGTTATGAATAAGTTTGTTGGTGAGCTTGTTGCTCAGCTCCACCAACAGTTTTTCTGGGTCTCCGCCCGCAGCCAGAGCTTGTAAGCTTTTTGACAACAATTCTTCACGGATATCATTGGCTGCTTTACGGTAGTCACGAATGCTGTCTACCGCTTGCAGTGAGCGCATCCAGCTCATGAAAGCAGCGCTTTCTTCACTGACAATTGCTTCCGCCTCAATCGCTTCTACTTTGCGCTGCTCAATATTGCTATCCACGATAGATTGCAAATCATCCACCGAATACAGATAGGCATCATTAAGATCACCCACTTGCGATTCGATATCCCGTGGCACGGCAATATCGACAAACAGCATAGGCTGATGGCGGCGTTTTTTCAGTGCGCTTTCTACCATACCCTTGCCAATTATAGGTAAAGGACTGGCTGTTGAACTGATAACGATATCGGCAAAATGCAGGTGATCCGGTATTTCGTTCAATGCAATCACGTCTGCATTAAATTCTTCCGCCAAACTCATTGCACGTTCGCGGGTTCGGTTTGCCACAATAATACGTTTACAGTTGTGGCTTGCCAGATGTTTTGCTACCAGTTCAATGGTTTCCCCTGCGCCAACAAGCAGTACAGTGGCATCCGCCAAAGATTCGAAAATGTGTTTTGCCAGAGTACAAGCGGCGTAAGCCACCGACACAGCGCTGCCACCAATTTCAGTTTCAGTACGAACACGTTTAGCGACAGAGAATGCTTTCTGGAACCATTTATCGAGCGATGAATCAACGGCGTTGTTTTTACGAGAGTCCGCGTACGCTTGTTTCACCTGTCCAAGAATCTGCGGTTCACCCAATACCAGTGAATCCAGACCGCAAGAGACTCGCATTAGATGACGAATCGCCGCTTGGTCTTCATGAACATACAAGCTGGGTTTCAAATCTTCAGGGCTGACGTTGTGAAACTGGGTCAACCATTCGATAAGTTTGTTCTTACTTGATGATTTAACATCACAATAAATTTCAGTACGGTTACACGTCGAAAGAATGACACTTCCGTTCACGTGTGAGTCAGCAGACAACTGGCCAAGCGCCTCAGACAATTTATCTGGGCCGAAAGCCACTTTTTCTCGTAACTCAACCGAAGCCGTATTGTGATTGATACCAATAGCAAGCAAGGACATCTATCGAGGATTCTCTGGTAAGAAATGAATTAGGGGCAGAATTTTACTTTATGCCCCTTGTGATTGAAAGAGCAACGAGGATTTGTTTTCCCGACTTCGTGATATCAATGATATAGTAGCGCCAGTTTCACTCACTTTGCCGGACAAATAACGAGCAATTATGATGATTAAACCGCGTATTCTCCTCTCCTTGAGCTTTTTGCTGATTCTGTTTGGCTGTAGTTCAACACCAGAACCTATCGTTGATGTAGAGTGGCAAGCCCACCAACAAAAACTGCAACAGATTCAAACATATCAAGTTATCGGCAAGATCGGCTATATCTCACCAGAGCAGCGTGAAACCTTAAACTTTCAATGGCAAAAGTCATCTAATAAGAGTCAACTTCGTCTGACCAATTTTCTTGGTCAAACTGTACTAAGCCTTTCTATGGATGCTAAAGGTGCCATCGTAGAAACCTATGATGACCAAAAATTCAATGCCGCCAATGGCCAAATATTAATTTACCAACTCACTGGACTGGATATCCCTATCGACGATCTTCAGGGCTGGGTTCTGGGACTACCAACAAAAGCCGATCATTTTAAGCTTAATGAAAGCAATACATTAGCTTCTCTGGACAAAGCTTCAGGTCGACAAAACTGGCATGTCGATTACACTCGATATAAAGAATTCAATTGGCAAAATGACATTATTCCTTTACCCGATAGAATGCAGCTAACTCAGCAACAAACGTCTATAAAACTTGTTATCTCTAAATGGATACTTAACCCATGATTTTTGGCAAAACGGTTTGGCCATCTCCTGCAAAGTTAAATCTATTTCTCTACATCACTGGACGTCGTGATAACGGCTACCACGAGCTACAAACACTGTTTCAGTTTCTCAATTATGGTGATGACATCACCATCTCCACCAACGAGAGCGGTAAGATCACTCTGACTCCTGAACTGGAAGGGGTAAAAACTGAAGACAACCTGATTTGGAAAGCGGCAACCGCATTGCAACAAAAAACGGGTTGTAACTTGGGTGCGGAGATTGAGTTAAACAAGATCCTACCAATGGGCGGAGGTATCGGTGGTGGATCTTCAAATGCCGCGACCGTGTTAGTCGCTTTGAATTTTCTTTGGCAAACCAACCTCAATGATGACGAGCTCGCAGAGATAGGCTTAGCTTTGGGCGCCGATGTACCCGTATTTATCCGTGGTTTTGCCGCTTTTGCAGAAGGTGTAGGTGAAGAGTTAACGCCTGTTGAAGCACAAGAAAAATGGTATTTAGTGGTGAGACCGAATGTCAGCATCGCAACTAAAGATATTTTTTGTCATCCTGACTTGACCAGAAATACGCCAAAACGAGAGCTGTTCACGCTTCTTGACACTCAATACGAAAACGATTGCGAAAAAATTGTCCGAATGCTGTATCCAGAGGTTGATAAGCAACTTTCTTGGCTGCTACAATACGCGCCGTCAAGATTGACCGGTACAGGATCGTGCGTTTTTGCTGAATTTTCAAACGAAAACGATGCAAAAAATGTTCTGTCCGAACTCCCTGACACCGTCTCAGCGTTTATCGCCCAAGGGCGAAATGTTTCTCCGCTTAAAGAGACACTGGCTAGATACCAAACAGCCAACCCCAATCTATTTAAAAACTGGACGCAACCCCGAGGTTTCCACCGTGCCTGATATGAAGCTATTTGCTGGTAATGCCACACCCGAACTAGCACAACGTATTGCTGATCGTCTATACATTTCTCTTGGAGATGCTACTGTTTCACGTTTCTCTGATGGAGAAGTTGCAGTACAAATCAATGAAAATGTTCGTGGTAGCGACGTATTTATCATCCAATCTACTTGTAAGCCAACCAACGACAACCTTATGGAACTCGTTGTAATGATTGATGCTATGCGTCGTGCTTCAGCAGGCCGTATTACTGCTGTTATTCCTTATTTTGGTTATGCTCGTCAGGATCGCCGTGTGCGTTCTGCTCGTGTGCCAATCACTGCAAAAGTTGTTGCAGACTTCCTTTCTAACGTTGGTGTTGACCGTGTTCTTACTATCGACCTGCACGCAGAACAAATTCAAGGTTTCTTCGATGTACCAGTAGACAACATCTTCGGTACTCCAGTACTTCTTGAAGATATGAAAGCTCGTGGTTTAGAAGATCCAGTAGTTGTATCTCCTGACCTAGGCGGCGTTGTTCGTGCACGTGCAACGGCTAAAGCTCTGGGTGATATCGATATCGCAATCGTCGACAAACGTCGTCCACGCGCTAACGTTTCTGAAGTAATGAACCTAATTGGTGATGTTGAAGGTCGTGACTGTGTGATCGTAGACGATATGATCGATACAGGTGGCACACTATGTAAAGCAGCAGAAGCTCTGAAGAACCGTGGTGCTAAGCGTGTATTCGCTTACGCAACTCACGCAGTATTCTCTGGTAACGCAGCGAAAAACATTAAGAACTCTGTTCTTGACCAAGTTATCATTACTGACTCAATTACTCTGTCTAAAGAAATGGCAGCAACAGGTAAAGTGACTCAGTTGACTCTGTCTACCATGCTAGCAGAAGCGATTCGTCGTATTAGCAACGAAGAATCTATCTCAGCAATGTTCAACTAAGCGTTGAAATTGACTGTTAAAAAAGCGCCTTCTAAATAAGGCGCTTTTTTTATTCCTATCTCGCGGCGATAAACCAATCTCACTCCCCTAGCAACGCCTTTACCAGCTATGAGTTAAAAGCTATTCACTTGCCGTACTTCAAACAGAAACTGCAAATTAACGTTGTCAGAATGCGCTAACTAAATAGTCAACAGGAGCGAAAGAGACAACTTGTTCATCCTCTCAAAAACGCTTAAAGAACCGAATCCCTTTGAGCCTCGCGCCAAAGGGAATTTTTGTGCTATCATACCGCGCTTTTTCGTTTCCTAAGGGATCCTAGCTTTGAGTCAACCTATTAAATTACTTGTCGGTCTGGCGAATCCTGGCCCGGAATATTCTAGAACTCGACACAATGCCGGTGCATGGGTCGTAGAAGAACTGGCTCGTATTCACAATATTACGTTGAAAAATGAGCCTAAATACTTCGGTCTGACTGGCCGTATTGTGGTCAATGGCGAAGATTTACGTTTGCTGATCCCAACCACTTTTATGAATTTATCCGGTAAAGCCGTTGCAGCTCTTGCAAAGTTCTACCAAATTCAACCTGAAGAGATCATGGTGGCACACGATGAACTTGATCTCCCTCCGGGTGTTGCTAAGTTCAAAAAAGGCGGTGGCCATGGTGGTCACAATGGCTTAAAAGACACCATCAGCAAACTGGGCAACAACAAAGAATTTTACCGTCTGCGGATTGGCATTGGTCATCCGGGACATAAAGATAAAGTCGCAGGCTATGTGTTAGGCAAAGCCCCTGCTAAAGAGCAGGAGCAATTAGATGCAACCGTCGATGAATCGGTTCGTTGCCTCGATATCTTGTTAAAAGATGGTCTAACGAAAGCGCAAAATCGCTTACACACGTTCAAAGCTGAATAAGGTTACAGACATGGGTTTTAAATGTGGCATTGTTGGTCTACCAAACGTTGGTAAATCAACACTTTTCAATGCTCTTACAAAAGCAGGTATCGAAGCGGCTAACTTCCCGTTTTGTACCATCGAACCAAACACTGGTGTTGTACCGGTTCCAGATCTTCGTCTAGATGCACTAGCGAAAATCGTAAATCCTGAGCGTATTCTTCCAACAACAATGGAATTTGTGGATATCGCAGGTCTGGTTGCGGGTGCTTCTCGTGGTGAAGGTCTAGGTAACAAGTTCCTAGCTAACATCCGTGAAACTGATGCGATCGGTCACGTTGTTCGTTGTTTCGAGAACGAAAACATCGTACACGTTGCAGGCAAAGTTTCGCCGATTGAAGACATCGAAGTGATCAACTTAGAGTTGGCAATGGCTGACCTTGATTCTTGTGAACGTGCTATTCAACGTAACGCGAAGAAAGCAAAAGGCGGCGACAAAGACGCTAAGTTAGAACTAGTAGCACTTGAAAAATTACTGCCTGTTTTAACTGAAGGTGGCTCAGCTCGTACAGTTGACTTAACTAAAGAAGAACTGGCTGCAATTGGCTACCTAAACTTCTTAACCTTAAAGCCAACCATGTATATTGCTAACGTTGCAGAAGATGGTTTTGAAGATAACCCGTACTTGGATCTCGTACGTGAATTTGCAGCAAAAGAGAATAACGTTGTTGTTCCTGTATGTGCAGCAATTGAATCTGAGCTTTCTGAATTAGAAGACGACGAGCGCGAAGAGTTCCTAGCAGACATGGGTATCGAAGAACCGGGTCTAAACCGCGTGATTCGTGCGGGTTACGAACTACTAGAACTGCACACTTACTTCACGGCAGGTGTTAAAGAAGTTCGCGCTTGGACAATTCCAATTGGTGCAACAGCGCCAAAAGCAGCTGGCAAAATTCACACTGACTTTGAAAAAGGTTTCATTCGCGCTGAAGTTGTCGGTTATGACGATTTTATCCAATTTAACGGTGAAAGCGGTGCGAAAGAAGCAGGTAAATGGCGACTAGAAGGCAAAGATTACATCGTTAAAGATGGCGATGTTGTTCACTTCCGTTTCAACGTTTAATCTGCATCAGACAGAATCGAATAAAAGCCAACCACTCGGTTGGCTTTTTTGTTTTTTTCGACATTTTCAAATAAAAAAATATGAATTTTTGCCGCTATGCAAAAGTAATAAATCTGTTGTTTTGTTAGCACTTTTTGATCACAAACACGCCTCTTTGTTTAAAAAAAAGTCGAACGATGCGTTTCAGGCGATTTATTCAAAAAAACTGTTGACGCTCCGAAAGCAGATCCGCATAATGCGCACCGTTCTCAGCAATAAGGCAACTTAGTTCTGAGAGCAAGAAATAGTAATGGCTACGTAGCTCAGCTGGTTAGAGCACATCACTCATAATGATGGGGTCACAGGTTCGAATCCCGTCGTAGCCACCATTTCCTAAGTACTTTTTGAAACAGCAATGTTGAAAGTCTTTAGGAAATAATGCGGAAATGGCGAAATTGGTAGACGCACCAGATTTAGGTTCTGGCGCCGCAAGGTGTGAGAGTTCAAGTCTCTCTTTCCGCACCATTATTTAAGATGAGCAATCATCTCTGCAGGTCTATCGCCAAGCGGTAAGGCAGCGGCTTTTGATGCCGCCATTCCCTGGTTCGAATCCAGGTAGACCTGCCACTATTTAAAAGATAAATGGTTAGTTAGGCATTTGATGCCTCGGTCTATTCCCCTGCTTCGGCTCTAGGTAGACCTGCCATTTATTCTTAATAACTACTCAGTTATTAATTGAGTTTCAGTATTTGAAAATTTATTGGAACTCGTAGCGAGTTTGTATTATATTGTCTCGCTCAAAAATGATGGCTACGTAGCTCAGCTGGTTAGAGCACATCACTCATAATGATGGGGTCACAGGTTCGAATCCCGTCGTAGCCACCACTTATTCTAAGTTGTTTGCTTATCTCTTAGTTAGATTGCAAATGACTTTAGATACCGAGATGCGGAAGTGGCGAAATTGGTAGACGCACCAGATTTAGGTTCTGGCGCCGCAAGGTGTGAGAGTTCAAGTCTCTCCTTCCGCACCATATTATCTCGATATCTTAAAAGTTTTGCGGAAATGGCGAAATTGGTAGACGCACCAGATTTAGGTTCTGGCGCCGCAAGGTGTGAGAGTTCAAGTCTCTCTTTCCGCACCATTATTTAGATGAGCAATCATCTCTGCAGGTCTATCGCCAAGCGGTAAGGCAGCGGCTTTTGATGCCGCCATTCCCTGGTTCGAATCCAGGTAGACCTGCCATTACAATTAAGATAGTGGTTAGTAAGGCTTTGATGCCCCATCTATTCTCCCTGTGTCGACTTCGAGGTAGACCTACCATTATTTAAAGTGATTTGTTTTAAATGACAGATCACTACAACGATTATCTGAAAACCAATATTCAGTTAATCTACAAATTAAGATGCGGAAGTGGCGAAATTGGTAGACGCACCAGATTTAGGTTCTGGCGCCGCAAGGTGTGAGAGTTCAAGTCTCTCCTTCCGCACCATTATTTATTGTTGGCTACGTAGCTCAGCTGGTTAGAGCACATCACTCATAATGATGGGGTCACAGGTTCGAATCCCGTCGTAGCCACCATTTCCTAAGTACTTTTGAAACAGCAACGTTGAAAGTCTTTAGGAAATAATGCGGAAATGGCGAAATTGGTAGACGCACCAGATTTAGGTTCTGGCGCCGCAAGGTGTGAGAGTTCAAGTCTCTCTTTCCGCACCATTATTTAGATGAGTAATCATCTCTGCAGGTCTATCGCCAAGCGGTAAGGCAGCGGCTTTTGATGCCGCCATTCCCTGGTTCGAATCCAGGTAGACCTGCCATTATTTAAGTGCTTTGTTTTAAATGACAGATCACTACAACGATTAATTGAAGACCAATATTCAGTTAATCTACAGATTAAGTTGCGGAAGTGGCGAAATTGGTAGACGCACCAGATTTAGGTTCTGGCGCCGCAAGGTGTGAGAGTTCAAGTCTCTCCTTCCGCACCATTATTCAGATGAGCAATCATCTCTGCAGGTCTATCGCCAAGCGGTAAGGCAGCGGCTTTTGATGCCGCCATCCCCTGGTTCGAATCCAGGTAGACCTGCCACTACAATTTAGATAGTGGTTAGAAAGCATTTTTGATGCCCCGTCTATTCTCCCTGATTCGGGTTCAAGGTAGACCTGCCATTATTTAAAATAGTGATTAGTCACTATTTGGAATAGCTGGTTTTAGACGAGTTATTACAACAATTAGTTGAACGCCTAATTCAATTAATTTACAGATTAAGATGCGGAAATGGCGAAATTGGTAGACGCACCAGATTTAGGTTCTGGCGCCGCAAGGTGTGAGAGTTCAAGTCTCTCTTTCCGCACCATTATTTAGATGAGCAATCATCTCTGTAGGTCTATCGCCAAGCGGTAAGGCAGCGGCTTTTGATGCCGCCATTCCCTGGTTCGAATCCAGGTAGACCTGCCATTACAATTAAGATAGTGGTTAGTAAGGCTTTGATGCCCCATCTATTCTCCCTGTTTCGACTTCGAGGTAGACCTGCCATTATTACAACGATTAATTGAAGACCAATATTCAGTTAATCTACAGATTAAGTTGCGGAAGTGGCGAAATTGGTAGACGCACCAGATTTAGGTTCTGGCGCCGCAAGGTGTGAGAGTTCAAGTCTCTCCTTCCGCACCATCATAATAGAACCCAGCTTAGGCTGGGTTTTGTTTTATCTGTCATCTGTCTAACAACATCCCTCTGCTTATCTCTTCATTTCAAATCACCACGCCTTTATAAAAGCTTGAATCAATTACCTTGAAGACGGTTGCTATTCCTTTAGATCTTCTTTTCTCTACGAATACTCCGTCATAAAGGCGGTGACTGTAATAATGAAGCTTTGCTAGGTATAAAAAAATCCAGCCGAAGCTGGATTCTTTATTAACACTAATGTACTCGCTATTAGCCAAGTAGAGCCAAAGCAGAGTTTGGTGCTTGTTTTGCCTGTGCCAATACCGTACTTGAAGCTTGAGAAAGTATTTGCGACTTAGTTAATGACGTTGTTTCTTTCGCAAAGTCAGTGTCTTTTATTCGGCTCTTAGAAGCATTCACGTTTTCGTTAATGTTTTCTAAATTGCTGATGGCATGGTTAAAGCGATTCTGGAATGCCCCCAACTCAGCACGATGGCTATCAACGAACTTCAGTGCCGCATCAACAATCGCTACTGATTGCTGTGCACCACCAACGCTTGTCACATCGATATCTTTAACAGTGACGTCTTTACCTTCACCAAAGCCCAATTCACCAGCAAGGCTACCACCAAACGTCGCTTGGCCTTCCACTTTATCTGCCGCAGTAAACAGCTGTAGTTTGCCGTCTTCATCGACAGAAGCTTTCACCATGTCTGTTTGACCATTAATGTAAGTGGCTAACTCTTCAATATCATCGCCTGTTTTCGCATTGATAGAGATGGTTTTCTCACCTTCATATTTGTCATTAAGAGTAATCGTCAGATCATTGCTTCCTGACTTAACAGCCCAGTCTTTACCTTGACCATTTTCTGCTTTGTAGCTAACGCCACCCATTTTCTGGTTGTCACTGCGCATATTGTTCAGTGAAAGCATCACTGCTTCACCGCTATCTGCGCCAATCTGGAATGACTTAGTATCAAAGGTACCATTGAGGAGCTTACCACCGGCAAATGATGTGGTTTCCGCGATACGGTTAAGTTCATCATTCATTGACGAAATTTCTTCCTGAATAGCTACACGCTCAGACTTAGAGTTCGAGCCGTTCGCTGCTTGCAATGATAAATCACGAACACGTTGTAGAATGTTCGTAGTTTCATTCATCGCACCTTCAGCGGTTTGAGCAATAGAAATACCATCGTTCGCATTACGTACAGCAACATCAAAGCCTCGGCTTTGAACATTCAGACGGTTTGAGATCTGTAGACCTGCTGCGTCATCTTTTGCACTGTTGATCTTTGAACCTGATGACAAACGTTCCATAGACGTTTGCTGAGCAGATGTAGCACTGTTCAAATATCGCTGTGCTGTCATTGCTGACACATTAGTATTTACGTTCACTGACATAGTTGTCTCTCCTAGATTTTTCTGCGAAGCGGAACTTCGAATGCGGCTTCCGACGTCTCGAAAAACCAAAATGTTCTCTCAAAGTTATCTCTGTTAGCGGCCCACAAGAGAATACCTTTAGAAAAATTAAGGATTTACCGAAAATATGCGACGCAAACAGCAAAGAACTGCCAACTCTGTAGGATGCAGACTAGATAAACGTAAGGGTTAACTTAAAAAGATCGGATATTGGGGAAAGGGAAATGACAAATTACAGGCAAAAGAAAAGCCCCTTTTCCTTTGAGAGAACTGGGGCTGTTTGTGGTAGCCAAACCATGTGGAGATCAAGAGAAATGAACACATTTAGGCATACCGGGGCGTATGAATATTATCCGGTGGCAGACAGGGTGTAGATTGAGAGAGCCTGCCACTTTCTAATAAACATACTTTGCCAAAGGATCTTCAATACATGTCTACGTCTAGACTTATTAATGAAGAGTCCTAAAACTACTGCAATAGTGTAATTGCAGAGTTTGGCAACTGTTTCGCTTGAGCGAGAATTGAGGTACCCGCTTGTTGCAGAATTTGAGATTTAGTAAGTTGCGTGGTTTCCTTCGCAAAATCTGTATCTTTGATACGGCTCTTAGACGCTTCAACGTTTTCTTGGATGTTTGCCAAGTTACTAATACTGTGGCTTAAACGGTTTTGTTTCGCACCCAAGTCAGCACGTTGTGAATCAACGTATTTCAAAGCCGCATCGATAATACCAACAGCGTTTTGAGAACCGCCCACTGTTGTTACATCAATATCTTGCACTGTTGTGTATCTGCCACTTTCAGTGCTCAAACCAAGTTCACCAGCCAGACTACCGCCAATGTTGAAGTCCTGTGCCATATCCGGTTCAGCGATGAAAATTTGTAGCTTGCCATCTTCGTCTACTGACGCTTTGAACACGTCAGTTTGACCATTGATATATGTTGCAAGCTCTTCGATATCGTCACCGACTTTAGCTTGAACGCTTACCGTCTTCGGCTCACCATCTTTACCAGTAAACTCGAAAGTCAGTTCATTTGCGTTGACAGGTACGCCCCAGTCTTTTGTTTTGCCCTGCTCTGAAACGTACGCCATACCACCCATACGAGGTTCATCAGCACGGATACTGGTTAGGCCCATGATGATTGCTTCACCAGAGCTAGAACCGATCTGGAATGATGCTTCACCAAATGAACCGTTAAGCAGTTTACGTCCACCGAATGATGTGGTTTCTGCGATACGGTTTAATTCGTCTTGCAGCGCTGACACCTCTTCGTTAAGCGCTGTACGCTCAGATAAAGAGTTGGTACCGTTTGCTGATTGCAAAGATAGGTCACGCATACGTTGTAGGATGCTGGTTGACTCATTCATTGCACCTTCCGCAGTCTGTGCAATCGAAATACCGTCGTTGGCATTGCGCATTGCTACATCTAGACCACGAGACTGAGCAGTCAAACGGTTAGAAATTTGTAGGCCCGCTGCATCGTCTTTCGCACTGTTGATGCGGTTACCAGACGACAAGCGCTCCATAGATGTGTTTAGCTCACCAGTCGCTTTGTTTAGATAACGCTGCGCAGTCATTGCCGACACGTTGGTATTTACATTAATGGTCATAGTTTGCTCTCCTATCGAGTCCGCAAGTATTTTGCGAAGCGGTCAGCTTTACTCTTTGGAAGCACTGACCGTAAATAACTTGCTAAATCTGCAACATGTGCCGATTTAAAAAATTGTTTAATTAACACTAGTATTGATAATTCAATATGTGTGCCAACTTTAAAATTCAGTGAAATTATTTTTAAAAGCACTAAATTTCAATAAGTTACTGACATCATCTATCCAATATCATTGGAAAACCTAGAGAGTCATAGCCAGCGGCAATAATTAATTGCCGCATACTTGCCGCTTTACTATTGATTAACTCGTAATCAATAAACGAAGTGGCAATCGTTCCTTTATTAATCACATTTCACTTTGCTCATATGGCATTGCACATATGGCATTCAAGTTAGATGTAATTAAATAGGGTTAAATCTTTGGTTTTGCCGAACGCTTGTTGAGAAGCTTGCAGTGCTCGGGAATTTTCGTTGAATTCAATCACGGCTTCTGCGTAGTCCAAGTCTTCAAACTGACTTTTTGACTTCGCTAAGCTGATTTTGAAATCTTCGTGTTGCTCTTCTTGAATATCTAAAGTGCTCAAACTTGCACCGATATTTGTGTGCGATTTATTCAAGTGAATAAAGGCTTTATGCAGTTCCTCTGTCACTTGATGTAACTTCGCAGTCGAAGAAGCATCCGCGACTGAGCGGGATGAATACTCAATCGCATCTTTAAAGCTGTCGAAAATACTGAAGGTTTTACGCGGCTCGATGGTTATAGAGTCACCTTTGGTGATCTGCCCTTTAATCGCGATCGTTAACCCTTCAAACTGGATACCCGTTTTGCCGTCAAATTCGTCGGCCTGCACAATGCTGCCGTTACGTTCAAGTTGATAACCAAACTTGCCGTTATCCATATCAACGAATGTCACCGTGTAGTTCGAGTTATCATCAACATTGCTGTTGGTTGCACGCTCAAGCAATAACTCAGAACCTTCTTGCAAAGCGTAATTCGGTTCGTAATCACCAAACGGGTTCTCAATCTCCATAAAGATTTTGCTACCCGGAGTGTTAAACGGAATTTCCAAGCTATTAGAAATCTTCATTTTTCGCTGATAGTCATCACCGGAATAAGTGACGTTACCAGCATTGTCGCGGAAGAAAGGCTGATTCTTTGGTTTGGTACCGGCAAAAATATAGTTGCCCATCTCATCCTGAACATTCGCAAGGTTAATGAAGTTATTGGAAATCTCTTGGATCTGACGAGCTATAGCGCCGCGGTCTTCAGGTGAAAGAGAACCGTTGATCATTTCCATGACATTCCGCTTGGCTTTATCAGCAAACTCTTCCGCATTACTAACAATAACTTCCTGATGCTCAAGACGGTTTCGAACCAAAGTAATGGCATCCAAATATTGACGTAACTGCTCTTCTTGCTGAGTCACGTTCTGAATGTAATGTGTCGCGAGCGGGTTATCCGCAGCCGACAATAGCTTCTTACCAGACGCTAGCTGCGCTTGGTTATGGTGAACTTTCGATTCCTGACGACGCATGTCGTTTTGCACAGATTGATAGTTATGGAAGCTAGAAATTCGAGTTAACATTTAATCTCCCTCCTATCTCAACTGCAGAATAGTGTTAAACGTATCGTTTGACGCTTGGATGATACGAGACGAAGCCATATAGGCTTGTTGAAACTTCATCATGTTTGCCGCTTCTTCATCCAGGTTTACCCCAGATACAGAAGCAATACGTTCTTGTGCTGACTGCTTTTCTAAACGAGAAACGTCCGTAAGACGTGAAGCAGTCGACAGCTTCAAACCAAAATCTGTATTGAGGTTGTGGTACAGATCGATGATGGTCGAGTTGTTATCGTTCATCTCTTTATTGGTTTGAACATTGATCATTTTACGTAAGTTGCCGTTGTCACCTTCTGAAGCGACAAGGTTTGCCGTAAATTTGTCATCCGGCAATGCACCGCCGGAGAGTTCAAAAATAGTTCCCTGAACTTCAACAGGACCTGAAGGCGGATACTCTTGCGGTTCCAAAAGGATGTTGCCTTTTGTATCGGTAACGGCAAACTGATCACCCAAAGGAGAGATCACCACTTCAAACTCACGAACAGCACCTGCTTCAAGAATTTTGAATTTCGCTTTGCCTTGGGCAAGCGTGGTCGATGCTTCATAACTTTGAGCGGCAATTTTTGCCGGATCGTTGGTGATGAGCTTAATCTCTTTGGCACCATTACGAGTTGGGCGCAATATTACGCGCTCGCCCGTTTGTGGGTCATTGTTGATTTGGATTCGCATGCCATCGATAAAAATATTGCCGCGAGATTCCTCTGCAATCACCTGTTCACCGCTAGGACGCGTGATCACATAGTCACTGCCATTATAAGAGAGCGAGTACTCTCCACCAGTGAGCTGGCTGATATCATCAATGTAAACGGCGACGTCTGCTTTTGAATCTGCAGGAGTAACAACACGCTCACGTGCGGCAACATCTGAGTTCACATCAGTAAAAATGTTATGACCGACATCGCCACGCAAATCCAAACCTTGCCATTGCAACTTATTCACTTCATAAGAGAAGGATGTCGCTAAGCGGCCGATTTCATCCATAACGTAAGGGATGTGATCGTCACGCATATCCATCAACGCGCCAATTTTGCCGCCGATGTCTTTTGCCGTAATCGGTTTAATCCCATTACCTTCAACCATTGCAAGACGACGTTGTTTAACATCTGGATAGCCGTCCATCATTTTCAACTGGCTTGCTTCAGTGCCTGAAACCAAGGTATGACCATTGCCGATATGGATGTTAAATCCTTCCGCATTTTTACGAGGCGTAACGGTAACATTGGTGTACTCAGAAAGCTCAGCCACCAGCTTTTCATGCTGATCCATTAAATCATTGTGAGGACCAGGTACCTTCATCATCAGACGCTGTAAATCACGGATTTCAACTGCGATCTGGTTAATACGTTCGACACCGACATCAAGACCTTTGTTGGTCACATCGTACTGTCGGCGCACTGTCTCATGGAAATCGTTAAGGTTTTGAGAAATCAAATTAGCTTTCTCAAGTACCACTTTACGAGCGCCCACGTCATTAGGGGAATCCGCCAGTGATTTCACCGCATCAAACCACTCGTTAAGATTCTCAGGAATTTTTTTAGACGCAACGGAAGAGAGCAATTTGGATAACATATCGAGGTTCTGCTCGGTATCGCTCTTAAATGCGTATTCAGAAGTGGCAATGTTCAGCTCTTTAACGGCAAACTGATCCCATGAGCGGCGAACATTGTCCACATGTACGCCCATACCATAGGTTTGTCCGCCGTATTGGCGAGGCATGTTGGTCCCTTGGATCACAGACTGACGGCTGTAACCCTCTGTATTAACATTAGAAATGTTATGACCTGTTGTATTGAGTTGTCTCTGAGCGGTTAATACGCTTTGCGTACCCACATTCAGAAGATCAGACGCCATACTGCCCCCAAAAACTATAAAAACATCAGTGTTCACTGACTATCTACAGGGTATAAAGCAACATGTATGCCAATTTTATTTATTGGAGATAAGCCGAGGAAATATAAAGAAGAAATAGGAAATGAGGTAAAGAAGAAAGACAAAAAAGCCGGAGTCATTTCTCCGGCCTTCACAATTTAAAGTTCGCCCATCTGGTCGATTTGAGATTTCACTCGTAGCACTTTGTCTGCGTATTCTGGGTCAGTTGCGTATCCCGCTTTATGAATACCTCGAATGAACTCTTCGTTGCTACCTTGATGATTCAGTGCCGTAGTGTAACGAGGGTTCTTTTCTAAGAAACGAACATAATCGTTAAAGCTGTCTTGGAAAGAGTTATACGAACGGAATGCCGCTTTTTCCATAACAGGTGTATTGTGGTGATACTCCAAGGTTTGAGTTGCCACTTTGTTTCCTTGCCAACTGCGATCCGCTTTAATGTTGAATAAATTGTTGCTGCTACCACGGGCATTTTTAACCACTTTCTGCCCCCAGCCTGTTTCTAATGCCGCTTGAGCAATCAGTAGAGAGGCATCAATGCCCAACGCTTTTGCCGCTTTATCAGCATAAGGCTTCAATGAAGAAACAAATGAACGCGGTGATTCAAAGTTTGCCGCCTGTTGAGCCTCTGCGCCACTAGCAGTAGCACTACCAGCCATCGCGAGTTCACTGTCATCACTCATTTCTGCTCGGTTTGCCTGTGCTTCGCGAGAACGTTCTACACGGCGCATCGCTTCTTGGAAACCATCTTCACCGCCAGATTGTGATTTCTCACCAGCAGACAGTTGCGCCACAATCATATCCGCTAAACCAAGCGAACCCGACGAGCTCAGTTCACTGGTCATTTGCTCATCAAGCATCTGACGATAGAAATCTTCATTTTGACTGTTAAACAGTTCCGATTTGAAGCCAGAATTCGCGTCACGCATCGACTTCAGCATCATGTTGGTAAAGATCGATTCAAACTGACGAGCTGCCGCAGTTAACGCTTCTTTTTCTGAGTTTTCATCACCACCCACAGCCTGCTTACGCAGTTTATCTAGGCTGGCAATATCGTGAATAAAACCAATATCGTTAGAGTTATTAATCATCTTAATCTCCTTAGATAATGATCAACTGACCTTCAATAGCACCTGCTTGCTTAAGAGCTTGCAGGATTGCCATTAAGTCTGAAGGCGCTGCGCCGACTTCGTTTACTGCACGTACAAGTTCATCGAGAGTCACACCCGGCTCAAGTTTAAACATCTTGCCCTGCTTCTCTTCTACTTCGATAGTCGAATTAGGAACAACCACGGTTTGACCACCAGAGAAAGCATTCGGCTGGCTGACATTTAGATTCTCTTTAATAGCCACTGTCATACCACCATGAGTCACTGCCGCGGGTTTTAAGCGAACGTGCTGACCAACAACGATAGTACCAGTGCGGGAGTTAACAATAATTTTTGCCGATCCGTCTGCTGGGTTAAATTCTAAGTTTTCAATCGCAGAAAGAAATGCCACTCGCTGGCTCACATCACGAGGAGCACGAACGCGAACTGATGCAGCATCTACCGCTGATGCCATTTGAGGGCCAAGGAAGTTGTTCACTGCATCTGCCATACGTTGAGCAGTAGTAAAATCCGACTCCAGTAAGTTGAAGGTAATAAAATCGCCGCGACCAAATGGTGTTGGAACTTCACGCTCGACAATCGCACCACCTGAAATCATACCCACCGCTGGGTTATTACCCACGACTTTTGAACCGTCCGCGCCAGAGGCACTAAAGCCGCTAACAACTAAGTTACCTTGTGCCACAGCATAGACCTGACCATCCAAACCTTTTAAGAAGGTTTGCATCAATGTGCCGCCACGCAGGCTTTTCGCTGAGCCGATTGAAGAAACAGTAATATCGACCGTTTGACCTTGCTTAGAGAATGCTGGCAAATCAGCCGTCACGATTACAGCGGCAACGTTTTTGGTTTTTGGCTTAGTGCCAGGTGGCAATTGAATGCCGAAGCTTTGCAGCATGGCGTTGAAGCTTTGATCTGTGAAAGGTGTGGATTCACCCGTACCCGGCAAACCAGTCACCAAACCGTAGCCCACCAATTGGTTACTACGCACACCTGCTACTTGAGCAACATCTTTGATGCGAGCAGCGTTGGCGCTTGCTGTCACTAGCATCATCAATAACAAAGTGAGTTTTTTCATTGTGGGTTACCGTTAACGTTAGGTCTGCCGACCTGAGTTCAAAAAAACAAATGAGGCCAATTAGGCCTCATCGATATCAACTTAATTCTGTCAATTCTTCGACTGTAGAGCTTAATCTACAGAGACACATTAAAAAATCGTGCCAAGAATCCAGGTTCTTGCATATCTTGGTTCGTTCCGGTACCAGAATATTGAATTCGAGCGTTAGAAATACGGGTTGAAGCAATGGTGTTATCAAAATCAATGTCGTCAGGACGAATAGTTCCGCTTAAACGAATGTACTCATCACCGGTATTAAAGGTTAACCATTTTTCACCACGAATCACGAGGTTACCGTTTGCCAGTACTTCAATAACTTCGACTGTAATCGAACCCGAAAGACTATTGCTCTGGTTAGCTTCTGCACTGCCGCTGAATTTATTGTCATTTTTTAACGCATAGGAAAAGTTGTAATCACCCACGGTTAAGTTCTGCCCACCGACGGCAAGAGGATCCATCGATGCATCATTCGATTTTGACAAATCAGCATCAGCACTTTTTGCCGCTTTGGTTTTTTCATCCAAGGTCACTGTAATGATGTCACCAATAATACGAGGTTTTGAATCATCATAAAGGCTACTTGAGTTAGCTAAATTAAATAGTGAACCCGTCTCTGCTGCGTAATGTTCCGGCTTAGCTTTCGGGTGAATCGGTGCCCATGCAGGATCGCCAGCAACAGGATCAGTCCGTTTACGCAGAGTATCAACCATGCCAGTATCAGTTTCAACAGCCTTGTCACCTTCAACCGCATCTACGACCGTAGTTCCAGCAGTCACATCCGAAGTTTCGATCTCTTCTGGCAGTAATCCGCAACCAGAAACCGTCAAAACAAAAATTAGGCTAAGTAAACGTTTCATCATCACTATCTCTCAATCACTCTATATAAACCAAAGTTACTGCTATTGGGTTATAGCTGCTGGTTCGCATAGCTCATCATCTTGTCTACTGCCGAGATAACTTTCGAGTTCATCTCATAGACACGTTGAGCTTCAATCATATTCACCAGCTCTTCAGTTACGTTAACGTTTGAGCTTTCCAGTGTTGACTGACGAATGCTACCTAGGCCATCTAGACCCGGCACACCTTCTTGTGGGTCACCACTTGCCCCTGTCGGCAAGTAAAGGTTCTGACCAATCGGCTCTAAACCACCTGGGTTAATAAAATCTACCGTGGTGATCTGCCCTAAAACTTGGTTGTCTTGCTGACCACGAATTCGAGCCGACACTTCACCGTCATTACCGATAGTGATTGATATAGCATCTTCAGGAACCACAATTTCAGGGTCCAAAGCGTAGCCCGCACCTGAGGTCACAATTACACCTTCATCATTCAGTGTGAACTGACCATTTCGTGAATAACCGATATTGCCATCCGGCATCAGGATTTGGAAAAAACCATCCCCTTCGATCATCATGTCGAGGCTGTTGGTTGTCGTTTGTGCGTTACCATTGGTGTGTACTTTTTGAGTAGCCACCACTTTAGAACCCGCACCTAACATCAAACCACTTGGCAATTCAGTATTCTGAGATGACTGACCACCAGGCTGGTTAATATTTTGATAGAACAAATCTTCAAAGACCGCACGACTCTTCTTGTAACCAATGGTTGATGCGTTCGCTAAGTTGTTCGAGATCGTCGCAATATTGGTTTGCTGCGCGTCGAGGCCTGTTTTACTTACCCATAATGCCGGCTGCATACTAATTTCCTTTCAATTGGTTAGCTCATACGAAGCAGAGAATCGGACGATTTGTCCATGTCTTCTGCCGTGCTCATCATTTTGACTTGCATTTCAAACTGACGCTGTAACTCGATTAGGCTGGTCATTTCACCCACCGCATTGACGTTACTGCCTTCTAGGGCTCTGGTCAGAATTTTTACATTGGCATCTGCATCGTATGCCGTGTTTGGATCTTTCGCGCGGAAAAGACCATTAACATCTTTATATAAATCTTGGTTGTTTGGACGAACAAGCTTAATACGGTCGACGATTTCCATTGCATCTGCTGGAGCGCCTTGCGGGCGAACAGAAATAGTACCGTCGTTACCAATTTCAACTTTTGCCACTGGTACCGGTAAAGTAATTGGCGCACCAGTTTCACCAAGCACCAAGTGACCATTGCCGTTAAGCAAAAGACCGGTTTGGTCGATCTGCAAATTACCGTTACGAGTTAAACCTTCAGCGCCGGTTTTGTCTTGAACAGCAATCCAGCCATCGCCTTGAATGGTGACATCCAAATCACGTCCCGTTGTGATAACACTGCCTTGCTGGAAATTGTTTCCTGGGCGTTCAGTCATACTGAACACTCGGCTAGGCAGACCATCACCATATGCTTGCATTGAACGAGCTTGTGCTAAGTCAGCACGAAAACCAGTTGTGCTTACGTTGGCCAAGTTATTCGCTCTTAGCTGCATAGCTTGCATATTTTGCTTTGCGCCACTCATGGCGAGAAACAATGCACGGTCCATAATTTGCTCCAAAATTCATCTGTTACGACTTATAAAGCAATAGGTGTGCCAAGTTTTATTTTTAATATAAAACAGAAAGTTATAGTAAGTAGAAGGGGTGTTACGGGGAGGTTTGCCGCGGCAATGTGGCAAGCTGGCAATCCTATCAAGCCAGCGTTGCCGCTGGCTTGATAGACCAGATGACCATATATACGAAGATCGTATTATCGAATCTGCAGGATGTTTTGTTGTAGCTGGTTGTGAACTTCAAGCGCACGTGAGTTAGCTTGGAAGTTACGTTGAGCAGAGATCAAATCCACTAACTCTTGGGTCATATCAATGTTGGATTGCTCTAAAGTACCGTTGTTGATCGAACCAAAAGAGCCTTTGTTTGATTCGCCCCAGATCTTGTCACCAGAGAACTGAGTTGAATCCCATTGAGTACCACCTTTTTTATCCAGACCTTGTTCGTTAGATACACGTACTAACGCAACTCGGCCTAGAGTGATGTTTTCACCGTTTGAGTAAGTGCCTAGCACACTACCGTTTTCGTCAAAGTCGATCTTAGTTAAGAAACCCGTTGTTGCGCCATCTTCATCGAACTTAGTCAATTCAAATGGTGCAGCAAACTGAGTTGCTGAATCTAGACCAAAGGAGAGTGTCTGGTTAACATCTGCGCCATTTAGGTTAATAGGATTTGCACCTGCGCCTAGAGGATCAGAAACAATTGGCTGCCCGTTGTTCAAACTTGCTAACGTACCGTCATTGTTAAACTTCATGGAGTGACCAACATGACCAGTCGGTGTAGTCGCATCACCACCAGTGATGTTCAATGGCTTCTCACCGTCTTTGTCTGTCACTGTGTAATAAGTTTGCCACGTATTTGGCTGAGTTTGGTCTTTCAGATAATACGTAGTTAGCTTATACGACTGCCCCATTGAGTCATAAATGGTCGATGACGTTGAGCGGTTATAAGTTTCAGGATCATTGTAGTCAAACAACGCTGGATCTTTCAGATCACCGTTTGCTGGAAGGTTTACACCTACTTCAATGTTTGCCGTTTGTTTAGGTTTACCAAACTCTGCTGGAATGTTCAGTGGCTGTGGTTCATAAGAAAGCACATCACCAGTATCAGGGTTTACCTGATAGCCCAGTAGGAACTCATCATTCGACGTCACCATGAAATTGTCTTTGTTCAGGTGGAAAGCACCGTTACGAGTCAATTCATTTTGCTGTGGAATAAGGCGATCTTTAGATACCGCGAAAAAGCCAGTGCCCGAGATACGCAAGTCCATTGGGTTGTTAGTATAAATACTTGAACCTTCGTGGAACTGCTGGGCAACTTTATTCACTTGTACACCACCACCCGGAGTGGTTTTAGCGTTGGTAAATAAAGAGCTTGAGTAAACATCACCGAACTCCGCACGTGACTCTTTAAAGCCGAATGTGTTTGCGTTCGCAATGTTGTTACTGGTTGTGTTCAGGTCTAACTGAGCTGCGGATAAACCGCTAAGAGATACATATGACATTCCAAATTCTCCTATCTAGCTAGCATTCTATGCTTTGCCAACTTCAAGTACTTCAGCAAGTTTCACTGGTGATGTGAAACCAGCTAGATTGAGTAGTACGTTACCATCACCCTTACCAAGCAGAACACTATTGACGTTAGCGTAAGTAGATACGCCAAATTCAGTACTTGTTCCATCTAGTAGACCAGCGGCTTTCACTTTGTATTTGCCGGCCGGCAATGGATTACCGTTTTGATCTTTTCCATCCCATTCGACACGGTTGTCACCGGCCGGTTTAGCTCCTACATCCATAGTACGAACTAGCTGTCCCATTTCGTCTTCGATACGAACAAATAAATTCTCTACCGAACTTGGAAGCTTAACCATTGCCGCCATGCCTGCATCATCTTTCTTAACGCCTGCAGCACCAGGTACCAATACATCACGACCTACCAGTGATGATGCTTGCAAGGCTTGGTTAGATGTCATTGCCGAGTTCAAACTCTCAAATTGAGTGTTCATCTTGCCAATACCATCAACCGTCGCAAATGATGCCATTTGCGCAATCATCTGGTCATTGCTAACCGGCTTAAAAGGATCTTGCTGAGAAAGTTGCTTCGTGAGCAGGGAAAGAAAATCTTCTTGTTTAAGATCTTGTTTACCTGTGCTCTCAGTCGGCTTCTTCTGTTCTTGAAGAGCTTTCAGCTGGTCAACATAGGACAAGCCGCTTTGACCAACGTTATCTATTCCGGCCATACGCTAACTCCTTATCCTTATTGACCCATCTGCAGCGTACGCAGCAGCATTTGTTTACTTGCATCTGCAACTTGTACGTTCGTTTGGTATGAACGTGATGCAGAAATCATATTAGCCATTTCTTCCATTACGTTAACGTTAGGCTTATAGATATAGCCTTCGTCATTCGCAAGTGGGTGGTCAGGGTTAAACTCCGCTGATAGCGGTTTATCACTTTCCACAATACCTAACACTTTCACAGGCACGTTTGGGTCGCGGTTAAAACGTGCTTTACTCAACTCGGCACCGAACACTGCGTGACGCGCTTTATAAGTATCTTCAGCAGAGCTGCTGATACTGTCCGCGTTAGCAAGGTTACTTGAGGTTGTATTTAGACGAACAGACTCTGCACTCATCGCGGAACCTGTCACATTGAACACATTAAATAAGCTCATCTAAATTACTCCCCTTTAATTGCTTTCGTTAAGTTCTTGAATTTACTTCCTAAGAAGTCGAGTGATGCTTGGTGGCGAATCTGGTTTTGCATAAACAAGTTACGCTCTAAATCCACATCCACCGTGTTGCCATCACCAGTGTCAGGTTGAGTTGGAACGCGGTAAAGCATTTCCCCTGTCACAGTCGTAGAGGCAGGAATGTGCCGACCGTCCGTACGGCTAAGACCAATGCTTGCCCCCGAACTTGCCGCCTGCAAAGCCTTATTGAAGTCCATTCCTTTCGCCTTAAACCCAGGTGTATTCGCTTGAGCAATGTTAGTAGAGATAACCTCTGCATTGCGTTCACGAACACCCACCGTATGCTGGTGTATACCGAGTGCGTTGTTGAAAGAAATAGCCATACTTTGCCTCTTTAATAAGAACTGACCGTTAGTCATAGATTAAAAGCAATTAGCGTACCAACTTTTAAATTTACTAATTCGCAATTAATCTTTTCTCGTGTTGCAACCTTTTAGCTTGCATAAAACAGTTTGCAAAAAGCACGCCGTTTTGGCAGTAGCAAACCTATAAATTTAGAGATTTGGAATGTCTCTCTTTAGGTATAGAACAGAGAACCAGAAAGGAAAGAAAAAGCCCAGCGCTTGGCTGGGCTTTAGAAAATAATGGGTTTGAAGCTTATGGCTTACTTGAGCTTATAGATGATGCCTGGATTACAACGCACCATTTCAAACTTGTCCGTCAGCCCAGTTAAAGACTCAGATGCACCAAGCAGCAGGTAACCACCGGGATTTAGGTTGTTTGCCATCTGATTCAATACTTTGGCTTTCATATCTGGCGAGAAGTAAATCAATACATTTCGACAGAAAATGATGTCGAACTTACCGAGCAACGCATAGCTTTCCATTAAGTTTTGCGGGCGGAAGTTCACCAAACGTTTGAGGCTATCTTTTACCTTCATACGTCCATCCCCTGCATCTTCAAAGAATGCACGACGGCGCTCAGGAGACAAACCACGTCCCAGAGCGAGGTTGTCATAGACACCTGCACGACACATATCCAGCATGCTTGCTGAGATATCCGTTGCCGTGATCGACACGCTTGGAAGTAAACCAGGACGACGCTGCTGAGTTTCAAGGATAGTCATTGCCATTGAATAAGGCTCTTGACCAGAAGAACTCGCCGCCGACCAGATTTTAATTGGGCGTTTTTTTGCCGCCATTTCTGGCAGTAAACGCTCAGCAAGCACAGTAAACGGATACGTATCACGAAACCACAAGGTTTCATTGGTTGTCATCGCATCAACTGCTGCCACACGCAAATCACGATTTCTCCCTGTTACGACATCTCGTAACAGGTCAGATAAACTAGCTAACTTATATTTAGTCACAAGTGGACTGAGACGACTTCTCACCAAGTACTGTTTGCTGTCTCCCAACACGATCCCGCATTGAGATTCCAGAAATCGGCAAAAGTCGCGATATTCTTGATCGCTTATAGTAATAGCAGTCATTAATTTCTCTTTATTTTACTAGCGCAGCCTTCACCGCATTACCAAGCTCATCAGGGTTAAACTTAGCGATAAATGCATTTGCACCTACTCGTTCAACCATAGCTTGGTTAAATACCCCACTCAGTGATGAGTGCAGTATAACGTAGAGATCTTTTAATTCATTATTCCGGCGTATTTCTGCCGTTAAGGTGTAGCCGTCCATCTCTGGCATTTCAATATCCGAAATCACCAAAGAGATTTGTTCGTAAATACTACCTTCTTTTGCCATTTCTAACAGCTTTTCGTATGCATCTTTACCGTCTTTGGTCAAAATACATTCAAAACCGATTGACTCTATCGCTCGTTGAACTTGCTTACGAGCTACTGTCGAGTCGTCTGCAATTAAAATACGACGAACAATCGCCTTTTCTTGTTCAGCTTCCGCAATATCATGACCGATACTAGCATCCATCTCTTCATTAACTGGTGCGATTTCTGCAAGGATCTTTTCTACATCGAGAATTTCAACCAGCTCGTTATCAATATTGGTTACTGCTGTCAGATAGTTGGCTTTACCAGCACCTTCTGGCGGAGGCAGAATTGTTTCCCAGTGCATATTGATTATACGTTCAACCGAACTTACTAAAAAAGCTTGAGTTGTACGGTTAAATTCCGCAATGACAACAAAACTTTTTTGAACATCTTGAGTCGGACGACCACCGATGGCCAAGCTTAAGTCAATAACAGAAAGCGTTTGACCACGAATATGGGCAACACCTTTAACTAAGTGATGCAAGTTAGGCATAGCAGTCAATTTAGGACATTGTAGAACTTCTTTGACTTTAAAAACGTTAATGCCATAACGTTGGTGTCCGTTAAGACGGAAAGTCAGTAATTCTAGTCGGTTTTGGCCGACAAGTTGCGTACGCTGATTCACAGAATCAAGAATACCCGTCATAAGCACATCTCCATCTCAAACTTATGTTCATAAAAAAGTGGTAGTCTACTACACGCTATGAAGAAACGAGAGACACGAACAATGCATCCGAAGATCTGTTTACATCTACATTCCCTATCTAAGTGTAGAGCTTTCTATAATATTTTTTTTAACTCTATCGGTTTTTTGTTAGCTTTCTTTAGTCTTTCTTTGTTTGCTGCAACACCAGAGCAAGTAAAAATGATTCAAAATGCCGCTGAAAATCATGTTTTGAGCAGTGTTGAAGTCGCCGAAGGAGGCGAGCTCGTAGTGAATGCCGCAAACATAGATGACCGCATATTCGCCACCGATTGCCCAAACACTCTCACAACCTCTTCGTCATCCAGTAATGCGTCTGCCAGCAACATCACCGTGTTAGTTGAATGCGAAACAGATAACTGGAAAATCTATGTTCCCGTTCGCCTAACAATGCGAGTTCCTATGGTTACCGCTGCTAATCATATTAGCAGAGGACAAGTTTTAACAGACAACGATATAACTATCAGTATGGTAGATCTGCTGCGCTTTAGACGGCAAGGTTTTTCCTCGATAGAGAGAGTGGTCGGAGCAAAAACCAAGAAAAACGTGAAGTTAGGTGATGTTATCGAACAAAATGATATCTGTGTGGTATGCCGAAATGACAGTGTACTTATCCAAGCAAACGCCAGTGGTATGAATATTACTACTAAAGGAACAGCATTATCTGACGGAAGCTTCGGTGAACAGATAAAAGTGAAAAATGATAAATCTAACCGTATAATAGATGCGCAAGTCAGTGGTATTGGCGAAGTAACCGTTCAGTTTTAGTTACTTAACAATAAAAGCATTAAATTCGTCACGAAACCATAAAATTGCTAAAGTTATTCTTCTACATGTCGATATTGACAGTACAGATTCATATTTTAAAAAAGGCTCATTTATGGCAGGCATTGATAACATACGCTCAGGGCATTCGTTAAACACGACGAATCGCGCCCCTGCTCGTTCTAATTCAGATGCATCTTCATCAACATCAAGTGCGACCAACCGTGGTGCTGTTAAGCAAGATTCTGTATCGCTTAGCCATCAGGGAAAGGCCATTGGTGAACTGCATAACGACATGACGACGACCCCTAGCTTCGACAGCGCTAAAGTTGCTGCGATTAAAGAGGCGATCGCAAACGGATCTTATGTTGTTGATTCAGAAAAACTGGCCGACAATATGATCAGATTTGAAAAAGAATTGGGTGGCTTTAACTAACCCGATTCGGTTTATAGGCAATTTAAGTTATGGCAGCACTAAAAGACTTGATCGAATTCCAACTTAAAAACGCACAAGAATTATCAGTGCTGTTGGAAAAAGAGAAAATCGCAATTACTTCGCGAATATCTGCGGATATAGAAGCGCTTGCCAAACAGAAAACCACTTTGGTTAACCAACTGCAAACGACAGATCAACGAATTGCTGCTCATCCTCATGTCTCGAGCCTGGCTGAGGATAGCTACCTCAATGAGTTAACCAATCAAATTCGTTCTGTTATTCACGATTGCCAGCAAGCCAACTTGATAAATGGCGAAGCCCTGAATCGCGCACAACTTAGCTTTAATAAACTCAATAATATGATGCAGCAAAGCTTGGGCAAAGTTGGAATGACTTATAGCGCAACAGGCCGCACTCAATCCGTTTCGACTTTGGGTACCAATCTCAAAGCGTAATCGGCACGTCGCAGTATTAATGGTCACAGTATTGATGACAGGCGACGGCAATAAAACCAGAAAATAGAAAAGCGGCAATATTTGCCGCTTTTTTGTATGCCGATTTTAAGTATCTGGAGAGTGATAATTAAAACTACAAGAGATAGAACCGAGACAGTTAGAACAGAGTTTGCTGACGTTTTTCAGGCACCTGCTGAACTTCGCCGTAATCTCGAAGCATGTTCATCTTATTAATGTCTAGACGTAATTCCGTTACATAGCTGTCGCCAACTTTATAGCTACGAACCACTTCTGCACCTCGAATAACACCATCAACTTCACCGCTGGTACGTTCAGTACCAAGACGCTGATCGCTTAGCTCCGCTCGGCCGCTAACACGCATGCCATAGACTTGTTCAGCCAGCTCGCGGTAAGCATCAATTTTTGAAGCTCGCATCGCTCGAACTCGCTTCTCTTCAACATCACGCCCTTTCTGCTCACTGATACTCGCGTATCCCACCGCAGTTAACCAATCATCGGCTCTTGTTGTTTGAAGAGGCTGACACCCCATCATTACAAACGCTGTCACTAGGACCAATAACCATTGTTTCATCATAAACTCCTATGGGCGCAGAATGACAGTGTAAGGTTGCTTCATCGTTGGATCAGAACGAATGAGAACACCATCTTGAGTACGCATACTGTTCAAAGTATCTAAATCTCTACCGATGCGATCAGCGGGTAGGAAACCTTGTGCAGTCGCCACAACAATACGAGATTGCAAACCAACAACACGAGCATTAACAAGAACGCCACCATCTTGACGAAGCATAGTGCCCGTTAACACGTATTGGATTTCTTGCTCTTGAGCTAAGTCTTTCCAGTCGCGGCTAAACGCAAAATCGCCTTGCTGCGTTACTTGAATCGTACCTGTGGTTTTATAGTCAACAACCTTAAAACCACGGCGTTGGAACTGGTAAATAAACCCTTCGGATACCGAATTACCCAACCAGTTTGTTGTATCCATATTTTGCAGATCAACAAATGAGGTCACAGCAATAGCATTACGTGCAGTAATACTCGTGTTCGATATCATTAAATCTTCAGTCATACTCTCTACAAAGAAATCCAAAGTATGTCTTGGACTCTCCATCAACATAAATTGTGAACCAGAGTACGGCTCTTTTCCGTTATAAATCGGGGCATAGGCACATGCAGTCAAAAAAACTGCTGGCACTAAAGGAAGCCATTTTTTCATTCTCTTCATCTCCAGATATACTAAGGCATCGGTTCCATTTCACTCTCACTGATGAAACTGGAACACTCTTTGCTTTTCTAAATTCGTCTACTATTCAGAAACGCGATACCTACATCAGCTACGAATTAAGAAGCAAAATTTATACCTAACTGGTAATTCATAATGAAAAAAATTATTTATTGTTTAATTTCAATACTTTCAGCAACACTCAGCGTACCCAGAGCTTATGCAGAATGGTATGAAGTGACAGGTACTGCCGCTGTTGTTTCGACAGAAAGTGCCGCCCGACTCCACGCATTAGAAAACGCCATTTATAAGGCGGTAAAATTTGCCGGGGCAGATATTGGCAGTATCAGCAATTTAATGCCGCTATTAGAATCAGAACGTACCGAATACCAGTTTTCAAACCATGAAGTAAGGTACATCCTGATTGAACAGACAACTTCTAGAAACGATGTGATGAGTGTTCGAGCTCGTATTGACATCTACCCATCGGCAGCAGGTTGCCAGCAAAACCAATATAAAAAGACCTTCTTAGTCGGCAATATTGATTTAGCATCACCTCAACAAGCGGTAATGGGGCAGATTTATAGTCTGGGAGATGATTTTGCCGAAGTAGTAAACCGCCAAATCGGTCAGGAGTCAGGAAGCTTCGTCTCTGTCGGTACCACCAACTATGATATCAACGCCCGTAATCCTGAACGAATCAAAATGATTGCTCAAGATACCGGCGCACAATACATCATTGGGGGTGTAATTACTGATCTTACGGCGACTATCGAGCAGAAATTACTACAAGATGATGTCATTAACCGTCAGTTCGCTTTAGAGATGAAAGTGTTCGATGGCAAAACTGGCAGTGAAGTCTTTAAACATAACTATCGTGAAGTCGCTCGTTGGCCTTTTGCTAAAACCAGCCAAATCGATACGCGAAGCGCACGCTTCTGGGCTTCTACTTATGGCGATATGTTACTTAGAGTAAGCCGAAATATTATGTTGGACTTAGAGTCTGAAATTTCGTGCAAGATTACGCTTCCTGAAGTTGTTGCCAAATTTGGCAACACAATAACCATGGATTTAGGCAGAATTCACGGCGTTCAAGAAGGCGATAAACTGCAACTGTGGCACACAGGCGCATTCATTGATCAAAAAGGTTTGCCACGCAATAAAGTTACCCAAAGTGATATCACTTTAACGGTATCACGTGTTTATGAAAACGACGCTGAACTGATGATTGATCAGCCAGAACTACTATCGAGCGTGCAAATTGGCGACGTTATGCACAAACAGAATTAAAAGTGTTTATCGGTGGTTAACTTATTCAAATAATTGAGTAATATAAGAGCCCTGCTCCCGTGGCACAGCTGGATAGCGCGGCCCCCTCCTAAGGGGCAGGTCTCAGGTTCGAATCCTGTCGGGAGCGCCATATAAAACAAAGGCTTAGTGAAAAATCATCACTAAGCCTTTTTAGTTTTCGGATTGTTGTGTAGCAAATGTGTAGCAGATTCAATGGGTGAATTGGCTGCGACAGTAAGCTAGTACAAGGAAACGATTTTAGGGAAGATAGAAAGGTAATTATTTTTTCGTCTCAATCAGTTTTCACTGTTCGTTCAAAAACATCATTGGACATTTTTGAGTTAGTGATTATTTCAAATTAACTTTCACACGGATTAACTTAGGTATGGAAAAGTCGCTTATCCGCATGTTCAGTTTTGCTGATTCAGATCAATAGCCAATTTTACTTTACTACTACGCTATAGGGCGGCAATGGAACACAGAGGAATCAGAACCCTATAGCGTTTTGTCATGCATTATCATTGAGAATGATCAGCTCATAATCTTGAATAAGCGATTTAGTCAGAACCAAGCTCTCTAGATTGCTATCTGGGATGTCATATCCCTTACCCTTTGGATGTATTAGAACAAATACAATAAAGCGAGGTATGCAGTACATCACCTCGCTTCTATGTATGAGATGTAATTGTTAATTAATTTAGCTTTATTTGGCCATGTAATGTTATCAGTTGATTATCTAAAGGAGCCATTATACTCATCGTTATGTAGTCAACACTTTTACCAATGTCTAAAATGCCAACGGAACCATTCTCAACTTTACAATTAGTATTACTGTCATCAATTTTAAATTCATGAGTCCAGTTCATCCCAGCCGTCCCTTGAAAAATATTTGCGTTGGTGGGAATTAACTTGGAATGAATTCTACAGTTACCAAAACGAGTATCATGTATTTCAATCTCTCCGTCACCAATGTGCTTAAAGCTCACTTTTTCAGGGTCAATGCTCATAGGGAAATTGTAGTCAAGATCGCTGAAGCTAACTCTTTCTTCGCTAGGGCCAAAGCCCGTACTAGATGGAACATTTTCACGGTATAGCTTTAGATGAGTAGATGAAGATTCGCTTTTTAGATCGAAATTTAAAGTCGCGGATACATAAGGGGTCGTCTGGGTGACATCCATAGTGAAATTGCCACTAATTTTATCCAAGATGTGGTCACCGAACGGCAAAGATTGGTAATGTCGTAGGGTGATATTTTTGTCGACATTTTGGCCTGACTTTTGGACTATCTCAGGAATGATTCCAATATAATCCTTTTCCTCTATGTGAACGGTTATCTTCGCGGTTCGGTTTTTTGAAACCACTACGGATAATAACGCTGATGGCTCTTGTATTAGCCAGCTTCCCACTATTGGGTCTTCAGGAGCTTCCACCGTCACAACAGGATAAGTTTCATTATCATCGTTACATCCAGATATAGTAAAACTGGTGATCAATATTGCTAATAATGGCGTTATCTTATTCATAATGTTTTTATTTATCTTTAGTTGAAAGTTGTAATATCGTTTTTGATTTTTCTGTAAACGATGTTTCACAGAGGAACTTCCTATTGTTTAAACCTTAGTGATTAAAGAATAATTCTCTTTTGTTCATAAAAAATCATTAAATCGCTCTTCAGGCACCACCCACTGCATTAGTGCGGGAAATAAACAATAAATTCTCATAGCAATTTGGCGAAAGCTTAAGTATTTCAATATAATTAAGCCCCACATTTGTGAGGCCTATATTTTATTAAACTAGTTTAATAAGATTACTTATACTGTAAAAGTACAAGATTTTGCTTTTAGAACTGGGCGCACAGTTGTAGCTGCTTGGTTGTATGCAGCGCTCATCGTTGCTTTAGCTTCAGCAGTACCTGTATCCATACCAACCGCACTTAGGATGCTAGAGCCTGAATCCAATGTTTCCATGTTTGATTTGTAATCTGTGAACAATTGTTCGATTTGATCACAATCCATAGTATTGAAATCTGCGTTTGTTAAGTCTGGAGTTTCGCTAGAACCTGTCAACTGACAACCAGAAAGAGCAGCGATAGAGATCGCCGTAACCACTGATAAGACAACTTTTTTCATTGTTAATTCCTTATTTTATATAAAACAGCCACGAATAAACGCAGCCGAAAAAGATTAACCGAGCGAATGATTCATGATAAGAAATAAATAGATATTCAATATTAAATTAGTGAGACTAGTCACACTTGGCACTTTCTATAAAGAAAAATACATATTATTTGATTTTTTACAATGAGTTGTTTGTAGTATATGTATTTTTTATGTTAAGAGTGGCCTTCGTGACATTGCTTAAATTTGGTCAAACTATTGTCAAATAAGACGAGAGCAAATAGCGTCGCAAAAAGGAATGGGGCATATTCAATTTACATACGTCAAAAATACAGTTATTCACAGAACTCCAAGTTAAAAAGCAGGGCGAACGCTTGCATCTATTCGCCACTGAAAAACACGCGTGATAATCTCACGTCCAGCAGTAAATACGCCTTTCAAAGCTCTCATAAGCTCACTATCGCAATATTGGCTCGTTTTAATTACGCCAGTATCTGTATCCACTGAAAGCTCGTAGTAAGGCTTAAAGACCTGTTCTTTGCGCAAACTAAATACTCCACCCATTTTTTGAGTAAACAGTTTCCAGTTACCAGAATCTGCCGCTTCAACAATTTCCTTAGCTAGTTGAGCAAGACCTTCTACACTCTTCAAACGTCTTAGCTCTCGCCATACAGTAACCGAGCAACCGCCTAACTGCTGAAATTGACGAATCCCCCAGCATGACGCCCAAGCGTCAACACGGGCTGCCGCATCTCTTGGATCCTCGCCGTAAACACCATCATCTAAATCACTACCATCAATATTCTTTGAAATGTATTTAGCAATGTAGCCTGTCGCACTGCCTTTCTTTGGGTCTATTTTCACTTCAGTAAAGCGGTGTTCAGTCGCACCGATCTCGTCACCATCTTCGCGTAAAGCGTACTCACGCATAATATTTATCATTTCTTCGTAACGGCTAGGCTCAACAAATAAGAGCAAGTGCCAATGTGGTGTACCGTCATGCTGAGGCTCCGCTACACGGAACCCATAGAAACGAATATTTAATCGATTCAGTTTAGATCGCATTAACTGCCAAATGTTATTCAGATATTGCTGTCCATCTAATGGGGTATACCCTTCCCACTTAGGGTTCTCATGACCTGATTTTGAGTAGCTACGGTGGTATTTAGATGGGCAGGTAATAGTAAGAAAAGTTGCTTCATGTCCTAATTCCTTGGCTAAGTCTTCAAACCCTCTTGCTCTCATCATCAATTCACCTTTGCGAATCGTTGGGTTAGATACTCCTTTCTGAGATAGTTCAAACAAGGAGAAGCTTTGACCAAGCTCATTAGTGGCAATCGTATTTTCTAAGTAAGCACGCTGATAGTCTTTCTGACGAATTCGAGCCAATAGCGTTGGGTTTGAACAATATAAACTCTTCTGTTTATTCACCTGGTTAAGATGATGCAGAACCGCTTCAATATTTTGTCTTAACGACTTTCTGAGTTTTCTTAACCACCACTTATAATCTCCGTAGCGACTTAACTCACCGTTTAGACTGTAATTTACAGTTGTCTGATTTATACCCTGCTGTTGAACAAAAAGACGAACCGGATATAAAGCTAACTCATCATCCAAATACTGACGACGTAGAGCAAATGTGGACTTAGCCAAATGCTTTGCCTTAGCTCTTAGGTCATCTTCCGATAGGTTCAATTCAAGCTTGCTTAAAGGAATAGAAAGTTTTTGTGCAATCTTATCTGTGGTGATCCGAAGGTAAGTATTTCGCTCAAACTTAGTAGGCTGGCTTAAGTACTTGTTAAATAGGATACGTTGTATTTCTAGCGGAAACGAAGAAAGCCTTTGTTCTACAAAGGCTCTGTCATCACGGTCAACAAAGGTTAGATTAAGGCAACTCATACCGCTGCCTTCCCTTTAGCTGTTATCGAATAAGCATCCCAGCGAATCCCATAAACTAGCTTAGGAGTTCCTATAATAAGTTCCTCCTTAACGAGCCTACTTATTGTCCGACTAGAAACTTGAATTGGAAGACGCCTTTTCGGAACAATGTCGCCACGTTTAGGGCAACTTTCATCTGAGCATACTTCAAACTTTCGTCCGGTACTCATCCAATGTAATAATGTGATTTGATCTTTGGTCAGGTTAGGCATAGCTAAATACCTCCTGAGACAGATGGTCTAACTTAGTATGGCTTTCTAGCCACTGGTCTAAGTCTTCTTTTAAATAACGGACAGCGCGTCCAATTTTAATGAAAGGTGGGGCATCGGTACGGTTCTTACGCTGACCTTCCATTCTAGCCTGACGTAGAAATGAACGGCTCATTCCGATATAGACAGCAGTTTCCTGCTCTGTGTATGCGCGTTTCCCAACGGTAGCGAGTGACATATTGTTGTCTCCTTGTGTTTATGGAGACTCAACAATAATCATCAAAAACGTCAGTTGACGCTACTGACGACGTTACTGACGACGTTATGTTTTTTATTTTTAATTAGGGTTCTTATACGATAAACCGTACTCTTCCTAAAAGATTCATAAGTCATTGTATTTTCAGACTCTATACCTTTACCAAACCAACATAGATTATCTGCAGTAATGTCATCTATGACATTATCAATATCATACTTACGTCCCCCTTCTTGATTTACATCTTTGCGAATAATGACCCAAATTTTGTCAGCGGTAAGAGAAGGCGCTTGTTGAAGAACACGAAATACGATTTGATCAATAGGATGTGTTATGACATTCACATCGTCAGTCACTGATTGAGCTACAGACTGTGGCTCTCCCAGCTTTAAAGCGATTTCTTCTAGGTCTAGACGAATATCCTGTGGCTGTATAACAACTGAAGAAGATTGAAAGTAGCTTTTGTTGTCAAAAGCTACTGGCATATCAGAATTACTGATACTTGCCAATTTAGATAAAAAATTCTTCCCCATTTGGTTTAATGATTGCCCGACTTCAACTTTTGTGAAGGCAACAAAAGGTTTATCCGATTTGGAAACATTGCGAATAATTTTAAATCGACTATTAGAAATATTTCCAAAATATTGCTCAGGCTCTGCCCAGCCAGCAATTTTCTCAGGCTGTAAAACGAGTACCCTTTCAATCATTTGTTTCTGATTTGTTCTAGCAAACTTTCGGGAATCCGATGTAGATAACTGTGCAACACCATCATATTTAAATACACAAGACACAGCGTCTTTACCTTGTGCTAGATGTGCCGCAGCCATAGAACGTAGATTGACAACAGCGCAATACGATAGTTTTTCTTCTTCTACATATTCCAAAATATCGCCTTTTGAAAAATTGGTACATAACTCAATTTCATCTAATCGTATAAATCGCCGCTTTAAAACTGTCATTTAACCCACTTAGCTATGTATGTAATGTTATCTAACGATACGTAACGTAATGTTATATAACGTTACGTAAGAGAATTTAGATTCGAAATACGTTTTAAATGATTTCAAATAGATTTGAAATTCATTAGGTTATATTGTTTAAAACAACTCACGTTTTTAGCCAATAAGATTAACTGCCGCTGCTTTGTGTTCTGGAGCAAGGTGCGCATAACGTAAAGTCATTTTGAGATCAGCGTGACCAAGTAGTTCACGAACAGTATTTAGATCGACCCCTGCCATAACCAACTTGCTGGCAAAGTGGTGGCGTAAATCGTGGAAGCGAAAATTTTCAATATTGGCGTTACTAAGAACTCTCATCCAAGGTTTCTTAACATCGGTAATAGCTTCTTCTCCAGCTCCAACAAACACAAACTCAGAATCAAGGTTTTGTGTCCTCCATGTTTTGAGCACATCAAAAACCGTATTGTTCAACGGTACATTTCGAATCATCTTAGATTTTGCATTCTGTGCCGTTACCGTTAAGTAACCTTTATCGAAAGAAATCTCTCTCCATCGAAGTGAAAGCAACTCGCCTCTACGCAACCCTGTATTTATTGCAGTGATCACAAGAGGCTCAAGATAATCAACATACCGAGCATCATCAAAAGTAGGAAATAGCATTAAGTTGCGCTCTTTTCTGAATTGGTTTGCCGATTCTCTTTGCTGCCTAACTTCTTTATCCCTCTCTTTTAAAGCCCTAAACAAAGCATCTTCTTCAACAACGGTTAAGTAACGTATACGAGTATTATCTTCTCGAACTAGCTTAATACTCTTGAAGTTGTGCTTTTCAATTAACTCCCATTCAACAGCTCGATTCATAGCAGCTTTTAGACGATTAAAGGAATAAGTAATCGTTGCTGGCGATACTCCTTGTTTCCGACGTTCAGTAACCCACTGCTGCAAATCCCATGAGGAAATAGAAACTAAGTTCATATCTAGGAACAAGCTAAAAGCAGAAGTGATATTTCTATAGGCTTTATTAGCAGTTTTAGGATTAAGAGCCACCAGATATGGCAAGTATGTATTTTTGAGGTATGAGCCCAAAGTAAGGTTCTTTCGTTCCTCTTCTTTCTTGGCTACTTGTTTCTCTTCTTGAACATTCACACCACTCACTACTCGACCAGAAAGCTCTTTAGCCTGATCTCTTGCCTGAGCAGGAGTAAGGACGTTGGCAGAACCTATTAAGTAATTATGCTGCTTACCGTTAAAGCGATAGAACAGATAATAGCTAATATGTCCCTTTGGTGAAATCCGCGCATGAAAACCGGATACCTCCGTATCATTTAACCTTTTGTCTTCCACCTTGAGGCTTTTGATTGTCGCTGTAGTGATTTTTTTAGTTATCGGCATAAATGACCCACTTTTACTCGAACACCACGCTGTGTATCACATGTGTAGCAAAACGCGATTCCTGTGTAGCAAATATGTAGCAGATTCATTATATTCAGACGAACAAAAATGAACAACAAAAAACAAAAGATAATCATTTTATCTTTTAAAAACAATCAATTATTTGATTATTAAAGTTCACCACTGTTCATTAAGAAACACTAAAAAAAGCCTCTCCTAAGGGGCAGGTCTCAGGTTCGAATCCTGTCGGGAGCGCCAAATAAAACAACGCCTTAGCTAACATTCAAGCTAAGGCGTTTTTGTATATATCCACATATTGAACCAATTAAAACTGTAGCAACCTTATTCGTTAATTGCATTTATACCTTCTATTAATTTCTTACCCCTAGAGAGTGAAATCATACAACTCCACTCGATACGGCAGGCATAACTAAACTACTTATAGATTGCCGATATAGAAATGACTTGAACGCGGCAAGATTTCCCTAGAACGGGCGCACAGACCTAATTCGCTCCCTCTCATACAGTCCAAACTCATTTCAGAAAAGTCTCTATAAAAACGGGAGTGTAACTATCAATTTCTGTAAGGAATTGTGCTTAAATATGAATTGAAATTATCAAATAAAGAAGAAAAATCATAAGGTTGCCTAGAAATGAAAGTCGAGTGCCCTCGATGTCATACCGATAATAAAATTGAGTATGCTGAGAACATATTGTGTAAAGAGTGCGAAAAAAGCTTCAAAGGTTATAAGTTCAGTAAACGGAAATTGGTCTCTTCAAGTGCTGCTTTATTGGTAGGTGTTGTAGGTGGGTACCAAGTAAATGATGTCTTTGATGAAATTCGATATCCACTTCAAGTTGAGTATGCGCTTGTTGATACATGCTTGAATGCTTCAACTAGTGCAGTTTCTAAGAGTTGGTTTAACAGCAAACGAGATATATGCCTGTGTGCTGTAGAGAAGACAACTAAAGATGTTTCCTATTCTGACTACAAAACAGACGAATCTCTGTTTATTAGAAGATTAAAAAGAAACGCTGAACGCTGTTCATAGGTTAAAAGAGGCAGATACACTGCCTCAAAAATTTATTTAACGCTTTGGAGTGTTACCACGCCCAGGCCCTGAAGGGTTACCGGTTTTGCTTGGATAATTAGGATTTGGTTTGCTCATGATAAACTCCTTATTTACCTTGTTTTTTATTATTGTCAGCCGCTCTCTGAGCACGAGCAGCGAATGAATCTTTAGAGACTTTCCCACCATTTTTTTTAGCTTCATCTGATTGAATTCGAGCCGCGGCTTTAGTCGTCATAAGTGTTTTATTTGACATAGTGTAGTTCCTTTTCATTAATATTTACCGTCTCCGCTGAGACAATTGCATACTAACTAATAGGTTTGGGACAAATGGGGACAGAGCAAAAACAAAAACAAATTCGTCAGATGCTAAATGCGCTAGGTTGGAGCAATAAACAATTAGCTGATGTCCTATACGAAGAAATGTATTGCGATGAGCAAGTTGATATTTATGAGACTCCAAGTAAGTTTCGAGAAAAGCTCAAGAAGCAACTGCAACGCCCAACAACACCAGAATCAAGACTGGACGAATACATTAAAATTATTTCTGAGCACCCAGACTTCAAGGAATTGGGATTAGATTTGATTGTGACAAAGTATGTCGACCATAAATGCCTAAACAAACACATATCTGAAAGATTGAAAGACATTTCTAGTTGGCTAGATACCAAAGCAGACAACTAAGGACCCAACCCCGGTAAACCTCGAACCTATAGAATGCTGAACTCTTCATAGATGGAACATATACAGTAAAAATCCACCTGCATATCTACTAAAGCGGTGTTTAAGGAAATAAACCGAGTGCGCTAATTAATGATTAAAGTCCTAGTTGCTATGTGTGGCAACTGAATAATAACTATGAAAGATATTTTCCAATAAACTCTTCAATTGGCATCGGCTCATCAAAATAGAAACCTTGATAGTGTGTTACATTGTTTGCATACAAATATTCAAATTGATCTTTATTCTCAACACCTTCTGCCAAAATCTCTGCATTTGTTGCGTTAGCTAAGCTAATGATGGCATCTAATACATGAGTATTTTTCCCCTCAGATATAGTGTTTACAAATGTACGATCAATTTTAATGATATCAATACTTGAATTAATTAAGTATTTCATTGAGCAATGACCAGTACCAAAATCATCAAGAGCAATTTTTATATTCTTATCTTTAAGCTTATTGATGTATGAGGTAAAAATTTTGCTTTCAAATTCTTGTCTTTCAGTTATTTCTAATACAATTAAAATAGGTTTTGATGACAATTCTTTCTGTAACAACATTATATCTTCATACAAAAGATTTGAATCAAACTGTATTGCACATACGTTAAACCCTAAATGGAACTCGCCCTTTCTTGTGAATTCCACATTACGTAAATGCGTCGAACACTTTTGCATTAAAATCTGGGTGATTTCTCTAATTTTTCCGTTTGCTTCTACTTCTTCAATAAAACTGGCAGGAGGGATAACACCTTTAGTTGGATGAATCCAACGAACGAGAACTTCCGCCCCAGTTAAAGTACCATTGATGTCAAAAACAGGTTGCAAATATGGATGAAAGTGGCGGCGTTTTATGGCTTTATTTATATCCCAATAACTAATTGTAAACTTATCAAAAATTGGTAACTTAACACGTACCATCAATAAATATAAAAGCGTCCAAAATATTATCACAAAACTGTGATTTATTATCACATATTTAAAAAACAAATACGGACTAATATTATACTTAACTTCATAAAGCGATTTTCCTTCCAAGGCGTTATTTTTGCTAACTATTTTATCTTTATATAAAACAACATTTTCGAAGTTTACATAAACATCATATTCGGAGTAATCATCGATGATTTCAGTTAATGATTCAGGATATAACCCTATGATAGTGATGTAAGTAGGTGTATAAGATATCTTTACTAAGAAAGCCTCCATGTTTTTTTGATTTACACTGTCACTATAAGGAGTCTTAGATATATAAAAAAACCGTATTTTCCCAGTTTCTTCTTTGGTGAATTTTAATTCCATCCCGTTGAGTAAATTGATTGAAGAACAAATTACTTTTTTATTGTCGGTGATACTTATACTTCTTACATTTCGATTATTTAAAAGTAAAGTTGCATTTTCTTCTAAGAAGTTCCAACAATTTTTAACTGGTAAACTTCCACTTATCTCATCTTCGTAATACTTTATATTTTCAAAGATTATATTGTTTACTTCTGCTGAAACTTCTTCTACAACGTCAAGTGAATCATAGTTGTATTTGGCGAATAGTGTTAACAGAATTAATGACAAACCAAGAACGTAAATATGATGTTTTATTGTTTTTTCTGAGTTCATTTCAGCTCTCTGCTTTCCTCTATAGAGCAAGAATCATTCTGCAATCTGAGGCTAGTTTGCATCACTTTCATCTTAATTAGCTAACCCTAATTAACATTATTAAATTGCCAGCGAAATAGTTGCTTACACAATATGACAAATAGCGAACACATCACATTAATGCAAGAAATAATTCTCATTTTTGATAAAACTATGAACTGAATAAGATAATTCCCTCTCAATATTCAAGAAACAATTAGTTTATGGAAGTTCTTTTGACTGGTAGGGAAGTGAGAAATGTCCAAATTCGGCACTAGAAGAGATCGAATTCTAGTACCCTCTAGTACTCATTGAGGCGTTATCAGTAATGATTTGAACTAGGAAGTCATTGCTTAAAGTTTCTTTGTTTATATGATGATGAAGTACCAGCGTTAACCGAGACATCAAAGGAATTATAAAAATGAAAAAGGAAGAGGCAGAACATCTTCGCATTTCACTCCGTGGGCTAGACATCACTATCAGACCAATTACCCCTGAAGACAATGATGCTATTGCTGAAGTCATTCGTAACAGCTTCATAGATAATAAAATTGACCATCTAGAAGGCGTAAGCCTACACGATCCAGCTTTAGCCAGCCTGAGTACCGCTTACACCTCTGACAAATCCGGTTACTGGGTAGCTACACTTAATGATCAAGTTGTTGGTGGCGTTGGCATTGCACAGTTATTAGGGGCTAATGAAGAGTATGGCGAAATGCAAAAGCTGTACTTGGATAAATCCGTGCTAGGTATTGGTCTTGGTAGGTGTTTAATTGATTTATCGATAAAGAAAGCGAGAGAGTTTGGATACAAATACCTATATTTGGAAACACTGGAAGAACTGAACTCTGCTGTCTCTTTATACGAGCAATTTGGTTTCGAACATATAGAGGGAAGTATCGGTAATACTGGGCACGGCAGTTGCGAAATTTGCATGCTAAAAAACCTTTAACGCTTTAGATATATTAGTTCAAGCAAACAAAAAGACTAACCATGATGAGTTAGTCTTTTCTGTTTTAGAGTGCTTAGTCGTCGGAAAACTAACGGAAGTTACAACTTAACGCATTAATGTTGTTTGCACTTATATGTGCTTCACATGCATTCTCGCTTGCCTGCCCGACTAAATCGACGTTTTGGTTAGATACCGCTTGTACATGGTGAACGTTTTGGCTGATTTCAGCAGTAACCGCACTTTGCTCTTCCATGGCTGACGCAATCTGAATAGATTTGTCCTCAAGTAACGACATCATATCAATCACACTAGACATAATAGACTGGACACTTTGGGCCTCAGTATTACACCGTTGCGATTTATCTTGGTTGGTTATCATGGATTTTTGCCACGTTTGCATTGAGTTCTGAAGATTGGTTACCGAACTCTGAATATTCTGTGTGGCAAGTTGAGTTCTTCCGGCCAAGGTTCGCACTTCATCAGCAACAACGGCAAAACCACGACCTTGCTCTCCCGCCCTCGCCGCTTCTATTGCCGCATTCAATGCCAATAAGTTGGTTTGATCTGCAATCCCTTGAATTTCGGCCATAACACCAGAAATCTTATTGGTATCTTCTACCAGTTGAAGCAAGCTCTGAGCTGCCGCGCCAATATCTTCAGACAACTCATTCAGGTTCTCACCGTTCCTTGTTAACGTATCTGCCGCATTGCCGCACTTGGCTTTGACTTCACGCACGTAATCACGAGTATCTAAAGTTGCGCTGTTTACTTCTTGTATTGACGCATTCATTTGCGTGGCCGCAGTAGATAGCTGCTCTAAAAGCTCACTCTCTGCTTTCAAACTTTGTAAGGATGATTCACTGGTTGATTTTAGCTGCTCAGAAATGTTCACTAATGCCTTACCAGAATCCAAACTTCTTCCCAAGATTGTCCTAATTTTGGCTAATTGAATATCCACATTGTAGGCAACCTTTCCGCTTAGCCCCGTTCCACAAAAAACCACACGTGAAGGGCTATTTACTATATCTGCTTGTTTATGAATCAAAGTTGGCAATTTGATGATTTCATCAAAGAATAGACCGCCGAAAATGACTAACGCTGCCAAAACTAATGCAAACATTGTCATTCCGGCTATCCAATATGCGCTGCCCAATAAAGCTATTGCGACTATTGCCGCGACGGCTCTCTGAAATAAAATGTGTTCAGTAACAGGGAATGGTTTCTTTCCATTATTAATTCTCTTATACAACCTCTCAGCAGAGGCAATATCTTTGCGCGACGGGCAATGTCGAACAGACTGATAACCAATAATCTTATCTTTGTCGTAGATAGGAGTAACGAATGCGTCTACCCAATAGTAGTCTCCATTCTTACAGCGGTTTTTTACCATTCCTCGCCAACTGTTGCCTTTTTTTAGCTGCCCCCACATATCTGCGAAAGCCGCTTTAGGCATATCAGGGTGACGAACGATGTTATGAGGTTTGCCAATCAGTTCTTCAGCGGTAAAACCCGCCACACGGCAGAACTCATCGTTAGCATAAGTGATGATACTGTTTGTATCCGTTGTTGAGACCAAGAACTCCGATTGGGAGAAGGTCACTTCTTTTCCTTTATGAGTAGACATAGCCAATTGCGTCCTTACTTGCTCATTCTTATTATAAAAAACTGACAACTTCTTATTACTTGTATTCTTTCGAGCCTCCGATTGCTCACCCCTTAGTAATAAGTTACACAATAATTACACTATAGTTACGATAAGACGTTCGATGTGGTAAACGTTGGAAAATGTGACAAACATTAACCTTGCGTCATAGCTGTTACATAAGCGACATGTTGTTCATCAACTATAAACGTAGTAGATATTCTGAAAACCATTCAACGTTGTTGCAGATAAAAGACGAAAGTTTTATCTCGCAGAATCCTGACTCAATTTTGATATAAAAAATTAACATTCAACTAGACTGTTTATTCTCGTTATTCGGGATTTAATCTAAAATTACTATTAACAAAAATGTTGATAACCCAAGGCGCTTGCTGCTTTTGGGTGGTTGGTAAACTTTTCTAACACTCGGCACGTCTAAGTTCTGTTGTTGGGATAAGAAATCCACCACCTTGAACCCATCAAGTTGTAAGGGAAACCGCTAGCCTATGAAGAAAAGTAACCTAGAAACCAATACTGGCCACCGATTTATCTCTAAAGCTAAAACGGCTTATAAAATTCATATTCACACTCCCGATGACAGTGTTCTCCACAGATCGGTCGGTTACATACGTCTAGGAGAAACCAAGGGGCTGAAAAAGGCGATTAAACTACGAAATGAATTAGGCAGAGAAATGTGGGGCAAGCATTGGCGACGTATATTGAAAGATCCTTATCTGATGACGCGTTTACCTCATAGCTTAGAGCCCAAAATCATCTATAAGCCACGTCCGACAAGCGATAACCCAGATAGCCGAGATGCTTGCTATATTGCCGCTTGGCGCGATTATGACAACAAAGGCAAATGCACCTTCAAGAGTGTGGTTTGCTCTATCAATAAACACGGCAAACTCGCCGCTTATACCAAAACGAAAAAAGCGCTATTGGAAGCCCATAAAGACTGTTTGGATATTCTTATTTATATGGGACGTTTGAGCAGTATTGATTTGAAATAATCTCGTTTAAACCGAGTAACTCATTGCTATATCAACAAATTCCCGAACGCCAGAAAACAAAAAAGCTGTGGTTGTTACACCACAGCTTTTTCATCACTCAATAAATAGCTTATTGTGCGTTAGCTTCACGCTCTTCGATAAATGCCAGAGCCATCTTGATACGTGCGATAACACGCTCTTGGCCAATTAGCTGCATTACCGCATCTACAGAAGGTGATTGACCGCCGCCAGTGACTGCTACACGTAGAGGCATACCAATTTTGCCCATACCGATTTCAAGTTCTGCACATACTTGTTCAATCACTTGGTGCAGTGCTTCTGTTGTCCACTCAGTCAAAGCTTCAAGTTTGCTTAATGCAAGCGCTAGAGGCTCTTTTGCCACACCACGTAGGTGCTTCTTAGCAGCGCCTTCTTCAAACTCAGAAAAATCTTCATAGAAGTAGCGAGACTGCTGAGCAAGCTCAACAAGTGTATGGCAACGCTCACCAACAAGACTCACGATCTCTGCTAATGCTGGACCGTTGTCTTTGTTGATACCTTGGTTGTCAAAGTGCCATTCTAGGTGCTTCGCCACATACTCAGGATCAGAAGATTTGATGTAGTGGTTGTTCAACCAAAGTAGTTTGTCAGTATTGAAAGCCGATGCTGATTTAGAAATCGCATTCAGGCTAAACAAGTTAATCATCTCTTCTTGAGTGAAGATCTCTTGGTCGCCATGACCCCAACCTAAACGAACTAGGTAGTTGATCAATGCTTCAGGCAAGTAGCCTTCGTCACGGTATTGCATTACAGATACCGCACCATGACGTTTAGACAGCTTAGCGCCATCGTCACCTAGGATCATTGCACAGTGAGCAAACGTTGGAACTTTCGCGCCAATCGCTTCGTAAATGTTAATTTGACGAGGCGTGTTGTTGATGTGGTCTTCACCACGAATAACGTGAGTAATGCCCATATCAATATCGTCAACTACAACACAGAAGTTGTAAGTTGGAGAACCATCAGTACGGCGGATAATCAGATCATCAAGTTGGTCGTTACGAATTTCGATACGGCCACGGATCTGGTCATCAAATACTACGCTGCCTTCTTTCGGGTTACGGAAACGAATAACGCAAGGATCACCCTCTTTCGCTGCTTCATTCACCGCTTTGATTTTAGGGTGGTTCGCATCGTAACGAGCCATCTCTTTATTCGCTTCTTGCTCAGCACGAATCTCGTCGAGAAGCTCTTTAGACGCATAACATTTGTAAGCTTTGTCTTGAGCTAGAAGTTGATCGACCACTTCGTTATAACGATCAAAACGTTTTGTTTGGTAGTAAGGACCTTCATCCCATTCCAAACCTAACCAACTCATACCTTCAAGAATCGCATCTACTGCTGCTTGAGTAGAACGTTCAAGGTCAGTGTCTTCGATACGTAGAACAAATTCACCACCTTGGCTTTTTGCGTATAACCAAGAGTAAAGTGCTGTACGTGCACCACCAACGTGAAGATAGCCCGTAGGACTTGGGGCAAAACGAGTTTTAACCGTCATTTGACTTCCTTAGATATAAAAACAACAGTGGCACATTAAGCCACTGCGACTGAAAGGATAAAATTTGGCGCCATTTTACCATTGATGACTAATTCCACAATGGAAGATTAATTCATATTCAACCTCGTTTGAGAAAGACGAGTAACAAACGACGTTTATAATTTCACCACACAGCTTGACCTTACCTTTAGGTCAAGGTTTATGCTTTTCTTACTGTCGATTGGAGGAAAAGAAAATGGGCCATTACGCATTACCTTTATCAGGCTTGAATTGCATGGGCTGCGCACGAAAAGTTGAACGTCAGCTCAACACTGATTTTACGGTTGAAATTCAAACGCTATCACCCACTTTTATCGAGTTGGATGTCAATTCTCCGCTCGAAAAGGTCATCGACAGTATAGAATCGCTGGGCTATCACGCAGGCAACACCCTGCAATTTAGTCTGCAAGGGTTAAACTGCGGCAATTGTGTAAATAAGCTCACTAAGCATTTGCAGACCTTTGACGATATTGCTCGTCTGAATGTTTCTAAAGAGTCTTTATCACTAATTACTTCAAGCTCACACGAAGAAATTATTAACCGAGTGGTGGAAGTTGGTTACAAAGCAACTCTTATCACCCCCCCTCAAGTTGAAGAAGAACAAATTGAAGTAACCGCAGATGAGCCTGCTCAGCAAGAAAAAATTGCTGATCCTAAAGTCGCAACTGAAGAACCAACATCGGTTGAACCAGAACCTGCTGAGCTAACACCAACCCAAGCTGATGATTTAGTAAATACTCACTTACTGATTAAAGGTATGACATGTGCAAGCTGTGTTTCATCCGTCGAGAAATCCTTGCTTTCCGTTCCTGGAGTAGAAAAAGCGCAGGTCAATCTGGCTGAACAAAGTGCTTTAGTCATTTCAAATCAAGATGTCACATCGGCATTGGTGGCAGCGGTCAGCCAAGCGGGATATCAGGCTGAATGGGTCGATGACCCAGCCGAGCAACAAAAGAAACAACAACTCAATTTAGACAATATCCAGAAAGAACATAAACGTAATGCGTTTCTTGGTTTAGTTATGGGTGTGCCTTTAATGGCTTGGGGTGTATTCGGTGGCAACATGATGATCCAAACCACCAGCGACCAAATGGCTTGGGGTGTAGTGGGATTACTGTGTCTTGCACTTTTATCTACCGCAGGGAAAGGATTTTTCACCAGCGCATGGCAAGCATTAACTCACCGCCGTGCCACTATGGATACACTCGTTGCCTTGGGCACGGGTGCGGCTTGGTTCTATTCAACATTGGTCGTCATTGCGCCAAACTGGTTCCCAGATAATGCTCGTCACGTTTATTTTGAAGCGACAGCAATGATCATCGGTTTGATTTCTCTCGGTCATTACATCGAAGCCAAAGCCAAAGCCAAAACTACACAATCACTGCAAGCTCTAATCAATTTGCAACCACAACAAGCCACTCTGGTTGTGACCAATAACGGTGAGACGACAGAGCAAACTATTGCTATAGCAGATATCAAACAAGGGATGACTTTGCGCGTAAAACCGGGTGAACAATCTCCGGTAGATGGTGTGGTATTAGAAGGCAGCTCTTATGTTGATGAATCCATGCTGACTGGCGAACCGATTCCTGTACATAAATCGGCTTCAAGTCATATCTCTGCAGGCACCATCAATCAGGATGGTAGCTTATTAATTGAAGCGACTGGCATTGGTTCGCAAACCATGCTCTCGCGCATTATTAAGATGGTTCGTCAGGCTCAAAGTAGTAAACCAGCCATCGCAAAAATGGCTGACCAGATTTCTGCGGTATTTGTTCCGACCGTAGTGTTAATCGCTATTTTTTCTGCGCTAATTTGGTACTGGTTTGGCCCTGAACCGAAAATAAGCTACATGTTGGTTATTGCAACTACAGTACTGATTATTGCTTGTCCTTGTGCGCTTGGTCTGGCTACACCTTTGTCTGTAACCGTTGGCGTAGGTAAAGCGGCTGAAATGGGAATATTGATTCGAGATGCCAACGTTTTGCAATCTGCCAGCAAAATCAATACGGTTGTGTTTGATAAAACAGGCACTCTTACTCAAGGAAAACCGAGCGTTCAACAGCTTGTGGCTTTTAATACAGACCAACAACAGGTGTTAAGTCTCGCTTATGCCTTGGAATTACAATCAGAACATCCTTTAGCTAAAGCGGTGTGTCTGTATGCCAAAGAAAATGAAATCACAGCAGCAACGATTAACAACTTCGTTAACTCTCGTGGTCAAGGCATACAAGCAGATTATCAAGGCCAAGCGGTACATATTGGTTCTGTCGGTTACTTCCAGTCTTTAGACATCGATCTAGCCGAAGCACAGCAAACGCTTGATGAGTTCTCATCAAACGCTTGGACACCAGTTGCCATTGCTCTCGACAAACAACTGATTGGTCTGTTTGCGATAGCCGATCCTGTAAAAGAAAGTGCATCACAAGCAATTCAGGCGCTTAACGAAATGGGAATTCATACCGTGATGCTAACAGGTGATAACCAAAGCGTAGCGAATTCTATCGCCAGCAAATTGGGTATAAGCCAAGTCATTGCACAGGTATTGCCAGACCAAAAAGCTCAGCATATTGAAGCGCTACAAAAACAAAACCGTATTGTTGCTATGGTAGGTGATGGCATTAATGACGCGCCTGCTCTTGCTCAAGCTAATATTGGTATCGCAATGGGCAGCGGCAGTGATGTAGCGATAGAAAGCGCGCAAATGACACTGTTAAACTCATCACCGTTATCAGTAGTCAGCGCCATCGAACTATCACAAGCCACCATTAAAAACATGAAGCAAAACTTGTTCGGTGCGTTTGTTTATAACACCTTTGGTATCCCTATTGCAGCAGGTGTGCTCTATCCAGCATTTGGATTTTTACTCAGCCCAGTAGTGGCAGGGGCGGCTATGGCACTGTCTTCCATAACCGTAGTGAGTAATGCTAACCGACTACGACTCGTCAAAACGCGCTTTCACTAGTCGATTAATATTAAACATAGTGAATCGCAATTGAAGGTAGTCATTAACGATTAAATGGAGCGTTCTGAGTATAACTAAGCTAATCTCTTCTAAAGTAAGGTTTTTATCCTAGTTTAGAATTGGAATAGGAAACAGCATGTTTGGCATTACTCAAACGCTCCGTTGGTTGCTACCTTTTGTTATCTTTTCTGCTCATGCAGAACCTTTGTACTGGAACGCAACAAACGGCAAAGTCAGCCTCACCATTATCGGCTCTGTGCATGTAGGGGAACCATCCATGTTCCCATTACCTGATGATATCTACCAAGCACTCAATAACAGTGACGGGTTGATTGTCGAATCGGACACAACCCAGCAACAGCAAATCGTCTATCCCCCAGCGTCCAAGCAAGCAGCGCAAGTTCTTTCTCAAGAGCAGTTATTCAATCTTGATCAAATCGCCTCTGAGTTTGGACTGAATGTTGAGCAATTCCATACACTTCCGCCATGGAGTGCCGCTTTATCACTTCAGTTCTTACAATTGCAAAAACTCGGCTATGAAACAAAAGATGGTGTCGACCTTCATCTGATGCAGAAAGCGATAGAAACTAAGGTTCCATTGGTACCTTTAGAAACGATGCAATTTCAGATTGATCTGTTAACCCGTCAGCCAGAAGACGGCAAAGAGTTGTTGGTCAGTATTATCGACGAGTGGGAAAGCAATGAAGTCATGACTCACTGCATGATAGAGAGCTGGAAAGCGGGCGATAGACTGAACCTTGAAAAAATGATGCATCTAACTGAGATGTCACCAGAAATGGAACAAGCCTTTGTAATTGACCGCAACCAAGATTGGGCCAATAAAATAAGTTCAGACAAGTTCTTACCTAATCCAAAAGGTCAATATGTCATGATTGTTGGCGCGCTTCACTTAATCGGTCAACAGAGTTTTATTGAGCTGCTGGAAAAGAAAGGTTTCAACATCACACAGAAGAACCGAAGCCAAAAAGCAAACTGCGAGTTCTTTTAACGCAGTCCAGTTCTTAATGATTATTGGTATCTCAAAACGAAAAAAGCCCAGCATTTCTGCTGGGCTTTCTAAATATGACCGGTGAAGAGCCGAATTCTGAACATCAGGCGAACCCCACTCTGTTCGAATCCTTAAAATTCTCTAAGACAAAAAAAGCCCAGCATTTCTGCTGAGCTTTCTAAATATGATCGGTGAAGAGCCGAATTCTGAACATCAGGCGAACCCCACTCTGTTCGAATCCTTAAAATTCTCTAAAACGAAAAAGGCTCCAGTCTTTCGACTAGAGCCTTTTTCTAAATATGGTCGGTGAAGAGGGATTCGAACCCCCGACCCTCTGGTCCCAAACCAGATGCGCTACCAAGCTGCGCTATTCACCGAGAACGGGGCGTATATTACGGATTCTGTTTCGTTACGCAAGTCATTTAATTAACTTTTTCTTAAATTCAGTTCGTTCGCTCAAAAACCACTCAACAAATCATAAAATGTGACCAAATACACAGCTAAAGAAACATTCACACAACCTATCAATCACAATTGATCCAGATCAGTGTCGGTTTTTTATCCAGAATTTAACTTATGCAGTGTCTCAAGCACTTCTGGAGGAAATACTATGGACTTATGGCTAGATCTCCTGTTTGGTAATGCAGTTGGGTTATCTTCAATGCTGGTTATATTCGGCGCTATAGGGCTGATGCTTTTTTATGGCAGCTATTTCATCTACAAAGTGCTGAATGACAAATCTCCTCACTAGATCGCTTAGCATCTATTTTTAAATAGAATCACGCTTTGCACCGGAGTTGATCGCTTGTCTGCTCCGGTTTTTTATTGCCCCCTATCTTTACTCCTAATCGAAGTGGCTACTTTGTTAGTTAGATTATTGGTTAGCGAGTTTCTTTGTTAGAGCAGTTACTCCATTCCAATCTTGTCCCTGCCGTTAATCGCAAGCGCGCTTTGACTACACAAACAGAACTGGTTGCTTGAGCAGTCTTGATTGTTATACTTCCGAGATTCCATGATTAATTCGAGATAGCACTATGTCTAACGATGACTTCGAGTCTCAAGATGATTTCGAACTATTTCATCAAATGATGGGTGATGTAAAACCGATCAAGCAAGATACCGCTGAACTTAGTAAGTCTTATCAGGTTACAGAGGCACAACTCGCTAAACGTGAAGCCGCCATTACCCATTCAGAAAATGACCCTGATTATCTTTCTATCGACCATGCTCCAATGCTAAAACCAGACGAGCACGTCGAGTTTAAGCGTGATGGGGTTCAGGACGGGGTCTACAAAAAAATGCGCTTGGGTAAGTACCCGATTCAGGCTCGCCTTGATTTGCACCGCAAGACACTCAAACAAGCTCGTGAGGAAGTGGTAGCCTTCGTTAATCAATGCATGCGAATGGATATCAGAACCGTGATTATCGTTCATGGCAAAGGAGAACGTTCTAATCCTCCCGCATTGATGAAAAGTTTTGTCGCGCACTGGTTAACTCAAATGAAAGAAGTGCAATGTATTCATAGTGCGCAGCGCTTCCACGGAGGCACAGGCGCTCTTTATGTCTTGTTTAAGAAAAGCGTTGAGAAGAAAAACGAAAACAGAGAGCGCCACCAGAAACGGCTTGGCTAAGCATAGATACCTGTTAGAATGCGCCCTCATTCGTTTTTTGAACACATAGATTCGTTTTCAAAAGAAAAAGCCGTTGAGAAACGTTACAGGAGACAACATGTCACAATCTGAAGGCAAACGCCTAAACAAATACATCAGCGAAACTGGTTACTGCTCTCGTCGCGAAGCCGACAAATTAATTGACCAAGGTCGAGTGACCATCAATGGTAAGGTTCCTGAGATGGGTACCAAAGTCACCGATGACGATGAAGTGCTGGTTGACGGTAAGTCACTTCGCACCAAAGAAAAGCCTATCTATATCGCGCTCAACAAACCTACTGGTATCACTTGTACTACTGAACGAGATGTTCCGGGGAATATTGTCGATTTTATCGGCCATAAGAGCCGTATTTTCCCTATCGGGCGCTTAGATAAACCTTCAGATGGTTTGATTTTCCTGACTAACGATGGCGACATCGTCAACAAGATCCTGCGCGCTGGCAATAATCACGAAAAAGAGTACGTGGTTCGTGTCGATAAGCCAATCACACCGGATTTTATTAAGCAGATGTCTACTGGTGTCAGAATTCTCGATACGGTGACCTTGCCATGTAAAGTGGAAATGGAGACCAAGTTTTCATTTCGTATTGTTCTGACTCAAGGTCTCAACCGTCAAATTCGTCGTATGTGTGAAGCCCTAGGGTATGAAGTATTTAAACTGCGCCGTGTGCGTATTATGAATATTTCTTTGGATGGTATTCCAAACGGAAAATGGCGCTATCTGACTGACGCTGAAGTAGCAGAGATTCTGGCGATGTGTGAGGATTCTACGGGTACTGAAGAAGCATCAAAAGTTGACGCAAAAGGGCACAATATCCGTAAAGCGACAGATGCGAAACTGTTCGATAGCCGAGAAGAAAACCGAGAATCAAAAGCTCGCAGAAACCAGAGCTCGAGTTCTTCTAAAGACAAAACTTATCAAGGTCACAATGCTGATACCTTCCGCCATGCGCCAAACTCAAAGAAAGGCAAAGCAAGAAGTGACAGCCAAGGCAGAGCTCAGCAAGGTAAACCTCAACATAGCAAACCAAATCAGCAAAGTGTGAGAGGCAATAATAAGCCGTCAAACACACCTAGAGTCGGTGGAACCTTAGGTTTGAAGAAGTAAGAAGTTCAATAAAAACAGAAAAGACAAAAACAGAAAAGGGAGCCTAAGCTCCCTTTTCTGTTCAGTAACCTAATTTTCAATAACTTAAGTTACTTAGTACCAAAAATCTTATCGCCAGCGTCACCAAGACCCGGAACGATGTAACCTTTGTCATTCAATTTTTCATCAATCGCCGCAGTGTAAAGCTCAACATCTGGGTGAGCTTTTTCTAGCGCTTCAATACCTTCTGGTGCAGCAACTAGAACCAATACCTTGATTTGGTTACAGCCTTTCTCTTTTAACAGATCGATAGTTGCGATCATTGAACCGCCAGTAGCCAGCATTGGGTCAACAACTAGCGCGATACGCTCTTCAATGTTTGAAGCAAGTTTGTTGAAGTATGGTACTGGCTCTAGAGTTTCTTCATCACGGTAAATACCTACAACACTGATACGAGCGCTTGGGATATGCTCTAGAACGCCATCCATCATGCCTAAGCCAGCACGTAGGATTGGAACTACCGTCACTTTTTTACCTTTAATTTGGTCAACCGCTACAGGACCGTTCCAACCATTAATGGTCACTTTCTCAGTTTCAAAGTCTGCAGTTGCTTCGTAAGTTAATAGACTACCGACTTCCGTCGCTAACTCACGAAAACGCTTAGTGCTGATATCACCTTCTCTCATCAAGCCTAGTTTATGTTTAACAAGAGGGTGTTTAACTTCAACAACTTTCATTTCCATCTCCGGCACAATTTAAATAAACCTCGGGATTATACACCTATTTTTTCAACTTTACCGACCAAAAATCGCGATAAAAAACTGACGCAAACGTTTTCCTTTTTGTTTTAAGCCCTGTAGAATAGCGCCGTTTTCATATCCAATTAGACCGAGGAACTTCCCCGTGAGCGGTAACAAGACTTCACTTAGCTACAAAGATGCTGGCGTAGATATCGATGCAGGCAATGCACTTGTTGAACGAATTAAAGGTGCTGTAAAGCGTACTCGTCGCCCTGAGGTAATGGGTGGCATTGGTGGCTTTGGTGCATTGTGCGAGCTTCCAACCAAATACAAACAACCTGTACTTGTTTCTGGTACAGATGGTGTTGGTACCAAACTTCGTCTTGCTTTGGATATGAAAAAGCACGACACCATTGGTATCGACTTAGTGGCTATGTGTGTAAACGACCTGATTGTACAAGGTGCTGAACCACTGTTTTTCCTAGATTACTATGCAACAGGTAAGCTAGACGTAGACACAGCAGCGGACGTTGTTTCTGGCATTGCTGATGGCTGTGTTCAAGCTGGCTGTGCTCTAATCGGTGGTGAAACTGCTGAAATGCCAGGAATGTATGAAGGCGAAGATTACGACGTAGCGGGTTTTTGTGTCGGCGTAGTAGAAAAAGAAAACATCATCGACGGTACTAAAGTTGCTGCGGGTAATGCCCTGATTGCTGTGGGTTCTAGTGGTCCACACTCAAACGGTTACTCTCTAGTTCGTAAAATCCTAGAAGTTTCTGCTGCAGACAAAAATGAACTTCTTGAAGGTAAAACGATTGGTGAACACCTTCTTGAGCCTACTAAGATTTACATCAAGTCAGGTCTTAAACTGATTGCAGAACACGACATTCACGCTATTTCTCACATCACTGGCGGCGGCTTCTGGGAAAACATCCCTCGCGTACTTCCTGAAGGTACCAAAGCAGTTATTGATGGTAAGAGCTGGGAATGGCCTGCAATCTTCAAATGGCTACAAGAGAAAGGCAACGTAGATACTCACGAGATGTACCGTACATTTAACTGTGGTGTTGGTCTAATCATTGCCCTTCCACAAGATCAAGCTGAAGCCGCTGTTAACCTTCTAAAAGCTGAAGGCGAAAACGCATGGGTTATCGGTGAAATTGCAGCAGCTCAAGCTGGTGAAGAGCAAGTAGAGATCAATTAATCCATGAAGAGTATTGTTGTTTTAATTTCAGGAAATGGTACCAATTTACAAGCGATCATCGATGCTTGTGAGTCAAGCATTAGTGAAGGCAGAGTAACGGCTGTTTTTTCGAATAAAGCAACTGCTTATGGCTTAGAGCGAGCTAAAAAAGCAGGTGCAGCGGCAGTATTTGTCGATCCAAAAGAGTATGAGACTCGTGATGCTTACGACCATGCGCTGATGGAGCAAATTGATGAATATAAGCCTGACCTTATAATTTTAGCGGGCTATATGCGTATTCTGAGTAGTGAATTTGTACGTCACTACTTAGGACGTATGATCAATATTCACCCTTCACTGTTACCTAAGTACCCAGGTCTGAATACTTACCAGCGTGCTATCCACGCGGGTGATGAAGAACATGGCACCAGTGTTCATTTTGTGACAGAACAACTCGATGGCGGCCCTGTCATTCTGCAAGCGAAAGTACCTATCTTCGATGAAGATACTGTTGAAACGCTAACAGACCGAGTTCAAACTCAGGAATACCGAATCTACCCTCTGGTAACACAATGGTTCGTTGAAGGCAGACTTGAGATGATTGAAGGTAAAGCGTTTTTAGACGGCGAACCTTTAGGTATGCACGGTTATGCTAGCGAATAAATGCTAGTTAACGCTTAGATTTAAAGCTAGCAAAAAGGGTTGATACTGCATCAACCCTTTTTTCATGTTCGTTTTTTATGTTCAGCTTTTCACTCAAGCGGCTCTGTAGGCGCTTGGTTTCCCGGCTTAGGCGCAGCAAATGCTACATCGGATAAATCGGCACTGTTACTTTCGAACAGTTCACCATAGTGGAAAATATTGAATTCACCGGGCTTCATTCTTTGCCACTGCTCATTTCCAGTTAAAGGTTGAGTCGCAATCACAGAAACCACATCATTCGGTGTCGTTTCTTCCTGAAAGTTGATTTCAATATCTTCATCAAGCAAAGCTGCTCGACCAAATGGCGCTCGACGAGTGATCCAGTACAGATGATTGGTGCAGTACGTCATCAGATATTCACCATCAGACAACAGCATATTAAAGACACCTTTCTCGCGCAGATCATCGCAACGCAAAGAGATGTAGCGAAAAACCTCGTGCATATCTTTCGGTGGTTCAGGATAGCGATTCTCTAACTTATCGAGTAACCAGCAAAATGCGGCTTCACTGTCTGTTTCTCCGACAGGACGATGACGACCGGTTGGCAAATCTTGGTAATCGATGAGTTGTCCATTGTGAGCAAAAGTCCAGTAACGCCCCCACAACTCACGAGTAAATGGGTGCGTATTCTCCAGATTGACACCGCCTCTATTAGCTTGGCGAATATGGCTTATCACCGCGCAGCTTTTGATTGGGTATTCCTGGACTAACTGTGCAATCTTCGATTGGTAACTAGGATTGGGATCTTTAAATGTTCGAAAGCCTTTACCTTCATAAAACGTGATACCCCAACCATCTCTGTGTGGTCCGGTATTGCCGCCACGTTGAATCAAACCAGTAAAGCTAAAACAAATATCAGTCGGGACATTGGCGCTCATTCCGAGCAATTCACACATCTTAACTCTCTCTCCTACTACAACCCTAAAACTCCTGACTACCGATCATATTTCGAGCTGGCCTTTATTATTTGTTATAAAAAACCAGCTCGATAAACATCACTTATTCCATTTCTTTTTCAATAAGCTGAATAATGATGTGGATAATTTTGATGTGTACTTCTTGGATACGATCAGCATAGCCAAAATGCGGTACGCGAACTTCAACATCCGCAATGCCTGCCATTTTGCCGCCGTCTTTACCAGTAAGAGCGATAGTCTTCATGCCTTTCGCTTTTGCAGCTTCGATTGCTTTTAAAATGTTGCCAGAGTTACCAGAAGTCGATAAACCGAATAGCACATCACCCGCAGAGCCAACCGCTTCAACATAACGAGAGAAAACAAAATCATAACCAAAGTCGTTACTCACGCATGACAGATGACTTGGATCAGAAATAGCGATACCAGGGTAACCAGGGCGGTTTTCACGGTAACGACCTGTTAACTCTTCAGCAAAATGCATTGCGTCACAGTGTGAGCCACCATTACCACAAGACAGCACTTTACCGCCTTGTTTGAATGAATCAGCAATAAGCTTAGCAGCAGCTTCAATTTGAGCGATGTTATGATCGTCACTCAAAAACTTGTTCAACACTTCAGCCGCTTCTGTTAGTTCACTTCTAATTAGATCCTGATACATAGTTATTCTCTTCTTAAATCTGCTTGCAGATGAACTCTCTTCTTTGAGAGCTAGGACACTATTGAGTTTACCCAAACCTGTGATTCTGTCGATAGATAAGCCTCAATAATTGCACTATGAGAACAATTTTCATCTCTCTGGAATCGAATCAGAGCGCACACTTTAGACTATTCACTCTACTTAGATCACTTTTTGAACATTTAATGGTTTTACATTTTATTAATAATTCATTTACACTTTACTGGTTAGACCACTTTTAACAACTTCAGAAAGCTCATAAAAATGAATGCTGAAAACTCGAAATAACAAACAGCATGACTATAAGGACATTAACATGGACATCTTGCTCTCAACATTAGGGTTCTTTGCAGTACTTGGCGCTTGCTTGTATCACAGAACTTCATTATTTGTATCACTCGCGGCACTCACCATCACTATGCTGATGCTCTCCCTATTCGGTCCTGTGGGCGTTGTAGGCTGGAGCTTATACTTGGCCGCAATCGCGCTTTTTACTGTTCCTTCTATTCGCCAAGCTGCCATTAGCGCAAAGGCGTTAACCGTATTTAAAAAAGTACTTCCTGCTATGTCGCAAACAGAAAAAGAAGCGTTAGATGCAGGTACGGTATGGTGGGAAGCAGAGCTGTTCAAAGGCAAACCAAACTGGCAGCAATTGCACGACATTCCTGCGCCGCAGTTAAGTGAAGAAGAACGCGCTTTTCTTGAAGGTCCGGTGAATAAAGTCTGTGCCATGGTCAATGACTATCAAGTGACTCACGAACTGGCCGACCTTCCTCCAGAGGTTTGGCAGTACCTGAAAGACAACAAATTCTTCGCCATGATCATTAAGAAAAAATACGGTGGCTTAGAGTTTTCGGCTTATGCGCAATCTTTAGTTCTTCAAAAGCTAACTGGGGTATCTGGTGTTCTTTCTTCAACCGTTGGTGTACCTAACTCATTAGGTCCGGGTGAACTGCTGCAACACTACGGTACTAAAGAACAGCAAGACTACTACCTACCTCGTCTTGCACAAGGTAAAGAGATCCCATGTTTCGCTCTTACCAGCCCAGAAGCAGGTTCAGATGCTGGTTCAATTCCGGATTTCGGCGTTGTCTGCAAAGGCCAATGGGAAGGCAACGAAGTTCTTGGTATGAGACTGACTTGGAACAAGCGTTACATTACGCTTGCGCCAGTCGCCACCGTTCTGGGATTAGCTTTCAAATTACAAGACCCAGAACACCTACTTGGTGAGAAAGAAAATATTGGTATCACTTGTGCTCTTATCCCAACCAATCTAAAAGGTGTGGAAATTGGTAACCGCCACTTCCCGCTTAACGTTCCATTCCAGAATGGTCCTACTCGCGGTAATGACATCTTTGTTCCGCTAGATTTCATTATCGGTGGCCCAGAGATGGCAGGCCAAGGATGGAGAATGTTGGTTGAGTGTCTCTCGGTTGGACGTGGTATCACTCTACCGTCAAACTCAACTGGCGGTACAAAAAGCGCGGCTTTGGCAACTGGCGCTTACGCGCGTATTCGTCGTCAGTTCAAACAACCTATAGGTCAAATGGAAGGTATTGAAGAGCCATTAGCACGCTTGGCAGGTAATGCGTATGTGATGGATGCGGCAAGTAATTTGACCGTTGCAGGTATCGACCTTGGTGAGAAGCCATCGGTAATTTCTGCCATTGTGAAATACCACTGTACCCATCGTGGTCAACGTTCAATTATTGATGCGATGGACATTGTCGGCGGTAAAGGTATCTGCTTAGGCCCTTCAAACTTCTTGGCGAGAGGTTATCAAGGCTCACCAATTGCAATTACTGTGGAAGGCGCAAACATTCTGACTCGTTCAATGATCATCTTTGGTCAGGGCGCGATTCGCTGCCATCCTTATGTATTGAAAGAGATGGAAGCCGCACACTCTGAAAGTTCGAATGCTGTTGAGCAGTTTGACAGCGCGTTGGCAGGCCACGTTAGTTTTACCACCAGCAACTTAGTCCGCAGTATCTGGTTAGGTCTAACCGATGGTATCGGCTCTTACTCGCCAACTAAAGATGCAACACAACGCTACTACCAGCAGCTAAACCGTTACAGTGCGAACTTAGCGCTTTTAGCTGACATATCTATGGCTGTTTTGGGCGGTTCTTTGAAACGCAAAGAGCGTTTATCTGCTCGTCTGGGTGATATTTTGAGTCAGCTATACATGAGCTCAGCAACCCTGAAACGTTTTGAGAACGATGACCGTCCGGTTGAAGATTTGCCATTGGTTCACTGGGGATTGCAAGACAGCTTAAAACAAACAGAAGTGGCGATAGATGAGTTTCTTGCTAACTTCCCGAACCCTGTGATCGGCAAAGTGTTACGTGTCTTAATTCTTCCTTTTGGTCGAGTTCGTAAAGGGCCAAACGACAAACTGGACAGCAAACTGGCGCAAATACTTCAAACACCAAGCGCAACACGTACACGCCTTGGCCGAAACCAGTATTTAGCACCTACAGCACATAACCCAGCAGGTCGCATTGAACTGGCACTAAGCGTTATCCTGCAAGCCGAACCTATTTTCGATAAAGTATGTAAAGCGCTTGATAAACGTTACCCATTCACTCAACTCGATAAGATTGCAGCAGAAGGGTTAGCTAACAAGATCATCAATGAACAAGAAGCAGAGCTTTTAATCGAGGCTGAAAGCCACCGCTTGTACACCATTAATGTTGATGACTTCGCACCGTCGGAGCTTGCGGCAAAAAAGACAAAAACCAAACTGGAACAAGTCGCTTAGATAAAAATTAAGCAACAAATTAAATCAGTTAAAACGTAAAAAAGGGAGGTTTAACCTCCCTTTTCTATTATCCGCTCTGTGTTATTTCTTTGGCATGTTGAGCTGCATTTCAGGAAGCATTTCCTTACGAGCTTTAAACTTACGCATAAAGAACCAACCTATCAGCGCCAGAATAATCACAATCACGTTACCGATGGCGATATAAATAATGTATTGAGTACGTCGTTCTTCACGAATCTTTTGTAGCATCTCTTCTTGAGCGATTTTACGGCGCTGCTCTGCTTCCTCCTCCTGCATCAAGCGAGCTTGTTCAAGATCGAGCTCTTGAACCACACTGTAAGTGCTCTCTTTAATCGGAAAATAAAGCGGGCGCTTAGAAGCCAGATCGGTCGCATAAACACCACCTTCCCACGCGTAGTTACCTAAATCTCCATCATAGGGAACCGTAAGCGTCATCTTTAATGATTCAGGCTCGGCAATACCTTCAACAAGAAACTCTTTATTATCAGGCGATTGATGGCGAATGTGCGCAGCAAGTGAGCCGGGCTCGATCATCCCCTGTTCACCACTGATCACAACCTGATGAGGTTCGTTCGCGACACGCGACTGAATAAAGCTCGAAGTAAGTGGCGATGGGTATACCAACACTTCCTGTTCAAGCGCTCGTAAAAACACACCATTACCAGAAGTAATTCGCACCCGATATTTGCCAGGTTCCGGCGTAATATTGAGCTTAACCGTAAAAACGCCATCTCCGGGCTTTTCATCCAAATCTCGCCCATCATCAGCAAACTCACCAATCACGGTTGGTACAGGTCGCGCCTCTTTTACTAAGTTCTCTTCATCTTCAATATATTTACGAAAAGTGACTTTGAGATTCACTCTTTCAAGGAAATCTTTGAGCAGTAAAGGTTTGCCATCTGAGGTTAAGCGAGCCGTGAACTTCATTTCCTCGCCTTGATAAATTCGGGTTGGAAAGGTATCTGAGGTCAGCTGTAGATGTGAAATAAGCTTTACGTTGTTTTTAGGCGACACTTTACCTATTGCTTGCCAAGGCCCTGGCATTGGGTTGTCGATAGAAATAATGTCCATCGTTGGTTCTTGATACCAACGCACACTATCTGGATTTTTTGTCGCGTAATACTTTCTACCATCAGGGCGCACCAACACTACTGGCTGAGAACCTTGCTCACGGTAAATGACAAACGTTATTTGAGTAATAGTAGGATCAACACGAAATCGGTTATCTAACAAAGAAAGTGAGGATTCACGGCTAGCGAAAGTATTCAAACTCAAGAGGAGCCCCAAAAGAGCAATTCCAATCCTCAACATATCATCTCCTAAAATAGACCACTCTTACTGACGCCAAAGACTATTGACGCCAAAGGCAAGAACCACTCTTCGCGACTAAATCTAAACGTTCTTGATGCGCTTCTATTTCATCGGCGGTAGCCATCAATACCTTTAGCGCTTTTCGTCCACTTTCTACTCGCTTAATCAATCCAGCACCATTCTCGCCATCGGTTTGTGAGCCAGCGTTAAACTGAAGTGACGTTTGCCCACCAGTCATCAACAAATAAACGTCAGCAAGAATCTCAGCATCGAGCAAAGCGCCGTGAAGCGTTCGGTGCGAGTTATCTATGCCATAACGTTCACAGAGAATGTCCAAGTTGTTGCGCTTGCCGGGGAAGATTTTCTTCGCCATGGCAAGGGTATCGGTGATTTTGCAGATCTGTGCGGTTTTAAGTGAACAGCCAGCTAACTTAGAAAATTCATAGTCCATAAAACCGACGTCGAAGGGCGCGTTGTGTGCGACCAATTCAGTGTCTTTAATAAACTCTAGAAATTCTTCATGAACGTCACGATATTCTGGTTTATCAACCAAGAATTCATCGGTAATACCGTGAACTTCAACCGCTTCATCTTGAATAGGTCTATCCGGTTTTAGATAAACGTGAAAGTGGCGTCCGGTGAGTTTTCGATTGACGATCTCCACCGCACCGATTTCAATGATTCGGTGACCTTCGTAATGTGGACCGCCTTCTAGGTTCATACCCGTGGTTTCGGTATCGAGAACCACAATGCGGTCGTATTCAGAATTGCTGCTAGTATTCATAAGGATATATATGTCAGACTATGCCAAATGTGTGCGTAACCCAATAGTATCAAATCATGAAGAAACAGGTGGAAATTTTCACTGATGGATCGTGTTTAGGCAACCCAGGCCCTGGCGGTTATGGTGTTGTTCTTCGCTACAAGAACAACGAAAAGACCCTAGCAAAAGGCTATAAGCTCACCACGAACAACCGCATGGAAATGCTTGCAGCCGTTGTTGCGTTGCAAACGCTCAAAGAATCTTGCCATGTAATCCTCACCACGGACAGTCAGTACGTGCGCCAAGGTATCACCCAGTGGATCCACAACTGGAAAAAGCGCAATTGGAAAACCTCTGCCAATAAACCCGTCAAAAATGCGGATCTCTGGCAAGCGCTTGACCATGAAACGGCTCGTCACCAAGTTGACTGGCATTGGGTAAAAGGTCATGCAGGACACAGAGAAAACGAAATGTGTGACGAACTAGCACGAGCGGCAGCTGAAAACCCAACAGAAGAAGATGTAGGTTATCAGCCCGAATAACCGCTAATTTTCATCGTGTTTGATGCGGTAGTTTACTCCAACAGGAGAAAGCCGCCGTTTCAAGCGCCAGTGTGGCTTAATCGGTTTAAGTGGATAGGTACGCTTACGGGCAACAATAAAATACAAGCTACAAAACGTTGATCCAAAATCCCCTCTGCCATTTTCCAACCAAGTCCAGAATGTGCGGTACCTTTGCATCGGAAACAGTGCATATTGGTCACACTCAATCACCTGATAGTTCAGCAGCCCTAGCCAGTCCTTGACTCGATTTGGCGTGAACATTCGACCGCTCCAAGGCAAATTATTTTTGCGCCACGGCATTAAGCTCGCAAGACCCGTGAAACTGATCGGATTAAATCCCGTGATAATAATGTAGCCATCATCAATCAGTACTCTATCGACTTCTCGCAACATACGGTGCGGGTCACTACTATAATCGAGTTGATGTGCAAGGATTGCTGTATCGATGCTTTTTTCGAAGAAGGGCAAATCGAAATCATCGGCGATAACTGTATGCAATGGATTTTGTTTGTCCAAATGGACTTGATGTTGAATATTGCAGTTACAACTGGCAAGCTCGCAACTCAAGCCGCCCAGTTTTAGCATATGATAACCAAAGAGTTTCGGGCACCACTCATCGAGCCGTGTTTGGATAGACTCACTAACCCATTGACCATTTTTCAATTGAGACCAAGAATGAGGCTTCTCAATTTTTTTTTCGCTGCGTGCTGGTTTCATCGCTAACCCGCTTCACCAAGGTGACTGGAGACAACTCATGTTACAGATCAAAAGCATACCTGCATTTAACGATAATTACATCTGGCTGATTCAAAATAGCGACAACCGTTGCGCTGTTGTTGATCCGGGCGATGCCACGCCTGTTCTGGCTTATTTGGAACAACACCATCTCACGTTAGAAACAATATTAATTACCCACCATCATAAGGATCATATCGGCGGAATTCGCGAGCTTGCTAAGCAGTATCCGAATATCGAAATCATTGGCCCAAGTGATGACCCTGTTCCTTATTTGACCCAAAAAGTCACCGCTGGTGACCAAATTGAGTTGTTTGATGAACGTTTCTGGGTGCTGGGATTACCGGGGCATACTTTAGGTCATATTGGCTATGCTGGTGATGGCAAGCTGTTTTGTGGCGATGTGCTTTTCTCTGGTGGTTGCGGACGAGTATTCGAAGGCACCATGGAACAAATGTTTACTTCGTTAGAAAAAATTCTAGCCTTACCAGAAGAGACCGAAGTGTATTGCGCTCATGAATACACCGCGAACAACATTGCTTTTGCGATTGCTGTTGAGCCAAATAACGAACAGTTACAAATTTATCGTGATGAAGTGATTCGTCTTCGAGCTCAAAACAAATCCACCATTCCGACCACGCTAAGAAAAGAGAAATGGATAAACCCCTTCTTGCGTACAAGAGAGGCGAGCGTAATCAAGTCGGTAGCAAATCGCACGAAACAAAATGATCCTATATCAATATTTACCGCATTACGCGAATGGAAAAACGATTTTTAGGAATTTGCCACTTGTCAGGGTAATTAATAGACAAGTATTATCACCAGCCATTTATTGAAAAGATTGTTTTGCATGCGAGTAAAAACCAGCTGTCTGTTGGCTCTCTTATTGGCCGGGTGCCAACTTAACCAGACAGCAGAACAAACCACACAAAACGACGTTGAAGTAAACACGCCTCAACAGCAAGTCACTAAGAAAAAGCCAACGGTAGCTTCGAAACCAGTACCCGTTGAACGCGTTGTTGAACCTGTCGTGATTACGCCACAAGAACAAGAAGATGTCTGGCAGCGCATTGCCATGCAACTTACTATGGGTATTCCCAAGCAAAAATCGGTCGACTACTACCGCACTTGGTACCTGAAACATCCAAGCCATTTGCAAAAAGTGGCTGAGCGTGCACAACCATTCCTATACCTAATTACCGAGAAAATTGAGCAAAGAGGCTTACCGCTTGAGCTAGCCCTTTTGCCAATTGTAGAAAGTGCGTTTGATGCTTTTGCTTATTCACACGGTAGCGCAGCAGGTTTATGGCAGTTTGTGCCTGCAACAGGAAAAATGTACGGCCTTGAGCAGAACTTCTGGTACGACGGTCGTCGCGATGTTGATGCTTCAACCGATGCAGCTCTGACATACTTAACTAATTTAAGTAAGCGTTTCGACGGTGACTGGCAACACGCAATCGCGGCTTATAATAGTGGCGGCGGTCGAGTTTCCAGTGCTATTCGTAAGAACAAAAGCTTAGGGAAACCTATCGATTTCTTCTCACTCGATTTACCTGAAGAAACCAGCGGTTATGTGCCAAAACTACTCGCACTTGCTGACATCATCGCTAATCAGGAAAAATACGGTATCCAACTTCCTGCCATTGCCAACAAGCCCGTGCTGAAGTTAGTTGATCCTCAGGAACAACTGGATCTTGCTATCGCGGCAAAATATGCAGGCTTGGATGTTAAAGAACTTCAAAGCTACAACCCTGCATACAATCAATGGGCTACCGCACCGAACGGTCCATTCCAACTACTTCTACCAGTCGATAAAGCAGACACCTTCCTAGCGAATGCAGCAAAGCACCGTGGAGAAGGAATGAAGTTAGTTCGATACAAAGTGAAAAGTGGCGACAGCCTAAGTGTGATTGCCGCACATCACAACACCACAACTAAAGTGATTCAGACTGCGAATAATCTTTCAGGCAACGCTATCCGAGTTGGACAATATTTAATGATTCCAACATCGGTGAAAGATGAGAAAGCGTATGTTCTGAGTGCTAATAACCGTCTGCAGAAAACCCAATCTATTGCCAGAGGCAAATACAAGCTGACTCATACTGTTGCCAGAGGTGACAACCTATGGACAATCGCTCGTAAACACAATGTGTCGACCACTTCTCTGGCTAAATGGAACGGAATGGGGCCAAGAGATACCTTGAGTATCGGGCAGAAACTGGTGATTTGGAAAAACAACACTGATGGCGCGATCATCCGCACTGTTTTCTATAAAGTGCGTAACGGCGATACACTCAGTGCAATAGCCAGCAAGTTTAAAGTGAAAACAGCAGACATAGTGAAATGGAATGACTTGTCTAATAACAAATACCTGAAACCAGGTCAGAATCTAAAACTCTATGTCGATGTCACTAAGGTTAGTGTATGAACCCGTCCAGTAATCCTTTAATTATGCTGGTGGATATATTCCGTTCACCTCAAGATTGCTTTGCTGCACTGTATGAAAGAAGTGCATGGGGATGGCAGCCATTTATTGTCCTGCTGATCACTCCGTTCCTATTCTGGGGAGCTTATTTCGCAAACGTCGATTTTGAAAGGCTTAAAGCTGGCTTATCCGCTCAGATGGAAGCGACGAATCCTGATCTCATTCACTTGCTGGAAGCTGATACTTTACTGGCGAGTGAAATTATCAGTGACGTTATGAGCCGAACTCTGACCATTATTCTTCTGGCGCTTTGGTTTAACCTTGCAACCCGTCAAGGCTCGACAAAATTAGGTTTCTGGAAATGGTTTGCAGCAAGCTCAGTTGTCATTTTTCCAGCCGTCATCGGCGATCTAGCCAGCTATGCAAGCATGCTGTTAAAGCATGGACAAGTAATGAGCTACGCAGCCGATCTCAACAGTGTGAATGGCTTAATTAAGCTGCCGTTAACCAACCCTTGGTCACCTTTTACCAGTTCATTCCCTCTGCTATTGCCTTGGTATATTTTCCTCGGTTATGCAGCGGTCATTACTTGGACGCAAATAGAGCGCGCTCAGGCAATCGTTATTGCTACTCTGCCTTGGGTTGCTTACTACGGTATTTGGGCTATCACTATTGCAATAAGCTAAAGCTAAGCAGTAAAGGGTTATGATCAGAAGCGTCCGATTCGGGCGCTTTTGCATTTTCTAGCTTTAAGCCCCGATAAAACACATGGTCCAACGCTAGGCCGCTGATAAACCGCACTCGGTTATCAGGAGAAAAACCGACCTCATTCAGCCCTAAAGAAGTCAGTACCTGCTTCATCACAGTCATTCTCTCTTCACTCCAGCTATTGAAGTCTCCTGCAACAATGACAGGGCCTGTATGCTGACTCAATTCATTGGCTAACGCCTGTAACTGAAGTTGGTATTCATCTGTGCCATAAGTGAAATTAACAGCATGCAAATTCACGACCGCGAGCACTTGCCCGTTACTGAGAGGATATCGAGCGTAGATTCCCGATTTAGGAAGTCGTAACCAAGGTTCCATCTCTGTATAACCACAGGCTAAGTTAGGTGTCGTCCGAGCCAGATTAATCACTCCCGCAGACTCCCCCATCACTTTAAAAGCATTGACTTGATTACCTTCCCACCCTTGCTCTGATAGCCACTGTTTTAACCCTGTGTTAAGGCTGGCTTCTTGCAGCAGTAGTAACTGCGCATCTGAACTTAAGCGAGTAAGTTCAGCACTCCAGCCCTCTCTGTTCTGCTTATAGATATTCCACACTAGAAGGCCCAGTTGACCTTGCTGGTCTAGAGGCAAAGCTTTGTCGTCCTGAAAACAAACTAATGGTTGCCCGACACTGTTTTCGCCGACAGTGATCAGTTGAGGGTGTTCTGGAATGTTAAAAACCAGCTTATAACCAGAGAAGACTATCGCTAGACAACTCAATAAGCCAAATAACAGCAAATAACGCTTTTTCATAACAAGTACAGGCTAGGCGTAAAAATCTTGGTGGAGGAAAGAAGATATCTGAATTTCATCTGCGATGAGATGTAAAAAAAGGAGCGTTCGCTCCTTTTTTCTAAACTGCGTCTTCGTCTTCTTCGCCAGTACGAATACGGATAACACGCTCGACATCAGTAATGAAAATTTTACCATCACCAATTTTGCCTGTTTGTGCAGTTTCGATAATAGTATCGACACATTGGTCAACAACATCTTCGTTAACAACAATTTCCAACTTCACTTTTGGCAAGAAGTCGACCATGTATTCAGCGCCACGATACAGTTCCGTGTGACCTTTTTGACGACCAAAGCCTTTGACTTCGGATACCGTCATACCCGTAATACCCACTTCAGCTAACGCTTCACGAACATCATCGAGTTTAAATGGCTTAATAATGGCTTCAATTTTTTTCATGTTCATCCCTTAAACTTGTATCAATGCTCGGCATTATCCGCTAGCCCTTGAAAACAATCAAATAATTAAGTCGCTTTATACTTACTTCAAACTTGCATAGTAAGCGGCTAAGTTAGCAATATCTGCATCGTTCAACATAGAAGCTTGTGCTTGCATTACAGGTGCAAGTCCACCAGTACGCTGACCCGCTTTATAAGCTTTAATAGAAGACACTATGTATTGTTCACTTTGTCCTTTGAGGTTTGGATATCCCGGAATAACCGCAATACCATCCGCACCATGACACGCTGCACACACCGCTGATTTTGCTTTACCAGCAGCCACATCTCCAGCGACTGCATTACCCGCTAGAAGTCCAAGACCTAAAACAACACTCAATGCTAATTTATTCATTGCTCTTCCTTATGTTATTGAATTTTCTTTTTATATCACTGCTACTACTAGGGTTAATTCTGGCACGAAAATTAACGCTTGTCCCAAACCAGCGTGCAATCTTGCCCACTGAAATCACGATCAACAAACAAATTTGCCACCGCAACCACTTTATCTTGATACATGAGTATCGGCGTCCGGCGTCTTAGCCAACTCGGCACACCGTATTCCTGAAAGAGCTTTTTCAACTTTCTTGAGCCGATCCTTCCTACCGGACATGCACTTAATCCTTCTGGATTAAAGCTCACCCACAAATCTTCCACCCTTTCTGGCAGTCGAATTTCACCCTTATACTGAGTAAGATTCAAAACACCTAAGCCATCGGGCAATGGCAGATTTTGTTCAAGCAAAATTGGGCTTTTCCAGTCTGATATATCTCGACTCTCTTCAACACAATATAGACGATTATCAAAACGGCGGATCTCTCGCTCGCCAAGTTTCAGTTTTGGATTAGCATCAGCAGTGGCCAAAGCGACTTCCTGCCAAATCATCTCTGTATGTTTACGGCTTGGCATCACCATTTGATGATTAGCCAACCATTGGCGGATGATTTGCCGACGTACACCATCACTTTTCGCGCTCAATGTATCTAGTTTCAAACTTCCATCATAATGAAGTGCTTGTACAAGTTCATCTCGTAAGAGTTCATCAAGCAAAGCTTGTTGCTCAGCACACAACTCCGCACTACGTTGAACTGCTTGGTGAATCGATGGCCAACGCTGACTGAGAATAGGTGTGACTTGGTGACGAATGAAATTGCGCTCGTAGCGAACATCATCATTACTTTCATCGGTTACCCAAGTTAGATGATTCTTCGCCGCAAAAGCCTCTATATCAGCGCGTTTGACACTCAATAGCGGTCGTAACATCAAACCGTTTGAAAATGGCGCAGAAGGAGCCATAGAAGCCAAACCTTTTGGCCCACTCCCTCGTTTAAGGGCGAGTAAAAAAGTCTCTATCTGATCATCTGCGTGCTGACCTAAAAGCAGTACATCATTCGCTTGCACATGTTTAGCTAACACCGCATAGCGAGCATCGCGAGCAAGCTTTTCAATACTCTCTCCGCATTGAGTATCCAGATGCACTCGTTCTACAGTCAAAGGGATAGCAGAGTCATCGCACCATGCCTGACAACACTCAGCCCAATGATCTGCATTGCTGCTCAAACCATGATGAACATGTACCGCCGCAATTGATGCGCCGAATTCATCGCGAAAACGTGCGAGCAGCGACAACAGAACACGAGAATCAACACCACCACTCAAAGCGAGTACAAAACGGCGGGAAGAGTATGCATTCAACTGTTGGCAAAAGTGAGAGTACAAATCGAGCATAGTAGGTTTATCAACCAGTAAGGCTATCAATAAGAAACTGGGGTTAAGTGTAACGTTAAGCCAGATAAACAAAAAGGGTTGGAATGAATCCAACCCTTTAGCAAAACAATCAGCTTTAGTTGTTACTTGTTCAGAGCAGCGATTAGCAGTAACCGTAGCTCAGTAGACGTTGGTAGCGGCGCTCAAGTAGAGAATCTGTATCCAGAATTTCTAGATCCGCTAACTGACGTAGTAGTGTTGCTTTCATGTTCGCAGCCGTCTCTTCGTGGTTACGATGCGCACCACCTAGAGGCTCTTCAATGATTTCATCAATCAGTTCTAGCTCTTTCAAGCGAGGAGCAACCAGCCCCATAGCTTCAGCAGCTTGTGGTGCTTTATCTGAATCACGCCATAAGATTGATGCACAACCTTCTGGAGAAATTACTGAATACGTAGAGTATTGAAGCATGTTTACGTAATCACCCACACCGATAGCCAGTGCACCACCAGAACCGCCTTCACCGACAACGTTACAGATAACAGGTACTTTCAAACCTGACATCACTTTGAGGTTTTTAGCGATAGCTTCAGACTGACCACGCTCTTCTGCACCAACACCTGGGTATGCACCAGCAGTGTCAATAAAAGTAATGATTGGCATGTTAAAACGCTCAGCCATTTCCATCAAACGCAGTGCCTTACGGTAACCTTCAGGCTTTGGCATACCGAAGTTACGTTTTACTTTCTCACGAGTTTCGCGACCTTTTTGATGACCAATAATCATCACAGGACGGTCTTCTAAACGAGCGATACCACCAACGATAGCTTTGTCATCTGCAAAAGCGCGGTCACCCGCTAGTTCATCAAACTCAGTGAAGACATGTTCAATATAATCAAGCGTGTAAGGACGCTTTGGATGACGCGCCAATTGCGCTACTTGCCATGCACCTAAGTCGCCAAAAATTTTCTTTTTCAGCTCTAAGCTTTTCTTTTCTAGTTGTGCAATTTCTTTGTCGAGGTCAACTGAGTCGTTACCACCGTGACGAGACATGTCACGCAGTGCCTGAATTTTAGCTTCAAGTTCGGCAATTGGTTTTTCAAAATCTAGAAAATTTAGGCTCATCTACCTATCCTTTTTTACTCAGCTTGCCCTTGGCGTCGCTGAATTTTAGTTAAATTCAAGTTCTACCTGATCATTGCCAAGTAGCTGTTGCAATTCGTCTAACAATGTATCGCTAGGTGTGACACGCCATTCTGTACCAAGTACTAGACGCGCTCGCGCATCAGGGCGCTGGTAGTATACATTGACAGGAACCGTTCCTGCTCGGTGAGGCGTAAGTATTTCACTAAAACGCTCAAAAAACTGCTCATCAATTTGAGATTGCTCTATCGATATTGATAAGCCACGGGCATATTTTTCACGTGCGCTGCCCATGTCCATGACTTCGCGCGCCGACATTTTAAGGCCACCGTTGAAGTCATCAAAGCTGACCTGTCCGGAAATCACCAAAATTTTATCTTTTTCTAACAATTCTGCATACCGTTCAAGCGCATCAGAGAATAACATCACCTCCATGCGACCGGAACGGTCATCCAAAGTCATCAGACCAATTCGGGTTCCGCGCTTAGTCGTCATCACTCGCGCTGCAATGACTAAACCAGCCACTGTAATCGATTGATCACGGCGCGTTGGCGTCGCTTCATTTAAACGACAGCTAGTATAACGATTAAGTTCCTTCAGATAGGCGTTAATTGGGTGGCCTGTCAAATAAAGCCCCAAAGTTTCACGCTCACCTTCTAGCCAAACTTTTTCTGGCCACTCAGGGACTTGGGTATATTTCTGTTCGACTTCTTCCGGAGCATCCGTCAATACACCAAACATATCTGCCTGACCAAACGCTTCAGCCTGATGGTGTTGGCTTGCCGATTTCACCGCATCGTTCAGTGACGCCATCATAGCAGCGCGGTGTGGGCCTAAACGATCCAAAGCACCCGCTAAAATCAGCTTTTCAATTACACGCTTATTGACCTTTTTCAAATCAATACGAGCACAGAAATCAAACAGGTCTTTGAAGTAACCACCTTTAGCACGTGCTTCTTGTATCGCTTCGATTGGGCCTTCACCCACCCCTTTAATCGCACCGATACCATACACGATGGCACCTGTTTCATCGACATTAAAGCGGTATAAGCCAGAGTTAATATCTGGCGGAAGTACTTTCAGCCCCATGCGTATACATTCATCCACCAAGCCAACGACTTTTTCTGTGTTATCCATATCAGCGGTCATTACCGCTGCCATGAACTCCGCAGGGAAGTGCGTTTTCAGCCATAGTGTTTGATACGATACTAAAGCATAGGCTGCCGAGTGCGATTTGTTAAAGCCATATCCAGCGAATTTCTCTACAAGATCGAAGATTTTCATCGACAATTCGCCATCAACGCCGTTTTTGATCGCTCCCGCTTCAAAGACTGCACGCTGCTTTGCCATCTCTTCTGGCTTTTTCTTACCCATTGCACGACGCAACATATCTGCGCCACCAAGAGTATAACCAGCAAGGATCTGGGCTATCTGCATTACCTGTTCTTGATACAAGATAATGCCGTAGGTTGGTTCAAGCGTCTCTTTGAGAGATTCATGCTGCCAAGTTTCATCCGGATAGGAGATCGCCTCACGGCCGTGTTTACGGTCGATAAAGTTATCTACCATGCCTGATTGCAACGGACCCGGACGGAACAGTGCCACCAATGCGATGATATCTTCGAAACAGTCAGGCTGAAGACGCTTGATCAAATCCTTCATACCGCGAGATTCAAGCTGGAATACCGCAGTGGTTTCTGAATTCTGCAGCACTCGGAAGGACGCAGGATCATCTAACGGAATAGACTCGATACGAACAGGCTCTTTACCTTCTCTCTCCATTCGAGGGTTAATCAAGCCCAATGCCCAGTCAATGATAGTTAAGGTTCGTAGACCCAAGAAGTCGAACTTAACCAGACCAGCGGTTTCAACGTCATTCTTATCAAATTGAGTAACAGGGAAATGGCCTTCTGAATCTGCGTAGATAGGTGCAAAATCAGTAATTGTGGTTGGCGAAATGACTACGCCACCAGCATGCTTACCAGCATTTCGAGTACAACCTTCTAGGATTCGGCATTTATCAATCAGCTCTTTGACATCTTCATCTGAGTTATATAACTCAGGAAGTGCGGGTTCAGCCTTGAAGGCTTTTTCCAGCGTCATACCGGGATCTGGCGGAATAAGTTTTGAGATACGATCGACAAAGCCAAACGGGTGACCAAGGACACGCCCCACATCGCGGATAACCGCTTTTGCCGCCATAGTACCGAAAGTGATGATCTGTGATACCGCATCACGACCATACATTTCTGCCACGTGATCAATAACTTGGTCACGCTTATCCATACAGAAGTCGACGTCGAAATCGGGCATGGATACACGTTCTGGGTTCAAGAAACGTTCGAACAGCAAATCGTACTCAAGCGGATCCAAGTCTGTAATTTTCAGGGCGTAAGCCACCAAAGAGCCTGCACCAGAACCACGACCCGGCCCTACCGGAATATCGTTATCTTTGGACCATTGGATGAACTCCATTACGATCAGGAAGTAACCTGGGAACCCCATATTGTTGATTACTTCAAGCTCAACTTTCAGGCGTTCATCGTATTCAGGACGGCGCTGAGCTCTAACTTCTGGATCAGGAAACAAGAACTCCAGACGATCTTCCAAACCTTCTTCTGATTTTTTAACCAGATATTCAGTTTCCAGCATCCCTTCTGTTGGGAATGCAGGAAGAAAGTATTCACCCAACCGAACAGTAACATTACAACGCTTGGCTATTTCGACCGTGTTTTGCAGTGCTTCTGGGATATCAGCAAACAGCTCACACATTTCGTCTTCAGAACGTAAATATTGCTGTGGGCTATAAAGTTTCGGTCTGCGCGGGTCTTCTAATGTATAGCCATCGTGTATAGCCACGCGAATTTCGTGTGCATCAAAGAACTCTTCTGTCAGGAACACCACTTCGTTCGTAGCAACAACAGGTAGTCCTTCTTTTTCCGCCACTTCCAATGCAAAGTGAAGATAGCTTTCTTCATCCGCACGGCTTGTTCTTATCAACTCAATATAGAAATGGTCAGCGAAGTAGGTTTGATAGAACTCTACGCACTTATCAACCAGTGGTTGGTTACCTTTAAGTAGAGCTTTACCTATCTCACCCTGTTTGGCTCCGGATAAAATAATCAAACCTTCCGCATGTTTGATTAACCACTCTTTATCAATCACAGGTTGGTGTTGAACATGACCACGCAGATAAGCTTCTGATATAAGAAGCGTCAGATTTTTATAGCCAACATTATTTTTCGCCAAGATAGTAATTCGGGTCAGCTCATCACCAAACTCTTCTGAGCGCATGGCGAAATCCGCACCTATGATAGGTTTCACGCCGCAGTTGTGTGCGGTCCCGTAGAACTTAACTAAGCCACACAAGTTGGTAAAGTCGGTTAATGCCATCGCTGGCATGCCCATTTCAGCCACTTTTTTAACCAAAGGAGGCACTTTTGACAGGCCGTCAACCATGGAGAAATCACTGTGAATACGTAAGTGGATAAACTTAGGGTCTGACATTCAATTCTGTCCTAGATACTCAATATTCGCTTTTATTGGGGGCTATTCTACGTCAATACCAAACGTATTGCAGGGCTTATTCCAAGCCTAACACGCGTTTAACGGGTCCAAAACTTCTGCGGTGTTGCTCAATCACACCGTGTTGTTCAATCGCCTCGAAATGCGCTTTGGTTGGATAGCCTTTGTGTTTAGCAAAACCGAACTGCGGGAACTCTTTGTCTAACAGTTCCATTTCCTGATCGCGAACGACTTTTGCAATGATTGAAGCGGCACTGATCTGCGCCACTCGTAAGTCACCTTTGACAACGGCAATCGCGTCCATCGGTAACTGAGGCACTTTATTACCATCAATCAGAACTAAATCAGGCTTAATGCCCAAACCTTCAACCGCACGTTGCATAGCAACCATAGTGGCTTGGAATATATTCAATTGGTCAATTTCTTTTGGACTACAGCGCCCTACTGACCAAGCGAGAGCTTTTTCTTTAATTTCAGGTAAAAGCGCGAGGCGTTTTTTCTCGCTCAGTTTTTTAGAATCATTCAAGCCTTCAATAGGGTTGTTAGGATCTAAAATCACAGCGGCGGTCACCACATCTCCAACGAGTGGCCCTCTTCCTACTTCATCCACACCAGCAATCAACTGATAGCCTTGTGGTACTTCAAACGGAGGTAACTCTTGAGCAGGCTTCTTCGCTGAAGTCTTTTTTGTCGACATAATTACGCTTTCTCTATTAATTTCAGCACAGCGTGAGCAGCTTGTTCATCTGCACCTTTTCGAATCCATTGATGCATTTCGGCAAATTTTTCCAGCATCGCTTGATTGTTACCATCCAAAAGTTGGCTTACATGATGCACCAAGTTTTCTACGGTACACTCGTCTTGCAGCAATTCTTTCACCAACTCTTGCTCGGCTAATATGTTCGGCAGTGACACATAAGGTGTTTTCACTAATCGCTTCGCCAAGAAATACGTTAATGCATTAACGCGGTAACCGACAACCATAGGACGTTTTAAAAGCATACATTCCAACGCCACTGTACCTGAAGCCAATAGCACTGCATCTGAAGCGGTAATGACATTGCGCGCAGTATCGTCCACTAATACAAAATCGAGTTCTGGAGCCGTCTCTTTCCAAGCGGCTTCGAACTGCTCACGACGCTTCTGATTGACTAAGGCAACAACGAAACCAAGATCAGGGTATTTATCACGCAGTTTTTGACAGGTTTCGATAAATGGTTGTGCGAGCATTTTCATCTCACCACCACGACTCCCCGGCAATACAGCTAACCAACGGCGTGTTGGATCAAGTCCAAGAAGTTGCTGTGCGGGTAATTTATCATTTTGCAACGGAATCGAGTCTGCCAACGTGTGCCCGATAAATTCACAAGGGACATTAAACTTATCGTAAAAGGCTTTTTCAAACGGTAGAAATGCTAAAACAAGATTGGTCGCCGCTTCAATTTTAAAAATACGTTTTTGGCGCCAAGCCCAAACAGAAGGGCTGACATAATGCACAGTCTTGATACCCGCATTTTTGAGGTCCAACTCAAGGCGCAAATTAAAGTCTGGCGCATCGATGCCCACAAACACATCTGGCGGATTAGAGGTAAAGTATTTAACCAATTCGGCTTTGACTTTCAGTAGACGAGATAAGCGACCAAGCACCTCAACTAAGCCCATTACAGACAACTCTTCCATATCAAAGAGCGACTCACACCCTTGAGCTATCATTTTCGGACCGCCAATACCGACAAACTCTGCGTCTGGGTATTGCTGCTTAATTGCTTTGATAAAGCCTTCACCTAACGTATCACCAGACATCTCTCCGGCAACAATACCTACGCGCAGCGGCTTTCTCGCTTCAGACATACTTTTAGCCTTAAATTATGGAAGAATGTGAGCATAGCAAATGAATATCGCTAGCCTTAAAACACAAAAAGACCGCAGCATTTAAGCTGCGATCTTTTCCAATCGTCAGTTCAATCGCAAATTAACGAATGATGCCACGTTCCGTCGTTTCCAAAATGGAAATGAAACGTTCTACAGCAGGCCACTCTTGCGCAATCTCTTTCAACACTGGCAACACTTCTGCTTGCGTTTTGCCTGAGCGGTAGATCTCTTTGTACGCTTTTTGAATGGCGCGAATCTCCGATTTTTCAAAACCGTTACGTTTTAAACCTACTAGGTTCAAGCCGAAAGGCGTTGCGTGGTTACCCTGTGCAAGTACGTATGCAGGCACGTCTTGAACAACCGCTGAACAGCCACCGACGTAAGCATAAGCACCAACACTACAGAATGGGTGAATGGCAGATAGCGCCATTACGCCAGCGTAGTCTTCGACTGTTACATGGCCGCCCAAAATAGCGTTGTTACCAATATGCGTATGGTTACCAACAACCACATCGTGTGCGATATGCGCGTTAACACAAAGCAGGTTGTCATTACCTACTATAGTGGTCGCTTTGTCTTGCACTGTACCACGATGAATTTGCACCGCTTCGCGGATCACATTGCGATCGCCGATAACGACCGTAGTATCTTCACCGCCGTACTTCTTGTCTTGGTTTTCTTCGCCAATAACAGCATGAGGAAAAATACGGTTTTCTTTGCCGATGACCGTATTACCTTTGATAACAACGTGCGACATTACTTCTGTGTTGTCGCCAATTTTCACGCCAGAAGTGATGTAAGTAAAAGGTCCAACAGTTACGTTTGCACCAATCACCGCACCTTCTTCTACCACTGCGCTTGGATGAATTTTTGCTGATTCGTGAATCATTTTAAAACTCTCTACGTGCACATTTTAGTTCAGCAGAACATACAACTTCACCGTCTACTTTCGCGACACCATTAAACAGTGCGATACCACGACGTTCTTTCAAGAATTCTACTTCGATAATCAGTTGGTCACCCGGAACAACTGGCTTGCGGAATTTTGCATTATCGATACTTGCGAAGTAGTAAAGTTCATTTTCTTTCGATGAGCCAAAAGACTTAAACGCTAGCAAACCCGTAGCTTGAGCCATAGCTTCAAGAATAAGTACGCCAGGGAAAATCGGTAGCTGCGGGAAATGACCTGTAAACTGAGGTTCATTTACTGAAACGTTTTTAAGGCCAACCAGATATTTGCCTTCTTCGTAATCTGTTACGCGATCAATCAACAAAAACGGATAGCGATGAGGAAGTAGCTCCTGAATTTCGGTGATATTCATCGTTTTCTTTTCAGTCGTCAAAGTCATATTCCTATTCATTAAATTTTCAAAAAATCTTTTCGGCATTATATACTCAAGTGACTTCAAGATGCTTGTTCTGCGAGAATTTATTCGCTCTTAGGCAAGGCACTGATTTGAATACATAGCCATTCTACGTAGAAAAGCAGTAACGCAGCATAAGAGCGAATAAAACTCGCCCTTCGGGAGCTCATCAACGAGCCCATTTCTGCGCTAAATAACGTTGAAAGGGAACACCATTCCTACCGTTATTTATCTTGAACTGAGCTCGTTGATGAAGCTCTGAATCCTGTATCTTGAGGTCACTTGAGTATAGAAGAAAAAGACTCGCACTTTGCGAGCCTTATCGACAAAGGTCTGTAAAATATGCCATTAAGCGTCGTTTTTTTGCGCTAATTGCTTTTCAACTTCTTTAAGACGCTTGTTCATCTCATCAATACGATGAACACGAGTTGCAGTCTTACGCCACTCTTTGTTTGGCTGTAAAGGAATACCTGACGAGTACATGCCTTTTTCTTCGATGCTGCGCATTACCATGCCCATACCCGTGATGGTGACACCATCAGCAATAGTAATGTGGCCGTTAATAACACTTGCACCACCAATAATGCAGTACTTACCAATGTGAGTGCTTCCGGCAACAACTGTACCACCAGCCATGGCTGTACCATATCCGATGTGCACGTTGTGAGCGATTTGAATCTGGTTATCGATGATCACGTTATCTTCGATCACGGTATCGTCTAGAGCACCACGGTCGATCGTGGTACATGCACCAATTTCAACACGGTTACCAATTCGTACAGAACCAATTTGAGGGATCTTAACCCATTCGCCACGCTCATTCGCATAACCAAAACCATCAGAACCAATCACTGTGCTTGATTGAATCAAGCAGTCTGAACCGATTTCAACGCTATGGTAAACACTGACATTCGCCCAAAGTTTGGTGTTGTTGCCCAATTTGGCATTTTTGCCAATAAAGCAGCCAGCACCAATCACCACGTTGTCACCCAACTCAACACCTGACTCGACCACAGCATTGGCACCGATAGAAACGTTAGTACCCATAACTACGTCTGCAGCGACAACGGCACTTGCAGCCACACCATTTTCAGCCGGTGCAGGCGTCAAATCTAACGCTTGAGCTACCTTAGCGAAGGCAACGTAAGGGTCAGCAACAACCAACACATTCGACGAACACAGCGCTCGCTCTGACTCTTTCACCATCAACACTGTTGCTTTTGATTCAGCTAAGTGTTTGCTGTATTTAGGATTCGACAAAAAGGTCACATCACCTTCTTGTGCGCTGTCCATTGGTGCAACACGATGAACAACAGCATTGCTATCACCGTGTAACTCACCGCCAGTAATTGCTGCTAATTCAGCTAAAGTCAGTGTTTTCATGTTTAAATGCTTTTGTCTATAAGAGCTAGTTATTTGATTGATTTAATTACTTTTTCTGAAATATTGAACTCAGGCTTTCCGTATTGCATAGCGCTGATATCAATGATCATATCGTAACCTTCTTTCTCTGCTACTTTCTTCACAGCTTCCTGAATCACGTGGAATAGCTTTTGCTTTTCTTCCGCTTCACGTTGAGCAGACGCTTTGTCCAGTGCTTGAGCTTTGATTTTATAAGTGCTGTCCAACTGACCAATTTCGATACGCAGTTTTTCAACTTCATCTTGGCTCATCAGAGAAGAGTCACGCTTCAGTTTTTCAATTTTGGTTTTAGCTTGCGCTTGAATGCTTTGAAGCTCTGCTGCTTTGTCTTCAAACTCAGCTTTCATTTTTTGCAGCACAACTTCACGTTGTGGCAGTGCTTGGAATACTTGCGCAGTATTGATGTAACCGACTTTTTGCGCTGCTTCAGCTGCATTTGCGAACATTGATGAGCTAAGAACAAGAAGACTAACACCAGCAGCTTTCATCATATTTTTCAAAATACTTTCCTCTATTAGAACGTTTTACCGATGGTGAATGTGAAGAACTCTTCATCATCCCCTTCGTAAATTTTTATCGGCTTAGCCAACGAGAACACCAGTGGGCCCATCGGTGACATCCATTGTAATGCAACACCGTAAGATGAACGATAATTGGTTGGATCTGAGTAATCATAGTAGTACTCGTTACCATAATCTGCGCCGCCATCACGGTAGTCAAACTCAGTATCCCAGACACTTGCCATATCGAAGAAAATACTGGTGCGAATTTGGCTACGCGCTTCATCCGATGCAAATGGCGTTGGAACGATTAACTCGATACTACCTAATGCGATCGCGTTACCACCAACAGATTCATCAGAGGCAATATCCGAACCATTATTGGAGCTCGAATAATCACGATAAACGGCTTTCGGGCCAGCGGAGTTTGACCCAAAACCTCTTAAACTGGTGAAACCACCCGCATAGAAGTTTTCATAGAATGGATACAAGTTGTCGTTACCATCCGTCTGACCATAACCATTACCATAACCCAATCGACCGCGAAGCAACAACGCAAACTCATGTTTCTTGGTTAATGGGAAATATTGGCGAACATCATACTGCAGTTTAAAGAACTGTGCGTCAGAGCCAGGTACGGTCATTTTATAAAAAGCACGTTGATAGTTACCCGCGGTTGGGAAATAACCTTTATTCAGGTTATTACGCGTCCATGATAGGTTGATATCAAAGTCATTTGTTACCAAGCTGCCATCGCTATCGACATTACTTGCCTGTGCAATCAGGAAGCGCTCAACCTGCAAGTAAGGAGACAAGTTACCGAGCTTATTATGGGTGTAGCCGATACCAAACTCAAAGCGGTTTAGTTCATCGAACGGGAAACCCCAAGTCAGGTTGGTACCGTAACTTTCATTGGTATAGTCAACAATACCCGCTTCCGACGCTTCAAACTGGTTGTAAAAAACTTTACCACCCAAGCTCACACCATCGAGGTTCCAGTATGGGTCGCGGTACTCTAATGTGACGTTCTTTTGGTAATCGTTGGTCATTGCGCTGATACCAACGCGGTTACCCGTACCTAGGAAGTTGTCTTGTTGCAGACCGACTTGGAAACTCACACCCGATTCAGTACCGTAACCAATACCAAAGTTTACGCTACCAGAGTTGGCTTCTTTAACGTTATAAACAAGGTCAACTTGGTCTTCGCTGCCCGGAACTCGAACGGTTTGTACATCTACAGTTTCGAAGAAACCTAAACGGCTCAAACGCGCTTTACCCGTATCTATCGCTTTCGAACTTAACCAACTGCCTTCCATTTGACGCATTTCACGACGAAGTACTTCGTCACGAGTCGCATTGTTACCAACAAAGCGAATGTCGCGTACATAAATACGCTTGCCAGCTTCTACGTTGACAACTAGGGAGACTTCTTTGGTTTCGTCATTAAACTCTGGAATCGTACGAACTTGAGGATATGCATACCCCGCCTCACCAAGAACACGTTTTACGCCCTCTTCAAGCTGAGTAACGGCAGAGCCGTTATAGGTTTCGCCATCTTCAAACGGAATCAGGGCATTGAACTCATCTTCTTTGCCGATAAGTTCACCACGGAATTTTACGCCCTTGACCGTATAAGGTTCACCTTCAGTCAAGTTCAACGTGATATAGACACCTTTCTTATCTGGAGAGATAGAAACATTGGTCGATTCAACCTGAAACTTTAAGTAACCGCGATCAAGATAGTAGGAACGAAGAGCCTCAATATCACCTGCTAAAACCTGCTTCTGATACTTATCATCAGAAAGGAAGTTCCACCATGCGACATCCACATTGAGGTTAAAACGAGACAAAAGCTCTTCGTCAGAAAAGACTTCGTTACCGATAAAGTTGATCTGTTGAATTTTTGCAGACACACCTTCGGTAAAAACAAACTTCAAATCAGCGCGATTACGCGGCAACGGTGTAACAACAGCCTGAACGGTCGCGTTGTACTTACCAACACTGTAGTAAAAGTCTTCAAGACCTTTTTCAATGTTGCTTAACGTTGTGCGATCTAATGCTTCACCCACACGAATACCTGAAGCATCGAGGTTTTGTTGAAGCTGCTCTTCTTTGATTGCCTTGTTACCAGAGAAAGAGACCGTTGCTATCGTCGGGCGTTCTTTCACCTCAACAACCAGCACATCACCGTCCCTTAGAACTTTAACATCCTCAAAGTTACCAGATGCGTATAACGCTTTGATAATCCCTGCAACATCTTGAGAGTCGACAGAATCACCGATACGAACTGGCATTTTCAACAAAGCTGCACCAAGTGCCACACGTTGCAATCCGTTGATCTGAATGTCCTGTACAACAAAATTTTCGGCACTGTTCGCCGACACGCTGGTTGCGAGCAGTGTCGCGAAAAGGATCTTTTTCATTGCCATATGTATTTGAATTATTCCTTACTACAGCTTTTGCCTAATGCTAATCAATCACAGGCGAGTAAAATCGTTAAATAATGCCACGGCCATTAAGGAGAAAATAATTGCCCCACCAATTCGATAGCCCATTTCTTGTACTTTTTCTGGTACCGGGCGACGGGTAATTCCCTCAATAGCAAAAAATAATAGGTGTCCGCCATCTAACATCGGTAGTGGCACCAAATTTATAATCCCTAAATTCACACTAATCAGTGCTAAGAAGCCCAAGAAGTAAACCAAGCCGTAATCGGCTGTCGTTCCTGCGCCTTTGGCAATCGAAATTGGGCCGCTTAGGTTATTCAGACCAACATCACCAACAATAAGTTTCTTCAACATATTGACGGTTAAACCAATAACTTGCCCTGTTTTTTCGACCGCTTTACCAACCGATTCAAATACACCATATTGGAGATCAAAGCGATAATTTTCAGGCCATTCTGCGACTTCAGGTGCGATACCAGCAAAGCCAATCACTTTCCCTTGAGCAACATTCTTTGCCTGAGGAGTTAAAACCAGAGATAACTCTTCACCTTGTCGTTCAACTTTCAATTGAAGTGGCTTGTCAGGGCTGTTTTGGATAGCCGTTACAACCTGCTGCCAGTCATTGATAGCATTACCATCAATGTGCGTCAGAACATCACCAACCTCAAGACCAGCAAGCTGACCTGCCCCCCCTTCGGATACACTCTGTAAAGACATATAGATTTCAGGGGTATAAGGTTTAAAGCCTAAGGCCTCCATAGCAGACTCTGATTCTGGATCAAAGTTCCATTCTGACAGGTCTAAAGTTTTAATTTCGTCGAATCCAACACCTTCCTGAGATGTTACAGACATTACCAATTGCTTATCACCGATATGGTCGATCAAGCCCATGTTGACCGATTCCCAATTCAGTGTTTCGACACCCGCAACGGATTTAATTTGCATACCAGACTCAAGACCAGCTTGAGCTGAAATGGAATGAGGAACAACTTCGCCAATAACAGGCTTAACTGATGGGACCCCGACGAGGAAAACCAGCCAGTAGGCAAAAATCGCAAAGAAAAAGTTAAATGCTGGACCGGCAGCAACGATAGCAGAACGTTTCCAAAGTGGCTTTTTATCAAATGCATAGCACTGCTGATCAGCAGGCACGTCGTCCACACGCCCATCAAGCATTTTAACGAAGCCACCCAGTGGTATCATTGAGATGCTGTATTCCGTACCATCTTTGCCGATTTTGCTCCAGATGGATTTACCGAAACCAATAGAAAATTTTTCGACTTTGACGCCACACTTTCTGGCAACCCAGAAGTGTCCAAATTCATGCACCGCGACTAATATGCCAAGGGCAACGATAAAGGAGACAAAGTTCCACAAAATGCCACTCATAATATACGCTCTTTAAGTGCTTGGTTAGCTAGCTTGCGAGCCATTGTATCTAGCTCTAGTAAGCTTTCCAAGTCGTAGGAATGTAGCTGGTTATTAGAGCCACATGCTTGTGCCAACACACGTTCATTAATCACTGCAATATCGGTAAAGCGGATTTGCCCTTTCAGGAACGCCTCCACTGCTATCTCATTTGCCGCATTTAATGATGTTGTTGCATGTTGTCCTTCATAACAAGCATCAATAGCCAATTTCAAACAAGGGTATCGTTGATAATCCACGTCCATAAATGTCAGCTCACTTAAACGAGTGAAGTCCAGAGGTTTTACACTCGCACTAACTCGATGTGGATAAGCCATAGTGTACGCGATTGGCGTTGCCATGTCTGGTTCACCCATCTGTGCTATCACGGAACCATCTTTAAACTGCACCATGGAATGAATTACCGACTGAGGGTGAATCAACACTTTAAGCTGCTCTCTTGAAGCGTTAAACAACCATTTAGCTTCAATATACTCCAAACCTTTATTCATCATGGTTGCAGAATCAACGGAAATCTTAGGCCCCATAGACCAGTTTGGATGAGCAATCGCCTGCTCAGGAGTAACACTTGCTAACGTGCTGACATCACTATAGCGAAATGGACCACCGGAGCCTGTCAGCAAAATGTGAGACACCCCATTTGAAGTGAGATCACAGCGACCTAGCTGAGACTGCACCTCTCTAGGTAGACACTGGAAGATAGCATTATGTTCACTATCGACAGGTAAAAGTTCAGCACCATATTGTTCAACAGCATCAATAAACAACTGGCCGGACATAACAAGCGCTTCTTTGTTGGCAAGTAACACTCGTTTACCTGCTTTAACTGCTGCCATAGTAGGCACTAAGCCCGCAGCACCAACGATAGCAGCCATGACTGTATCAACGTCATCCATGGAGGCAACATGACACATAGCATCAATGCCATATGACACTTCAGTGCGAAGATTAAGCCCAGACAACTGTAAGGAAAGTTCTTGAGCAGCTTTAGCCGTCGCCATCACAGCATATTGTGGCTTCCAAATCAGGCATAGCTCACGCATTTTTTCTACGTTAACACCTGCCGCCAAAGCAACAATTTTGAATTGTTCTGGATTTTCTTTAACTACTTTAAGTGTGCTAGCACCAATAGAGCCTGTTGCACCAAGAATCGTTAACTTACGCATAGCAAAACCGTTGTTAATAATAGGAATAGGCAAGACGCGCTTGCCTATCTGTTAAAGCATGAAGTAAAGAAAAGCGAAAACAGGGAAAGCAGCTGTCAGGCTGTCTATACGATCAAGTATACCGCCATGCCCTGGAATAATATTGCTACTGTCCTTGATACCGGAAACTCGTTTGAACATACTCTCAACCAGATCACCAAGCACAGAAATAACCACCGTTACTAAGATGGTGAATAGCATGACAGGCACAGATGTGAATTGAATGCTAAACAAATCGGCAAATATCCAACCCACCAACATTGCCGCAATAACACCACCTACTAAGCCTTCCATCGTTTTGTTTGGGCTAACAGCGGGCGCCATTTTGTGCTTACCGAAGCTTTTCCCAGCGAAATACGCTCCGCTATCTGCAGACCATACGATAAAGCAAACAAACAGGACTAGACGTGCACCGTGATACGAATCAACAGCAATATTTTCTGCTCGAAGGAAAATTACACTCCAGAAAAACGGAATCAGTGTAAGAAGGCCAAATAGGTGGCGCAGAATATTGGAATTTTCCCACCATGGGCGAGATTTAGGATAACTAATAGCTAGAAAGCTAGAGAATACCCACCATAAACTACCCACGATAAGTAACAAAAAATGAGAATCACTGAGAGAATGGAACCAAGCATCATCTGGGACTAACCAAAAGTAACTTCCTACCCCTGCGATAACTGCGGGGACTAATGCAAGGTAACGAGATGAAGCATTTACAAACTGTGTCCATTCCCATGAACCAATAAAAGTCACCGTTGCCAATGCAACCATGAACCAAGGAAGGGAGAGATAAAAAATGGCTAAAACCACCAAAGGTGCAAGTATGAGCGCTGTAATTATTCTTTGCTTCAAACTTTAAAATCCTATTTTATTTTTCCATCAATGCCTTGATTTGTTCACCAGTGCAGCCAAAACGACGCTCACGATTAACAAACCAAGTCACTGCTTCAACCAAACTTTCCTCACCAAATTCTGGCCAGTAAGTTGGCGTGAAATACAGCTCAGCATAAGCCAGCTGCCACAGCATAAAGTTACTGATGCGACATTCACCGCCAGTACGAATCATTAAATCAACTTCAGGAATATCTGACATGGTCAAATGTGCACGGATGGTTTCCTCAGTAATATCAGAAGCAACCAACTCACCTTGCGCAACCTTTTCCGCAATGCTTCGGGTTGCTTGAGTAATATCCCATTGACCACCATAATTTGCCGCGATATTGATCAACATGCCTGTATTATCTTTCGTCAGCTCTTCTGCCTGAGCAATTTTATTTTGCAAGCGCTCACTAAAACGACTCTTATCACCGATAACACGCAGACGTAATTGATTTTTATGCAGTTTCTTAACTTCAGTCGTCAGAACCGTCATAAACAACTCCATTAGCACACCCACTTCTTCTTCAGGGCGACGCCAATTCTCACTACTAAATGCGAATAAGGTGACAGCTTGGATTCCTAAACGTGCGGCAGTAGAGATTGTTTTACGAACGGATGCCACACCATTCTTGTGTCCGAAAACACGAGGTTTACCCTGCTCTTTTGCCCAACGGCCATTGCCATCCATAATGATTGCAATATGTTGTGGTAAAGCTTCTGGAGAGAGTTGTGAATTTTGCATAAGGAAGTTTTGACGATAAAAAGATGGTGAAGAGTAGCATAGTTAAACGCTGTGCTGCGAGCACAGCGTTTATATCATTGAAAGTTATGAGAGATTAAACTTCCATGAGTTCTTTTTCTTTTACTGCAAGAACTTCATCGATTTTCTTCACAGCTAGGTCTGTCAGTTTTTGGATTTCGTCTTGTGCTTTACGATCTTCATCTTCAGAAATTTCTTTATCTTTTAGAAGACCTTTAAGGTCGCTGTTTGCATCACGACGGATGTTACGTACAGCAACACGAGCACCTTCAGCTTCGCCACGTACAATCTTAACTAGGTCACGACGACGCTCTTCCGTTAGCGGAGGAAGTGGAACGCGGATAACAGTACCCGCTGACATCGGGTTCAGGCCAAGATCTGACATCATGATCGCTTTTTCAACTTTTGGCGTTAGCTCTTTGTCGAAAACAGTAATAGCAAGCGTACGAGCGTCTTCAGCTACAACGTTTGCAACTTGACTTAGAGGCGTTGGTGCACCGTAGTACTCCACAGAGATACCAGAAAGTAGGCTTGGGTGCGCACGACCAGTACGTACTTTAGAAAGGGTGTTTTTTAATGCTTCAACACTTTTGTCCATACGCTCTTGAGCGTCTTTTTTAATCTCATTAATCACAATTTCACCTTAATTCTTGTTTCATCTAGAGAGTGATTATACTTAGGCGCTGATTAGCGTACCTTCCGCTTCACCCATAACCACGCGGCGTAGAGCGCCAGGTTTGTTCATATTGAATACGCGGATCGGCATGCCGTGATCACGAGCCAATGTAAATGCCGCTAAATCCATTACTTTCAATTCTTTCTCAAGAACGTCGTTGTAAGAAAGTTTATCATACAACTGAGCATCTGGGTTAGCTACAGGGTCAGCCGAGAACACTCCATCAACTTTCGTTGCTTTTAGAACGATATCCGCTTCAATTTCAATACCGCGCAAACACGCAGCTGAATCAGTGGTGAAGAATGGGTTACCAGTACCTGCCGAGAAAATCACAACACGACCGCCACGTAGCTGGCTGATAGCATCTGCCCAGTTGTAATCGTCACACACACCATTCAATGGAATTGCAGACATTACACGAGCATTCACATACGCACGGTGAAGTGCATCACGCATTGCCAAACCATTCATCACTGTCGCTAGCATCCCCATGTGGTCACCCACAACACGGTTCATGCCTGCTTTCGCCAGACCAGCGCCACGGAATAAGTTACCGCCACCGATAACAACGCCCACTTGGACACCAAGCTCCACCAGTTCTTTCACTTCTTGAGCCATACGATCTAGAACGGCTGGATCAATACCAAAACCTTCTTCACCTTGAAGCGCTTCACCGCTAAGTTTTAACAGAATACGTTGATATACTGGTTTAGGGTTCGTTGTCATGGACTTTACCTTCCAAAGAGAGTTGTTGATTAACAGTCATGAATAGGCTTACTCAAGTAAGCACATTCATCACGGTTAAGCTGCTGGCTGAACTATATAACTTCGTGAGTTATACAAATGAGCGAGCTAAACATTCACCAGCTTATTCGTGAAAAGACCGCAGCCTTGGCTACGGTCTTTTTATAAGCAATTCGCTAAGGATTAACCTTTTTGAGCCAATGCTACTTCTTCAGCAAAGCTTAGGCCTTCAGCTTTCTCGATACCTTCACCAACTTCTAGGCGAACGAAAGTAGAAACAGCAGCGCCACGCTCTTTAAGGATTTCACCAACAGATTTCTTAGGTTCCATTACGAATGGTTGACCAGTTAGAGAAACTTCGCCAGTGAATTTCTTCATGCGGCCTTCAACCATTTTCTCTGCGATTTCTTTTGGCTTGCCTTCGTTCATAGCGATTTCAACTTGAACTTCACGCTCTTTAGCAACTACGTCTGCTGGTACGTCTTCAGGGTTAACGTACTCTGGACGAGAAGCAGCTACGTGCATAGCAACGTGTTTTAGAGTTTCAGCGTCGCCTTCACCAGCAACAACAACACCGATCTTCTCACCGTGACGGTAAGTAGCTAGTGCAGCACCCTCAACGTATTGTACGCGACGGATGTTTACGTTTTCGCCGATTTTAGCTACTAGAGCAACGCGAGTTTCTTCGAATTTAGCTTGTAGTTCTTCAACAGAAGCTTTAGACGCTAGTGCATCTTCAGCAACTTGGTTTACGAACGCAGTAAAGTTAGCATCTTTTGCAACGAAGTCTGTTTGACAGTTAACTTCAAGAAGAACAGCTACACCGTTTGCTTCTTTGATTGCGATAGTACCTTCAGCAGCTACGTTACCTGCTTTTTTAGCAGCTTTAGCAGCGCCAGACTTACGCATGTTTTCAATTGCTAGCTCGATGTCACCGTTTGTTTCAACAAGCGCTTTTTTACATTCCATCATACCTGCGCCAGTACGTTCGCGCAGTTCTTTTACTAGAGCAGCAGTAACAGCCATTCTCTATTCCTCAGTTAAATTCTGGATAAGGTAAAAATTGAGGGCCTACATTATCGGCCCCCAATACTAACTATAACCTAGCATATGTTTCAGTTTTTGACTCATACGCTAAGTGAGACTCGGAGCCGCTATTATTCAGCTTCTACGAAACCGTCTTTTTCAGCAACTACAGCTACGTCTTTGTTACGGCCTTCATTTACTGATTCAGCCGCTGCGTTTAGGTATAGTTGAACTGCACGGATTGCGTCGTCGTTACCAGGGATAACGTAGTCAACGCCGTCTGGGTTAGAGTTAGTATCAACAACCGCGAATACTGGAATACCTAGGTTGTTTGCTTCTTTAACTGCGATGTGCTCGTGATCAGCGTCGATTACGAATAGAGCGTCTGGTAGACCGCCCATGTCTTTGATACCACCAAGAGATTTCTCTAGCTTCTCCATTTCACGAGTACGCATTAGAGCTTCTTTCTTAGTTAGCTTGTCGAAAGTACCGTCTGTAGACTGTGCTTCAAGATCTTTTAGACGCTTGATTGATTGACGAACAGTTTTCCAGTTAGTTAGCATACCACCTAACCAACGGTTGTTTACGTAGTATTGGTTGCTTGCAAGAGCAGCTTCTTTAACAGCTTCAGATGCAGCGCGCTTAGTACCTACGAAAAGAACTTTACCTTTTTTCTCGCCAACTTTAACTAGCTCAGCTAGAGCTTCGTTGAACATTGGTACAGTTTTTTCAAGGTTGATGATGTGAACGCGGTTACGAGCACCGAAAATGAATGGCTTCATTTTTGGGTTCCAGTAACGAGTTTGGTGACCGAAGTGAACACCAGCTTTCAGCATGTCGCGCATTGATACAGTTGCCATTATAAAATCCTCTATGGGGTTAGGCCTCCACATCCCCCATGCATCCGACTCCTAAGCTAATACTTGGAGCACCCCGGAACACGTGTCGGAATGTGTGTGATTTAAGATAAAAGTTAATGGAACAAAATCTGATTCGCCTATATAGAAGAAAACAGACCCTGATTCCGGCGCGCTTTATACCATATTTTTCACCTTTATGGCTAGAAAAAAATGCCTCTCGCTTGTCAGCGACTAACGCTCACTCTGGTGAAAATCCATCAATAAATGCTCAACGCTTAGAAGTCATTATAGGCGATCATAACAATTCTTATTTGAGTGTTTTCTTGCGCTTCCACTTTCCACTGATACAATAACGCGATTAGCACACACCAAGTGCAAACACGAATATATAGAGTAAAGCCGATGTCTGTAAAAATTAAGAATGCTGAAGAAATAGAAAAAATGCGCGTTGCTGGTCGCTTAGCCGCAGAAGTTCTAGAAATGATTGAACCTTATGTAAAAGCAGGTGTGACCACTGAAGAGCTAGATCAAATCTGCCATAAACACATCACCGAAGTTCAAGGCGCAATCCCAGCACCTCTCAATTACCACGGCTACCCTAAGTCAATCTGTACATCGATCAACCACATTGTGTGTCATGGTATTCCTGCAACTCAAGATACCACTTTCGGTCAATTGGTTCGCCCTGCGGTACTAAAAGACGGTGACATCATCAATATCGATATCACTGTTATCAAAGATGGTTACCACGGCGACACGTCGAAAATGTTTTTAGTGGGTGATGTATCTCCTGCGGACAAGCGCCTATGTATGGTTGCACAAGAAAGCCTGTACTTATCACTGAAGAAAGTGAAGCCGGGTATTCAACTTGGTGAAATCGGTACAACTATCGAGAAGTACATCAAAACGAACAATAAGAACAACCCTAGCACTAAGTTTTCTATTGTTCGTGACTATTGTGGTCACGGCATTGGTGCTGAGTTCCACGAAGAGCCGCAAGTGGTTCACTACAAGAACAGTGATCGCACCATCCTTCGTGAAGGCATGACATTTACCATCGAACCAATGATTAACGCTGGTAAGTTCGGTTGTCGCTTAGATGATGAAGATGATTGGACTGTTTACACAGCAGACGGCAAGAAATCTGCTCAATGGGAGCACACGATTTTAGTCACTGCTGACGGTTGTGAAATTCTGACCTTACGTGAAGAAGAATCACTCCCTCGCTTCCTCGTTAATGCTTAAGCGAAATTAAAATTGAATACCGATAAAAATATCCCTGCTCTCAGGGATATTTTTTTATCTGTTCGTATCTGTTAGATTCATTTCAACACGTACTTATTTGTTATCTCAATAAGAGATACCAGCATGGATGCTTTGACTATGCCTTTTCAGTCTCCTTTAACTTTTTCTGATGAACAACTGACCATCGGTGAGTTAAAACAACAGCTTGAACATTTTGCCCAGTATCAAAAGCAAGAATTTTTGAATCACCACCCAGTGGCTGATCTTGTTTTAGGACGTTCAGAGTATATGGATTTACTCCTGCATCGTTTATGGCAACATTTCGGGTTTATTGACAACCCTGAGCTTAGCTTAGTAGCGGTAGGCGGCTACGGACGAGGGGAACTTCATCCACTTTCTGACATCGATATTTTGATCATCTCGAACAAAAAAATCGCTGAAGAGACAGAACGTAAAGTCAGCGAATTTATTACTCTGCTTTGGGATTTACGCTTAGAAGTGGGACACGCGGTTCGCACTGTTGATGAATGCTCAGAGATAGGCCGATCTGACTTGACGGTCGCAACCAACTTACAAGAAGCACGACTATTAGCAGGCAGTGAAGATACCTTCCACCGCTTGAAAATGCTGATTCATTCAGAATCTTTCTGGCCAAGCGAAACCTTCTACAAAGCGAAGATTCAAGAACAGCGTGAACGTCATGCACGTTATCACGATACCACCTACAACCTTGAACCAGACATCAAGTCGACGCCAGGTGGCCTACGTGACATTCATACTCTAAGCTGGGTTGCCCGCCGCCACTTTGGCGCGACCTCCCTTTATGAGATGAGCCGCTACGGATTTTTAACCGATGCGGAATATAGAGAGCTGGTTGAGTGCCAAGACTTTTTGTGGCGAGTGCGCTTTGCCCTTCACATGGAACTCAAACGCTACGACAACCGCCTGACATTTGGCTTGCAGGCACAAGTTGCAGAACATTTGGGCTTTACTGGTGAAGGCAACCGAGCGGTTGAGATGATGATGAAAGAGTTCTACCGCACGGTTCGCCGAGTTGCAGAACTCAACAAAATGCTGCTAAAGCTGTTTGATCAAGCCATTTTGAACAATGGTGAAGAGTGTGAACCCGTCATCCTCGATGAAGATTTCCAACGTCGCGGTAGCTTGATCGAAGCCAGAAAGCCTGCTCTGTTTCAAGCAAGGCCAGAAACAATTTTGGACATGTTTCTCCATATCGCTAACGACTCAACCATTGATGGTGTGGCTCCGGCAACCATGCGCCAGTTACGCACTGCTCGCCGCCGATTGAACAAGTTCTTGCATACCATCCCTGAAGCACGCGAAAAGTTTATGGAACTTGTGCGTCATCCGAATGCGTTGCACAGAGCATTCAGCTTAATGCACAAACTGGGCGTTCTAGCCGCTTATCTGCCGCAATGGAGCCAAATAGTTGGTCAGATGCAATTCGACCTGTTCCATGCTTATACCGTTGATGAGCATAGTATTCGACTTCTCAAACACATCAATACCTTTGGCGATCCAGCGAATCATGACAGACACCCAATCTGTTGCGAAATCTATCCTAAATTGCAGAAAAAAGAGCTATTAATTCTTGCGGCTATTTTCCATGATATCGGTAAAGGACGAGGTGGGGATCACTCAGAGATCGGCGCGGGGGAAGCCTATGATTTCTGTATCGAACATGGGTTGTCAAAGCCAGAGGCCAAACTTGTCTCTTGGTTAGTACTCAATCACCTTTTGATGTCTGTGACTGCACAACGCCGAGATATTTACGATCCTGAAGTCATCATCGAATTTGCGAAAAAAGTCCGTGACGAAGAATACTTGGAATATTTAGTTTGCCTGACGGTTGCAGATATCTGTGCAACCAACCCAGAACTGTGGAATAGCTGGAAAAGAACTCTGCTTGCAGAGCTTTTCTATTCAACTCAACGCGCACTGCGTCGTGGATTAGAAAACCCTGTAGATGTACGTGACCGTATTCGCCACAACCAACAGCTTGCTTCCGCTTTGTTACGTAAAGAAGGCTTTAGCAGCAGAGAAATTGAGTTACTCTGGCAAAGATTCAAAGCGGACTATTTCCTGCGTCATACTCACAAACAAATTGCATGGCACTGTACTCATTTACTTCGCCACAAAGATCCAACGCAACCATTAGTGATATTGAGTAAACGTGCGCCTCGCGGCGGTACAGAGATCTTTGTCTACACCAAAGACCAACCTTCCCTCTTTGCCAAAGTGGTTGGTGAGTTGGACAGACGCAACCTTAACGTCCATGACGCACAGATCATGACAAGCAAAGATGGCTATGTGCTCGATACCTTCATGGTACTAGATCAGAATGGATCCGTGATTGAAGAAGCTCGTCATCAGGCTCTCAGTAAGCACATCGTTAACGTGCTAAAAAGCGAAAGCGCTCTCGAACTGAAAACACGTCGACTGCCTCGCCAACTGAAGCATTTTACAGTAAAAACCACGATCGACTTTTTGCCGACCCGAAGTAAAAAGCGCACGCTTATGGAATTCGTCGCTCTTGATACTCCGGGGCTATTAGCCACTGTCGGTGCTACCTTTTCCGAACTGAATTTGGATCTGCACGCTGCGAAAATCACTACAATGGGCGAACGCGCAGAAGACTTATTCATCTTAACCAGTCCACAAGGCAACAAATTAAGTGAAGAAGAAGAAGCTCTGTTACGAGAAAGATTAATCGAGAACGTCTCAGAGCTAGCACCAGATTGAAACTGTGATAAATAGCGATCTTGTCCACAACTTGATCTATTTAAGCAAAATCAGCTATCTAACACACTTCGAGGCTGCTACATTTACCTCAGGGTCTGTCTAAATTTCAAACTACTCAGACCCTATAAAATTGATGTAAAACACAAACCTAGAGGTCGCTTATGTTTCCACACCTCAATGGCTTAGGAATTCATGATCCTAGCCAGATAGAACGCTACTCTTTACGCCAAGAGGCGCAAAAAGATGTGTTAAAAATCTACTTTAAGAAGCAAAAAGGCGAATTATTCGCCAAAAGTGTAAAATTCAAATACCCAAGGCAGAAAAAAAGCGTTTTGGTTGACAGTGGAAGTCATCAATATAAAGAGGTCACAGAAATCAACCGCAACTTAACGTTGATTATTGATGAGCTCAATAAAATAACCCGACATGAGACACCAGAAGAAATCGATGTTAAACAGAAGATATTGAAAGATCTTCGCCACTTGGAAAAAGTGGTCGCAAGCAAGATAGCGGAAATCGAAGCAGACCTCGAAAAACTGTAAACTCAACGGTTATAAACAGAAAAGGTTCCCATTGGGAACCTTAATTTTTCTATGATTACTGCAAAAGCTGGAATCTAATAGTCATGCGCTGTTCGTAGATTTTTGCCTTCGCAAGAATGCCGAGAGACTAGACCATCCACCCCGCCCAATAGCCAATCAGTCCAAGACTAACAGCGGACATCACACCCGCCACTAAATCATCAATCATGATGCCTAGCCCGCCATGAACACGTTTGTCTAGCCAACCTATTGGCCAAGGTTTTACCATGTCGAAAAAGCGGAACAAGACAAAGCCGGTTACAAGCCATTTCCAATCGAAAACGGGCAGATTAAACATAGGCACCACCAGCATAGTGATCCAAAAACCTGCGAATTCATCCCAGACAATCGAGCCATGATCATGCACTTTCATGTCATCGGAAGTAATTTGGCAAATTTTAATCCCTACGATACTGGCGACAACCAGAACTGATACGTACAACCATAAAGGCAACTGCACAAGTAACAAGTATAACGGTACTGAAGCCAGTGTTCCCACCGTACCAGGAACAATTGGAGACAAACCGCTTCCAAAACCGGTAGCCAGCAAATGCCAAGGATTACTTAATGAGATGAGTGATTTAGGATTCGTCATACTTCTACCTTATACATCAGCCTTGAAATGATCGTATCCTTCCAGTGACCAATTCAGCTTTTTACCTTTGTTGTGCAGTTCAAATGTGCCATGAGGTCGAATTTGACCGATACAGGTCACCTTGGTGCCCGTATGCGCAAGCACACTTTCAAGCGAACCTTTATTCTGTTCTGGCACAGTAAAACATAACTCGTACTCTTCGCCACTGGTTAAAGCACATTTTTGAGCGTCAGAGATATCACCAAGGAATTGAATGAGTTCTTTGGAGATAGGCAACAGGCTGGTATCAATAGAAGCACCGACTTGTGAGCGATTCAAAATATGTTTTAAGTCTGCAATAAGACCATCAGAAATATCAATCGCGGACGAAGCGACGTTCAATAGAGCTTGCCCCGCCAAGACTCTCGGGTGAGAGATATAATGGCGCTTTTCCAACTCCAAAGCGAAAGGTTCATGCCTTTTTTCAGAATCAAGCACAACACTTAACCCAGCCTGACTGTCACCCAGTTCACCTGTGACATAAATCCAGTCACCAACTTTAGCGCCCGAACGAGTTAAAGCTCGGTTATCCGGTACAAATCCTTGCACTGTCAAACTAATGCTGAGAGGGCCTTTAGTTGTATCTCCACCTATAAGCTGGATATTGTAGTAATTCGCGAGTTCGAAAAACGCGTCACAAAATGGCTTCAGCCAAGCTTCATCAATAGAAGGTAAAGTTAACGCCATTGAGACCCAAGCAGGCGTAGCCCCCATTGCGGCTAAATCACTGATGTTTGAGGCTAATGCCTTATGAGCCACCCAAGCAGGATTAGCATCCGCTAAGAAGTGAGTGCCCGCTACTAAGGTATCCGTACTGATAGCAATACGTACACCTTCCGGCGCTTTCACAATAGCACAGTCGTCCCCAAGCGCGAGATGGACATCTTTACGCTGAGTTTGACGAGCAGAAAAATATTTATCGATTAGGTTAAATTCACCAAACATTCGGTCATTCCAATCCTGTCGAATAGACATTTGATATTCACGATATAAAAAAGGTCAGCAATTGCTGACCTTTATATGCTAAATCGAATTACGATTTTTTACGTACGTGCGGCGCTGCTTTATCAAGCACACCGTTAACAAACTTATGGCTATCTTCTGCTGCGAATACTTTCGCTAGCTCAATCGCTTCGTTGATAACGACTTTGTAAGGTACATCATCACGACGAGTCATCTCGTACATTGCAAGACGGAGCAATGCTAGCTCCATCATATCTAGGTCTTGCATTGGGCGAGACACAAAAGGTCTTAGCTTGCTATCTAGTTCCATGTGGTTAAGCACGACACCCGCTAAAAGGTCGCGGAAATAAACAACGTCAGTTTCTGGCGCAGCTAGTGCTGGTTCAGATGCGTGATGCTCTTCTTCATCATACTTACCATTTGATAAAAATTGCTCTTCAATTGTTGCAACATTATCTTTAGTAATTTGCCACGAATAAATAGCTTGTAGCGCAAATTGACGTGCATTACGACGTGCGGCTGGTTTCACACTGGCCCCCATTAGGAATCAATTTCAGAAAGAACGTTAATCATCTCAAGTGCGCTTAGTGCAGCTTCTGCACCTTTATTACCAGCCTTGGTTCCTGCGCGTTCAATAGCTTGATCGATTGTATCAACAGTTAGTACACCAAATGCCACTGGAATGCTGAATTCCATAGACACTTGTGCCAAACCTTTATTCATTTCACTACAAACATAGTCAAAGTGTGGTGTACCACCACGGATCACTGAGCCTAGAGAAACGATAGCGTCAAATTTACCTGTTTTTGCAACACGTTGCGCAGTAAGTGGCAGTTCAACTGCACCTGGGCAGCGAACCACAGTGATGTTATCGTCGCTCACCTGACCGTGACGCTTCAAAGTGTCGATGGCACCAGACAATAGACTTTCGTTAATAAAACTGTTGAAACGAGAAATCACAATCGCTACTTTTGCATTGGGTGCTGGGAAACCACCTTCTATCACTTTCATAAGCTTTCCTTTAACTCTGGTTCATCAAGTGAGAATCGCCGGATTCTAGCATAAGTTTGTGAGCTATATCTAATGGAAATTGGCTCGCGTAGTTATGAATAACCGACATTCAATCACTTGAATTAAAAATAAAGATGAAATTTAACCCGCAATAGAAATCTATTACGGGTTAATTTTAGCGCCTAGCTTTTTGGATTATTCGCAAACGTACTCAACAACGTTCAGACCAAAGCCACCTAGTGCGTGATACTTTTTGTTTGGTGAAGAGAGCAAACGCATATCACGAACCCCCAAGTCAGCTAGAATTTGCGAGCCCACTCCTACACGGCGTGACGTACCCTGCTTCTTAGCCATTGCTGGCGCATCACCACTGTCTTGCTGCTCAAACATTTTGATGCGGTGAACCAAAAGATCACTCGACTCTTCGTTGCCCAGAATGACCAGTACACCACCTTCTTCAGCTATACGTTTCATCGCACTTTGTAGAGTCCAACTGCGATCAGAGCTTCTGTTGCTGTGAAGAATGTCTGTAAACATGTCTTGTAGATGAACACGAACTAATGGCGCTTTTTCCGTTAAATCGCCTTTTTGCATCGCAAAGTGAACTTGGTTATCGATGATGTCGCGGTAAGTAACCAATTCAAAATCACCATATTCTGTTGGCAGTTTGCACTTAGCTACGCGTTCAATCGTCGTTTCTGTGTTATTGCGATGTTCAATCAGTGCAGCGATTGTGCCGAGTTTAATACCGTGCTTCTCTGCAAAAATTTCTAGGTCAGGGCGACGAGCCATGCTGCCGTCATCGTTAAGAATTTCCACAATCACAGACGCAGGTTCTAATCCAGCAAGACGCGCCAAATCGCAACCCGCTTCAGTGTGACCTGCACGAACTAAAACACCACCATCTTGAGCTGTCAGCGGGAAAATATGCCCCGGCTGCACAAGATCAGACGCTTTAGCGTCTTTTGCCACAGCCGCTTGAACGGTGCGAGCGCGGTCTGCTGCAGAAATACCCGTAGTTACACCTTCTGCCGCTTCAATTGATACAGTGAAAGCGGTGCTGTACTGAGCATTGTTGTCTTGCACCATTGGTGGCAAGCCTAACTTTTCACAGCGCTCTTTGGTCATAGTCAGACAGATCAAACCACGGCCATGTGTCGCCATAAAGTTAATAACTTCTGGCGTAATGTGTTCCGCAGCAACGATTAAATCGCCTTCGTTCTCACGGTCTTCGTCATCCATCAGGATAACCATTTTACCAAGGCGGATATCTTCAATAATTTCTTGTGGCGTGCTGATTGGCATTATTCTTATCCTATTGTTAGCCGCTTACGCGACTTCCGTTAAGTCAATCGGGTTAAAGTAGAACAGAGTTAAGCAAAACCGTTCTGTTGCAGAAATTCCATCGTCAATCGAGATTCAGGTTGTTTTGCCTGCTCTCTTCCTTGCAGTAAACGCTCTAGATAACGCGCTAATACGTCCACTTCCAAATTCACTTTTCGTCCGACTTGGAACGAATCGATCGTGGTTTCCTGAGTGGTGTGAGGAACGATGGTCAGTTTAAATGCGTTCTTACGCAAATCATTGACGGTCAGACTAATACCATCAACGGTAATTGAGCCTTTCTCTGCAACGTATTTATTCAGTTCTTCAGGTAATTCAACCCAGAATTCGATAGCTCGGCCTACGATGTTGCGCTCGACGATCTCGCCAACCCCATCAACGTGACCCGATACAATATGTCCACCAAAGCGAGTGGTTGGCAGCATGGCTTTTTCCAAGTTCACCTTGTCGCCCGCTTTGTAATCGGCAAAGCCCGACTTTTTCAGTGTTTCCAGCGATAAGTCAGCGCTGTAACTCGTGTCATTAAAGTCCACGACAGTTAAACACACACCGTTAGTCGCAATACTGTCACCCAACTTAACATCAGACATATCCAGTTTGCCGACATTGACAGTGATGGTGACGTCTTCGCCTTTTGGTGTGATTGCGGTAAGTTGGCCGACCGCTTCGACAATTCCAGTAAACATATGATTAATCTTTTCTTTTGGATTCTATTGGCTTAGGAACGGCGACAAGTCGAACGTCCGAGCCCACCAGCCGGCAATCTTTAATATCAAGTTCCAGCACTTGCTGCATATCCGTTAAGCCAAACGCGCCGAATAAACCGCGACCGTCACTACCCATAATTTTAGGTGCCAGATACAAAACAAGCTCGTCAACCAATTGCTCTTCAAGCAAAGATTTTGCAAGCGTCGATCCAGCCTCTACCCAAATATGGTTGATATTGTGCGTCTTGGCTAATGTCGCGAATGTTTGGCGCAAATCTAGCTGACCTGATTGGTTCACTTCAACGATGACTTCAGCATTTTCATTACTGACTCGCAATACAGGAGAGTGAGAAGCATACAGTGCTAGCTGCGGATGTAATTTATTCTGCCTGTCCAAAATGACGCGAGCGGGTTGACGCAATTCGGCTTCGGGATAGTGCTCTTTTACGCTTTCTGGCAGCTCATTCCAACGCACGGTTAATGATGCATTATCATCAATAACCGTTTGGCTAGTAGACAGTATTGCGCCTGCTTGTGCTCGATAATTCTGAACGTTTTGGCGAGCCTGTTTTGATGTGATCCACTGACTCTTGCCGTTAGCAAGCGCGGTTTGACCATCGATACTGGCTGCCATTTTCAGTTGGACAAACGGCATGCCTGTTTGCATACGCTTGATGAATGCAGGGTTCAACGCTTTCGCATCACCTTCAAGCAAACCGACTTCTACCTCAATGCCGGCATCGCGTAGCATTTGAATACCGCGACCAGAAACTTGAGGATTAGGATCTTGCATCGCACATATAACTTTAGAGACGCCAGCATTAATCAGGCCTTCAGCACATGGAGGTGTGCGTCCGTAATGAGAACACGGTTCTAAAGTGACATAAGCGGTCGCACCACGAGAGGATTCACCAGCCATACGCAAGGCATGAACTTCGGCATGAGGTTCACCTGCGCGGTAATGGAAACCTTCACCAACGATGGATTCGCCTTGGGTGATCACACAACCGACATTAGGGTTGGGAGCAGTGGTAAAGCGACCTTTTTGAGCGAGCTTAATCGCTCGCGTCATCATTTGGTGATCAAAAGGGGTAAACTTCGGCATCATCTATTCTTATTCAGGGAATTTTCGAGCGCTGGAAATCAGTCTTCTAACTTGGCAATTTCTTCGCCAAATTCACGTACATCTTCGAAACTACGATAAACCGAAGCAAAACGAATGTAGGCAACTTTATCTAATTCTTTCAATGCATCCATAACAAGGTTACCAATTAGCTGACTAGGCACTTCTCGCTCGCCAGTGGCTCTTAGTTTGGATTTAATCGTGCTTATCGCAAGCTCAATAGAATCTGCGCTCACAGGGCGTTTTTCTAATGCACGTTGCAGGCCGCCAATCATTTTATCTTCATCAAAAGGTTCGCGATTACCATTCGACTTAATGACTCTTGGCATCACTAATTCTGCGGTTTCAAAAGTAGTGAAACGTTCGCTACATGCAAGACATTGGCGACGACGACGAACTTGGTGTCCATCAGCCACAAGACGGGAATCGATGACTTTCGTATCGTTTTCAGAACAAAAAGGACAATGCATACCACCTCCATAGTAAGGTTCCGTTGACTTTTCGAGCAGAACGGAACCTTGGCTAGTTTACAGGAATCACTAATATTAAGAAAACAAAAAGGGGCGTTATACGCCCCATTTCAATGGATTAATTGCTTAAAATACAGAATATAACTGCAGTTCGAAAAGAGTAATTAAGCACGAGAAAGATAATTTGCCTTACCCACCCACTTGTAACTGGTTAGCTCTTCCAAGCCCATTGGTCCGCGTGCATGCAGTTTTTGTGTCGATACCGCAACTTCTGCACCCAAGCCAAACTGAGCACCATCAGTGAAACGAGTCGAAGCGTTAACATATACCGCCGCAGAGCCCGCTGAGTTAATGAATTTTTCAGCGTTGAACAGATCATTGGTCATGATGGCATCAGAGTGACTCGCATTGTGCTCACGCATGTGATCAATCGCTTCATCCACATTCTTAACCACTTTGACACCTAAGGTGTAGCTTAACCACTCAGTATCAAAGTCGCCGTCTTGAGCATCGCGAATTTTTTCTGCCGATTGCATCAGGGCTTTCGCTTTTGGCTCTGCAACGAAGGTTACTTTGCCATTCAATTTCACCATCAATTTTTCAAGCAGTGATTGAGCAATATCCTGATGAACCAAAAGTGTATCTAACGCGTTACACGCCGATGGACGTTGCACTTTCGCGTTTTCAATCACATCCACGGTTTTGTCCAAATCTGCACTTTGGTCAACGTAAATATGACTGATACCAAACCCACCAATAATCACTGGAATAGTGCTGTTTTCTTTACACATTTTGTGTAAACCCGCACCGCCACGAGGAATGATCATATCCACGTAATCATCCAGCTTAAGTAGCTGAGAAACCAATTCACGATCCGGTTTTTCAATGTACTGGACTGATGCCGAAGGTAGCTGTGCTTTTTCTAGTGCGGATTGAATAACCTTGACCAACTCCATGTTGGAGAAAAAAGTTTCTTTTCCGCCACGTAAAATAGAAGCGTTACCGGTTTTCAAGCACAAAGCAGCAATGTCGATGGTTACATTTGGTCGCGCTTCGTAAATAACGCCAACCACACCAAGCGGCACACGACGACGAGACAATGACATACCGTTTTCCAGTACCTTACTGTCTATTTCGCTACCAACTGGATCATTAAGACTGATGACATTACGCACATCGTTTGCAATGCCCGTTAAACGTTCTTTATTCAGTAACAGACGATCGAGCAGTGCGTCCGATAAACCAGCTTCGCGGCCTAGCTCAATATCTTTTGCGTTGGCAGCCAGAATAATGTCTGTATTAGCTTCAAGCTCATCAGCAATAATTGATAACGCTTGGTTTTTCTGTGCTGTTGTCGCTGTAGCGAGTTGAAAAGCCGCGTCTTTCGCCGCTTTTCCCATAATAGTTAAGTCCATGCCTATCCTCGATTTATTCTTGGATCACGACCATATCATCTCGGTGAACGACTTCTGAGCCGTAATCATAACCAAGGATGTCGATAATCATTTTACTGTGTTTGCCTGCAATTTTTGCTAGATCTGAATTTGAATATGCTGCGATACCACGTGCGACAAGCTTTCCAGCTTTATCAGTCACTCGAACCACTTCGCCACGGGAGAACTGACCATGAACACTCACAACACCTTTTGCAAGCAGGCTGCTGCCTTTTTCATTGACCGCTTTAACCGCACCGTCGTCAATCACGATATCACCCGAAGCAGATGGTCCGGCGAGTATCCAGCGTTTGCGATTTTCCAATGACTCTTCTAAAGGTAAGAAGCGAGTCCCTTGCGGTGCATCACTTAAAGAGTCAAAGATGACGTTTTCAGCACGACCTGCGGCAATTATCACTTCAATACCTGCTCGGCGTGCAATATCAGCCGCTTGCAGTTTGGTAGCCATACCACCAGTGCCTAAAGTAGTGCCACTGCCACCCGCGATTTTACGCAAGGTGTCATCAATGGTTTTGACCTCTTTAATCAGTTCCGCATGCGGATCTTTACGAGGGTCGGCGGTAAACAGACCTTTCTGGTCAGTCAGTAGCAGAAGTTTATCCGCACCACACAAAATACCCACAAGAGCGGACAAGTTGTCATTGTCCCCTACTTTGATTTCGCTGGTTGCTACCGCATCGTTTTCATTAACGACAGGGATAATGTCGTGTTCAACTAAAGCGTTAATGGTGTCACGCGCATTTAAGAAACGTTCACGATCTTCAAGATCGGCACGCGTTAACAGCATTTGACCAATCTTGATGCCGTAGATAGCGAACAGTGACTCCCAAACTTGAATCAGTTGGCTTTGTCCAACCGCAGCAAGCAACTGTTTGCTCGACATCGCGTTGGGCAGTGCGGGGTAACCTAAATGTTCTCGGCCTGCTGCAATTGCACCCGAAGATACAATCACCACAGAGTGGCCTTGTTTTTTCAGTTCTGCACACTGACGAGCAAGCTCGACCATATGAGCTCTATCAAGAGCAAGTGTGCCACCGGTAAGAACACTGGTTCCTAGTTTTACAACGACAGTTTGCGCTGTAGTTCCGCTTTGCTGATTCGTTTTCATGCCTTCTTCTTCAAATTGAAAACAGTTAAGAGAAGATGTTTTAGCAATCAACCGCGCTGAGCACAAGAAGAAAAAGGTGCTAAATAGCACCTTTTACGTTCAGTAACATTCAAATAGCTAAAATCACACAAATTCTGCTGATTCTTCATGCATAGAAAGCGTTAAGCCGAAACGCTCATCTAATGTCTGTTCTAGCTTCTTATGAAACTCTTCTTGGTTTTGGATAACGTCAGATAACGAAGCTTTAGGAATCGCTTTGGCTTCCCATTCACCCGCTAAGTTGTAACGTCCCGATTGATATTTTGCCTCATATCCGGTGTCTGTCTGATCAAGTACCATCCACCATCCCCAGAATTCACGTTTTTCTGGCGCCTTTTTGTCATCCACACAGGCTGCTAAACAGTCAAACAAATAGCTACCTTCTTTACATTTTCCTTCACGTAAATAAGGGCCAATTGCTTTAAATGCGGATAATAATCGGTAGTGCGTCGGATTTTTCGTCCCTTCCGGCATAGGATTCTCCATTTCCATCGATAAGAATAAATATCACTACTATTTATATGCCTTAAAAAGCATATATTTAGTGCAAATATTACTCTTAACTAATTTAGGAGAAATGTCACCTACAGAGTTCCTCTTGAAGCCACTTTATCGCCAAATCGAGGGATTGCTCATATCCTTGCGAAATTGTTTTGCTTTTTATCTGTTTAGCTTTGCCACCTTGACTAAAAATCGCCGCAAGTTGGTTGTCTGAATGTGGTGATACCGGATCACCTTCTAAACCGAGAGCCAGAATCGGCACTTTTGTGCGTCGGCTACTCAGGAAGCCTTGCGTTTTTAGCGACCAAGCCTTCAATTGACCAGATAAGCTATCGATATCTACCGCTTCTTTACCCAATCTTGATGCCAATATGTCGAGATACATTTTAGGCATTTGTTTGAGTTTGGTCGGAGATGTCCACACATCGTGGAGAGGAGCACCAATAGCGACACATGCTTTGACTTTTTCTTGCTCTAGAAATGACAAACGAACCATAGCATTGCCGCCAAAGCGGAAACCGATTAACCCAATACAAAAATGGTCGACCCAAGGAATATCGGTCAACTGATTAATCACAGCTTGGTGAAGGCAAGATGTATCCTCAGTGAGTGGCCACTGAGAACTTTGACCAATAGAAGGCATGTCGATTGTTAGCATCGCGATATCGTGTTTTGCCAAATAATCACGAAATAAGCGCCACATGTCAGTTTGTAAGCTATCCAATCCAGCACTCACGATCACTACCGGATGGGGTTTATCGGTATTAGTCAGATGTAAGTAACCTGAGAACTTTCTATTTTGATAGGTGAAATCGAGTTGCTTAACGATGTAATTGGTTAACTTGGCCGCTTCAGAGTAGGCCTTGTTTGCTAGTACTTGTGCTTGAAGAGCTAGGTTGTCGTTTTTCAGATGTGGATAACCGGCAATACTAAAGCAGAGAGACGCTTTAAAGAGCTCTTCCGCTGCTGCATCACCTTCTAATACAGAAGCGGTTTTCTGATGCTTCATACCAAGACGCGTCCACTCAAATGTCCAGTTACCGTTGTGATATCCCATCACTGTGTCAAGCCAATCGTCATCGGTACGGGAGTGTGTAGAGGATGCAATACGAGATAGCACTTCCTCTTGTTCGATAGGATTCACACCTTGCCACACCCATTGAAGGCGGCGAACATTACGATACCAAGAGAACCCTTCGCTCTGCTTCTTCTTCTGCAGAAACTCTATATTACTAGGCATGTATTGAGTCAGTGCCGATGTTTCTTTTGCTTGTTTATGCTTTACAAACAACGTCTCTGACAAGTTAATATTTGTACCATCTTCAGACATAACCCAGTCTCGCTTAACGAACCATTGATTAGGTTCATATAGTAATAAAAAAAATGACCCATGAAAGGGTCATCTTTGAGTAAATGCTATTTTTTAAGCAAAAGCCATGTTTAAACAACAGCAATGTTGGTTTATTTACGCTTACGATTTACTGGCTCAACAAAAGACAGTTGCATATCCCAAGGTTGTTCAATCCAAGTATCTTGTTCGATATCTACGATATATTCATCAACTAAGTCTTTGCCAGCCGGTTTAGCACATACAGTTACGAACTTAGCTTTTGGATACATTTCACGAATCTTACGTGCTGTATCGCCGCTATCAACCAAATCATCAATGATCAGGAAGCCTTCTCCGTCATGCTCTGGTGCTTTTAGTACACTCATATCACGCTGATGATCGTGGTCATAGCTAGAGATACATACTGTATCTACATAGCGAATACCCAGTTCACGAGCGAGAATAGCTGCTGGTACTAAACCACCGCGGCTAACACCTAGGATACCTTTCCATTGTTCTGCAGGCATTTGACGCTCAGCGAGTTCACGACAATAGTTCTGCATATTGTCCCAAGTGATAACGAATTTTTTGCTCATTGTAATAAACCTAAATTAAAACATGTGAAGCGCAGTGCAGTTCACTGCGCCTATTAAATACTTAAGCGAAAATCAATTTAGCTAGGAAAATAGCTGTCATAAACCAAACGCTAACTGAAATATCACGGCCTTTACCGCTCAAAACCTTGATCGCTGTGTAAGAGATGAAACCAAGTACAATGCCTTCAGCAATTGAGTACGTCAGAGGCATTAATAAACAGGTCACAACAACAGGTGCAGCTTCTGTTAAGTCACGCCAATCAACACTTATAAGTCCAGACATCATCAAGATAGCAACGTAGAATAATGCGCCTGCGGTTGCATAAGCTGGAATCATCCCTGCTAATGGCGAGAAGAATAATGCAAGAAGGAACAAAATGCCAACCACAACTGCAGTTAAACCTGTACGTCCACCCTCTGCTACACCCGCTGTACTCTCTACATAAGAAGTCGTGTTTGAAGTACCCAGTAGAGCACCAATAGATGTTGCTGTTGAGTCTGCTAGCAATGCTTTGTTCAAGCGAGGGATCTTGCCATCTTTACCGATAAGATTTGCTTTAGTCGCAACGCCCACCAATGTACCTGCTGTATCAAACAGATCAACGAATAGGAAGGCAAAAATCACTGAAATCATGCCGATTTCAAATACACCAGAGAAATCTAATTGTAGGAAAGTAGGTGCAATACTTGGTGGAGCAGACATAACGCCATGCCATTGAACATCACCAAAAATCAAACCTAAACCTGTAGTAAGTAGAATTGCAATCATTACCGCGCCTTTTACGCCACGGTTAACCAGACCAATTGTCAGGAAGAAGCTTACTGCTGCTAATACTGGAGAAAGACTAGTGAAATCGCCAACAGAGACAAGGGTCGCTGGGTTGTCTACTACGATTTTTGCATTTTGCAGTGCAATAAAAGCAAGAAACAAACCGATACCAGCAGAGATGCCTGTTCTCAGTGCCATTGGGATTGAGTTGATGATCCACTCACGAATCTTAAATAGGCTCAATAGAATGAAAAGCACACCAGAGCAGAATACTGCTGCTAGAGCAACTTGCCATGTGTAACCCATACCGAGAACAACGGAATAGGTAAAGAAAGCGTTCAAACCCATACCAGGAGCTTGCGCGATTGGGTAGTTAGCAACTAAGCCCATAATGAAACAGCCAATAGCCGCAGCTAAACAGGTCGCCACAAATACAGCGCCCTTATCCATACCTGTCGAAGATAAAATGGCAGGGTTCACAAAAATAATGTAAGCCATTGTCAGGAACGTAGTTACCCCTGCAATGATCTCAGTACGCACGTTTGTGCGGTTTTCACTGAGTTTAAATAGCCTTTCCAGCATGATCGAGTCCTAATAAAGGTAAAAAGTAAACGGTTGCGTAAACGATTGGGCGCAAATTATAAAGACATCAGATCACAAATTCCAGACCGAATTTATTTTGATTTCAAAACAACTGATGAAAGATTATGCAAGGAAAATCATAGGTAGGCGGGCTATTTTACTCATGAACCCCGTTTTCGTTAATATAATGTAGCGTTTTTGCAAATGCTCTACCTATGAATATTCATCTTAGGTAGAGCATGAAAACTTGATTAATGTGGCGTTATCAAGCCATCACTTTATTGGGTAACCAGGTGACAATGTCTGGAAATACCATACAGATGATAAGCACCAACAACTGAACCAATATAAACGGTGTAACTGACTTATACAGGTCCATCATTGTTACGCCTTTTGGTGCTATCCCTTTCAAATAGAACAGCGCAAATCCATAAGGTGGTGTCTGCACAGCAATAACAATATTTAAAATCATCAATACGCCAAACCAAATAGGATCATAGCCAAGAGCAACCGCTACTGGTGTGAATATAGGTGCACACATCAGTACGATGATAAACTCATCGATAATGAACCCCAAAAGCAGCATGATAACTTGAAACATCATGATGATAACGATGGGTGGTAAATCAAGATCACGAGTAAACCCTGACACCATTCCCTGTATTCCCATCAGCAAATGGAAGTTACTGAATACAGAAGCGCCTAATATTATCCACATAGCAACGCTGACTAACATCGCCGTTTGCATACCAGACTTCATTAGAATTTCAGGTTTAAAACGCTTAAACAGAATAGAGAGCAGAATAGCACCAGCCACGCCTAACGCACCGGACTCTGTAGGTGTCGCAATGCCAGCAATAATACTCCCCAGCACCACAACAATCAGAGCAAACGAAGAGGCTCCATCACGAATAGTTTTAAATAATTGGTAGCCTTTTGGAATTTCAATGTCATTGTCAGAATCAAATGGGGCACGTTCCGGCTTAATTTTACAGCTGATAACGACATAAGAGATCAATAAAACAATCGTAATTAATGCAGGCACCATAGCACCAAGAAACATTTTACCCACTGAGTTTTGAGTCGCTGAGGCAAACATGATCATTGGAATACTTGGGGGAATCAATATCCCCAAAGAGCCACCAGCCATAATGACTCCGAGAGCCAGTTTCTTATCATAACCACGGTCAAGCATAGGTTTTAAAGCAATACTGCTCGAAGTCATAATACCCGCACCAATAATACCGACCATAGCGCCAATCATTGAACATACACCGATAACACTAATGGCAAGAGAACCTCTCACACGGCCGATCATCAGTTGACTGGCATTAAACATTGCGTCGCCAATTCCCGAACGGGTAAGAATTTGTCCCATATAGATATAGAGAGGGATAGCAAGAAGTATGAAGTTAAAAAAGGTACTCTCAACAGTAGTCGGGATAATATTAAACAGTGCCTCCCCCCAAACTAAGTAGCCGACCCCCATAGCGATCCCGCCTAGAGCTAGACCGACCTGAGCTCCGAGAGCAAATGAAGCTAAAATACAGCCCAAAAGGACTAGGGTTAACATCTCAATTCCCATTTGTGCTCTCCTTGTCAAAAACGGAATTCAATTGGTCGCTATCAACCTTAAAAGGCTGCTCTTCCAACGCTATATGTTGGTGAACTTCACCATTCAGTTCGCGGCCTTTGATCAAAAAGAACAAGTTAGAAATTAACTCTGTTGAATACTGGAGAATAAAAATCACAGCTGAAACGCTAATCATCAACCAGAAATGATGCATTGCTGGCGCCCATTCACTCTGTGTTTTATAGCCGAATTGCAAACTCTCAAAAAACATCTCAAGACATACTTTTGCCATGACAGTCAGAAAACCTATCGCAATCATTCCGGTAAACAGGTCAAAAATACGACGCGTTTTTTCAGAGACTTTAGCGTAAAGAATATCCACGTTGATATGCGCTTCTTTCTGTTGGGCGTATGCTCCACCTAACGCAGAAATATAGCCAAATAAGAACAATGACGTGTCATAGCTCCAGATTGTCGGTTTACCTAAGATGTAGCGGGCAAAAACTTCGTAAAAAACAATCGCCGCCAACACAGGAAGTAAATAAGAGACCGAGCGTCCAATTAAGCCGACAATGTACTTTATGAACTGACAATACTTCAGTAAAAGGACTTCCATCATACAAATTATCCCTAAAAAAACAGGTGAACCTCTCTCGAAGTCCACCTGATTGAATCCATTACTCTTGCTCTAAAATCTCAACAAGTTGTTTTGAGTATTTATCTTCACTTGCATACTCTTTTGCTAATGTCAGACCTGCATTTTTCCAAGCAGCAACGTCTTCATCTGACGGTTTAGGACTCCATTTCAAACCTTTTGCTTCCATTTCAGCAACCGCTTTAGATTCCCACAGCTTAGATTTCGACATTTGCTCTTGAGCATGTACAGCTGTTGCCGCTTTCACAATCGCTTGTAAATCAGCAGGAAGTTTCTTCCACTCTTTTTGATTGACGACAATAGGCAGAACCTGAGCACCAGCAAGCGGTGTTGGGTACATATATTTCGCTACTTCTACGTGGTTACCATCGCGGTGATCAATCATGTTTGAACCGATAGATCCATCGATAACCCCCGTAGCTAGTGAAGTGTAGATTTCACTCCATGCAAGAGACACAGGCGATGCGCCAAGATTACGCAAGAATTTGCCATAAGCACCCGGCGCACGGATTTTTAAACCCTTAAAATCTTCAAGAGAATTGATAGGTTCTTTAGTAATGATATAGACAGGAGGCTGAATGTAAGGGTCCAACCATGTTAAACCTTGTGAAGCGTATGCTTCTTCCATCACTTTACCGAAGCCTTTATCGTGAAACAGTGTTGTTAGCTCTGCTACATCAGAAGTACCACCTGGTAAGCCAACTTCTACAACACCAGCAGGGAACTCTCCAGCATGCATGGGTTGAAATGGTGCACCCATCGTAATAAGCCCCGACTTCACAGCGCTTAGAATGCCGCTGGTCCCTACTCCCTCTCCAGAATAAAGCACCTGTACCGCTATTCGACCATTTGACATGGTTTCAATGTTTTTAGCCAAGTCTTCATAGACCTCACCAAATGCAGTACCACGGCCATAAAGGTTAGCAAAACGCCAATTATATTCAGCAGCCATGCTAGCTGTTGAGATAACCAAAGCACTGACACCAATAGCTGCAGCCAATACTGCTTTGGTAAATTTGTTTCCTTTCATTCCTAGCATAAGAAATTCCTCTTTCTCACATTGTTACACTTTTGTTAGCGATTTATTTCTTAGCTAAATATGAAGAACGGATTTCGAATGCGACAGTGCCAGAGGTGAAGTTGTTATGGTACCAGCAAGTAAGTCTTAGCTGGTACCACAGTTTTGACACAACTGGTACTTAGATTACGCAGAGTTTTGAGACTAACATGCATACAACAGACTACAAAAGAGACACAAACATGGACCAAATCATTAACAAATCACTCCTTAATGCGACCTGTCCTCAGAGTGACGATGCGATTGCTGTCATTAACCCAGCGACTGATGAAGTTCTTGCTTATATCCCGTCAGTAGATACACAAACCATTCACTCGTTGATACAAGCTTCGAAACAAGCTCAAATCTTCTGGCAGCAAAAAACGGCGGCTGAGCGTTCAGTGATTCTGAAGCGTTGGTACGATTTAATGGTACAGAATGCTGATGATTTGGCTCGTATCATGACTCTTGAACAAGGCAAGCCTCTGGCAGAGGCGAAAGGGGAAGTGATGTATGGCGCTTCATTTATCCAATGGTTTGCTGAAGAAGGTAAACGCGTTTACGGCGAGACGATTCCTTCACCAACTGGTGATAAACGCCTGATGACGATAAAGCAACCTATTGGTATCGCGGCAGCCATTACACCGTGGAATTTCCCAATTGCAATGATTACCCGCAAAGCCGCCCCAGCTTTAGCTGCTGGTTGTAGCTTCATTGTAAAACCAGCAAATCAAACGCCACTTTCTGCCTACGCAACAGCAGAACTCGCTTATCAGGCTGGTTTACCAAAAGACTTGCTGGTCATAGTGAACAACCACTCTTCTGTGGCAGTGGGTGAAATTCTTTGTACTCACGAAGATATCAAAAAACTGTCATTTACAGGCTCAACCGAAGTAGGTCGAAATCTGATAAATCAATGTGCGGATACTATTAAGCGTACGTCAATGGAACTGGGTGGTAATGCGCCATTCATCGTATTTGACGATGCAAATGTTGAGCAGGCGGTAAAAGGGGCAATCGCTTCTAAATTCCGCAACGCAGGACAGACCTGTGTGTGTGCTAATCGCTTCTATGTACAAGATGGCATTTACGATCAGTTCGTCGAGAAATTCACCGCGGCGGTTGCTGAATTAAAAATGGGCAACGGCCTTGAACCGGGCGTTAACATTGGACCGCTAGTGGATATCAAAGCGAAGAAGAGTGTCCTTGGCTATATCGATAATGCAGTTAAACAAGGTGCAAAAATCGCTCTGGGCGGTAAAGCAGAACAAGGGCTGTTTGTTCAGCCAACAATTCTGACTGAAGTGACTCAAGACATGGATATTACCCAAACCGAACTTTTTGGTCCCGTAGCTCCAATCATTCGCTTCTATGACGATCAGGAATTGGTAGAAAAAGCTAATGACACTATCTACGGACTCGCAAGTTATTTTTACACCGAAAACATTAAACGAGCCTTCAACATCGCGGAAAAACTTGAATATGGCATGGTTGGAATCAATGAAGGGTTAATTTCAAATGAAGTAGCTCCTTTTGGCGGCGTAAAACAATCCGGCTTTGGCCGTGAAGGTGCAAAACAAGGCATCGATGAATATCTAAACATTAAGTATCTCTGTTTCGGCGGCTTTTAATCTTCGTTAGCAACTGACCGATAACCACTGAATAAGGACTATCAAACATGACCAATATGGAATGGCAAAGCCGTAAGGAAAAAGTTGTCGCAAAGGGAATGGCAAACCTTGCACCGATTTATGCGGCGAAAGCTGAAAACGCTCTAATTACCGATATCGAAGGTAAAGAGTATATTGACTTCGCGGCTGGTATTGCAGTTAACAACACTGGCCACTCAAATCCACGAATCGTGGCAGCAGTAAAAGAGCAACTAGAGTTGTTCAGTCATACCTGTTCAATGGTTACCCCATACACCAGCTTTGTTGAACTGGCCGAGAAAGTTGTAGAAATCGCACCGGGCGACTTTGATAAAAAAGCGGCATTTCTTACAACGGGAGCTGAAGCTGTTGAAAATGCAATAAAATTCGCTCGTGCGCATACTGGTCGCAGTGGTGTAATTGCATTTAAAGGCGGGTTTCATGGTCGTACCAACTTATGTATGGGGCTGACAGGTAAAGTTGCTCCATATAAAGCGGGCTTTGGTCCTTTCCCCAATGAAATTTACCACCTGCCTTATCCCAACCAATACCACGGTGTTAGCGAAGCACAAAGCTTGTCTGCGTTAGCAGATTTATTTGCCTGTGATATTGAACCGTCTCGTGTTGCTGCGATCATTTTTGAGCCAATTCAGGGCGAAGGTGGCTTCTATCAAGCACCAAACGCATGGGTAAGCGAATTGCGTAACATCTGTGACAAGCACGGAATAGTGCTTATCTGTGATGAAATTCAAACCGGCTTTGCGCGTACAGGTAAACTTTTTGCGTGTGAATATTTCGATGCAAAACCAGATTTAATCACTATGGCAAAAGGCATTGCTGGCGGCTTTCCTCTATCTGGGGTTGTTGGTAAAGCTGAAATTATGGACTCAGCAAATCCTGGTGGTATCGGCGGAACTTACGCAGGCTCGCCGTTGGCGTGTCGCGCCGCACTTGAAGTTATCAACATTATTAAAGAAGATAACTTATGCGGACGAGCTCAGCATGTGGGTCAGCAATTCAAAGAGATACTGACTGTACTGCAAAAAGAAATTCCTCATATCGGAGATATTCGTCAGGTTGGCGCAATGATCGCGATTGAGCTTAATGATCCAACCACAGGACAACCGCTTGCAGATCTGACTAAACAACTGGTATTAAAGAGTAACCAGCAAGGCCTCATTCTTCTTTCTTGTGGTGTAAAAGGTAACGTTATTCGCTTCCTTCCACCGTTAACAATTGAGCCAGAATTAGTCTCAAGAGGGCTGGAAATAGTTAAAACGCAACTACAGTCGCTTATATAAAATGTGTATAGAGAAAGTGAGCCTCATTTCACTTTCTCTGCTTTTTGGACTTTAGATGCGGCGGTTACATAAGCGGGGAAGCTATGCTGTATCAATTTATTCATATCGACTCGCAAGATTCGAGAACACTGCAAGATCAAATCAAAAGCGACATCGCTAAAGCCATATTCGCAGGTTTTGTTCCAAAGCAAACCAGCATCACTTCCTCACGCCAATTAGCCGAAAAACTCAAAGTTTCCCGCAATACGATTTTACGTGTTTACGAACAATTAGCCGAAGAAGGGGTACTTATACCCATTGAAAGAAAAGGCTACTACGTTAATCCTCAGCTTGAACTGAATAATGCATCGCCCGATCAGCAAAGCGCACAACCAGTCTCAACTCTCAATTGGGACGATTACCTAAACAGTGAACAATCGCTTTCAGATGCCTCAGTAAAAGATCTTTCCAACTACCCTTATTTGTTCGTCAATGGCATGGTCGATGAAGATCTCTTTCCTGTTAGTGAGTGGCGTAAGTGCAGTATTCAATCTTTAAATAAAAGTAATCATCGTAGTTGGACATCAAACCATAATGACTATGAAGAGTTAATTGAACAGATACGTACTCGTGTTCTGACTAAACGTGGAATATTCGTTAACAAAGAAAATATCGCCATTACACTGGGTTGCCAAAATAGCCTTTACTACCTCACTCGGTTACTGGTTTCTAAACAAACGTCAGTAGGAATGGAAAACCCTGGTTACCCAGAAGCACTTGTTCAGTTTCAAGCTCGTCGAGCAAATGTAGTCCCCATTGATGTCGATGCAAAAGGGTTAGTCATCGATTCTCGTCTCAACAATTGCAATTTGGTTTATACAACCCCCAGTAATCAGTTCCCAACCACCGTTCGTATGTCACCAGAAAGGCGCAAGGCACTCATTGACTCAGCGAATGAACATGACTTTTTGATTATCGAAGATGATTTTGAACACGATGTTAACTTCATTGAAGATAGCTGCCCTCCGCTGAGGTGTGAGTATCCAACAGAGCGAATCATCTACATATCGAGCTTCACCTCTACAATTGCACCCGGGTTACGTATTGGATTTATCGTTGCGGCATCGCCGTTAATCGATCAAATCAAAGCACTGCAAGTACGTACGCACAGTCTGCCACCCAAAAGTAACTGTCAGACCTTAGCTCTGTTTCTCAGTCTAGGCTACTACGACATGCTGACTCAGAAGCTACTTAAGCGCTATAGAGAAAAATGGTTAACGATGGAAAAAGCAATGAACTATTACTTTCCGCAATCTGGAGTTACTCCATCGCTAGCCGGAACCGCTTTTTGGGTTGATTATAAGGAAAGTTTTGATGCCACTCGTTTTGAGCGACTTGCAGAAGAGAATGGTATTTTGATTAATAACGGGCAGAAGTATTACTGCTGCAACCACAAGAACAATAGCTTTAGACTGAGTTTCCAATCGATTCGCACAGAGAATATACGTGAAGGTATTGCTCAACTGGCGCGCATAGCTAAAGAAGTATTACCCAATATTAGCTTGGCCGAATGCTCCGAACCGCCATTAACAGGGCAACAGATTAGAGCTATGGTGACCAACAAAACGCTACTATCTAAAGATTGCTTCAATATCCCCTACCGGATCACTCTTCAAGCAGATGGTAAAATGATCGGAATTTCCGATCGCCCGAATGATATTGATGAGGGCTACTGGTGGGTAGAAAATGACAAATTTGTTTACCAATGGCGTAACTGGCAATTTTCAGATATTCGACACATTACTATCGTTTATGAAAACAATGAGCTGAAACGCTTTGATGAAGAAGGCTACTTCATTGGAGAAGTCAGTATTATTGAAGAGTAATACGAAACAGCAGGCAAAAAAAAACGCCATCTGAGATACAGATGGCGGTGAATCATATTAACCACTCTTGGTTCACCAAGCTGTGGCTAAAAGCAAATTCCAATATATAGGGGTGAACATTACTGTTCAAATCACATGCATTTGGTCTCACTCACCAAAGCGTGTGGGGTGTAACATCGCTGATCGACATAACATCTTTCATCAATATTACGTGGGTAAACTAGCTTCGAAGTCATTACTTTCGAATTGGTTATTAATATACCACAAAGAAAATATATTACAAATATATAGTGAGTCAAATCACACATTTTCAATAAAACCTACAATCATCTCGGAATTATTGGTAATAAAATTACACAATCCGCGTTTTATTTTTGAAGTGGATTGCAAAATAAATGCAACTTATTGAGTAGTTCAATGATAACTTACGAGTTACTACTCATTTATGAATCTACTCTCACTGAAAAATCCCCTTCCGTGCTACTACTCGATTCAACGACTCAATGGTATGCTGTCACACAAATATTGCCCCGTAGACAGGTTATTTCTCTACATTATTAACCTTTATTCGCGATTTAATCGGGGTATAGATAAATAAAGGAGTCATCTATGTCTGAGTTCCATTCTGAAATTAGCACCCTATCACCAGCTCCAGTTTGGCAGTTTTTCGATAAAATCTGCTCAATTCCACATCCTTCAAAACATGAAGAAGCGCTCGCTCAAGCCATTATTGGTTGGGTAACAGAGCTTGGCTTGGACGTTCGCCGTGATGCAACGGGCAACGTGTTTATCAAAAAGCCAGCGACACCGGGAATGGAGAATAAAAAAGGTGTGGTGCTTCAGGCTCATATCGATATGGTTCCTCAGAAGAATGAAGATACCGACCATGACTTCACCAAAGATCCAATCCAACCTTATATTGATGGTGAATGGGTAACCGCAAAAGGCACCACATTAGGTGCTGATAACGGTATGGGCATGGCGGCATGTTTAGCTGTATTGGCTTCAACAGACATCAAACACGGTCCACTAGAAGTCTTGCTGACGATTGACGAAGAAGCGGGAATGACTGGCGCATTCGGTCTTGAAGCTGGTTGGTTAGAAGGTGAAATTCTTCTAAACACCGATTCAGAACAAGAAGGCGAAGTTTACATGGGCTGTGCTGGCGGCGTTGATGCTTCAATGAAGTTCAACATCAAGCGTGAAGCAATCCCAACCAATTTTGTCATTCGTCAACTTGTACTTAAAGGTCTGAAAGGCGGTCACTCAGGATGTGATATCCATACGGGTCGTGGCAACGCAAACAAGTTACTTGCTCGTTTCTTAGCGGGGCACGCAAATGAGTTGGATCTGCGCTTAGTCGAATTCCGTGGTGGTAGCTTACGTAACGCCATTCCACGTGAAGCATTTGTGACTGTGGCTCTTCCTGCGGAAAATGAAGCGAAGTTAGCGGAGCTATACAGCTTCTATACCAATCTAATAAAAGAAGAACTTGGTAAAGTTGAAACTAACATTGTCACATTCAACGAAGCTCAGCCAACCGCTGTTGATATGTTTACAGCTGAAACACAAAAACCTTTCATCGCTGCATTGAACGCTTGTCCTAATGGCGTTATCCGTATGAGTGATGACATTGAAGGTGTGGTAGAAACGTCATTAAACGTAGGCGTGATTAAAACGGAAGAGAACCAAGTCACCGTACTTTGCCTAATCCGCTCGTTGATCGATTCAGGTCGCAGTCAGGTTGAAGGAATGCTAGCGTCAGTCGCTGAACTTGCAGGTGCATCAATTCAATTTTCAGGCGCGTACCCCGGCTGGAAACCAGACGCAGATTCAGAAATCATGCATATCTTCCGCGACATGTATGAAGGCATCTATGGTAACAAACCAAACATAATGGTCATTCACGCAGGTCTTGAGTGTGGTCTGTTTAAGAAACCTTACCCAAATATGGACATGGTTTCTTTTGGTCCAACGATTAAATTCCCACACTCTCCAGATGAAAAAGTGAAAATCGATACTGTTGGATTATTCTGGGAACAAATGGTTACACTGCTGGAAAATATCCCAGCTAAATCTTAAGCTTTTTTAACAAAAAAGCCTGACACCGAGCCGAAGCTGACAGCTTCGGCTTTTTTGCTTATGAACAAATATTTTTGTCGATACGACCATTTTTTTTCATTAGCGAGAGAATAATCACTACTGTTAGAGTGCGCGTCCTTGAAGTTCCCAGAGAAGTTCACCACACTCTATTCAAGGTATTACCTCTTTTGTGGGCTGTACTTCATTTCAGCCTTAAGTAAATTCCAAACAAAACACTAAGATACTGCGATGAAAGAAAAAATGACTGTCGGATGGCGAGAGAGACTTAGCCTTCCAGGGTTAGGTATTGAAAAAATTAAAGCGAAAATCGATACCGGAGCCCGCACATCTTGCTTACACGCATTTAAGTTAGAGAGCTTTACTAAAGAAGATAAACTTTGGGTTCGCTTCTGGATCCACCCAAATCAACATGATGTGGATACTGTGGTAGTTTGTGAGGCTGAAGTAATAGAAGAGAGAACTGTACGAGACTCAGGTGGTCATGAAGAATCTCGTTACGTTATTAAGTCCGACATCAGTTTAGGCGGACAAACGTGGCCTGCGGAAATTACATTAACCAATAGAGAAAATATGGCATTCCGCATGCTTTTAGGTCGCACCGCGATGCACCATAGGATTGTTGTTGATCCAACAGCATCGTTTTTAATTCCTTTTGAGGCACCCAAGTTATGAAAATTGGTATTCTGTCACGCAACTCTTCGCTATATTCAACCAAGCGATTAATCGAAGCTTGTAAGCAACGAGGGCACGAAGTAAAAGTGATTGATGCTTTACGTTGTTACATGAATATCAATTCAGACAAACCTGAAATCCATTTTAAAGGTGAAGAGCTGGCAGGATTTGATGCGGTTATTCCTCGAATTGGCGCATCAGTTACCTTTTATGGTACAGCGGTATTACGTCAGTTCGAAATGATGGGTGTCTACCCAGCCAACGAATCTGTCGCGATCAGTCGCTCAAGAGATAAGTTACGCTCAATGCAACTGCTATCTCGTAAAGGCATTGGTATGCCAATTACAGGTTTCGCAAGCAAGCCAGATGATGTTAAAGACCTACTAGACATGGTTGGCGGCGCACCTGTGGTGATTAAACTACTTGAAGGGACTCAAGGGATCGGTGTTGTTCTTGCCGAAACTCGTAAAGCAGCAGAAAGTGTTATCGAAGCCTTTATGGGTCTGAAAGCGAACATCATGGTTCAAGAATATATTAAAGAAGCTGGCGGTGCGGATATTCGCTGTTTCGTCATTGGTGATAAAGTTATCGCAGCAATGAAGCGACAAGGGGCTGAAGGCGAGTTCCGTTCTAACCTTCACCGTGGTGGTTCAGCATCACTGATTAAGATCACACCACAAGAACGTAAAACAGCTATTGAAGCCGCTAAAATCATGGGACTCAATGTCGCTGGTGTTGATTTACTTCGTTCTGCAAGAGGACCTTTGGTCATGGAAGTAAACTCTTCGCCAGGCTTAGAAGGCATTGAAGCTGCAACCGGAAAAGATATCGCCGGTATGATTGTCGAATTTCTAGAAAAAAATGCGGCAAGTAAAAGGACAAGAACACGTGGTAAAGGCTAGAAAATATAAGAATACAGCATACGAATTTCTGGGGGAGAAAATTCCCCCAGCAACCAAACAAGTCATCGAACTGGAAGGTGCGAAACTCTATACTCATTCGCCCCTTTCCATTCCTATCGAAATCATTCATGGCGCTTCACCGGGCCCGGTGCTTATGGTTAACGCCGCCATCCATGGTGACGAACTCAATGGTGTTGAGATCGTAAGACAACTTATCAACTCCATCGATCCTACTAAGCTCAAAGGTACTCTTATTACCGTACCTATCGTGAACGTCTTCGGCTTTATTCATAAGTCACGTTACTTACCAGACAGACGCGACTTAAACCGCTGCTTCCCCGGCAGTGACAGCGGATCGCTGGCTTCAAGAATGGCACACATCTTCTTTTCTCAAGTCGCGTTGAAATGTGATTACATCATAGACCTGCATACTGGTGCGATTCACAGAACAAACCTCCCTCAGATTCGAGCAGACTTAAGCAATCCAGAAACACTGCGTATTGCACAAGCTTTCGCGACACCAGTAATTCTAGATTCCCCGCTCAGAATGGGCTCTCTACGTAGTGAAGCAGAAAAATCCGGTATCACAGTACTGACTTATGAAGCTGGTGAAGCGCTTCGTTTTGAGCCTATTGCGATCAGTGCTGGTGTCGTTGGTGTAAAACGCGTGATGCAAACTATTGGTATGCTGCGCGCCAGCCGCAAAAAACTGCCAAGCTCAGTGATCGCAAAATCGACCAGTTGGTTACGAGCCGAAGCAGACGGTATCTTACGTACCGTAGTGTCACTCGGCGATCGTGTAGAAAAAGGCCAAGTATTGGCTTACATCAACTCACCTTTGGGCAACGTCGAAGTTGAAGTCAAAGCCAACAAAGGCGGTATTGTAATCGGTCAGCAGACACTACCTTTAGTGAATGAAGGTGATGCAGTATTCCACCTCGCTTACTTCACTCAAAATGACGACATGGTTGAACAACTGGTTGGTGATTTCATTGAAGAGTTTATCGAAGTGGATTTAGAGCCACTCACCACGGGGCAAATAATGCCACCATCACCCTCGGAATAACGAGAAAATATAGACTCTCATTTTCATGCATAAAAAAACCTTGGTATCATTACCAAGGTTTTTTGTTTCGGCTTGGACTAACCAAACGACGCCCAGATAACTGTTGCCACTAAAATTGGGCAGACAAACTTCACATACCAAGGCCAGATTTTTCCAAACGTGCTTTGACGGAATTCCGGGAAGCCTTGCTCCAATTCTTTGAGCTTAGCATTACGATTCCATACCCAGCCACCAAACAAACAGAACATCAATGCGGCGGTCGGTTGCAAGTATTGCGTAGCCGTAGTGGCCACTAAGCCAAACAGTTGACCAAAGTTGTAAACAATCACCACACTAAACAGAGCAATCAGTCCACCTAATACCCAACTGGTTGGCGTACGTTTAGTGTTAAAGCGTTCTGAAACCAGAGCGACAGGACATTCCAACATAGAGATCGAAGAAGTTAGCGCAGCAATCGTCAATAACAAGAAGAACACGATTGCAAATAGCTGCCCTAATAAGCCTAGGCTATCAAACATTAATGGTAGAACCGTAAAGACTAAAGTATCTGAACTCAGTAGCGAACCATCTTCTGCGTATATCTGAACACCTTTGTTCATTGCAACAAACATGGCAGGAAGAACGACAAGACCAGCAATAAAAGCAACACCGGTATCCACTAACGTCACGTTCATCGCCATTTTCGGCAGATTCTCTTTCTTACTTAAGTAAGAGCCGTAAATTAGCATTGAGCAGCCACCAATGGTCAAAGAGAAGAATCCCTGCCCCATCGCCGCCAAGATCATTTTGCGATCAAAAACCTTGTCAAAATCCGGAACCAGATAATGTTGCAGGCCTTGCATAGCGCCTGGTTGTATCATGATGTAAATGAACAGAACACCAAATAAAACAAACAATGCAGGCATTAAACGAGTTGACCACTTTTCGATACCTTGTTTCACACCACCTTGAACAATCAAGATAGTAAGAACATAGAAAACCAAAGTGCCAAATAAGTTACGTTCAACACTAAAACCTTTAAACCAAGCAGTCGCACTTTCCATACCCAGCACATCGGTGATAGCGCCGAGCATAAAGCAAATTATCCACCCACCAACAATGCTATAAAACGCTAATACTGCGCTTGGAACGCTAAGACCTAACCAACCCACTAAGGCACCAGCTTTTTTAGCCGTAGGATTAGGCGTAAGTGAACGCATACTATCAACAGGGTTTGCTTGACCTGAACGTCCAATCGCCATTTCGACCACCAGCATAGGAAACGCAACCACTAAAATAAGAACCAAATAGACTAACAGGAATGCGCCACCGCCATTGCTGGCTGCCTGAGTGGGGAAACCCCAAATATTTCCAAGGCCAACTGCAGCACCTGCTGCGGCCAAAACAAACCCAAGGCGTGAGCCAAAAGTTTCGCGGGTATTACTCGATGCCATTACTACTCACAAATATCACCAAACTAGTTAGCTAGTACATTAAATGAAATTGACTAGTGACACAATAAACACCAGTACAGTTTGCTGCTTTAATAGACAAATATTTAGTATTTATTACGTAATAATTAATTTACACCGACTAAACGAACGGAATGTTTGTTAAATTGTTGTACAACGTACTGATCTCTACCTTTTCTCTTTGCTGAATACAGTTCTTGATCAGCCTGATGAAACATTTCTTGAAAATAAGCCATGCTAGGTTTATCTATTTGTACTCCACCAATGCTAATAGATAAGTATTCGCGCCCCGCTATAGGGATAAACGGATGAGGTATCTTCAAATTGGAAACCGCGTCTTTTAGCTTCTGTGCATGCTCACTTAGGTTAATTGGCCCATCACCGGCCAATACCACGCAAAACTCTTCACCACCAAAGCGAGCAACGATCTTGTCTCCGTTGTACTCAAGAGCATCCAGCGCCTTAGCAACAGCCTTCAAGGCATTGTCACCATCCATATGGCTAAGGTTATCGTTGTACAATTTGAAGTAATCGACATCCACCAAATAGAGCGAAATATGACTAAAGTGATAATCATTTATAAAAGCAGTCAGACGGCTGTTTAAATGGCGGCGGTTCGAAAGCTCAGTAAGAGGGTCGTGCTCAGACTGCCAGCGTAGCTCTCGCCGGCTTGCCTCTAAATCATTCATGATTTTATTGATAGTTCGAGCAAACCCTTTCATCTCTTTTGAAATGAAATAAGACTCATCGGGAATGAAACCACCTTGTGCTTGAAACTTCTCTAACACCAGATTGGCGTTTGTGATTGGCTTCACTAACGACTTAGCCAGCAAAAGATTAATGAAATAGAACATGATAGAGAATGCCAGCAAGGCAAACACTTCCTGCCAAACAATAAAGCTTGGAATTTTCACATGGTGAAACACCTTAATAACTACACTGGAGCCAGCGTCGTAATCTAACTTAGTGATGTAGGATATATTTTCAGAAGGCTCAAACGTCTGAGTATTACTCTCGTTAACTAGGATTTTGATCTGAATACCAGTGGCTTTATTTATCTGCTGAGAGAAGTGATCAGAGAGTTTTTTGAAAAAGATAATGTAACCTTTATCACAACCGGACGCGTCACTATTACAAACGCGGGAGGCGGCGGCAAAGTAAGGTTCATTATCAATCACAATGAAGTGCACAATCGCTTTTACAAAATTGGTATCAAGCAGCTCCGCCTGATGAAGAATTGTTGGGAAATACTGAGTATAACGCTCATCATCGACGAGATGGTTCGTCTCGATATCAAGTGTTTTTCCCCATACGAAGGTTTTATCTGCTGCAAAGACAAAAAAACCATTAATAAGTTGTGATGTATATGAGTGCGCACCAATGCCGCTTTCGACAAATTCTTCATTTGGAGAACGGATAAACTCAACCATATCGTCCCAAGCCGCATAATCCACTATCGAATCACCAAGTTTAATCTTAGTAATATCAATAACGGTTTCGACTCGTTCAATCTCTTCTCTCTGTAGTTCCTCAGCTTGTGTGACTTGACGATCATAAGTCCACAAATACTTAAACGCTAAGTAGCAGGCAACGAAGCAAACAACCACAGATACCGCGGTTAAGACACTTATCCAACGAACACTCACATTGTTAAAAATCATCTCACCTTCAAATAGAACAAAGTAAAAAAAAGAGCGCTTGATGCGCTCTCTTAGTTTAGATCGTAAAGACTTGGTAATTCTTTAGTTCAGGTATCTTTTTGTGCAATTCTTGCTCCTGCTCAACAATATCATCAAGAGATTCACACAGTTCTTTGCCTTCTTTTTCTACCGTAGCCTCATGCTCTCTCAAGCGGGCTTCGAACTTAGCAGTCAGTTCACTCATGGTGTTGCCCAGTTCGGTCAGGTTTATCCCACCATCCTGTTTCATCTTTTCAGATACGGCATCAAACGCACTCGAGAAAAACTCCTGACTAAACATCGCTTTTGCTTTTTCAAAATCTTGTTGCCATTGCTGAGTCATAGATTCAAAGGTATTAGCAGGTAAAACGAAATCTCCACCTTGGTAATAACGGCTTTCTACGTCAGCAAAAAAATCTTTCATAGACTGTTTAACACCTTCAAATGCATTAGGTGCATCAAGGCTTGCTGCTACATCGTCTAGTAGGTCACTGGCGACATCCATTCCTTTCTGAGCCAGCTCTTTCGCACGGGGAACAGCTGAACTGACACTTTCTCGATAAGATTGGATCGCTTGTTGTTGAGAACCGTCCAACTCAATTTGTTCGCCATGAAGATAGAGACGATTACTCTCGTCCATCACAGCAGTATCACCACGGGTTGTATGTATTTCAACACTGGAACCACTTAGATGAACTTCATTTTGCACGTCGATTTTACACTGAGCAGCCCAAACAGAAGAGCTACACAATAAAGAAGCGATTAAAATTGTCTTTTTCATACCTGTCTCTCAGGCCAGTTGACCTTTAAAAATTAAATTTTGCTTAACAATATCGGAGGTTGATTAGTGATACGTTAGTGCCGTGTCAGTTATTGTGCTCAAAGCGCTTAGAGTTGAGGATATAGAGTAAATGGAACGCTTAAATACTCGGGTATCTTAAGCTAAATCAGACTATAGAAAAAAGCTTAAAAGAAACTGAGCTGCTTAGATTGTTCTTCTGGTTTTAACATCACTGACAGTCCTAGCAAGCGGATCTCTCGCCCCTTTTGACGTTTGAGAACATCACTGAGCAACTGCCTGAAATCATCCAGCTCTAATTGTGGGTGGATATGTTCTATGGTCGTAAGCTGAAAGTCTGCAAATTTCACCTTAATACCCTGCTTAATGATCGCTTTATCCGGACTCGCTTTTGCTAAGCGGATATCCAGCTCAGGAAACAGTTTACCCTCGATGATTTGCCAACACTCTTCATAAGTCGAAATATTCTGGCTGAAAGTACGTTCTACACCGACAGACTTGCGCTCTCGTTCTACAATAACTTCGCGATTATCAATCCCGTGGCTCTTTTTCCATAACGACGCACCTAAACGGCCAAACTTTCTCAGTAACTCGCGGTAGTCACTATGCTTGATGTCTTCGCAAAGATAAAACCCAGCTTGATGTAGCTTTTCTAAACTCACCTTCCCGACTCCGGGAATTTTCTCTAGCGGCAGCTTATCAACGGTAGATTGTACCTCTTCCGGCGTAACCACAAACTGACCGTTAGGCTTATTGATATCAGAAGCGACTTTTGCCAAGAATTTTATCGGTGCGACTCCCGCTGATGCCGTCAACTCAAGCTCATTCCAAATGTCTCTGCGAATTGCCTGAGCGATCAACGTGGCACTTCCATGGCAGAGTTCGACATCGGTAACATCCAGAAAAGCTTCATCTAAGGATAGCGGTTCAATGATTGAGGTATAGCGCTGGAAAATAGCGTGAATTTTACGTGATACATCTTTATATACCGACATTCTACCGGGCACCACTAAGAGCTGAGGACACAACTTCAAAGCTTGAGCCGTTGGCATAGCAGAACGGACGCCAAATTTGCGCGCCTCATAATTACAGGTACTCAGCACCCCTCTTTGTTTCTCATGCCCACCGACAGCTAACGGCCTGCCGCGATATTGCGGGTTATCACGCATCTCTACTGCGGCATAAAAACAATCCATATCAATATGAATGATTTTTCTCGTCGATTCTTGTTCCACACGCCACCAAACAACTGTACATAAACACAGTTATTGTAAAACCAATTTAAGCAAAACGAAAACAACTTTCTTACCCTGACAAAATACCGACACAGTCTGTCGATTAATCATCTTATTCCTACATATGCCAATTCTGTTCTCATGTATAAAAGGCACCCTGTTAAAAAACCATCAATCGGCATCGATTTCAATCAAGGCAAAGCTATCGTGAATCGTTCAAGCAACTCTGTACTCGTTATAGATGGAAGTCGCATTTTTCGTAACTACCTTAGCACTCATCTTTCAGAGCTAGGGTTCGAGGTCACTGTGTGTGAGGATCTCGTACAAACCAAGCAAGTGCTTGAGCAGCGAACTGACTTCGCCTTTGTCGTGTCGTGTTACCACCTTATTGATGCTGAAGATGGAGTGATCATCGATCTCTTATTGAGCAGAAATCTAAAAGTCGTCGTACTTACCGCTAAATTCGAGCAAGAAACTCGACAAGAATTTCTGAAGAAAGGCGTCCTCGATTACATTCTTAAAGACAGCCTAAGCTCGGTGCAATACGTCATCCCGTTTGCTAAACGAATTAAGAACAACCAGTTTCATCATGCACTGGTCGTTGATTACAGCACCATGATTCGCCGTACCATTTGTCAGCTACTAGAATCGCAATACATTCGCACGACTCAAGCAGGCAATGGTGAGGAAGCACTGCAAAAACTGGCTGAAAATCCTGACATCAGCCTCATCATCAGTGACAACTATATGCCTGAAATGACTGGGCTTGAGATGATTCGCGAAATTCGCCGTCACTCTGCTCACGATGGCATTTCGATTCTTGGGTTATCTGGTTCAGACGATAAAACCATCACTGCTCAGTATTTGAAAGCAGGTGCTAATGACTTCTTGCATAAGCCGTTTAATCAGGAAGAACTGTTTTGTCGCGTAAACCAACTGCTTAACATGCAGGAAGCGACGAAGGAACTGTTTAAACTTGCCAACCAGGACGCGCTAACAGGCCTGTGGAATCGCCGTTACTTATTCGACACTGTTGGTAAAAATGAAGCCGAACGCTGCATTGCGATGCTTGATATCGACTTCTTTAAAAAGGTCAATGATAACTACGGTCACGATGGTGGCGACGCCGCTTTGACTCACATCTCAGGTATTCTCAAAGCCTTTTTCGGTGATCAAACCGTTGCTCGATTTGGTGGCGAAGAGTTCTGCATTCACTATGACGGTGAGTTCGAAAAATTCTGTAAGCAGCTTGAGCGAATGCGTCGATGTATTGAAGCAGATCAGGTTGAACATCAAGGCCAAGTAATCAAATACACCATCAGCATTGGTGCCACATCCATGAAAGGTACCCTTGACCAACAGATAAAAGTCGCGGATATGCGACTGTACAATGCCAAAGAAGGTGGACGAAACCAACTGGTTAACGCCTAGAATCTAACGCCTTAAATCTAGTTCCTTAAAGCCATACTCAAACAAAAAGGGTTCTATCTAACGATAGAACCCTTTTTAATCAAAACTGCTGACACGTGTTTACGCGATGCGGTCTTTTTCCCAAGCAGCCAATTTCTCAGCTCTTGCCGCTTCACGAGCTTCTCGCTTTTTGCGTGCGTCACATGGCTCAGGACAATTACACACTTTCTCAATGCCAACTGCACCTAATCCGCCACAACTGCCTTTGACGACTTTTTTCTGGAAAATATAGCCGACAGCCATTGCTGCGATAACAGCCAGAAAGACGCCGAAAGTAATCAGAAACGTACTCATAATGACAAACTCACTTCTGCTATTTGCGGTTTAAGAATGGTTTGAATGCGCTTGAGAAGACTTCTTCAAAACCGTCATTCGTTTTCACAATCATAAACACAGGAATGTTATTTTGCTCTGCGATGTCAATGCCTTTGACTTCGCCTAGCACCATTAACCCCGTTGCAAGACCATCCGCTGTCATACAGGATTTATCTAATACAGTTACCGAGACAACACGGTTGTTAATTGGGCGCCCTGTTTGGGGATTGATAATATGCGAGTAACGCACACCATCACGCTCAAAGTAGTTACGGTAATCACCAGAGGTAGCAATTGCATAGTCACCCGGTTCAATGACTTCTTGAATCGTGCGTTCATCCACTGTCGGTTTTTCTACCGCGATACGCCAGCCGACACCTTCACGATTGACTCCTTTCAAACGGATTTCACCACCCACTTCCACCATGTAGTTAGCAACGCCCTGAGATTCAATATAGTCAGCAACCACATCTACACCCCAACCTTTGGCAATCGTCGAAAGGTCTACGTACAAATGAGGAAGGTCTTTACTCAGCTTGTTGCCTTCAACACTCAAATGCTCAATACCTATGTTCGCTTTACGCTCTGCCAGCTCTTCGTCGGTAGGAACCACTTCTGGACGCGCTTCTGGGCCAAATCCCCACAAGTTAACCAAGGGGCCTACAGTGACATCAAGAGCTCCTAACGTCACTCCGTTAAGACGAATCGCTTCACGCACCACTGTTGCCGTCTGAGGTGAAACTTCAAATGGAGTGGTCTCTTGAAACTGGTTAAAACGGCTCAGCTCTGACGTTTTACGGTACGTTGACATCTGGTCGTTTACTTCTTCAAGTAAGCGATCGATCTCTTTGTGCAGATCTTCAGAAGACGGAATACCATCTTGTTTAAGATACTTAATGTTGTATGTGGTACCCATCGTTGGGCCGCTTAAATGAACTTGCTCGACTGGTTTTTCACAACCAGCTAAAAGCAATAAAGAAGCTAATGCAACAAGCCAAGTTTTCACTTGTTTACTCCTATAGAGATAAGTAGATATAGAGAATCCATGTGTTATTCAGCACATAAACCTTACGAGATTCTCTATACAAACTTCAAAAAATTATGGCTGACTCAAATGAGTCAGCCATTAAATCAGACGCTTAGCGGAGATTAACCACCGAAGTCATCCAACAAGATGTTTTCATCTTCTACACCAAGATCTTTCAGCATGCCGATAACAGCAGCGTTCATCATTGGTGGACCACACATGTAGTATTCACAATCTTCAGGAGCTTCGTGATCCTTCAGATAGTTTTCATACAATACGTTGTGGATGAAGCCTGTGTAACCATCCCAGTTATCTTCTGGTTGCGGGTCAGACAGCGCACAGTGCCATACGAAGTTGTCATTCTCAGCCGCTAGGCCGTCGAAGTCTTCCACGTAGAACATTTCACGCTTAGAACGAGCACCGTACCAGTAAGACATCTTACGCTTAGATTTCAGACGTTTTAGCTGATCGAAGATGTGTGAACGCATTGGAGCCATACCAGCACCACCACCCACAAATACCATTTCAGCATCTGTATCTTTCGCGAAGAACTCACCAAATGGACCTGAAATCGTACATTTATCACCAGCTTTTAGAGACCAAATGTACGAAGACATTTGACCCGGAGGTACGTTTGGATTGTTTGGCGGCGGAGTCGCGATACGTACGTTTAGCATAATAATACCGAACTCTTCAGGGTAGTTCGCCATAGAGTATGCACGAATGATATCTTCATCTACCTTAGACTCGTAGCGGAACAGGTTAAACTTGTCCCAGTCGCCACGATACTCTTCAGGTACATCGTAATCCGCGTATTTAACGTGGTGAGCAGGAGCTTCAATCTGGATGTAACCACCAGCACGGAAAGGTACTGATTCGCCATCTGGAATTTGTAGCTTAAGCTCTTTGATGAATGTCGCTTTGTTATCGTTAGAGATAACGGTACATTCCCACTTCTTAACACCGAAGATCTCTTCTGGAAGTTCGATCTCCATGTCAGCTTTCACTGCAACCTGACACGCTAGACGTTCACCTTCACGAGCTTCACCTTTAGTAATGTGGTCAAGCTCGGTCGGTAGAATATCACCACCGCCAGATTTAATTTTTACGCGACACTGACCACAAGAGCCACCGCCACCACATGCCGATGACACGAATACGCCAGAATTCGCCAATGCGCCAAGAAGCTTGCCGCCTGGAGAAGTAACGATCGATTTGTCTGCATCGCCATTGATTGAGATTGTAATGTCACCTGTTGGTACTAGCTTAGATTTAGCGAATAGAATCACTAGAACTAGCGCTAGAACAATCAGAGTAAACATCACTACACCAAGAATAATGTCCATTGACTATTCCTTAATTGTTGCGGTTTACCCGTCTTACAGTTGAACACCAGAGAATGACATAAAGCCAAGCGCCATTAGACCAGCAGTGATAAAGGTAATACCTAGACCACGTAGACCCGGAGGCACGTCTGAATACTTCATTTTCTCACGGATACCTGCAAGAGCGACGATAGCTAGCATCCAGCCCAAACCTGAACCGAAACCATAAACTACAGACTCTGCGAAATTGTAATCACGCTGAACCATGAAAGATACACCACCAAAGATTGCACAGTTAACTGTGATCAATGGAAGGAAGATACCTAACGCGTTGTACAGAGGCGGGAAGAAACGGTCTAAGATCATTTCTAGAATCTGTACTAATGCAGCGATTACACCGATAAAGGTAATGAAGTTAAGGAAACTTAAATCCACACCTTCAGCAAGCGCATCTGGTTTAAGAACTAGGTTGTAAACTAGGTTGTTCACAGGAACAGAGATGGTTAATACCACTGTTACCGCAATACCTAGACCAAATGATGTCTTAACTTTCTTCGATACCGCCAAGAAGGTACACATACCTAAGAAGAAAGACAGTGCCATGTTCTCGATGAAAATCGATTTCACCATCAAACTAATATAATGTTCCATGACAACCTTACTCCTTCGCTTCTACTTGTTCAGGCTTGAAGGTACGAATCGCCCAAATCATAAATCCGATCAGGAAGAAAGCCGAAGGTGCTAATAGCATTAAACCATTTGGCTGGTACCAACCACCATCTCTAACTAACGGTAGAACTTCCATACCAAACAACTTGCCAGAGCCAAACAACTCGCGGAAGAAGCCAACAGTGATAAGAACGAAACCATAACCCAAACCGTTACCAATACCATCAATTAAAGAAGGAATCGGAGCAGACTTCATAGCGAACGCTTCAGCACGACCCATTACGATACAGTTGGTAATGATAAGACCAACGAAAACTGAAAGCTGTTTAGAGATATCGTATAGATACGCCTTCAAGATTTGGTCTACCACAATTACTAACGATGCAATGATCGCCATCTGTACGATGATACGTACACTACTAGGAATGTGGTTGCGAATAAGAGAAACGAAAAAGTTAGACAAAGCCGTTACAAACATTACCGCTAGAGTCATAACAAAAGCCGTTTCAAGCTTGGTCGTTACTGCAAGAGCAGAACAAACACCAAGAACTTGTAGCGCGATTGGGTTGTTATCCAATACAGGCGCTAACACACTCTTTTTAATATCTTTTGCGCTAGACATTAGTTCAGACCTCCGTCACGAACTTTTGCTAGGAATGGACCAAAGCCCATATCACCTAACCAGAAGTCGAATGTGTGTTGAACACCGTTACTGGTTAATGTTGCACCTGATAAGGCATCAACACCATGCTCAGAACCTTGTGGTGCGCCACCTTTTACAACTTTAATTGCAGGTTTGTGGTTCTCATCGAACAGTTTCTTACCTACGAATTGAGCACGCCAGTTAGGGTTTTCAACTTCACCACCCAATCCAGGAGTTTCGCCTTGTTCGTAGTATGTAATACCAGCAACTGTGTTACCGTCGGTTTCCACAGCTACAAATGCATACATCATAGACCATAGGCCGTTACCATGAACGGGTAAAATTACTTTAGATACTTTGTCACCATCTTTCACAAGGTAAACAACACTTGTGTTTGAGCGGCGAAGGATTTTTGCAACATCTTCCTCAGGAGACAGTTTTACTGATTCACTAGGAGTTTTTGCAGCTTTACGCTGATCAAAAGTTGTTGCATCACCTTTAACAAAGTCGCCACTGTCAAGGTCAATAAGACGAGGTTCAATGTACTTAGAGTACAACTCTGGAATCTTACCTTGTTCAGTGATACCTGCTACTTGAACGATTTTGCTTTGCTTATCAAGCAGAGCATTCGCTTTTTGCTTGTCTCGCAGGCCAACAGCCGCTGTCGATACAATGATTGAGCACACTAGGCTCAATGCGATAACAACAAACAGCGTTTTCTTAATGCTATCGTTATTACTTGCCATAGCGCGATAATCTCCGCTTGATGTTTTTCTCTACCACAATATGGTCGAACAGAGGAGCAAACAGGTTAGCGAATAGAATCGCTAGCATCATGCCTTCTGGGTATGCAGGGTTAACCACACGGATTAGTACACACATAGCACCAATCAAAATACCGTATGCCCACTTACCTTTATCTGTAAACGACGCAGATACTGGGTCCGTTGCCATGAAGAACATACCGAATGCGAAGCCACCTAGAACTAGGTGCCAATGCCAAGGCATGTTGAACATCATGTTGGTGTCAGAACCAATCACGTTGAACAACGTAGAAAGAGCAATCATACCGATCATCACACCAGCGATAATGCGCCATGAAGCAATACCCATGTAAACAATGAATGCCGCACCGATTGCTAGAGCAAGCGTAGACACTTCACCAATTGAACCTGGAATATTACCAATGAATGCATCCATCCAAGTGATTGCTTGACCTGTTGCAGCATTCATCAGAGCACCGCTACCACCTTGAGTCCATTGACTAAGAGCAGTTGCGCCTGAGAAACCGTCCGCAGCGGTCCAAACTAAATCACCAGAGATTTGCGCTGGGTATGCAAAGAATAAGAATGCACGACCTGCTAGAGCTGGGTTTAGGAAGTTACGACCAGTACCACCAAAGATTTCTTTCGCCACAACAACACCGAAGGTGATACCTAGCGCTGCTTGCCATAGAGGAAGCGTTGGTGGAACGATCAATGCGAAAAGAATCGAAGTTACAAAGAAACCTTCGTTTACTTCGTGCTTACGCACCATACAGAACAATACTTCCCAGAAACCACCAACAATAAATACTGTTGCATAAATTGGAAGGAAGTAAGTTGCACCTAACAAAATTTTACTGCCCCAACCTGCATCAGACGACATAGTGCCGCCTAGCATTTCAGTCAGCCAGTAATGCCAGTTGCCATCAACGATGGTTGCAAGTTGATCACTTGCGTACAAGTGATGAAGTGCAGAGATAGCCTGGCCACCTGCGTTATACATACCCCAGAACATTGCTGGGAACACAGCTAACCAAACCATGATCATGATACGTTTTAAATCAACGCTATCACGGACATGAGCGCCTCGCTTTGTCACAAGACCTGGCGTGTAAAACAGAGTCGCAGCAGCTTCATACAAAGCAAACCATTTCTCGTGTTTACCACCTGGTTCAAAGTGATGCTCGATGTCTTCAAGAAACTTTTTAAGGCCCATGAAAATTACCCTTCTTTCTCAATCTTATCGAGGCATTCACGAAGTAACGGACCGTACTCGTATTTACCAGGACATACAAAGGTACACAATGCTAGATCTTCTTCATCAAGTTCCAATGCGCCAAGGCGTACTGCACTATCAGTGTCACCAGCACACAGATCACGAAGCAACAGAGTTGGCTCCATATCTAGCGGCATAACTTTTTCATAGTTACCAATTGGCACCATTGCGCGATCACTACCGTTAGTCGTCGTTGTCATGTTGAACAACTGACCTTTGAATAAGTGACCTAAGAATGAGCGAGTAACAGAGAACTTGTTCTTACCAGGCATTGCCCAACCAAACAGTTCTTTCTCACGACCTTCGCGAAGAACAGAAACCTGTAAGTGGTAACGACCTAAGTAAGCGTGTGGACCTGAAGCTTTAGTACCTGTTAGTACTGAACCAGAGATCACGCGAACTTCGCCAGGCATCATTTCGCTATCCGTCAATTGCTCTAGGCTTGCACCTATTACAGTACGGATTAATCGAGGATTATTTACGACAGGGCCAGCAAGAGAAATAACACGCTCGCTGTATAACTCACCAGTAAGGAACAATTTACCGACAGCGATAACGTCCTGGTAGTTAATGTACCATGCCACATTTTCTGCATTTACAGGATGCAGGAAATGCATGTGTGTACCAGCTAAACCTGCTGGGTGAGGGCCGTCAAAGACATGTTCTTCAACATTAGACTGAGTTGAGCGTGGTAAGCTGGTACCTTTTTTACAAACGTACACCTTACCTTCAGTCAAAGCTGAAAGTACATCAAGACCAGCAACGAAGGCTTCCGAATTGTCGTTGATGATAACCGTCGGCTCTGCTGCTAATGGATTAGTATCCATGGCAGAAACAAAAATAGCCTTAGTCGTCGAATCAACTGCAGGAACCTTGCTGAACGGACGAGTACGCAGCGATGTCCAAAGACCAGAATCGACCAGTTGAGTTTTCACCGCTTCGCGGTCAAGACTTCCTAATTGATTCGCTTCAAACTTGTCGAACGTCACTTGGTCATCACCTGCAACTTCAATCACTACAGACTGAAGTACACGTTTTGCACCACGATTAATTTCAACAACTTTACCGCTGACCGGTGAAGTAAATTTCACTCCCGGATTCTTCTTATCTTCAAAAAGAACTTGAGCTTTCTTTACTTCATCACCTACGCGAACATGCATAGTAGGACGCATGCCGACGTACTCTTCGCCAAGCAAGGCGACTTTGTTGATGGCTTTGCCATCATTAATCACCTGGGAAGGAGTTCCTGCGATAGGAAGGTCCAAACCCTTTTTTATTGTAATCATACGCACTTGCACTACTTTATCGGGAAAAAGATTCATTCATTGCGCAAATTGGAGGCGGTGGTCATCCGTACTTCTACTGGAAGTGTGTAATGACAAAACTAAACCGTCTCTAGACACGACATTATTATATCTGCCCGCCTTGGTTATTTAATCACCAAAAGCGCAACATACTTTTAAAAATCACATTACAGATTTGAGATGAGATTTATCAAGGGCGGTAGTTTAGCACCTTTTACGAATACGATGCCATTCAAGATCTCTAGATTCGTGATTTTATTTGGGCACAAATTCGTTTAAAAGGCGCATTAATAATCATTATTTTGATATGTCGCACAATTATTTTCACCACCTCAATATCAGGGTTATTTTTTGCGTTTTTTTTTGAAAAAAATGGTTTTACGCCACTTTACAGAATGGTAGCTGTATTAAAATTGTTAAACAATCACCCAAAAAAGAGCAAAAAATGATCACCCAGCTCATCACTATCCACCCAAACACATCGGGCTATCTGGCGCTTTTTTCTTCAATTCATTCCACTCTTGTGGTGTGTAAGTATGTATAGCCAGAGCATGAATATGGTTGCTTAACTCTTCCGACAAAGTCTGATTCACTTGGCGGTGACGCATAATCAAACGTTGCCCCTCAAAGCTCGAAGTAACAATCACAACTTTAAAGTGACTCTCTGAGCCGGGTGCCACATTATGCATATAGCTTTCATTCACAACCTGCAGATATTCGGGTTGAAATTTATCTTGCAGCTTAGTCTCAATGACTTGTTGAATCATAATGCTCCCTTCTTTTACACACTGATATAACAAAACCAACAAACAGTTTACTTTGGCGAGCTTTGCTTTGACAAACACAAACCATAGGTTCGACCAACAAATTGCCAGCGAAAGGTTTATGTTTCTTGATCATCGAGCATCTGAGACAATAATAGTGTCTTTAAAACTATCAATTAAACCGAATATGAAAACTGAGCTTTCGCTATTTGAACGCACGCTAACACTTCATCGCTTCCCGATTCGTAACAATGAGCTTCTGCAAGCTTGGGATGCGGGTGATGAGTATCTGATTTCGCATATTGAAGAGCTAGCGCTAACCTCATCAAAACGCATTTTGATTTTAAACGATTCATTCGGCGCACTCAGTTGCTGGTTTTCAGCGCAACACCAAGTGTTCATGATGAGTGATTCGTTCATTGCTCACAAAGCAACACTGGAAAACTTAAAACGTAACTCTTGCAATGACGTGACACTTCTCAACACCATGGATGAGATACCTAACGACATCGATCTGGTGTTGATGCAAATCCCTCGAAATAACCGTCATTTGGTATGGGTTCTGAGTAAACTTCGTCAATCCCTAGACGAAAAGTGCCCCATTATTTCAGTCAACAAAGCAAAAGAAATTCATTCTTCAACACTGCAGTTGTTTGAGAAGTATTTGGGTGACACTAAGACATCTCTGGCATGGAAAAAACACCGTTTAGTGTTTTCTTTTGCCAATTGCACACCAGTACCAAATGTGGATGAAGAAGTTCGATGGGAAGTCGAAAACGAGCAAATGAGTTTAGTGAATCTTCCCAACGTGTATTCTGGAGAGAGCCTTGACCAAGGCGCGCGCTTGCTGCTTGAACATTTGCCGAGTGAAGATCTCACAGACTTTATCGACCTAGGCTGTGGAAATGGCGTGCTATCGATAAAACTGGCGCGGTTAAATCCTAATGCCTCGATTACCTGTGTTGACGAGAGCTTTATGGCGGTGGAAGCAGCCAGACGTAACCTGAATAACAATTTGCTCACGCAACCCGAGATAACCTGTACCGCGAACAATTGCTTAGATGATTTTGAAACTGAGAGCGCTTCGTTTATCGTATGCAATCCCCCTTTCCACCAACAACAAGCGATCACAGACCATATCGCATGGCAGATGTTCTGTGATTCAAAGCAAGTTCTTAAAAAAGGGGGCAAATTATTGGTTATCGGCAATCGCCACCTCGGATACGATATAAAACTTGCTCGCCTTTTCGGTCACACACAAGTAAAGACTGTCGCTAGCAACAATAAATTTGTTATCTTACAAGCTACTAAGTATTAGGGTCTGGTGACCTTAAGCATGTTCCTGACATGCCAAAACAAACGAAAGGAATTGACCATGAAAAAACTGGTTCTCGCAGCTTCTATTGCTTTATTGGCCGCTTGCTCTGCACCTCAACAACAGCAGATAAGCTTAAACCCTACAGCTGTTTTAAGTAACAGTGATATTGTGACAAACAGCAAGTTCACTTTGGTTAGTAAAGACGTTCGCTCTGCGCAATATGTTGCTTTAGTCGATAGCGGCCGCAACAACATCGAACCTGTTCATGCACGCCAAAACGTTCGTATCGCTTTGGAGAATGCACTTTCAAGCCAATTTGATTCTCAAGGCTTCACTATCACAGTTAACAGCGAAAACATGCTGACGCTTGAAATCCAAGAAGCCTTGGTGACTGTGACTCATACCATCATGGAAAATGAGATGAACGGTAAAGTTCTGCTACAACTGACCGCAGAAACACCAAAAGGTAAATTAGTGAAGAGCTATACAGGTACAGCAAAACGCACAGGTGCTCTAAGCGCTTCAAATGAAGATATTGAACAAGTTCTGAACGATGTTGTGAATCTCGTCCTAAAAGAAATCGCTGCGGACACAGAACTGCAAAACTACATGAAGGAGCGTTTCAATGGTTAAACCCCTATCCATGGTGAAAGGCTCTTTGGCAGCGCTCGCTATCACTGCGAGCAGCTATGTTTGGGCAGGGCCTCAAGTTGAAGTTGAAACTACTTTAGGCACTTTCACCATTGAACTAAACGAAGAACAGGCACCAATCAGTGTTGCCAACTTCCTTCGCTACGTTGAAGACGGCAGTTATGTCGGTACTATCTTCCACCGCATAATCCCAGGCTTTATGGCACAAGGTGGCGGTTTTGATACCGATATGAAGCAAGTCAGCACCTATGCGCCAATTCAAAATGAAGCGAGCAACGGTTTACGCAATGACACCGCGACAATTGCTATGGCTCGTACCAACGACCCAAATTCAGCCACGCGTCAGTTCTATATCAACCTCGTTGATAACGATTTTCTGAACTACGGTCAACGCCCACCGGGCTACGCTGTGTTTGGTCAAGTCACTAAAGGTTTTGAAGTCGTTCAAAAGATGGCTCAACAACCTACTCGATCAATTGGCTACATGAAGGATGTTCCTGTAACACCTATCATCATCACCAACGCCACTCTGATTAAATAACACCTAAAGCTCCGATTTATTCGGAGCTCTTTTTCCGACAAGGAAAGGTCCATGCAACAAGAAAATCAATCTCTCACTTGGATTGAGACTATCCGTAGCTACTTCGATAAACGTCTGCTTTGGGTATTGATGCTCGGATGCTCCAGCGGTTTCCCTTGGGTGTTGATTGGCTCAAACATGTCTGGCTGGTTAAAAGATGCAGGACTGACTCGAAGTGCCATTGGCTATTTCGGTAGTGTGTTTGCGGTTTACGCGATTAACTTTCTATGGGCACCCGCGGTTGACCGAGTCCGCTTACCAGTTCTGCACTCTCTGCTTGGGCAGCGTCGAAGCTGGATACTCCTTTGTCAGGTTCTGATTTTAATTTGTACTCTGTTTATTGCTGGCGTAAACCCAGCGACAAACCTGATGCTGACATCCATGCTCGCCCTAGGTATTGCGATTGCTTCTGCAACTCAGGATATTGCCGTTGATGCGTTTCGTATCGATACTTTTCCGAAATCGGAATCCAGTAAACTGCCACAAGCTTCTGCTATGGCAGTGATTGGTTGGTGGACAGGCTATTCGGTTCCCGGCTATCTGGCATTTATCAATGCTGATTCAATGGGCTGGAATGGTGTGTACTACGGTATGGCTGCAATCGTGGGCGTGTTGATTCTATTTACCCTGCTGGTTGGCGAACCTAACACCAACCGTGAAGCGCTACAGAAACAGGCTGAGCAACGACACAACAAAGTGGTCAATTCAAAGATATTGGCCTGGTTGAGTGTAACAGTACTGGAACCATTCATTGATTTCTTCCGCCGCAACGGCACTTCGGTAGCTATCACACTGCTGTTGTTCGTTTTCCTATTTAAGATTGGTGAAGCGTTCCTCGGCCGAATGTCTATCGCGTTTTACAAAGAAATCGGCTTCAGCAACGAGCAGATTGGTTACTACTCCAAACTGATTGGCTGGGGTATTACTATGCTGTTTACCCTGCTTGGCAGCATGGTAAACGTGCGCTTTGGTATTGTCCGCGGGTTGATGATTGGTGGTATCGCCATGTCAGCAAGTAACTTAATGTTCTCTTGGATTGCTCAGGTTGGTCCAAATGAACATCTTTTCCTTGCCACTATTATTGTCGATAACTTCACCACGGCATTTTCTACAGTCGCCTTCGTCTCCTTCTTAACAGTGATGACGGGGCAAGCCTTCTCTGCAACTCAATATGCTTTGCTAGCCTCATTAGGCAACTTCGGCCGCACTACACTGGCCTCCTTCAGTGGCGAGCTGGCAGACTACTTAAATGACTGGTCGCTGTTCTTTATTCTGACCGCTTTGATGGTTATTCCAAGTTTGATCATGCTGTATACGCTGCGTCATTACTTTACTGACCTGTTAAATAAAGCAAGAGATCACAAAGAAGAACTGGTAGAAGAAAAAATAGTGAAGTAAAAACAAGAGGGAACCTAAGGTTCCCTCTTGTTTACTCACTGAGTTATTCGTAGTCATCTAAATGAATGCGCGGTGCTCTTGCGGCATTCACCGCGCAGATAAGAGCAAGAGTCCCTGCGAGCAAAAAACCCGTCTGGAAAGCATTAGAAATCACAGGCTGCGGTGTATTGAGTAACTCACTGAGTGAGCCTTCTGCACTGAAATTCGGAATCAGTGAGTAAATTAATGTACCAAACACCGCTGTCCCTACAGAAGCACCGACAGAACGGCTTAGCGATCCCATTGATGTGATTCGGCCTAAATTTTCTTTTCCAGCAATGGTCTGAATTTGCAGTTGAGTCGACGGCATAACCGTTCCGAATCCCAATCCACATAAGCAACCAAATAAACTCACAACATAAGGCCCGAAATCAAACATCGCCAATGAGAAAAATGCCAGACAGCTTAACGACATGCCCATCACCGGCATCCATTTAGGGATAGCCGTTTTGGCGATAACCTTACCTGTAATATAAGAACCACTAATCATTCCCGCAGACAACGGCATCAACAGTAGTCCAGCAGTCGCAGCCGAAGTGTTAAGGCCCACCTGAAGATAAATTGGTAAGAAGAACACTAATGAAAACAAGCACGCTGCAAATAAGAAGGTGGAAGTCAGTGGAATATAGATTTCTTTTTGCACTAATAGCCGCAAAGGAAGAAACGAGTGAGAAACCCTTTTCTGCTGCACGACAAACACAACTAGCAAGACAGCGAAAGTGGCCAACAACGTTATGCTGGTTGAGGAACTCCACGAAAAGTAATGCCCACCAGCAGACAACCAATAAATAATTGCAGTCATCATGCTTGGAAATAGTATTAATCCAAAGAAATCTATTGGCTTTTTCTCGGCTTTACGGCTGACTTGCTCCAGTTTTGCTAAACGATACAGTGCAAATCCAATTAGGGGTAAGTTAAACCAAAACAACCAATGCCAAGTTAAATAGGTCACCACAACGCCGCCAAGCACGGGGCCACAGATACTGGATAAAGCAAACAAAGAGGCAAAATAACCTTGGAACTTTGCTCTTTGTCTGGGCGGAACATATTCACTAATCAAAGCTTGAGACAGGCTCATTAAGCCGCCACTCCCTAGCCCCTGAACAATTCGGCCAAACACTAAACCGTGCATACTCACTGCTAACGCGCAAACAACAGAACCAACGGCAAAAATGCAGAGCGCAATCATCAGCATCTTTTTACGACCATACTGATCACCAAGCCAACCATACACAGGTACGGAAGCCGCACCCGCAAGCATATAACCAATTGCAATCCAAGATGAAAGCTGAATATTACCCAGATCTCTGACCATAACGGGTGTTGCTGTTGCTAGCAGTGTTTGATCGATAGCCGCCAAAAACATCGGCAAAAAGACTGTGGTAAAGATGGTAAGAAAGGTTTTCTTATCTATCGGCTCCGCCATGGTATTCCTTCATTGATAACCAGTGCCAACATCATACACTGAAATAGCGTTTTATTAATCTGATAGCACGCAATGAGTTCATTTCGAACTTTGACATAAGCCACTGTATAAAAAGATTAAACCAACAAATTTAATAAAAATAACTTGCGAAAATTAATTTTAAATGAACAAAGAAACTCTTTCATTTCCTTCCTAGATTGATCACAAAAAATGCTTAATAAACTCGGTCAAAAAGACAAACGAAAAACGCCAACACTCATATAAAACAAGGCTTACAAAACAAGTTTAATACCAACCATAAACCAACTGAATATTTAGCAACACATCATCTTTCAAGCTTTATTAACAAAACATGTTGGTTAATCGATCTGCTTCAAAAACAACAATTGAAAAATTTAAGTGATAAAAATCACATTAAAAATGCAACAAAATGAAATACAAATTTAGTTCATTTTTTATTTAAATTAATTAGATCTAACTCACAATGTTTATCCACTTTTGCAACTTTTCTCACTTTCAATTGAGATTTAAATCGCTATTATGCACCCAAATTGGACAGGCGGTAATCAAGCCGCTCCTGAATTGATACAAAACATAGAGAGTTACCCTTATGCGTAAATCACTTCTTACTCTTGGCCTATTAGCAGCAACTTCTGCTCCAGTTATGGCTGCTGATTACTCAGATGGCGACATCCACAAAAACGATTACAAGTTCCTACAGTTCAACTTAATGGGTGCTTTTAACGAATTACCTCGCTCTTCTGATACAGGTCATGACTACTTAGAAATGGAGTTTGGTGGTCGTTCAGGAATCTTCGATCTTTACGGTTATGTTGATGTTTTCAACCTTACAAGTAACCCAGGTAGCGACAAAGACGGCGCTGATAAAATCTTTATGAAGTTCGCGCCTCGTATGTCTCTAGACGCAGTAACAGGAACAGACCTATCTTTTGGTCCAGTTCAAGAGCTATACCTAGCAACGCTAATGGAATGGGGCGGTGGCGGTGCGACAAACTGCAACGACGATAAAAGTGTTTGTCTAGAAGGTGAGACGACAAACTCTCAGAAAGTTGGTCTAGGTTCTGATGTTATGGTTCCTTGGTTCGGTAAAATGGGCTTGAACCTGTACGGTACTTACGACTCTAACAAGAAAGACTGGAACGGTTACCAAATCTCTGTGAACTGGTTTAAGCCTTTCTTCTTCTTTGAAAACGGTTCATTTATTTCTTACCAAGGTTACATTGATTACCAATTTGGTATGAATGACGATATTAAAGAACTTAACACGACAAATGGTGGTGCTATGTTCAACGGTATCTACTGGCACTCAGACCGCTTCGCTCTAGGTTACGGTCTTAAAGGCTACAAAGATGTCTACGGCCTAAAAGACGGCGGTTGGGCTGGTAAAACAACTGGCTTTGGTCACTACATCTCAGCAACTTACAAATTCTAATATTTGAAGTCTAAATTGCTCGAAAGGCGCCGATTGGCGCCTTTTTTATTGCTTTCCCAGTCCTGCTCATTATCCTTAGCCGCAGAGATTATCTAGCGGTGGTTTAGGGAAATATGAATATCGTCATTGTTGGTCCGGGTGCAATTGGCAGCCTATGGGCGTACAAGCTGCATCAGGCTGGACACAAGGTTTCCTTGTGGGGCACTAAACAAAACCAACAATGGATGTTGGCGGCGGATGATTCCCCTGAAATTCTATTTAGCTATAACCAACCACAGACTCTTATCAATGCGGATCTTTTACTGATCACAGTAAAAGCATGGCAGGTTGAAACCGCCATAACTCCACTCCTACCCCATGTGAACAAAGATGCCATTTTGCTTTTTATACACAATGGTATGGGTGCTGTAGATAACATCGTAGAGCTGATATTCGAATATCCGGTTGTCATCGCCACCACGACCCACGGCGCACTTAAAGTCGACGCTCATCATGTAAAACACACGGGAATTGGCCAAACTCAGCTTGGCGCTTTCAACGAAAAGGGCAGCCAGTGTACCTTTCTGGTTGATGTGTTGAACCACGCTTTACCGACAGTATCGTGGAACCCGAACATACAGTTTGCTCTGTGGAATAAATTAGCCATCAACTGCGCAATCAATCCCCTGACAGCCATTCACCAATGTCTGAATGGTGCACTAGAAGAAGACAGATTTCGACCGACACTGGACGCTGTCATTGACGAGTTAGTGTCTGTGATGCAAGCAGAAGAGATTCCCGTCGACAGGAACCAACTGACAACCAACATTGACAATGTCATTCGCGCCACAGCAGCGAATAAATCATCAATGCATCAAGATATTTTCTATCGTCGTCAAACCGAGATAGACTTCATTACAGGCTACCTTGTACGTAAAGCTCAACAACATGGCATAGAAGTGCCAGCCAATAGTGAGTTGTACAAGCAAATCCAATTATTAGAAAAAAACGGAAAACATCATGACTAAACGCATACTTGTTCCTATCGCTCCGGGTACGGAGGAAATGGAAGCGGTAACCATCATTGATATTCTGGTACGTGCTGGCTATCAGGTCGTGGTTGCGAGTGCCGATTTTGAAGGCAAACTCACCATGAAGGCGTCTCGTGGCGTGACTTTAACAGCCGATTGTAAGTTGGTTGATATCGCAGATGAAGAGTTCGACGCTGTTGTTCTACCGGGCGGCGTGCAAGGCTCCGAGAACTTCCGCGACAGCACCGTTTTGGTTGAAATCATCAAGCAACAAAAATACGACGGACGCCTAGTTGCTGCTATCTGCGCTGCGCCGGCAGTCGTTCTAATTCATCATGATCTTTTCCCTAGTGCGTTAATGACAGGCCACCCGAATTTTAAAGACCATATTCCTGAAGATTTATGGCGCAACCGTCGCGTCACTTACGATGTGAACAACAACCTTCTCACCAGCCAAGGTCCAGGTTCAGCGTTAGAGTTTTCTATTGAAATTATTGCCCTGCTTTCTGGCAAAGCGTTAGCTCGTGAAATTGCTCTTCCAATGGTTCCAGTGCCACAGCTGAACTATGAAAAATACGGTGAGGCATAAATGCTGGATATCAACGGCATTCGTGCGCAATTTCCAGCCCTGTCTCAGAACGTCAATAATGAACCCTTGGTGTATCTCGATAGCGCAGCAACCACTCAGAAACCTCAAGTCGTCATTGATGCGATTACTCATTACTACAGCGCGCAGAATGCCAATGTGCATCGTGGTAGTCACAGCTTAACTGCGCACGCCACCAGCCAATTTGAAGCAGCAAGAGATAATGTCGCTCAATTTATTGGGGCGAAGAGCAGTAAGAGTATTATCTGGACTCGCGGCGCGACTGAAGCGCTGAATCTCATCGCTCAAACCTACGCAAGAAATACGCTCAAGGTCGGTGATGAAATACTGATTAGTGAGATGGAACATCACGCGAACATCGTGCCTTGGCAAATCGTCGCCCAACAAACAGGTGCGACGATTGTAAAAGTACCAATGACGCAAGATGGCGAATTCGATTTGGCGGCGTTTCATCAGTTGCTGACCACTAACACCAAAATCGTCGCATTAGCTCATATCACTAATGTGACTGGCTGCCGTCAACCGATTGAGGAAGTGATTCAAGCGTCTCACGATAAAGGGGCGGTTGTCGTTGTCGATGGCGCTCAAGGCATAGTGCATGAAAAAGTGGACGTCTCTGCATTAGACGCGGATTTCTACGTATTCTCTGGTCACAAACTTTATGCTCCAGCGGGTATTGGAGTTCTTTACGGAAAATTAGCTCTGCTAGAGGCGATGCCACCTTGGCACGGTGGTGGAAAAATGGTCGAGAAAGTATCATTCTCTGGCACCACTTTCTCAGGCTTACCTGGCAAATTTGAAGCGGGTACTCCAAACGTAGCCGGAGCGATTGCTTTGAGCTGTGCAATTGACTGGTATGAGAGCTTTGATAGAAATGCCATCGAAGATCATATTCATCAGCTCCAACACAAAACTTATCAGGCGTTAAGTGCGATTGATGACATTCGTGTATTGGGCTACCAAAGTAACGCCAGCGTCTTAAGTATTGTTATGGATGGTGTTCATCATCAGGACTTAGCGACTTTGCTTGACCAACAAGGTATTGCGGTTCGCGCAGGACATCATTGCGCCCATCCTTTGATGGAAGCGTTTGGTGTAAAAGGAACCGTGAGAATTTCGTTTGGTATCTACAATACGGATGAGGATGTCGAACGCTTAATTGCAGCTATCGAAAAAGCTGTAGACATACTGTAAGTCCGCCGCTTTTAGCTGTTTCTTTGCCTTATTCCTCCATTCAATTGGAACTATGTTCAGCTATTGCCAGACAGGACGTCTGGCAAAGTGTTGACGGACACAGGATGTGGCCTTCAACACGGTAGCTCGAAACAGAGTGGAAATTGGATGAAAGAGAGGAATATCGGCAAACGGGCTTTTTGGTGACTTTTTTGCCTGTAGAAAAAAGTCACATAGCCACGACAGTGGCTATCAATAAATGAAACCTAAACAGCGATCTCTTTTACTTTATCGATGATAGCCTTCAACCCATTCCCTCTGGAAGGACTCAAATGCGTGATGAGCCCGAGCTGTTCGAAGTATCCATCCACATCGAAATCTTGGATCTGTTGTGACGTTTTGCCTTCAAAAGCAGCCATCACTAGGGCAATCAGTCCACGTACGATACGAGCATCGGAATCAGCGCAGAAATGCCAGATACCCTCTTCTTGCTGGCTAACCAACCAGACTAAGCTTTCACATCCCGAAACCGTTACTTGTTCACTTTTCAGTTCTTCTGGCATCACAGGTAGCTTTTTGCCCCACTGAATCACCTGACGGTAGCGGTCTTCCCAGCCGTTAAACTGTTGCATGGTCTGCACTATATCTTCGCTGGTGATTTTGCTACCAAATGGAGTGGTGGGAAAAGTCTGCATAATAAGCTCCGGTGTTACTTCAGTTACTTTTACGTAAGCTACTTACTGTGTTTCTGAATGATTTTTTCTACGATACGCGCAACGGCTACAAAGCCGAATGTTGCGGTAACGACGGTAGCAGCACCAAAACCAGACGCACAATCCATACGTTTAGGACCTTCTGCGGTCGATTTGGTCGCACATACTGAACCATCCGCTTGTGGATACTTGAGATGTTCTGTCGAGAAAACACAGTCGATACCAAACTTACGCGCCGGATTGGTCGGGAAATTATGGTGCTGACGCAGACGATCTTTAATCTTCTTCGCCAAAGGATCTTGAATGGTTTTGGTCAGATCAGCCACTTTGATTTGTGTAGGGTCGGTTTGACCACCCGCGCCGCCAATCGTAATGACTTTGATCTTGTTGCTACGACAATAAGCAAGCAAAGAGGCTTTTGCCTTCACACTGTCAATCGCATCCAACACATAGTCATAATCTTTGGTCAGATACTCATGCTGGTTGTCAGGCGTGATGAAATCATCAATCAAATTAACTTTGCACTCAGGGTTAATTAGCTTAACCCGTTCTGCCATCACTTCAATTTTGCTCTGACCAACAGTACCAGACATAGCATGAATTTGACGGTTAATGTTGGTCACACAAACATCATCCATATCAATCAGCGTCAGTTCACCAATACCTGTTCTTGCCAACGCTTCAACAGCCCATGAACCCACACCGCCAATACCAATAACACATACGTGCGCTGCACGCAGGATATCGACTTCGCTATTGCCATACAGTCGACGAGTACCGCCGAATCGTTGGTTAAAGCTATCTGAGGCTGGAGTATCGAGTTCACGCATGACAACAATCCAAATTAAAGAGGGTTCAAAAAGAAAGAGTGCGATTTATACGCACTCTTAATATAAATGTCCAGACCATCACATCCAAACTCCGCCAAACTTATTGGCGTTGCAGGGCAGACGATAAGTTGCTGGCTGAAAAGTTATTCCAATTTTTCGGGTGGTAATGCCCAAGGCGCCTGCAGTGGCGAGTTCTCAAGACCTAACTTCCAAACACGGCCAAAGTGTTTGTAGTGCCCTGCTTCAGTACCCGCTCTCGGTCCCATACCATGATAAAGGTCGAGATGGTTCTGTTTTACCGCGCCACCTGTGTCTAACACAATCAGCAAACGTAATTGGTGAGCGCCAGACCAAGTGCCATCTGCATTCAACAAAGGCACTTCCGCCAAAATAGGTGTTCCCATCGGAAACAGAGTGCGATCGCCCGCTACCGAAGCCATTGGTAATAAAGGAATACCTGCCGTCCCCGTTACAGGTGCAGCCGCTCTTGGTTGGAAAAAGACATAAGAAGGGTTCTGTTCCAGAAGCTCTTTCACTGTTGCTTCATCATTCGAGTGCGCCCACTCATTGATGGCTTTAAGCGACATCTTTTCCCGTTCAACCAATCCTCGCTCAATCAGCACTTTGCCAATGCTGATGTAAGCCTTGTTATTTTTACCTGCATAAGCGAAGTATTCTAAAGTGTCATCGTCACCAAAGTGCACAAAGCCACTGCCCTGCACTTCCATAATAAAAGGATCAATTCGGTTTGCCGCATATCCTAGCTCAAGCCCTTGTCCATCAAGTGCGCCATCGTAAATTTGCGCTCGTGTCGGACACTCAATCTCACACTTAGGCATGCTGTGAACAGGATACTTAAATGTTTCGTCTGGAGTATGACGCAGCTCTATCACCGGAGAAAAATACCCTGTGAACAACACATTACCTTTACTATCACCGCCGCCTAACTGAGCAGACTGGATACCAAACTGAGAGAGCTGAGTGGTATCGCCACTTTCTATTACCCACTCGTTGAGCTTTTCATAGAGAGGGCCAAAGGTTTTAGCCATAGAAGGAGAGTTAACAACCACTTGCTCACTTTGCTTGGCAAATTCAGTAAAGTCGCGCGGTTTATTGGATTCCACCACATCCACTTTATTCAGTGTTCTGGCAAAAGGTTCGTCTAAGTATTGTTGCGCTCGGTCGGTCGGTTGAGCACAACCAAACAGAAGCGCCAAGCTGGCAAGAGAAAGAAGGCGTTTGTTCACTGAAGGCATCCCATATTGAATTCGACCGAAAGGATGACAAACTAACTACCGAAGCGCAATTGCGAAATTGTTAAATTAGTTTTTTCCTGACATTCGGAAAATGGGTTTGTAATGAGCGCTGGTTACTTGCTTCATTTCCGTATTCTCAGGGTTCGTCATTTGAAACTTGTATTCCTGCCCCGCCACCTTGAAGGTTAAATAATGTCCGTCGAAATCATACCGCGTGGTATAAACACGCCCTTCCATCGTAATACCGTCAGGACCAATTTCCAGCCTACGAGTTGAGTAATAAGCCACATCTTGCTCCACCCAGACTCCGTAAATCTCTTGTTTCGGCGCAAGGGTGCTTTTTATTCGATCAATCACATTTCCGTAAAGAATTGCCGCTACAATACTTCCCAAAACCAAGAGTAAGATTAGGAAGAGTTCCAACCGTTTTCTGTTTTTCACACCACTACCATTCGCGGCAGCGTCTGCTTGTGAATTATTAAACATTTGGTCTCGATTTAATTTTGCTGCTTTAGGCATCGTATCTCTTACTTAGAACTTATTTAAATCAACACTGCCAATACAGCGTTACAAAAAATAGTCGCGTTAACCTACTAAAAACCGCTTGCTCACGGGTGAATAAAAAGTCATTATTCAGACATATTTAAACAACCATAAACATAAAGAGTGCCATCAGTGAAAATTCGTAGTACCGCTCTTGTTAAAGGCTTTAGACAGTCAGCTCCCTATGTTAACGCTCACCGTGGAAAAACCATGGTTGTTATGGTGGGCGGTGAAGCGATTGCCGATAAAAATTTCGCGAATATTATTAGTGATCTAGCACTGCTACATAGTCTTGGTGTCAAAGTAGTGCTTGTTCACGGCGCGCGCCCACAGATAAATCAGATTTTAGAGACAAATAATCACACCACTCCGTATCACAAAGGCATTCGAATCACTGATGAAGAAGCTTTAGGCTTGGTTATGCAAGCAGCTGGTCAACTTCAACACGCGATTACAGCCCGTCTTTCTATGAGCTTAAACAACACGCCAATGGCCGGTACTCAGCTCAATGTGGTCAGCGGAAATTTTGTGATCTCTCAACCACTAGGTATAGATGATGGTGTCGATTATTGCCACAGCGGGAAAATTCGTCGAATTGATATCGATGGCATTAACCGTATGCTCGACCAAGGATCTATTGTCCTGCTAGGCCCAATTGCTAGTTCAGTCACTGGCGAATGTTTTAACTTGCTCTCAGAAGAAGTTGCGACACAAGTTGCGATAAGATTAAAAGCTGAAAAGCTGATCGGCTTCTGTTCTGAACAAGGCATCATGGACAGCGAAGGTAATTCAATTGCAGAACTGTACCCTGCTGAAGTGAATAACCTGATTGAAAAAATGGAAGCTGGAGACGATTCCAACGGCGAGGAAAGATCGGGCGCACTGCGTTTCTTAAAAGCAGCCGTGGCTGCTTGCCGAGCAGGTGTTCCTCGTAGCCATCTGGTCAGTTACAAAGAAGACGGAGCGTTAATCCAAGAACTGTTTTCTTTTGATGGTATCGGTACGCAAATTGTAAAAGCGAGTACCGAGCAGCTTCGCCAGGCACAGATCGATGATATCGGCGGTATTTTTGATCTGATTCGCCCACTGGAAGAACAAGGCATATTGGTGCGTCGTTCACGTGAGCAATTAGAGCAAGAGGTTCACAAATTCACCATCATTGAAAAAGATGGTTTGATCATTGGTTGCGCGGCTCTTTACCCTTACCCGGAAGAGGATATGGCAGAGATGGCGTGTGTGGCTATTCACACCGAATACCGCGATGGTGACCGTGGTGCTTTACTGCTTCGCCATATGAAACAACAAGCTAAACTGATGAATATAAATAAGTTATTTGTATTAACCACCCACAGCTTGCACTGGTTCAGAGAACAGGGGTTCATTGAGTACGGTGTCGATGCACTGCCTATGTCAAAACGTCAACTTTACAACTATCAGCGCCGCTCCAAAATTCTAATCCTCAAACTTTAATTGCATATACATAGTCAATTGATCGCAGATGCAGTATTTACATCTGCTATTGATTGAGTAGTTAGTATTTTACTTCGTTTTAATATGCTCATTAATTAATCACTTTTCATACGGTGGCGAGCTGTGTAAAATCTCGCCACTCGTGACATAGATCACTTAATTGGATTGAGCTGGACTTCTACCTAAGGGCTTAACTTAGGAAGAGCATGGATTGCATCAATGAGACCCCAATCTATCAATGAGCGCAGTTAGACAAAGGTAAAAAAGCCCAGTCAACGCCAGTGCAACGTTAGATAGCAAGGGGAAAATAACTTTATTGAAGAGCAAACTATATTATATGAAAACCGTAATTTGTAATTCGCTACAAAGCTTCTGGGATATGGCAGACCATAACTTCCTTGAAGGTCTAGACGTACATTGCGTGTTTCCCGTCAGTGACTACCTAAAAAGCTTTATCTTAGGCTCACAAACACGCTATAAGATCCGCAATATCACTTTTTCAAAAGCTGTTTGCTAACACCTTTTGTCGATTCGCTAGGCAGCCAAGGAAGGTTGCCAGAATCTCTGCCTACGTACTTATTAACTAAACATTAGTAACGACTCATTGTCTCAACCAGAACCGTGAAGTTACCCTTTTAAGCGTTCAACCAATCCACTCGCTCGTTCAGTCTTAAACTGAATACCTCGTTTCAGCACACCGATATCACAATACAAAGCCAGACGCTCTTTCGCTCTAGTAATACCTGTATAGATCAGTTCACGCGTCACTATCGGACTGTACTCTGGCGGTAAAATCATCGCGGTGAATTCAAACTCACTACCCTGTGATTTATGAATCGTCATGGCAAACGCGGTTTCATGTTGAGGAACTCGGCTTGGCAATACAGCTTTTACGCTACCATCAGGAAGCTCGAAATAGACCTTCAATCTTTGCTCGGCATCCTCTTCATCTCGCATACATATGCCTATGTCACCGTTATACAAACCAAGGGCGTGATCGTTCAGTGTCACCATTACAGGGCGACCGTGATACCAAAGCTCCTGTTGAGTCTTGATCAAATTACGAGCCGCCAAAGCACGCTCAATACGATGATTCAGCCCCACCACACCAAAGTCGCCTTCTCGCACAGCACATAGCAAGCGGCTTTGACTGAACGCTTTTAACACCGATTTTGCCTTATTCGCCATAGATTCCGACTCACTACTTTCAGCTTCTTGCTGTTCAATAGTACGTTTACCTGCGCGATGCAGATAGACGGAATAAGCATCCACCAAAGATTTGATCATCTGGTTATAGTTGTCGCTGCTTAACGGGTAGTGGTTAATATCCGAGAAATCTTGATTCCAGATTTCATCCACCTTCGCGGCTCTGCCGCTGTTTATCGCTTTCGCCAATTGTCCAATACCGGATCGGGCATCAAAACGGTAGCTCTTTTGCAGCATACATAAGCTATCTGCAACGCTGCTGTGCGAAGTCTTGGTGTGAGTAGATGAAACTGGATTGCCCAAGGAGTGGAAACCAGTCAGTTCAGAGAGCAACTTGCCTTGCGCGGCGCTGTATCCGTTATCAATAAATGAGCAGATATCACCCAACACCGCCCCCGCTTCAACGGAAGCAAGCTGGTCTTTGTCACCAAGTAAAATCAAACGTGCATGGCTAGGCAGTGCATCAACCAGTTTGACCATCATGGACAGATCCACCATGGAAGCTTCATCCACCACCAGCACATCTAAGTGCAGCAGGTTTTTGCTGTGATGACGAAACTCAGCACTGCCCGGAATAGCGCCAAGCAAGCGATGAATGGTGCTGGATGTGGTTGGAATAGCGGACTTTAATTCCGGCTCTACAGCTAAACTTTCTACCGCTTTACCAATAGATTCGGTTAAGCGTGCTGCCGCCTTACCTGTTGGTGCGACCAACTTAATATTCGGTGTATGACCTTGCTGCTGCGATTGGCGAATTAAAGCCGCGAGCAATTTGGTGACCGTCGTAGTTTTACCGGTTCCCGGTCCTCCGGAAATGACCGCAAAGCGACGAGTCAAAGCCACTGCTGCTGCTACTTTCTGCCAGTTTAAACAGCAGCTCGCTGGAACAAGCGTATCCAGCGGTTGAAGATCTTCCATTCGCTGAACGCTGGTGAGCACGGCATCAATTGCAGTCCAGTCCAGTTGACCATCGTCGACCACATCAAGGAAATCACACACCATTCGCTGACGACTGACCTGAGAAGTCTCAATGCTTTTCAAAGCTTTAAAAAGAAAGCGGTAGTCGCGTTCAAATAACACATCGAGCAGCTCCCTGAGTTTTTGAGCTTGAATAGGCTTTTGTACATCAGTAGGCTTTAAGATCATCGGTGACCCAAAGCTCTGTAATCTGTGAGCAAGAGTGACTTCATAATGCCAGTAACGATGCAAATAGAGCCTCTGCCCATCAAACATCAGCGGAACCGCTTCCCCTTGCAAGCCAACCAGCTTTGAGTTTGGCAGAATTCGATTCCAATCCGCATTTACCCAAAGAGGATTCACCGCTAAAGCCGCTTCGCCATACAAACCCAGTTTGGCAGACAGATCAACGCTGCTGCCGTAACTGTCCCACAGAGCTAGACAAATATTGCCATTGCCCAGTTCCGCGCTGACGGCTGCCACCAATAAAAGAAAGGCACTTTTTTCCTCTGCACTCAACTCGTCGCTAGACAAAAGCGAAGCGACAAAACGAGCAAACTGGTAATCAAGCTGGCGAATACTGCCCTGCTTAGCCAAACGCGCTAACACTTCCAAAGCTTGTGTGCTCATAATCCTAGCTCCATTTGCCCAGCAGAGTTTGTGCGTTCATCCGGCTCTTTACCTTGTATTAATAAATCCAGTTCTTCTAACATTGCTTGGCTTGGTTTTGCATTGAAAATACCGTGCTGCGCTTTGCCATCCATACCGCGCAGGAACAGATAGTAAACACCACCGAAGTGTTTGTTGTAGTCATAGTCCGCTAAGCGACTTTGTAAAAAGCGGTGCAACGCTAATGCATACAACTGATATTGCAGATCGTATCTGTGTTCTGCCATTGCTGAAGCCAAGTGTTCACCGTGGTAAGCCTCGACTTCATTGCCTAAATGATTCGATTTCCAGTCCAGAACATAGTATTTGCCTTCATGCTCAAACACTAAGTCGATAAAGCCTTTCAGCATCCCCTGAACGGTGTAGAACCCCAGATCACCAGCTTTGGCAGAAAGAGGATCATGGCGTTGAACCACACGGTTTAAGGCCGGTGCGGTGAGCACTTCAATCGGCAACAAAAATTCCATCTCAACCAATCTCTGATGAGGCTGTTTTTGGTTAAGCAGTAACTTTTTACCATCTAGCGGAGTCGCCAACACATCGTTCACCAGCTTTTGGATCACAGGTAACCATTCCATCTCTAACTGTTCTAGTTCCAGCAGATGACTGATGATTTGCGTGTTGTGTTCGCTGGTTGCAGATTCAGTGAACTCAACCTCTTCAAACACGGTGTGCAAGAAAGTACCGGGGCGCGCGCCTCGCGGAAAAGTGAAAATGGTTCGTTCTATTTCCGTCTCTGTCAGGTCATCGTGTTCGTCCGCAGAATCCACATCGAAACCCGCAATCTCAATTGTTGCGTCATGTTCTTTTTGATGACTGCCCTGCTTCACCAAACCCGAGTAACTGGTAATACGCCAAAAACGGTCAATCTCACTTTGCAGCTCCTTGGCCTTAAGAGCTGGTAGTGTTTGTTCTGACGGCGTAAATACGGTGTCATGTGCTTCTGGAGGCGAAGTAACAGAGACAGAAGATAAGTGTTTTGCATGGTTTTGAACGGACTGGGTCAGGAGATCAATCCCCCCTTCCTGCCCGTTTTGCAGCAGATAGCCGATAGCGCTGTGATGAACACCTGTTGGCTCTTTGGTTGAGCGCCCATTACGTAGAGGGGCAACACCGATAAAACAGCCATAAACCGAGCGGGTTAATGCCACATAAATCAAACGCAAATCTTCCGCTAAACGTTCTTTGTCTGCCTGTTGCAGAGCCTGTTTATCACCAGTGATATCCAGCAGAGTTTCACCGCTGGCAGTGTCGTAAAACTTACCTTCGCTCGCTTCTCGATAGCTGACCACAAACGGCAAAAACACCAACTCATATTCCAAACCTTTGGATTTGTGGATGGTAACGATCTGCACCAGATTTCTTTCTGACTCCAAACGTTGAATCGCTTCGTCATTGCCCCCCATGCCTTGCTCGGCATCGGTGATCGTTTGAGCCAACCAACGTAACAAGCCGTGGTCACTATCGATATCTTGAGTGGCTTGTTGCAACAGTTCGCTGATGTGCATGAAATCGGTAAGATTTCGCTCTCCATCTGGCTCTTCCAGCCAACGTTCTGCAATATGACGAAGGCTTAAAACAGATCGAAGCATTGGCAGCACGCCACGCTCAAGCCAAAGCTGTCGATACTGCTTAAACTCGTTAACGGCTTTTTCCCACTCGTTTTCATCGTTATTGAGTGCATCAAGCTGCTTCGAATTCAGCGCAAACAATGGCGATGCTAAAGCCGCGCGTAGCGCTCTGTCATTTTCAGGAGTAAGCACGGCTTGAAGTAAACGTTGAATATCTTGAGCAATAGAACTGGTAAACACGCTATCACGGTTAGACAGATACACACTGGCAATACCTTGTTTCGCCAGTGCTTCTTTAATCATTCGCCCTTCATTACCCGTGCGAACCAGTACGGCAATGTCACCTGCTTGAATCGCTTTGTCTTTGCCACTACTAAAGTGGGCCTGACCTTGCTGCGCCGCCGTTAAAATGGTTTGAATCTGACTCGCTGTGGCCTGCGCCATAACATCCAAATAACTGCCTTTGGTTACTGGCGAACCTTCCGTTTCTTGCAACCAATAAGTCAATGCGGGTTGTTTTTCGCCGTTTAATAGCCACTCTTTTTTAGCGGCGTACGGGTTTGGTTTAACAGGCAAGAAAGGAATATCAGCATCATAAATAAACGGGCTGTCAGCCAGCTCAAATACTTGGTTAACCGCCTCTACCATATCGGCGCTTGAACGCCAGTTGGTTCCCAAGGTGTAATGGGCTGCAACCTGATTACGCGCTTTAATGTAGGTAAAAATGTCAGCGCCGCGGAAGGCGTAAATCGCCTGCTTAGGGTCACCGATCATAAACAAGCCACACTCAGGATTGTTCAGATAAATGCGGCTAAAAATGCTGTATTGCAGCGGATCGGTATCTTGGAATTCATCGATCATTGCCACCGGATAAAGATGGCGAATGCGCTCAGCTAATAACCCTTGCTCATCGCCGTCGATAGACGCAGACAGTTGACTCAACAGATCATCAAACGACAGCCACTGTTTGCTCGCTTTGGCTTTCGCCAACATAGCGCGGCAATGATGAATAGCGTGAGCAACTAAAGGCGCTTCAATCGTTATTGGCTCTGCTAAGAACTGTTCAATAACGTTAAAAATCTCAAGTTGAGGCGGATTACCTTTCTTAGATTTCTCTGCCAGTTTGCTTTGAGCAAACTCAGATAACGCTTCAGGCACCAGCAAATCATGAGTGGCTGAACTCGCCCACTGAGTGAGACTTTCGATACGTCTCAATAATGCATTTTGAGAGTTCTTATGCAGATCGGAGCCAGTAATACTTGGCTCAATATCCTCAAGCGCAACAAGCCATTGCTTCTTAATAGCATCAATTTTCAGCAGATTGTTTTTATGCAGTTCCGCCAGATCGCCGTCCATCATAGGTGTGGTCAGTGACAATGGAATACCCGATAAATAGCCACCAATTTTTTCTAACAGTGCAGCGGGAGACGACCACAAGCGTCGAACTTCGGCCGCCAAATTTAATGGCAAAGGATAGAACTGACGACGCCAGTAGTCGGCGACGACTTGTGCTTTCAGATGACTTTCATCGGTGACAAATTCATTGTTAAAGCGGCTGCCTGATTCAAAAGCATTTTGCGTCAGCATTCGTTGACAGAAACCATGAATGGTATAAACCGCCGCTTCATCCATCTGACGTTCAGCATCCAGCAGAAGCTTGGCTGCGTATGCGTGATCAGCAAAATCGTTGAGTAAAGGTTCAATCACGGGGTCGTCGCTGTGACCACGAGAGAAGGCTAATCGGGCATCATGAATACGCGCTCGGATACGGTCACGTAGTTCAGCGGTCGCAGCTTCAGTAAAGGTCACCACTAAGATTTGCTCAACGGTTAAAGGTACTTGATGGCGACTTTCTTCACTTCCATGTCCCAGCAACAGGCGCAAATAGAGCCCAGCAATGGTGAAGGTTTTACCTGTACCCGCAGAAGCTTCTATCAAACGCGCGCCATGCAGTGGAAACGTCATGGTCTCTAGTGGCGTTGCTACGATACTGGAAGGAAGATTCATTCGTTATTATGCCTTTCGTTAAACCAATAATTGTGTCGCAAAATTTATGTGATCTTGTTTAAGAATTTATATGTTGGTGAATGCAAGCGTCAGCGCTCAGATGGTTATGCGAGTAGCTTCACAGAACGCACCAACATGGAACATTACACTGCACCCACTTAATGCAAACTTAGTTTATAAAATAACCACTTATAGGTTATACAAACTATCCGTTTTAAAACGCTGCCTGCATTAACACCGAATTATGGTCCCTCTGACCTGTGGCCGTACAGCGAACGCCCTACACCAATAATGATTTTCTGGCGGCCACTTATTCCTGTACTTCTGTTACTCATTTGCACTACCCACCGCATCAGCACTATCCACTAACTGCAACCTAGGTGCTTGTAGCACTAAGCAGGAAAGTAGCCGTGCCTGCTGAGCAAGTTCGTCATTCCAAGTTGGCCAGATTCGTGCGATATACGCGTTGTTACCTTCACCCGTTGTGGCGTATCCGTCGTTAAAACATTCGGACATTTTTTTCAAAGATTTTTCTTCATCTTCTACCCATTTGCCACGGCTGAATCCGGCTTCAATACAGGCTAATGCCGTTTTCGGGAAATAGGCGATGGGTGATGTCATTCCCTGATAAAACAGGCGGATAAGCTCATCCAGCAACTGTTTGGCCAGCTCGCTGCTTTCAACCGGAGGCAGAATCTGGTGCACAACACCTTCTTTGCGATCATAACCAACCAAATGAGTTTTGCTGACAACGCCCATGGCAGCATGGCACAGGTGATCTATCCAAGCTGCCAGCAAATCTTGTGACCGAACGGAACCGCTACGATAACGAACTAAACCGGATTGGAAGCGCTTGGTTAACCATCCGGTCAACTGAACTGACTTAGACTCTCCCAGAACCTGACTGGTAATATTGACTTCAAAATCATCCAGAGGTGACTGACATAAGAAGTGGATTTTCTCTAACACCTCTTCGGTTTGAACGCGGTTTGCTTCAAACTCCAGTTCACCAAAAGCACCGACAGGCAATTTGCCCTGAGCACGTTGCTGTTGAATAAACTGCTGTAACCTTGCTTCTTTATCTGCCTGAACATCAACATTGAGCAACACATCAAGCAAACTATCGCGCAGCTGGTAGCTGTTCAAACCATCCAGCGCAAAAGGTTCATCATCTTCCATCACCGCTAGTGGCGGTTCAAAAACCACTTTTAAGCGACGATTGAAAAAATACTGCACCGGAAGTCGCCAAAAGCGTTGTAACTCAACCAAATCAAGTTCTAACGGATAACTCACATCCAGCAAATAATCATCCAGCGGTAAATTAAATTCACCACTTGGCGTGCCCTGACGCAACGCTGCTGGCAGCCATTCTTTGGCGTAACTACCCGCTTCACTTAAGAAAGTTTGTGGACTAAACGGCACCATAGTGTGAACAGTGGATATCTTATCCACCAGCTTTTTGCCTGAATCGTCACTTGGCAGCGCTTCATCACCCGTTAAACAATAGTTTTGCTGGCAGTATTCCAATAACTCACTCACCAGCACTGACGGTACGCGCTCAGTGTTATCTTGAATTGAGCGACCAACATAGCTGATATACAGACTTTGCTGCGCAGAGAGCATGGCTTCCAGAAACAGGTATCTGTCGTCGTCTCGGCGTGAACGGTCGCCTCGTCGAGTCCGGCCATTCATCAAATCGAAACCTTCTGGCGGCATAGAACGCGGATATACGCCGTCATTCATTCCCAACAAGCACACTGCTTTGAAAGGAATCGAACGCATTGGCATCAGGGTACAGAAGTTCACTTGTCCGGCGAGGAAGCGCTGACTCACGCGTGTACCCGACAGCTTGTTGGTGAGGTATTCACTGATGATTGCTGGCGCGATGTCTTCGTGATAACCGGCATCGGCCAATTGCTCTTTAAGGGAAACCAAAGTATCGCGAATGGATTTCAGCGCCATTTCACCATCCAGATCGACCGCGAAGAAATCATCAAGCAGGTTGCTGAGCACTTCTCGCCACTCATCAATCGCTTGGGTTTGAGCCAGCAACGTTCGGTAACGACTGACCGTTTCAACAAAGTGCGCCAGTTTACCTGCCAGCTCAGCGTTCATCCCTTGCACCTCGTTATAAGGAGCGTAAGCATGCTCGCCATGTTCAAACAGTGCTGTCGAAGCGGGCATCGCATAGCCCAATAGCATGCGAGAAAGACCAAATTGCCAAGTGTTCTGCTCTGTCTCTGGCAGTTCAAATTCTTGAGCGGTAGTGCCATTCAGACCCCAGCGAATACCAGACTCTTCCACCCAGCGTTTCGCCAGTTCAAACTCGCTGTCATCCAGCTCAAATCGGCTCATCATGGCAGGCGTTTCCAGTAGCTCTAGCAGCTCAGACGCCAAACAGCGTGAGTGCGGCAAATTCACCAACTGGATAAATGCATTTAAGATTGGACTCTCTTGATTCGCGGTTCGGTCAGAAATCGAATACGGGATAAAACGTTCACCGGGCGCATTACCAAACACAGCTTGAATATAGGGGCTGTAAGCGTTGATGTCCGCCACCATTACAATGACATCACGTGGTTTAAGCGTTGGATCGCGGTCAAACATGGCCAATAGCTCATCATGCAATACTTCCACTTCACGCATTGGGCTATGGCAAGCATGAATGGTTAGAGAGCGATCTTGGCTGTTGATGGTCGGTTTGTGAGTGCTGCTGTCAAGAATGTGATCATCTTGATGCTCTTCCAGATGCAGAATATCGGCTTGCAGCTGTTGCAACAACGTCTCGCGTGGAATATCGATAAACAGCTCATGCTCTTCATTATCATCTTGAGCCAACAAATAAAGGTTATCGCGCCCCAATTTTCCCATTGAAGCCAGCAAGCTATTGCCTACTGCGCTGCTGATATGCAGTTCATCTTCGGCAACATTGCTTTCAATATCGCCTTTGAGTGGCGATATTTCGCCCGTCACTGAAAGTGTATGTTCGTTCAGCGCTAACTGTTTGCGACGCTGGTTTTCGATTCGAGCCAGATATTTACGGTCTCGAATATCTCCCCAGTAATGCTGACAAGGGTTGGTAAACATAAGGTGCACATCGATGTGCTCGCCTAATGCTTTTAATGCATCCATATAACGTGGAGGCAAAGAGGAGATACCAAAGATAAACAGCCGCTTGGGCAATTTCTCTAACGGGACATGACCGTTCGCAAGAGCTTCAATAAAGCGTTGATATAAGTTTGCGCGGTGGTAATGCGATTGCTGCTGATGAATGACGGTGTAGTCGTAAAGCTTTTTCCACAATATCGGTTGCCACGGGTGCTCTTCACCAATCTCGTCAACCGTTTCGCCTTTCTCCCAAGCTTCAATCCAATCTGGTCGGTACACCAGATAGCCATCAAAAATATCAGCGATTTTTTCAGCCAGCTGATAGAGCTTAGACTGGTCTGCATCATCTTTGAGATAACTTTTCAGTGGTGAGAAAGCGTCCAACTCCAACTGAGTCGGTAACAACTCCATCAGTTTCCAGGTCATTGCCTCTTTGTTAAAGGCACTGCGCTTGGGAACATCCGGTAAAACATGGGTGAACATTTCCCAAATAAAGGTCGCTGGCAGCGGAAAATCGATGTTTGCCGCAACCCCGAGTTCCTGTGCCAAAGCCATTTTCAGCCACTGCGACATACCCGGACTTTGAACCAAGATTTGTTCTTTCTCAAATGGGTTTTCCAGAGGTGCAGCTTTGATTAAATGCACCAACAAGATTTTTAACGTATCGACTTTATTGGAATGGTAAACAGTAAACACAATTCACTCATGCAGTTCTCACCTAATAGCCGTTGAGATTAGCACAACTACCTGAACATTTATCTAAGCCAATATTCAAAAGGTTAACTATTCCTCACTCTCGCTTTTTACTTCATCAATAAGGTTTTTACTTCATCAGTGTTTAGCAGTAAGTTAAGTTTATTCAGCAGCGTTCAGTTTAGTTAAACAAAATCATGAGCAATATTTCTCTCAAGCAACTCAAAGTGTTTACCACTATTACTCAGCACAAAACCTTAACCACGGCGGCTGAAGCACTGTTTTTATCCAAGGCAGCGGTGAGTATGGCGCTGTCGGAACTGGAGAAACATATTGGCCATGCGCTGTTTGATCGAGTGAATAACCGACTGGTTCTCAATCAAGAAGGACAAAAGCTTTTACCGCTCGCCGATGAGTTGCTCAGCCGATCCAATGCCATCGACCAGCTTTTCGATGGTGATAATTCTTTATCTGGGCAATTGCGTATTGGTGCTAGTGACACCATAGGCAACCAAGTCGCGCCCTACCTGCTCAGCCACTTTCGCCAAAAGTATCAACACCAGCAACAGAGTCTTTTTATTTCTAACTCTGCGCTGATTTGCGAAAAACTGGTCGACTACGAACTGGATATCGCTCTGATCGAAGGAAAAACATTGCACCCGCAACTGATTTCCACTCAGTTCAGCCAAGATGAAATGTGCATTGTCTGCTCACCTAATCACCCATTAGCACTGCAAGAAAAAGTCACCTTACGAGATTTTGAACAGAGTGAATGGATGTTGCGCGAAGCAGGTTCGGGCTCAAGAGAGTTCTTTTTAAGGGCCGTTGCACCACGTATTGAACATTGGCAGGAAGCCTTTCAGCTAAACACTACCGAAGCGATTATCAACTGTGTTTCGGCGGGATTAGGCTTTGGTTGTTTATCTAAACTGGCGGCGCAAACTGCGATCAATGATGGTCGAATAAAGATACTGAATGTACCTCTGGATATGAAGCGACGTTTCTGGCTACTGGTGCACAAAGAGAAATACCAAAGCCCACTGCTCAAACATTTCATTGAGTTCTGTCATCAGTGGCATAAGAGTTCGGACACAGAAAATAACAACAGAAAACCGCTTGATTGATGTATCAGCTTTGTTGTCCTCGTCTGGACATTTCATTATTAAAACTGTATAAACAGACAGTAATTCAAACACCAATTTAGAGGAAGGACCATGGCTGTCATCGTTAAGTACGTGGTGGAACGCAACGGAGAAGAGAAAATGACTTTTACCTCGAAAGCCGAAGCTGACGCTTATGACAAAATGCTGGATATGGCGGACGAGCTGTTCGAACTAATCGGTAAAAGTGAACTGATTGAAGATGAAGCGAAAACCGAAGAACTGGCTATGTTCTTAGCTCAGAACAAAGAAGACGTTTTGATCGCTTTAGGTGCAAAACGCAAACCAACGCCACCGGCAAAGAAACCAAAAGCAGTGAAAACGGAAGATGCCGTTGACGACGCTGCCTAAGCTTCCCTTGTAAGCTCGGTTGTTTAAGTTTGGTTTGAGAACCGCTGCCTAGTCAGCGGTTTTTTATTCCATTTAGAGAGATGTATCTCCCAAAAGACAAAAGGTATCGTTCTACGGACTTATTGCTTTTTTACTCTTTTATCACTGAAAAACTCTCTTTATGATGACCATCAACAGATTATTAATGCAGCGACTTAGCTCAACAGGTTGTCTGCTATACCTCATTGGAAATAATACGGAGAGCAAACATGGCGTATTTTGCACTTGGCTTTGGTACGGCAACGAAAAACCGTGATGGAAAAATTATCGAAGCATACTTCCCTGCACCGATTCTAAACCCTAGCGATGCATTAGTGGCTGGCGTAGCAGCTATCGCAGGTTACACAGACGGTAACCAAGCAATTGAAATTTCTGCTGAGCAAAGCGCGCAGCTAGCAAAAGCATTTGCTGACAACGACCAAGCAGTTAACGCTTCATTTGCAGAAAAAGCGGCTAACTCAGCACAACCACTTGTACTAGTAGTACTCGCCGCAGATGAAAAACCTCAATCTGTATCTGAAGGTTTTCTGAAACTGCAACTTATTTCAAACCGCCTAGTGAAACCACATGGCACTGTGCTTGATGGTATTTTCGGTCTGCTGCACAACATCGCATGGACCAACGAAGGTCCGATTGACCTGCCAGAACTGACTGAGCGCCAAATCGAAGCTCGCCTGGCAGGCCGAGCTCTTACTGTCGATTGTGTAGATAAGTTCCCTAAAATGGTCGACTACGTGGTTCCAGCGGGTATCCGTATTGCTGATACTTCTCGTGTACGTCTTGGCGCTCACGTGGGTGAAGGTACAACGGTTATGCACGAAGGCTTCATCAACTTCAACGCGGGTACTACTGGCGTAAGCATGGTTGAAGGCCGTATCTCTGCGGGTGTGCTAGTCGGTAACGGTTCTGACATCGGTGGCGGTGCATCTATCATGGGTACATTGTCTGGTGGCGGTACTGTGGTTGTTTCTATCGGTGAAAACTCACTACTAGGTGCAAACTCAGGTCTTGGTTTCCCTCTAGGCGACCGTTGTACTGTTGAGTCAGGTCTTTACGTAACAGCGGGTACCAAAGTACGTATGCTGGATAAAGATGGCAACGAAGTAGAAATCGTAAAAGCGCGTGATCTTGCTGGCGTATCGGATCTTCTATTCCGTCGTAACTCTCAAACTGGTCAAGTTGAGTGTCTAGCTAACAAGTCAGCGGTTGAACTGAACAGCGAACTTCACAGCAACAACTAATCTGTTGCTGAGAGATCGAAAAAGGCGCATTTAGCGCCTTTTTTAATACCCAAACTACTTGAAGTTGCAGGTAGGCGGCAAGTGAATGAATCCCCATGAGCATAGATAACTATGTGATTGGGGTGAACGAACGTAGCCAACACCGCTGCAGCTTTAAGTAGGAAGGGGATCGTTATTTAAACCGAAAACGGATACTGAATTGGGTCATGGAATTCGTAACCCGTCACTTCGAAGTCATCCAAAGTTACCCACGTTTCCAAATCTTCCAGTGATTTAATCTCTGGATTGATATGGAATTTTGGTGCAGCAAGAGGCTCACGCTTTAACTGAACGTCTCGCATCAAGGCTAATTGGTCTTCATAGATGTGAGCATTCACAATCTTATGGAACGCCTGCCCCGGTTTCTTACCGGTAATTTGTGCCATCACAGCGAGGAAGACATAAACCTGAACCATGTTGAAGTTCAGACCAAGCGGGACATCGCATGAACGTTGTGTACTATTCAGATACAGTGTGTCACCTAGCAAAGAGAAGTGATGACTGTACATACAAGGGCGCAAGCAGCCCATATGGAACTCACCAGGGTTGTAGAAATTCAAAATTTCACCGCGATCATCCACACCACGAGTTAAGTCATCCACGATTTTCTTAAGCTGGTCAATATGACCGCCATCCGGCTTTGCCCACGCACGACCTTGGACGCCATAGACTCGTCCCATGTCATCTTCACCTTTACGGTAAGGATTGTTGAGCCAAGCTTCGTTCAGGTTTGCATTGGCATCCCAAGTTTTAGTGCCTAACTTGCGGAAATCTTCTGCGTTATCATAACCACGGATATAGCCAAGCAGTTCAGCAACAGCGGCTTTCCAGAAACTCTTACGCGTAGTGACCAGCGGGAACTGATTGTTGGCAACGTCATAAGTTAAGTCAGCATTAATAACGGTAAGACAACGTTTACCAGTGCGTTCATTTTCAATCCAAACGCCTTCATCAACGATTCTCTGGCAGAGATCCAAATACTGTTTCACAAAATACCCTTACTTTGATTTTTTAACTTACTTATTCGCAACGCTGTCTTTGTATAGGCCACGCTTGTATGCCCACACCATCATCAGTACACCCAGAATCACCATCGGAAGTGATAGCAACTGACCCATTGAGATAACACCACCTAGCAGAAGGCCAAGCTGTGCATCGGGTTCACGAACATACTCAACGAGGAAACGGAATGTACCATATCCAGCTAAGAATAACCCTGAAACAGAGCCAAGAGGACGAGGTTTCTTGATAAACCAGTTAAGGATAAAGAACAGAACCACACCTTCAAGAGCCATCTCATAAAGCTGCGAAGGATGACGAGGTAATGGACCACCATTCGGGAAGACAAATGCCCAAGGCACATCAGTTACTCGACCCCAAAGTTCGCTGTTCATAAAGTTACCTAAACGTCCCATACCCAAACCAAAAGGTACAAGTGGGGCAACAAAGTCAGCGACGCCAAAGAAGGTACGCCCATTCTTTCGCGCATACCAAATCATGGCTGAGATAACACCGAGCAAGCCGCCATGGAAAGACATACCTCCAGTCCAAACTTTAAATAGGTAAAGTGGATCGGCTAAGAACATGTCGAAGTTGTAGAACACAACGTAGCCCACACGGCCACCGATAACGACCCCTAAGAATCCTGCAAACAATAAATCAGATACTTGCTCACGGTTCCAAACACCATCAGAACGATCTGCACGACGATTGGCAAGCCACATTGCAAACAAGAAACCGACCAGATACATCATTCCATACCAGCGTATAGAAATAGGGCCAATGGCGACCAGAACGGGGTCAATATTTGGGAACTGAAGATAACCCTGAGACATAAAATACGTTCTCTTCTACTTAATGAAAAAAGGAATTACTGAACCAGCATGGTTACAGCAACAAACATAAGAAATACAGCAAAAATTCGTTTCAGCGATGCCGTTGGGAGTTGTGTCGATAATTTCGCACCAATACGCGTAGTCATCATTGAAGTTGCCGCGATGGCAACCAAAGCAGGCAAATACACATAGCCCCAGCTGTACTCTGGCAAATCAACCACCTGATATCCGCTGACAACAAAACCGAGCATACCGGATACCGCGATGCCAAAACCGCACACGGAGGAAGACCCCACCGCTTTTCGCATTTCCACTCCGTGACGATTTAAAAACGGTACTGAAAGTGAACCGCCACCCACGCCAACAAGGCTAGAGACAATGCCAATTCCACCACCACACAACGCCGTGATCACTGCATTCGGCATGGGATGATGAGAGAGAACTTTAATCGAACGAAACATCTGCCAAGCCAGCATCATCACAATGATACTGAACACTTTGGGAAGATATTGATTGGGAATCCAATCAGCGACCGTTGCGCCGAAATAGCCGCCAAACAAGACACCCGGCATTAACCATTTCACAGCGAACATATCTACGTTACCGAGCTTAAGGTGGCTCAGCGCAGAAGAAAATGAAGTAAGAATAATGGTAGCTAAAGAGGTGGCTAATGCCATATGCATTAATATTTCGGAAGAAATGCCCGCCTTAGGTAACAGAAAAACCAACGCAGGAACAACAACTAAACCACCACCAATTCCCAGTAGACCTGCAAGCACGCCAACAACAGACCCTAACACCAGTAATAGAGCCAGTAATTCGAAATTCACATTTAATTCCTATTTCTTGCCAGCGCGGACAAAACCTGCAAGCCCTTGTTCTTCAATATAACCTAGCATCATATTATAAATATCTTTGCCGTAAGGCTGCATCAACGCTTTGTCAGCAAGTTCAACTAATTGTGATATTTTTGCATTTCGTACAAGGTATTTGACTTTAGCTACATTGGAGGTGTTCATACTCAGTGTGGTATAGCCTAAACCGATAAGCAGCATAGAACCTATCGGGTCACCAGCTAATTCCCCACAAACACACACCGGAATATTGTGTGTGGTACAAATTTGCTGAATTTGCTTAAGCGCCATAACAACAGCCGGATGCATTGATTCATAGACATCAGCAACGCGCGAATTGTTCCGATCTACGGCCAATAAATATTGAGTCAAATCGTTGGTACCGACTGAAACAAAATCAATTTTATCGGCAATCAGAGGAAGCAGATAGAGCATCGATGGCACTTCCACCATGATGCCGATTTCAGGCATCACTATGCTCGGGTCTAACTTCACCGCTTCACTATATGCTTGATGAATCAACTTGAGTGAATCATCTAACTCAGTGGTGCTAGAAATCATCGGCAGCAAAATACTGAGGTTATTGTGCGCTTTACTGGCGCGCATCATTGCCCTCAATTGGATAAGGAAAATATCAGGATGATCTAAGGTGAAGCGAATACCGCGCCAGCCAAGGAACGGGTTGTCTTCCTCTATTGGTAGATAAGGAAGCGGCTTATCACCACCGACATCTAATGTACGCATGACTACCCGTTTATCTGGGTAGGCATTGAGTACACTGCCGTATTGCTGAATTTGCTCTTCTTCTGAAGGAAAGCGGTGTTGCAGCAAAAATGAAAACTCGGTTCGGTATAACCCGACACCATCGACCCCTTTATTGATCGCAATATTGGTATCGGCGCTGAGCCCCGAGTTCAACATCAGCTCAATGTGAGAACCATCTTGAGTAATCGCAGGTTGATCAATGACTTCATTGACCATTTTAGACAGTTCAGTCTCTTCGTTCGCCAACGCTCGATATTCAGAGAGAATCGACTTCGCTGGTGAAATAAAGATCTTGCCACTGTAACCATCAACAATGCCGGTTTTGCCGTTGATATCTTTAAGGTTTAAAGACACCCCCATAACGGCGGGAATGCCTAACGCCCGTGACAAAATAGCCGCGTGCGAGTTAGCTGCCCCTTCAATAGAAACGACGGCTAATAATTTGTCTTTAGGTAACGCAGCCAAAATGGTGGCGGTTAGCTCACGAACAACCAAGATGATGGGTTTTTCTAACTGATGTTGTTCTTGCTCTGTATTGTGCAAAAAGAACAATAGACGCTGGCCAAGCTCGCGAATGTCTTGCGCTCTTTCACGAAGATACACATCTGACATGCGAGCAAACCGGTTGGAATAACTTTCCACCACTTGTCGCAAAGCCCAATCCGCTCTGTCACCTTTTTGAATCTGAGTTTTCAGATCCTTGCGCAGCATAGGGTCATTCAAAAGGTGAGTAAACAGATCGAAGATCGCCAGTGCTTCTTTGTTAATGTCACTGTCGAGCTTTTTGCGCATTTTGCGAAAATCGCCTAATGCACTCTCAATCGCCAGCGCTAACCACTCTTGTTCACGATCGATATCTAACGTCGATGCAGGGTAAACTTCAGAAAGTTGAGGTTGAGTGTCATCCCACCAAAACTCGCCAATCGCAACCCCAGAAGAGGCCGCAACACCAGAGATGGAATGTTGCTTCTTCTTTGATAGCAACCATTGTCCCTGAGTTTGAGCGTGCGCGACAATGACCGCAAGCTGAGCTGCTAATGTTACGAGGAAAGAAACTTCCATCTCGCTAAAAGAGCGAGGAGACTTTTGCTGAACAACCAGTACGCCGAGTACTTGTTTACGGTAAATAATTGGAGTGCCAAGGAAAGAGTGGTAGACCTCTTCCCCTAGTTGTTTGAAGTATTTGAAATTTGGGTGCTTAGACGCTTCTGCTAAGTTAATCGGTTCCGCTGAACGTTTGACTAAACCCACCAGACCTTCTTCGAAGCCGATATGAATTTTATCGCCTTTGAACTTCAAGCCTTGAGTTGCCATCAGTTCTAAACGTTGCATTTCCTCATTAGCAAGATAGACAGTGCAGCACTCTGTTGCCATAGCGCTGCACGTTTGCTTTACAAAGATATCTAACGCCTGATTGACATTCTCTACCTTTGAAACCTGTTCAACTATCTCCCTTAGCTGAGAAAGCATGTCTATCCTCTTCGATTTTTGCGTTTACCTTTAACTTTCCGCTCTCTAAACGGCATCGCTAATGAAGCAAATTCCTTCATTGCACGACGATATACATCACGCTTAAAAGACACCACTTGTCTCACTGGGTACCAGTAACTCACCCAGCGCCAACCATCAAATTCAGGGGAACTGCCACGTTGCATGTTAATCTTCGATTCATCACTTTCCAAACGTAGCAAGAACCATTTCTGTTTTTGTCCAATACAGACAGGTTGAGAATCCCAACGAACTAGGCGCTTTGGTAATTTATATCTTAACCAATGGCGGCTTGTCGCAATGATTTTCACATCTTTCTTTGTTAACCCAACCTCTTCGTAAAGCTCTCTGAACAACGCTTGCTCAGGAGTCTCACCTTCATCGATTCCCCCTTGAGGAAACTGCCATGAATGTTGTCCGTATCGTTTCGCCCAGAATACCTGACCATGGTTGTTACAAATCACAATACCTACATTGAGTCGGTAACCATCGCCATCTATCACTGGCAAACCTCTAGTAAAATCTGTAATTGTTCTGATTTTTCCACATATCCCCAATATGAGCAAACTTACTAGTGTGATTCACACGAGATTTATCGTCGACAACCCCTTAATAGAATAGTTTTTAATCAAAAAATAAGTTATCAACAAAAGAGTGGGAGCTAGACCACATTTATTCACGTTTTCTGTGAATAACCATGTGAAGAAGACAGTGAACTGTGTAAAAAAAACATAAGCCCAATAAATACCTAGCAGACAAATAATATAGAAAAACCAATTTAACCCTTAATAAACATAAAGTTAAAATTAAATTTCTGATAACCAACTTAAAACAATAGTCATTCTATTTTTTGATCACTTAGGCAGGTTAAAGATCAACCAATATCACTGTTATCCACACTACCAAAAAAAAATAGCTGAAAATAACGCCAACATAGTGGTAAATGACTGTACAAACCCCTGTTTATTCATACATGAAGGTATTATTTCATCTGCTTTAATGTATTTTTTGTGGATAACTTGAAAAAAGATCATAATTTACTCACTATGTTCATTCTGTCACCAAGATCCTTTATCACCATATTTTTGCTACAATCGCCGTTTTCGTCATCAAATTAGATTATTCAAACTCAGGCTATGAAACCAGAACCGAAAAGCGAACAAGAGCTATTAGAAAGAGCTTGGCAAATAGCTGGAATGAACTATCAACAGTTAGCAGATGAAGCCAAGATGATCGTTCCGCCTGATCTTAAAAAAGACAAAGGCTGGGTTGGTCAGTTGCTGGAGTGGCATCTAGGCGCAAGTGCAGGTAGTAAACCTCAGCAAGACTTTGAAGATCTCGGCATTGAACTGAAAAGTATCCCTATCAGCTACAGTGGCAAACCATTGGAGACAACCTTCGTTTGCGTTGCTCCCTTAACCGGAGTTCACGGACTCACTTGGGAGAATAGCCATGTGAGAAACAAGTTGTCGCGCGTGCTTTGGATTCCTGTCGAAGGAGAGCGCGAAATCCCACTAGCAGAGAGACGAGTAGGTTCTCCGCTGATTTGGAGCCCCTCTTTGGAAGAGGAAGCGCAACTTAAAGCGGACTGGGAAGAGTTAATGGAATTTATTGTGCTGGGCAATGTTTCGCAAATTACCGCTAAGCACGGAGAAGTACTGCAACTTCGCCCAAAGGCAGCCAACGGCAGAGTGCTAACGGAAGCATACGGCGCAAATGGAAAGCCAATTCGCACACTTCCACGCGGCTTCTATCTTCGCACCCAATTCACTGCCAAAATTCTACAAAACTACTACGCGTAAGATGGGTTCAGCCACACTCTATTATTCGTGTTTTCTGAAGCTTATCTCATTCATAACTGCCATTCCCCTATATGTGAAGAGGCGGCTTGCCTTGTCTGCTTCTTCCCTATTGAGCTAAGTGATAAATAAAATTCATTTCCGTTTCGACTCGTTATTCGCTTATAGTAAAAATCATCTTATAAAAAGCTGTTTTAAATTCAGCGCTCTACACCACTCGTCGTGGTGAACAGAGAACAAAAAACAGCGAATCTCGAGTTAAACAAGGAAGTGCTATGCAATATACCAAACTGCCACACTCAACCTTAGAAGTGAGTAAACTCTGTTTAGGTACAATGACATTTGGCGAACAGAACACTCAAGCAGAAGCGTTTAGTCAACTAGACTATGCTCTGGAACGTGGTATTAACTTTATTGATACCGCTGAAATGTATCCCGTTCCGGCAACGCTGGAAACTCAGGGAAAAACCGAAGAATTCATTGGCAACTGGATTGAAAAATCAGGCAAGCGTGAAAAAATCGTGCTTGCCTCGAAAGTATCTGGTCCAAATAGAAACGCACCGATTCGCGAGAATATGGCGCTCGATCATCGCAATATTCATCAAGCCATTAACGACAGCCTTTCTCGCCTAAAAACCGATTATATCGATTTATACCAACTGCATTGGCCTCAACGCCAAACCAATATGTTTGGTCAACTCAACTACCCTTATCCCGATAGTCAGGAAGAAGTCACGCTAATTGAGAGCCTAGAAGCGTTGAATGACTTAGTGCGTATGGGGAAAGTGCGTTATATCGGTGTATCTAATGAGACGCCATGGGGATTGATGACCTACCTGCGCTTGGCAGAAAAGCACGATTTACCTCGTATGGTCACCATACAGAACCCTTACAGCCTCCTAAACCGTTCGTTTGAAGTGGGCCTTTCTGAAATCAGTCACTTTGAAGGTGTTAAGCTGCTGGCGTATTCGCCATTAGCCTTTGGCGCTCTGAGCGGAAAATATTTGAACGGATCTCGACCTGAAGGGGCTCGTTGTAGCCTGTTTGAACGTTTCCAACGCTACTTCACTCCTCAAGGTGTCAAAGCAACGGAAGCTTACGTGAACTTGGCTCGAGAGTTTGGTTTAGATCCAGCACAAATGGCACTAGCGTTTGTTAATCAGCGTCCATTTGTCGCTTCGACAATTCTCGGAGCGACAAACTTGGAACAATTAAAAGCAAATATTGATAGTTTGGATATTGAACTAAGCGAAGAACTGCTGCTTAAAATTCAAGAGATTGGTACTACCTACTCCAATCCATGTCCTTAACAAGTTATAGGGGCTAGAGCAGTCACTAGCCCCTAGTATCACGTCGGTATTCGCAAACTTAAAACACGACGGATATGACGTACATGGCGCTTAGCTTTGGCTTCAATAGGAACACTCACACCAATCGGACGACCGTCTGGTTGTAAACCAATATCTTTCAAAAGATGAGCATTATGCCAAGGTAAGTCATAGCGGCTACGGCGTATTTTTCGCTTCCACTCTCTTTCTTCTCGACGTAAATCAGCACGAATTAAAAGTGTTGCTAGTTTTATATAAAATGAGTGACTCATGGTATTTCTCCAGTTGGTTAAAGTACTTGATTTAACAAGTAAGCTGAGAGAAATAGCGACTAAGTTAGAAAGCATCGTTAAGACGCAATAAGGGTAGGATTACCTCTAAACTTCGCTGCTATTTCCGCAGCCTGATTTAGAGGTTACGGATTAACTAGATATCTTTGTCTTGTTTGCTGATTTTTCGATCAGCCATGGACGCGGCCATACCCGCAGCAATAAAGGCGGTATTGGACGCATTACGGGCGCAAACAGTATGAACAGATACGAAATGTTTCATGGTGCGCCTCCAAGCAAAATAGTTAATCCAAAAGTTAGTGATTTCAGTAAGCTAGGCTTACGGTTAAATAGTATGCAACTCAGATAATAATTCAACCCCAAAAGATTAAAAAAGACAAAATAAAACCTTTCATCTATTCACCATATAAATACAACGATAAGCGTGAAACATTTCAATAACATTGAGCTAATGTGAAGAATTATTAACCAAAAAAGAGGCCACCAACTGGTGACCTCTTACTTAATCATCGATTACAGACCGATTATCCCGTGATTGAGATGCTGAATGCGGGTGTTTCCTCCTAAATGAGAAGGAAAAAAACAATCAATAAGTGCTGTCTGTGATTAAGTTGTGCTTATTGAGCAGACGATACATAGTGGCTCGTGATACTCCCAGCTCCTTAGCGGCAACAGAGACTTGTCCTGAATACGATTCCAATACTAACAGCAGCGCATCGCGCTCTGAACGCTCTCGAATACTCTTCAGACTACGTTTTCCGTCACTGCGCTTAGGAAGCTCTAGATGAGACTCTTCAAGCACCACTGTATCGGACATCAATACTACGCGTTTTATCTGATTCATCAGTTCACGAACGTTACCAGGCCAATGATAACGAGTTAACGCACGTGTCGCGTCTTCTGAGAAGCTTCTGGCTTGCGCATTGTACTCTTTCGAATACAGTTGTAAGAAATGACGAGCCAAAATGGCAATATCCCCTGCTCGCTCCTTCAAACTCGGCACATTGATACGCAAAACATTAATGTAGTGGTAAAGCTCCTCATTAAAGTTGCCATCTATCAATGCTTTTTCAATATCCGATGAGTTAGCAGACAGAATGCGAACATCCACTTCTTTCACTCCATCCGGAGTTTCTACCGTACCTTCTTGTAAAAAGCGCAACAGATTCAATTGCTGACTCTTTGGTAGTGTCAGGATGTCATTAAGCAGTACAGTTCCGCCGTCAGCTTGCAACAAAATAGGCATTTCACTGCCATCGTTACCGATACCAAACAGTTCGCTTTCAATTCGATTTTCAGGCATAGCACGGCAGTTTACTGACAAAAACGGTTTTTGCGCGCGTGCTGACGTTTTATGGATAGCTTTCGCCACCGTTTCTTTACCAGTACCGCTTTCCCCATAAATCAAAATGCTGACATCAGTTGGACCAATACGCTTAATTTGATCACGCAGGCGTTTGACTGGAATAGAATCGCCTATCAAACCCATATCGCTATTTGAGCCATAATGAGGCCAAACTTTTTTCTCTAGCTTTAGCATACCAAGCTGATGACCAATGGTACTTAACAGTTGAGTATCAGGAATTGGAGCAGTAAAGAAGTCGATACAGAAGTTCACAATAAACTGGCAGATGGTGTCAGAGCTCAGTTGAGATTCACGAATAAATGCCAACCAACGAACTTGCTTATGGTTGCTTACTAGGTTTGCTATGCCATTTAAACTGAACTCATCATGACACAGGTCAACAATACCAATACAAGGCCCTGTTTCCGCAAACAGCGTATCAGCCTGACGAAGATCCGCGCACTGCGTACATCTCCACCCTACTTGCTCTAAAACAGAAAGCCATGGTTCGTATGTGCCACCGACAACTATCAACGACCCCGGTACAGAGTCCATACGGAACTGATTAGCCATGAACTTATCCTTATTATTTAAATTCTTGATTTGCCACTGCTGTTTTACGCTCAGGCAACTGACGATACAGTATCGAGACTTAAGACATTAGTCTGTCTCATATATAAGACTAGTAAGGAAATGGAAATATTTCTAATTAAAACCTTTATGTTGATCGAAAAACTCAATTAAGAAGTTGATCATTAAGCGAATACACTTTCTAGAAAAGCAATTCTCACAGATCTGAAAATTGAAGACACAAAAAAACCGCCCGTAGGCGGTTTTCTCATATCGACAGAATTCGAAACGGGTTCGATTACTGTTGTGGACGCATTGCTGGGAACAGAATGACGTCACGAATAGTATGTGCGTTTGCAAACAGCATCGCTAGGCGGTCAATACCGATACCTTGACCAGCCGTTGGCGGAAGACCGTGCTCAAGAGCAGTAATGTAGTCTGCATCGTAGAACATTGCTTCATCATCACCAGACTCTTTCGCATCAACCTGTGCTTTAAAGCGAGCATCTTGGTCTTCTGCATCGTTAAGCTCAGAGAAACCATTCGCAACTTCACGACCACCGATGAAGAACTCAAAACGGTCAGTGAAGAATGGATTGCTATCACTGCGACGAGCAAGTGGAGAGATATCCGCTGGGTAACCAGTGATGAAAGTTGGCTGGATCAGTTTTGGTTCAGCTGTTTCACCAAAGATCTCTTCAAGTAGCTGACCACAAGTCCAGAAATCTTCAACTTCAACGTGAACAGATTTCGCGATAGAAATCATTAGGTCACGGTTTTGTAGATCTTCTTCAGTCAACGCTTGGATTTGAGCGTGGTTTGGATTGTAGTGCTTAATCGCTTCAAACATGCTCATACGAGCATATTTGCCACCAAATTCAACCATTTCGTCGCCATAAGGCATTGCTGTCGCACCAAGAACATTAATGGCTACGGTGCTTAGCATCTCTTCAGTCAGATCCATTAGATCATTGTAGTCAGAGTACGCTTGGTAGAATTCCATCATAGTGAATTCTGGGTTATGACGAGGAGAAAGACCTTCGTTACGGAAGTTACGGTTGATCTCAAACACACGATCAAAACCACCTACAACTAAGCGTTTTAGGTATAGCTCAGGTGCGATACGAAGATACATATCGATATCTAATGCATTGTGGTGAGTCACGAACGGACGAGCTGTAGCACCGCCAGGGATCACATGCATCATCGGAGTTTCAACTTCTAAGTAACCTTTAGAAGTCATGAAAGCACGAATTGCACTTACTAGCTTAGAACGGATGATAAACGTCTTACGTGAATCTTCGTTAACGATCAGGTCAACGTAACGCTGACGGTAACGCATCTCTTGGTCAGTCAGACCGTGGAATTTTTCTGGAAGTGGACGAAGTGCCTTAGTTAGCAACTCGTACTCATCCATGTTCACGTAAAGATCGCCTTTACCTGATTTGTGTAACGCGCCTTTCACACCGATGATGTCACCGATATCTAGACCTTGGTATTTCTCTTTCAGCTCTTTTTGTACATCTTTAGATGCGTAAGCTTGAATACGGCCTGAAGTCTCTTGAATAACAAGGAATGGACCACGTTTTGCCATTACACGACCAGCAATAGCAACGATATGGTTTAGCTCTTCTAGCTCTTCTTTTGTCTTTTCACCGAACTCAGCTTGTAGATCACCAGCTAGGCTGTCACGACGGAAATCATTTGGATGACCATTCGCTTTGCAGCTCTTACGGATGTGCTCTAACTTGCTACGACGCTCTGCAATCAGCTTGTTTTCTTCTTGCGCGATTTGTTCTTGATTCATTTCGTTTTGAACAGCATCAGTCATTTTGCATGTACCCTGTATTGTCGGTAAAAAGCTTAAAGGCCAGATTTCAGGCTAGCTTCAATAAATTTGTCTAAGTCACCGTCTAGAACCGCTTGAGTGTTGCGGTTTTCTACGCCAGTGCGTAAATCTTTAATTCTAGAATCATCTAGTACGTATGAACGAATTTGGCTACCCCAGCCGATGTCAGATTTCGCATCTTCATTCGCTTGCTTCTCAGCGTTTTGCTTCTGCAATTCAAGCTCAAACAGTTTCGCACGAAGCTGTTTCATCGCCTGATCTTTGTTTTTATGCTGAGAGCGGTCATTCTGACACTGTACAACCGTGTTGGTTGGAATATGGGTAATACGTACCGCAGATTCGGTGGTGTTAACGTGCTGACCACCAGCACCCGATGCACGATATACGTCAATACGTAGATCAGCAGGGTTGATATCAATCGCAATATTCTCATCCACTTCAGGATAGATAAACGCAGAAGCAAACGAAGTATGACGACGACCGCCTGAATCGAATGGTGATTTACGAACTAAACGGTGAACGCCCGTTTCTGTACGTAACCAACCGTAGGCGTAGTCACCAATGATACGAACCGTTGCTGACTTTAGACCCGCAACTTCACCTTCAGATACTTCAATCACTTCTGTTTTGAAGCCTTTAGCTTCAGCCCAACGCAAGTACATGCGCAGCATCATTGAAGTCCAGTCTTGCGCTTCTGTACCGCCAGAACCTGATTGAAGGTCGATATAGCAGTCAGATGAATCGTGGTCACCAGAAAACATACGACGAAACTCAAGTTGCTCTAACTTAGTTTCTAGTTCAGCCAATTCTGGCTCAATCTCATCAAATGTTTCTTGGTCTTCGGCTTCTACAGCAAGCTCAAGAAGTCCTTCAACATCGTCGACACCTTGATCAAGCTGGTTAATCGTTTCAACAACCGCTTCTAATGCTGAACGCTCTTTACCAAGCGCTTGTGCACGCTCAGGTTCGTTCCATACATCCGGTTGTTCAAGTTCTGCGTTTACTTCTTCTAGACGCTCTTTCTTAGCGTCGTAGTCAAAGGTACCCCCTCAGGATATTAGTGCGCTCTGACACATCCTGAATACGGTTTTTAATTGGATTGATTTCAAACATTTTTGCTTAAGCTTTATGAGTAGAATTTAACCGGAGAATTCTACTTAAAAATGTGATGAAGATACAGGAAAAAATGGGGATATTTTGATTGGAGGATATGCAGGGATTCTAGGTAGTCTGGCTAAATCTCTACCAATAAAAAAGGCGCTGAAGCTGTTTAAGGACAGTCTCAAGCGCCTCTTCAAAACGAAATAACAGTTACACCGCTTTTTGTTCTAACTCTGCTTTTGTTGAACCACCAACAAATGTCATCACAATCATCGCTACAAATGTAGGTAGCAACCAGCCCATACCAATTTCAAACAATGGTAGGAAGTTAAAGAACGAAACGTCTAAGCCAGACACTTTTGCCGCATCAATCAGAGCAAACAGCAGTGACACTAGAATCACCACACGGTATGCAGCTTGAGGGTTCGCAAGCTTAGTGCGGATGAAAGTCAACGCAACCAACGCAATCGCTACAGGATATAGTGCAAACAGTACTGGTACTGAAAGTGCAATCAACTGAGCCAGACCTACGTTCGCCACTACCGCGCACGCAACACCATTTATGACTACCCATGCTTTGTATGAGATAGGCGTGTGGGTGCTAAAGAAATCAGAACAAGCCGAGATAAGACCAATAGCTGTAGTTAAACATGCTAGTAGTACGATCACTGACAATACTAACTGACCTTTATCGCCAAATAGAGCAATAACGTATTGACTTAATACCACACCACCATTGTCGGCGTCAGCAGCAACAGAGGCACTGGTTGCACCTAGGTAGAACAGTGAAATATAAACAAACGCCAGACCAGCAGCGGCAATGACTGCAGCACTGATTAGGTATTTGGTTGTCGCTTTTTCTTCAGTGATACCTTTCGCTCTCAGAGCATCCACAATAAGGATACCGAACATCAGAGCACCAAAGGTGTCCATCGTGTTGTAGCCTTCCAAGAAGCCTTTTGTTAGCGGCTGTGTAGCGTACTCACCTTGCGCAGCAAGCATTTGTCCTTGTGGATCAATGAAAACCCCCAAAGCCAACACAATCAAACCGATGAATAACGCAGGAGTCAGCACTTTACCGATCACGTCAATCAATTTGCCTTGAGACCATGAGAAGAACATAGCCACAGCGAAGAATAAAATTGAGAAAACCGTCAGGTTAAGATCAGCAAACAGTGGTTTTACCGCCATTTCATAAGCAACGAGACCTGTACGAGGTGCTGCAAATGCAGGGCCGATAATAATAAAGATAAGAGCTGCCATCACCAAAGACGCTTTCGCAGGAAGGTGTTTGGTTAAGTGTTCCCAGCTACCACCTGAAATGGCAACGGCAATAATTGTCACTAACGGTAGGCCTACCGCAGTTACTAAGAACCCGCTCATTGCTGGAAATATATGGTCACCCGCTAATTGACCTGCCAGAGGAGGGAAAATGATGTTACCAGCGCCCAAAAAGAACGCAAAAAGCATAAAGCCTAAAGCTATAATATCTGTTAATTTCAAAGTCTGTTTCACAGATACCCCTTAATAATTATTTGTTAATGTAATACATCCTTCGCTTGAAAAACGGCTTTCCAAAGCTCAGGAGAGGTGGCGAATAATGACGAAACTATCATCACTTAGCAACCCGTGAGCCAAAAACGCCACATAAAACCATATTGAAAGCAAAAAACCAGTTCATAACACTAGATACAAAAACAAAACCAGAACAATTGACTATAATTTTAAGACATAAAATGAACACCAAATAGAACAAAAATCTATACATTTATGCAACACCAGCGTTAGTCACTTAAATTTCAACAAATACCGATATTTTCATGAAAAGTAGCACATTAAACACTAAAGGCTTTAAATTTAAGCAATTTTCGATTGAAGGTGGTCAAAGTGGCATGCCTGTCAGCACGGACGGAGTTCTTCTGGGATCGTGGGCTTTCCAAGATTCTAATTCTGCCAAAATGGCCCCATTGCATATCCTTGATATTGGAACTGGCACAGGACTACTGGCACTCATGTGTGCACAGCGCTTTCTCAATGCTGAAATACATGCGATTGATATCGATCAGAACGCTTACCATGCCGCGAAAATCAATATCAGCCATTCTCCATGGGCTAAGCGAATTGTTGTTGAACAGGCCGATATTTTAAATCTCACACAGAGTAAAACCTTCGATGCAATTATCTGTAATCCGCCTTACTTTAACGACGGTGAACACTCACAACATGCTCAACGGGCGACAGCCAGACACACTAAAACCTTAGAGCATAAGCAACTGATTCAGATCAGCTATCAGTTGCTCTCTGAGCATGGAATCGCCAGTTTTATTCTTCCCATAACGGAAGGTGAACAGTTTATAGCGTTAGCGAAAGAGTCGGGCTTTCACCTATCACGGTTATGCAAAGTTCAACCGACCGCCAATAAGCCCGTCAGCCGTCTTTTATTTGAACTGCAAAAACAAGAAACGAACACAGAGCATTCAGAGCTGATCATTCGTGATGAATTAGGCTACACTCAAGCCTTCACAGAGCTAACACGATCTTTTTATTTAAAGATGTAGAATTAAAGATGTGATCTAAGTGACGATCCATCTATAATGTGCGCCCTTAATTTTTACTGGTCAGCGATTGCTGATCGGCTTTGACTGCTCAGTCCGAGCGCTTGCGGAGTATTAACAGTGATCAAATCTTTTGCTGACTTAGAACTGGATCCAAACCTCATTGAGGCTATTGAAGAGATGGGTTTCGAACGCCCTACTCAAGTTCAAGCTGAAGCAATTCCTCAAGCCCTCGACGGAAAAGATGTGTTTGCATCAGCCCCAACAGGGACAGGCAAAACAGCTGCGTTTGTTATTCCAGCGCTGCAATACCTACAAGATTTCCCTCGTAAGAAAGCTGGCCCAGCTCGCGTTCTCATTCTGACGCCGACTCGTGAACTGGCACTGCAAATCACTGAGCAAGCGAAAGCTCTAGCGAAATACACTCGCATGAATATCTTCAGTATTACTGGTGGTGTTCAGTACCAAGAGCACGCTGACGTTTTAGCAACTACTCAAGATATCGTGGTTGCAACACCAGGCCGTTTATTGGAATACATTGACGCAGAACGTTTTGACTGTCGTGCAATTGAGTGGCTGATTCTTGATGAAGCAGACCGTATGCTTGATATGGGCTTTGGCCCTGTTGTTGATCGCCTATCGGCAGAATGTCGCTGGCGTAAACAGACCCTTTTGTTTTCAGCAACACTGGAAGGCAAAGGTGTTGATGGGTTCACCGCTGATCTGCTAAATGAACCTGCGATTGTCAATGCCGAGCCACCACGTCGTGAACGTAAGAAAATCACTCAGTGGTATCACCGTGCCGACGACATGACACACAAGCTTGATCTGCTGAAAAACATCTTAACTGAGCAGTCAGAACGCGCGATCGTATTCTTAAAAACTCGTGAACGCCTAGCAGAACTTCGTACAGAATTAGAACGTGCGCAGATCCCATGTGTATGGATCCAAGGTGAAATGCCACAGGATCGCCGTAACAACGCGATTGCTCGCTTCCGTGACGGTTCAGTCAACATTCTTCTGGCGACGGACGTTGCCGCTCGTGGTATCGACATTCCAGACGTAAGCCATGTGATTAACTTTGATATGCCACGTACTGCGGATGTTTATCTTCACCGTATCGGCCGTACCGCTCGTGCGGGTAAAAAAGGTAACGCGATTTCTCTGGTTGAAGCGCACGATCAACCAATGATTGAGCGCGTTGCACGTTACATCAAAGAAGAGATTAAAGAGCGATACATTGAAGGAATGCGTCCTAAACACAAAAAACCAGTGTTTAAGAAAAAGAAACCTGCAACGGTGAAGAAGAAAAAAGACACAGCTAAGAAGAAAGACACCACTAAAAAGAAAACTTCGGCGAAGAAAAGCAAATAATTCTGAGCGATGATTTCTGAACTATAAATAGTAGAAAGCCGATGCAATGCATCGGCTTTTTTACGTCTGGCAGAATCAATGCTGATTGGGTGTGGTGAAGCAAACATACAAGGGCATGGAAGCCCTTGTTTAAGCAAACAAGATGTCTTGAGCGGTTTGCGGAATCATACCCTATTAGCTAACTGAAGATTAATGTTCGCGTGTTGCGCGGAACTCAACTTCTGGTGAACGCTCTTGAGCCAAGTTCAGGTTAACCATAGTAGGCGCGATGTAAGTTAAGTTGTCACCGCCATCTAACGCTAGGTTGCTTTGGTTCTTGCGCTTGAATTCTTCAAACTTCTTAACATCTGAACACTCAACCCAACGAGCCGTTGCTACGTTCACGCCTTCGTAAATCGCTTCAACGTTATATTCAGATTTCAGACGAGCAACAACCACATCAAACTGAAGCACACCAACAGCACCAACGATCAAATCGTTGTTCTGCAATGGACGGAATACCTGAACAGCACCTTCTTCTGAAAGCTGAACCAAGCCTTTAAGCAGCTGTTTCTGTTTAAGTGGATCTCTCAGACGAATACGACGGAACAGCTCAGGAGCAAAGTTTGGAATACCTGAGAACTTTAGTTTTTCACCTTGAGTGAAGGTATCACCAATTTGGATCGTTCCGTGGTTGTGAAGACCGATAATATCGCCCGCATAAGCTTCTTCTGCACGAGAGCGGTCACCTGCCATAAACGTCACAGCGTCAGAGATGCTCACCTGCTTACCGATGCGTACGTGGTTCATCTTCATACCTTGCTTATAAGTACCCGATACGATACGCATAAACGCGATACGGTCCCGGTGTTTAGGATCCATGTTCGCTTGGATCTTAAATACGAAACCAGTGAAGGAATCTTCCGCGGCTTCCACAATGCGCTCGTTTGATTGGCGCGGTTGTGGTGCTGGAGCCCACTCAGTCAGACCATCAAGCATATGGTCAACACCAAAGTTACCTAATGCAGTACCGAAGAAAACAGGGGTTAGTTCACCTTTAAGGAACAACTCAGAATCAAACGCATGAGAAGCGCCTAGCACAAGTTCAAGTTCTTCACGCAGTTGGATTGCCAGATCTTCACCAATTGCAACATCCAACTCAGAATTGTCGAGGCCTTTGATGATGCGCTCTTCTTGAATGGTGTGACCGTGACCTGTTGAGTACAGAATCGTTTCATCACGGTGAATATGATAAACACCCTTGAACTCTTTACCACAGCCGATCGGCCAGCTCACAGGAGCACAAGCGATGTTTAGCTCATTCTCAACTTCATCTAACAGTTCCATTGGGTCACGAATATCGCGGTCCAACTTGTTCATGAAGGTGATGATCGGAGTATCACGCAGGCGAGTAACTTCCATCAGCTTACGCGTACGGTCTTCGACACCTTTTGCTGCATCAATAACCATCAAACATGAGTCAACGGCAGTCAATGTACGATAAGTATCTTCCGAGAAATCTTCGTGTCCTGGGGTATCCAGTAAGTTCACCAACGCATCACGGTAAGGGAACTGCATTACAGAAGTTGTTACCGAGATACCACGTTCTTTTTCCATCTCCATCCAGTCTGATTTAGCATGCTGAGATGAGCCGCGTCCTTTTACAGAGCCTGCGGTTTGGATTGCACGTCCGAATAACAACACCTTTTCAGTGATGGTTGTTTTACCAGCATCTGGGTGAGAGATAATCGCGAAAGTCCTACGTTTATTGACTTCGCTTAGAAAAATCGGGTCTGCCATTTGATCATTCTTTTCGTTTGAGCACGGATTAAGGGTACAAACAGCCACCTGCAAGGTGTTACTCGCACAAATCCGTTAGTTAATCGTGATTGGCGGGTATTTTCGCTGATTCTGCCTCCATAAACAATCAAAGCTTATATAAAGTAGTATCCACTGGCGGATTGGACTAGAAATGAAAACAAAAACATCATTAATTTCAGTCAACTAAGACAAAAACTTAAAACACCGTCTAGCCCCTCAACTATCTAAAAACATCAATATCAGATAATCACACTATTTCTATTGAGAAGATTAGATAATTAACTTACTGTAAATTTTAATCTTATTCGTGCGACACAGGGATAGCACAGTAAAATGGCAAGTCCTGTAGGATTTCAAGATAAGCCACCATTCAAAAGTTAAACAAACACTCATTATTGGGGATTAATTTTCAGCCAAGATGGGCTATAACTTTAGAAGAATAAAAGGACTTTTGGGCGCAATGGCTAAAACTAGACAGCTAAATTCATTGGCATTTAAACAAGCCAAAACTGTGTTCTTGGTATCAGTGATACTGGGGATATGTTTTAGTTTTTATCAAATTCTTATCGACCTTCATCAAGAGCAGAAAAAAGTAGAAGAAAGTTACCATTTCAAGCTGATGCAAAGTTATGCCAATGCTAGCCTTGCTGCCTATCACTTAAACAACCTTCTAGCTGGACAAGTTGCCACCAGCTTAATGGCGGATCCCGCTATTTATCGTGTAGAAATTATTGATGATTTCGGTGATACGTTAATCGTGCAGCAGCGCCCTATCCCGGATATGAACGAGTTTGTCAAACTGCTTTCTCACTACTTCACTCCGAATATCCCAAGCTTCACGACCGATCTGCACAAACCGGAATCAAATGTATTGGTTGGCCGCTTAAGTTTCTCTGTTGACGGTACTTCTCTAGCAACAGAATTCATCAACAAAACGACTCAGGTGCTTCTGTTTGATCTGTTGAGAAATGTTCTGTTGACCAGCATCTTGCTACTTTTCTTTTATCGGAAGCTCTCCTTACCCATCATCAACTTAAACAAATGGGTTCGCTCGCTCAAACACAAGCAGCACATCACACTTCCTCCAGTCCGAGAACATAAAGATGAGATCAGCGAACTGGCTTTTACTTTCCACAAGTTGTGGAAGGACAGAGAAGAAGCAGAAGCAAAACTTAATCAACTTGCTTATTACGATAGTCTGACTGGGTTAGCAAACCGTAGCTTATTGTTGCAAAACCTATCAGAAGCGATTGATAAAGCGCGACTTCTCAAAACAACGGGGGTGCTTTTTTATATCGACATTGACCGCTTTAAAACCATCAATGATTCATTAGGCCACACTATCGGTGACAAGTTGATCAAAGCGATTGCTCTGCGGATGGAAGGGTGGGCTAAAAAAGGCTACATGCCAGCACGAATTGGCGGTGACGAGTTTGCTATTCTTAATCACGATGTCGCCGCTAGAGATATCGAGAGCGCTGCCAAGCAGCTACTTGCTTTAATTTCAAACCCCTATTTAATCGATGGTCACCAGCTCTACTGCACCGTTAGTCTTGGTATCACAACCTTTCCAGAGAACATCACCACAAACATTGACCTCCTGCGTCAGGCAGACACAGCCTTATACCGAGCCAAAGTGGGTGGACGAAACAATTATGTTTTTTACAGACCCGAGATGCAGGCGCAAATTGAATCGTTCTTAGCCATAGAAAAAGGGCTGCATGAGGCGCTTTCAAATAATCAGCTTGAACTCTATTACCAGCCTCAAGTAGACATTCACCATAATATCGTCGGTGTTGAAGCATTGATTCGCTGGAATCACCCTCAAAAAGGTCTGTTACCACCGGGATTATTTATGCCTATCGCAGAAGAAACCGGGCAAATCCTTCAAATTGGCAACTGGATTATAGAACAAGCTTGTTATCAGTATGCACAGTGGAAAAAAGCCGGAGTGCTTCCGCCACATTTCCGCCGCTTAGCCATCAACATCAGTCCTTTACAGTTTGCTCAAGACAGCTTCGTTGAGTTTATCAATGACATTTTGCAACAAGTGGAAATCTCAGGGGAACACATAGAACTAGAGATAACCGAAGGTCTGCTGCTAGAGAATGTTGAAAGCTCTATGGAGAAAATGGCAAAGCTCAAGCAGAACCACATCAATATCTCTATCGACGATTTTGGTACAGGCTACTCGTCACTTCGCTACTTAAAGCATCTCTCTGTCGATATGTTGAAAATCGACCGTTCTTTTGTGACTCAGCTTCATTTGGATGAAAGTGATCAAGCGATTGTCGATACGATCCTCATGATGGCTCGAAGACTCAATTTGGAAGTGATCGCGGAAGGGGTGGAAAATATTGATGAACTCAATGCGCTAAAAGAACTAGGATGTGAGCAATTCCAAGGATATCTATTTGATAAACCACTTCCAGTAAATGACATTGAGCAGCGCTTTCAAGACAATCACTATAAAGATATAGCCAACCATAGCCACGTTATTCGCCTTGGCAACAAATAGCCACCAGCCGCGGCGACTAATCGTTACGAGAAGAAGTAGTAGCTCATAATAATGGCGTCTTCTTTACCTTTTTCTGTCGGATAGTAGTTCACACGGCGGTCTATCTCGTTGAAACCGAGATTTTGGTATAGATCAAACGCGCGAGTATTACTTTCTCGAACTTCAAGCCAGGCACTCTCCGCTTTGACGTCTTCACAATGAGTTAAGAAAAATTCAGCCAGTTGCTTACCGTAACCCTTTCCCTGCAATACAGGATCAATCGCGATATTAAGCAAAGAGACTTCACCTACGATGTTTTGCGCATAGAAATAGCCAATCACTTTATCGTCTAGCAACATACAAAAGTGACAAGCACCTCGGCTGTCTAGCTGACGAACCATTGACTCTTTCCAAGGATGGCTGTGAGCCTGCTGCTCGATTTGCCACACTGAATCCAGATGTTGTTCTTCTATCGGTAAAAACTGAATCGACATAAAATTAATTCGCCTCGTAAGAACATATCTGCTGCCATAAATCGCGGCGGTGTTGGGTGTTACCGTCTACTTCGGACAATGGTGGTGTGTGGAGTTTTTTGATGCCGGAAATACTTGTATCATCGCAACCTGCAAACCAGATCCACTCTAGGCTTGAAAGATCTAAACTCGCCAAATTGTGCAAATAAACATGCTGAGCTTGCTGCAATTCCACATTGAAGCTCTTCAACACTCTTTCAAACAGTGTCACTTCGCTTGGGGTTGGATAGCTTTCACTGACCAGCAACAATTTACACTCTTTGTCTAAGCCGACTTTCGAAGCTTGATAACCTTGTAAACGCTCAGGATGAACCAGCTCCCAGCTTTGAATTCCCATCGCTTGTAAGTATTGTTGCTCTTGATTAGGCATAGTAATGATCAGTTCAGGCCTGTTGGCTAAGTTGTACATGATGATGTAAGCGAATGCTAACAAACTTCCTGTGGAATCACCACAGCTCATAGAGAGCGTAAAGCTATTAAGGCATCAGCCGAAATTGCTTGTTCAACAGGTGATAACTCGAATAGAAATATCTAGATAAATCAACAAAGGTAAGAAGTAAGAAGAAGCGGACGCTTCTTCTTAATGGAACGATTTAAGCGAGTTCATTAAACTCTGGGCAATATTCAATTAGCCCTTGGCGGTTATCGAGTTCGTTTTCCCACAATGCGACAATTTGAAATGCGTTCGCAGGTACTTCCCACTGGCATGTAAAGCCGAATTGATTGGCTGGTTTAAAGCCAAAACGTTGGTAGTAATCAGGGTTACCAAGAACAACGCAGGCTGGATAGCCCAGTTCACCAAGAGAAGCCAAACCTTCGTTAACTAACTCTGCACCAATGCCCTGTTTACGGTACTCTGCTTTCACAGCTAAAGGAGCCAAACCTTGCCAATTGAGGTGTTCACCAGCCAGTGATACTGGGCTAAACATCGCGAACCCCACCACTTCGCCATCATCTTCACAGGCAACCAGTGACAGCGTGCGATTACTATTCTCGCGCAGAGCCATTACTAAGTTTGCTTCCGCTTCGGTATCAAATACCGATTTCAGTAATTGGTCTACAACCAGAATATCGGCTGGAGCCTCAGTTCGAATAAGCATTCACTACCTCTTTATGTGCGTTAGGTGCTTGCATGCCTTTATGCACAAAATCGGCCAGTTGGTGAAGTAAAATTTGCAAAGCTTTCGGTAATTGTTCCAAATCCACACTGTCCATCAAGTTTTTGACTTCTAAGCCTAGCTCGGTATCGCCTTCAATTGACAGTCTGCGCTGGAAAAATAACGTGTCCGGATCTTCTTTGCGACCTGCAATCAGAACCAGATCATTCAAGTTGCCGCTGAAACTCACATCTTCATCTTTAATGTTGTCTGCAACCACAAGCTTGTCGTCTTCATAGCTGACATACCAACACAAGTTCATATCGCGAATTTCAACTTTTAACCACTTGCCTTCGAGGAACTCAAAATCACCATCTTCAAGCGCTTCATGGAAGACCATTTTCATGCCATCGAGTAAGGCTTTTTTTTGCACAAACTTAGGCAATAAGTGGACTGGAGATCTCAAAATTGATGCTGCATTTTGAACTAGTTGAATACGAATGTTGTTAATCACGCCCTTTATCCGTTACCTTTGTCTTTGGAAAACTCATCATACGGGATGTGATAGTGGCGAACCCTGTTATGCATCAAGAAATTGTGCAACGCAGAGAAGCTTTTCTAACCGTGAAATCAACGTTATAGTTAGTACGTATCGCTCTTAAATAATTCTTATTGAACAAATAAGCGCTTAAACACAGTTGGTAGTTTCTTAATGCCGTCGCAAATGCCTTCGCAACATTTACAGCACTGGTTCGCAAAAATAACGTCTAACAGTCCGTTCTTTTTTGCCATATTAGATGACCAACATAATTATGTCATGGTCAACGAAAGGTATTGTGATGTCTCGGGTTTAACCGCGACTGAACTGGTTGGAATGAATGACTCGCAAATTCTTGGTGAGCGATTTTACAACCACCTCAAAGGCTATTACCAAAGAGCATTCGATGGCGAAACTCTAGAAGCTGAAATGACACTCCATGACATCGACATGGAAATGAGTCTTCACTTCTCACTCTCTCCCATTTTCAGTGACAAAAAAGACGTGGAATACATTGTTTTCCATGCCATTGATACCTCTGAGAAACAAATCCTCATCCGCTCTCTGGAAGATTCTGAAAACAAATTTTCGACCCTGACCACTTTATTGCCGGATGGCTTACTGTTAGTCGAAGATGATTTCATTATTTCAGCCAACCCTTCAGCAGCTCGCTTACTGGGATTTGAAGATACCTCAGATTTGCTGGATGAAGAGCTGTCACGCTTGTTTATTGATGAAAAAACCAAAGGCGTATTTAACGCTAAGTTGGGTGAACTTTTAACAGACAACCCACTGGTATGTTTAACTGGCCCTCGTTGTGGTTTTGAGCGCAGAGTACAGCTGCATGCTGGTACAACTCAAATACTGGGCAGCAACTCCCAGTTAATTCTGATTCAGGATGCTTCTCAAGCGACGAAACAGCTTTCCGCTACCAGTCATACAGATATCCATGTAGACGCATTAACGGGGTTGTACAACCGATTAGGTTTTACTAAACGCCTAGAGCATTTAATTCAAAACGACACGCCATTGGTGATGTTGTATTTGGATATCGATAACTTTAAGAATATCAACGACTCTCTGGGTCACCACATCGGTGATAAAGTCATTCAGGAAGTATCGTCACGTCTGAAACGTTTGCTGCCACAACAAGCAATTTTAGGCCATTTAGGCGGTGACGAATTTGGTCTGATTTTGCCAGAGCCAGAGCACAACCGCTCTGCGGAAATGTTGGCTGAACGCATAATCTCTTTGATCAACCAACCGTTTGATTTGCACCACTTCAGTAAGCGCCTAGCCTGTTCGATTGGTAGTGTGCAATATCCGGGCGACGGTAACGACGCTCGTATTTTGCTGCAAAATGCCGATACCGCGATGTATGAAGCGAAAGATCGTGGCCGTAACCGCCTTATCAAGTTCCACGATCAGATGAACAAAGAAGCGCGCATGCGCTTATGGCTTGAGATCGAACTGCAAAAAGCCCTTCAGCAAAATGGCTTAGAAGTGTGGTATCAACCAAAAGTGAATGCTCGTGATTTCAGCGTCAACGGCGCAGAAGCTCTGGTTCGCTGGAAACACCCTGTTGAGGGCTACATCAGCCCTGCGGCATTCATTCCTGTCGCGGAAAAAGCAGGTTTGATTGAACATCTTGGCCGCGTGGTCATGCGTGATGTCTTCGCCACGGTGAAACGTTGGAAACAACAAGGCATTCTTCCGGGACGAGTGGCGATCAACATCTCTCCAGAGCAATTTGGTAACCCACAATTAATCGACTATCTCGAGAAGCTACTGCGGACTACATCGCTTGATCCAAGCTGTATTACTTTCGAACTGACTGAAAGTGCGGTAATGAGTGATAGTGAACACACGCTGCAAATGCTTAACGCAATCAAGAAGTTGGGCTTTAACCTCTCTATCGACGATTTCGGTACGGGCTACTCATCACTGGCGTATCTTGCAAGATTCCCTATTGATGAACTTAAGATTGACCGTGCTTTCATTACTGATATCGATACGCTACCTAAGCAGATAACCGTAATCGAAAACATCATTAACCTTGGTCGCTCACTGAACTTATCTGTGGTTGCAGAAGGTGTTGAAACACAACAACAAGCAACCCTGCTCTCCAACCTGAATTGTCATTCAATTCAAGGGTTCCATTTCCATCGCCCACAGCCTAAACATGAAGTTGAAGAACTGTTCGCTAAGCACCGTCGCCACCGTAAATCACTCTAAGTGAGTAAATTTTTCCTTATTCACTGAAACCTGCCTTACATCAAATTGATATCCAGTGTTTATTCTTAAAATATGGTCACTTTTTCATAAAAATAAGTAACCGAGCAATGGAACTTCTCTGTCCAGCTGGTAATTTACCCGCTCTAAAAACAGCCATTGATTGTGGTGCAGATGCCGTTTATATCGGCTTCAAAGACGACACCAATGCCCGCCACTTTGCAGGGTTAAATTTCACAGGCAACAAACTGAACAAAGCCGTTCAATATACTCATGATCATGGAAAGAAAATCCATGTCGCCTTAAACACTTTCGCCCATCCAGATGGTTTTGAACGATGGACTAACGCTGTCGATCAGGCTGCGGATCTTGGTATTGATGCCTTGATCGTGGCTGACGTTGCGATTCTTGATTACGCTGCGAACAAATACCCAGATTTGGAACTACACCTTTCGGTTCAAGCGTCAGCAACCAACGTCAAAGCCGTTGAGTTTTACCACAACAATTTCAACGTTAAACGAGTGGTATTGCCTCGCGTACTCTCTATCCATCAAGTAAAACAGCTTTCTCGTAACATTCCTGAAGGCGTAGACCTTGAAGTCTTCGCGTTTGGTAGCTTATGCATTATGTCGGAAGGTCGCTGTTATCTTTCCTCTTACATGACGGGTGAATCGCCAAATACGGTAGGCGCGTGTTCTCCGGCGAAATATGTGCGCTGGCAAGAAACTGAGTCAGGCTTAGAGTCACGACTGAATGAAATTCTTATCGACAAGTACGCAACGGGCGAAAATGCGGGTTACCCAACCTTATGTAAGGGTCGCTTTATGGCGAACATTGATGGTGAAGAAAAACGTTACCACGCGTTAGAAGAACCAACCAGTCTGAATACGCTTTCGCTGTTACCTGAGCTTTTTGCAGCGAATGTTGCCTCGGTAAAAATTGAAGGCCGTCAGCGTAGCCCTGCTTATGTAGAACAAGTGACGCGCACTTGGCGCGCAGCGATTGATCGCTACCTTGCTAATCCTCAAAGCTATCACGTAGAAAGTGCTTGGGATGCCACACTTGCAAACGTATCTGAAGGCACGCAAACCACGCTCGGTGCATATCACCGAAAATGGCAGTAATCAGTAGTAAGGGGAAATTATGAAATACGCACTAGGCCCGCTACTTTATTTCTGGCCAAAACAAGATGTCGAAAACTTTTACCAACAAGCTAAAGAGAGCAGCGCTGATATTATTTATCTGGGCGAAACGGTTTGCTCCAAACGTCGTGAGATGAAACCACAACACTGGTTTGATATTGCTAAAGAGCTCTCTTCTGCTGGTAAACAAGTGGTTCTTTCGACTATGGCACTATTTGAAGCGCCAAGCGAAATCAACGTACTAAAGAAGTATATAGATAATGGTGACTTCGCGATTGAAGCCAATGACGTTTCTGCAATTCAGATGGCTCATGAGAAAGGAATACCTTTCATTGTGGGACCTGCCGTGAATACCTATAACGCATACGCATTACAGCTCTTTCTAAAGCAAGGTATGACTCGCTGGTGTATGCCTGTTGAACTATCACGCGATTGGCTTAACAACGTTTTGCTTCAGTGTGAAAAAATCGGTATTCGCAATCAATTTGAAGTGGAAGTCTTTAGTCACGGCTATCTCCCTCTCGCCTATTCAGCTCGCTGTTTTACTGCTCGCGCAGAGAACAGAGCTAAAGATGAATGCGAAACCTGCTGTATTAAGTATCCAACCGGTATTCAAGTCAGCAGTCAGGAAGGTCAATCCGTTTTCAACTTAAACGGTATCCAAACTCAGTCTGGCTATTGTTATAACCTGATGAACGACTTACCGAGCATGGAAGGATTAGTGGATGTGGTTCGTTTAAGTCCTCTGGGTGTCGAAACCTTTCAGCACTTAAACAACTTCAAACAAAACGAACATGGTGGTCATCCAACCAAGTTAGAGAGTCAGCAATGTAATGGTTACTGGCATCAACTGGCAGGTCTGGAAGTAAAAAACATCTAGTTGAGTGACATTAAAAAAGCGAGGTTCCAACCTCGCTTTTCTGTATTTCAAATTAGACTCAGACAAACCTTACGGCTTACTTTGCCAACTAATTTTCTGATGCTTAACCAAACCAGCAGAAAGAATACACAGCACACCACCAAGGCCAGCGTAACGCACCGCAGTTTGCGCTTTAGCTTCAACTTTAGGTTTGGCATGGAAAGCAACGCCAAGACCAGCTGCTTCCATCATTACAAGGTCATTCGCGCCGTCACCAACAGCAACAGTATTGTGCATTTCAATATCAAACTGAGTCGCGAGTTCCTCTACGATATCCGCTTTGGTTTGAGCCGTCACAACATCGCCAAGCACCTTACCAGTCAGCTTACCATCGATAATTTCTAAGGTATTTGATTGAGCATGATCTAATTTGAGCATCGCTTTCAAATGATCAGAGAAGTAGGTAAAACCGCCAGAGGCAATCGCTGTTTTCCAGCCAAATGCTTGTAGCGTTTCAACCAGCTCTTGCAGCTCTTCCATCAAAGGCAGTGTTGAACGAACAGGCTCTAAAATCGATTCATCGGCACCACTCAGTTTTCCTACACGCTGACGCAGGCTTTGTTCGAAATCGAGTTCGCCTTGCATCGCACGCTCTGTTACTTCGGCAACTTCATCACCAACACCCGCAAGCTTGGCGATTTCATCAATACACTCAATCTTGATTGCTGTGGAGTCCATATCCATGACAATCAAACCCGGTTTTGATAAATCAGGTACTTCATTGATGCGAGCGTAATCTAGGCCTAAACCCTGTAAGATTTTCTCATGCTCGCCCGTCAGCTCACCGGACATCAAAGCAACTTCATAAGGACCGACTTTCCACGCATCTATAATGGCGTTGAAATAACCAGTAAAGAAATCAATGTCGTCAAACTGCTGCGCTGTTAAAAAGTGGCCAAAAACAATCCAGTTGGCTTTGCTTTTGTCTAGTTGACGAGATAAACGAGTTTCAGGCAGACGATTGATAAGAGACGTATGTTTTTTGATAGCTAGCATAATAGTTAAGGCATCCATGTCTTCGTATAAGCAGACGTTACCCTATTGCAATTTAAAAACGCAAGTCTCAATATGTGCAAAGTCTGATTTTCTTTGGATTAACTCGATTATGGACGGTTCTTTGTTCTCGTTTCGTATGGTTATTCGCCTACTAACCTTACTGCTGTTGATTGGCATGTTCGTTATCACAATTAAAAATAGTGTTGTGATCAGTAAAGGTAACGAACGTATTCAAGCAAACCAGCTAGAAACACTCACGAAGGTATTGATTACTCAAGCCTCGCTAACCGCAGGCAGAAGTATCGCAGAGCAGGATCAAGAGCGTCTGCTTAATCTCACCAATCAACTTGCCCAAGACCGCTTAGTATTTGATGCAACGATTTATGATTCTGAAGGTGTAAAACTCGCCTCCAGTGATTCAGCGTTAAGCGTAAGAGAAGTGCTTGGGTTGGATACACCTTTGCAAACGGCAAGTATTGGTCGCCAGCAACTTGTAGAGCCAGTAATGCATGATGGCAACCTGATCGGTTTTGTTCGCATTACGTTTGAGACCGGTAAGGTGACAGCAATTTCCGATCATCACTATCGTAAAAGTGATCGTTACATGTACCTAATGGTTATCATGAGCTTTATCAGTGGCGTGTTGTTCACTCTGCTACTGAAACGTAAGCCGAAGTCGAAAGGTGAAAACCTGCTGCTACAGAACGCGGAATAGAGTTTTAGTTGAGGACGTTAGCTAAAACGCATCATATAAACAAAAACCTCAGCCAAAGCTGAGGTTTTTTCTTTTATTCAGAATAAATAAGCGAATAGATAAGAAAGATTAGTAACCTTCTTGATCACCAATCAATACTGAATCTAATGCGATAAGCATCATGTCGTTAAACGTGGTTTGACGCTCTTCAGACGTGGTCGCTTCGCCTGTTTTGATGTGGTCAGATACAGTACAGATAGTCAGCGCTTTTGCACCGTATTCTGCAGCAACACCGTAGATACCCGCCGCTTCCATTTCAACACCAACGATACCGTATTTGTCCATTACGTCGAACATAGATGGGTCTGGAGTGTAGAACAGTTCAGCAGAGAAAAGGTTACCCACTTTAACGTCGATGCCGCGAGCTTTTGCTGCTTCTTCTGCCGCTTTCACCATTTTGTAGTCTGCAATTGCAGCAAAGTCGTGGTCTTTGAAGCGAATACGGTTCACTTTAGAATCCGTACATGCGCCCATGCCGATAACGACATCACGTACTTTGATATCTTCGTTAACAGCACCACAGCTGCCCACGCGAATCACTTTCTTCACGCCGTAATCTTTGATTAGCTCAGTTACGTAGATAGAACATGATGGGATACCCATACCGTGGCCCATCACAGAGATCTTACGGCCTTTGTAAGTACCAGTGAAACCAAACATATTACGTACGTCACACACTTGAACAACGTCTTCTAAGAAGGTTTCAGCGATGTATTTCGCACGTAGTGGATCACCCGGCATCAGTACGACGTCAGCGAATGCACCCATTTCAGCATTAATATGAGGAGTAGCCATTATCTTGTTCCTTATGATGTTAGATGCTCAAATTGCACCTTTACCAAACTGATAATTGGGGCTCAATGCTATCCTATTCACTAAGACAGAGACTAAGCCCCTAAGAAATTACAAAAAGTTCTTACCGTAATCCATTGGTGAAATACCAAAGTAGCTTGCTAGGCTTTGACCGATATCGGCGAATGTTTCGCGACGGCCTAATGAACCCGGAGCCACTTTCTTACCGTAAACAATCACTGGGATGTGTTCACGAGTATGGTCAGTACCCTGCCATGTTGGGTCACAACCATGGTCAGCCGTCAGAATCAGTACATCATCTTCTTGCATCAATTCTAGAACTTCAGGTAGACGCTTATCGAAATATTCTAGTGCTGCTGCATAGCCTGCTACATCACGACGGTGACCATAAGCTGAGTCAAAATCAACAAAGTTAGTGAAGACGATAGTGTCATCACCCGCTTGTTGAATCTGCTCTAGTGTTGCTTCAAACAGCGCAGGAATACCCGTTGCTTTCACTTTCTTAGTGATACCGCAGTTTGCGTAGATGTCTGCGATCTTACCGATAGACACTACATTGCCCTGCTTCTCTTCAACCAGCTTTTGCAGCACTGTTGCTGAAGGTGGCTCAACAGAAAGGTCGCGGCGGTTACCCGTACGCTCAAATTGACCTTTACCAGCACCAACGAATGGGCGCGCAATAACACGACCAATGTTGTAATCCGCCAGTTCTTCACGGGCAATTTGGCAAAGCTCAAGTAAGCGATCTAAACCAAAAGTCTCTTCGTGACACGCGATTTGGAATACTGAGTCAGCAGAAGTATAGAAGATAGGCTTGCCAGTCTTCATATGTTCTTCACCTAGATCATCCAGAACCTGCGTACCAGAAGCGTGACAGTTACCTAAGAAATCATCCAGACCTGCGCGAGCAAGAATGCGATCAGTCAGCTCTTTAGGGAAACTGTTTTGTTTGTCAGTGAAATAGCCCCATTCAAATAGAACAGGAACACCAGCAATTTCCCAGTGACCAGACGGAGTATCTTTACCAGAAGACAGCTCAGCCGCATGACCATAAGCACCGATGATGTCTGCTTTATCATCCAATCCCGGAGCAAAACGACCAGTAGACTCTTTGTGCGCCATTGCAAGACCAAGCTTAGACAGGTTTGGCAATGTTAGTGGACCTTTACGATCAGCGTTATCTGCTAAACCTTGTGCACATTGATCAGCAATATGACCGAGTGTATCTGCGCCAACGTCACCAAAATCTTTAGCATCCGCGGTTTCGCCGATACCGAATGAATCTAAAACTAAAATAAATGCTCTTTTCATAACTCTTTCCTCACCAATCTTTCCTGAACGAATTACACGTCTTCTGCACGGATCTGACGGTAAACATCAGGAGTTGGGACGTATTCACCACCGACTTTAATCGCATTTTGTAGTGCGTTTGCCGCTTCTTGCCACTGCTCTTCACTACGAGCGTGAATGAACGCTAACGGTTTGTTGCTATCTGCCACTTCACCAAGACGAATGAAGTTATCAAAGCCTACAGCGTAATCGATAGTATCTGTTGCTACACGACGACCACCGCCCATACCAACCACAGCCATACCAATCGCACGAGTATCCATAGCCGATACCACACCCGACTGAGCTGCATAAACAGGTTTGATGATTTGAGCTTTATCTAAGTAGTTTTCGTAGTTTTCAACGAAGTCTGCTGGGCCACCAAGTCCTGCAACCATCTTACCAAAGCGCTCTGCTGCTTGGCCGTTGTCCAATACTGCTTGCAGTTTTTGACGAGCTTCAACACTGTCTTTGGCAAGTTTTCCTAGCACCAACATTTCAGCACAAGAAGCCATAGTCACTTCAAGTAGACGAGGGTTACGGTATTCACCCGTTAGGAAACGAACCGCTTCACGGACTTCAACAGCGTTACCCGCAGAAGAAGCCAATACTTGGTTCATATCCGTTAAAATTGCTGTTGTTTTGGTACCAGCACCATTCGCAACCGCAACGATAGATTTTGCTAGTTCTTCTGACGCTTCATAAGTTGGCATAAATGCGCCAGAGCCTACTTTCACGTCCATCACTAATGATTCAAGACCTGCGGCTAATTTCTTCGAAAGAATAGAAGCAGTGATCAGCGAGATATTATCTACGGTTGCTGTGATATCACGTGTTGCGTACACGCGTTTATCTGCTGGCGCTAAATCACCAGTCTGACCGATGATCGCCACACCTGCTTGCTTAGTCACTTGACCAAACACGTCATTCGTTGGAGTGATGTTATAGCCAGGGATAGACTCTAATTTATCAAGAGTACCGCCAGTGTGGCCTAATCCACGACCAGAGATCATAGGAACATAACCACCGCAAGCCGCAACCATAGCGCCTAGCATCAGTGAAGTTACGTCACCCACACCACCTGTCGAGTGTTTATCAACAATCGGGCCATCAAAGTTCATATGGCTCCAATCGATAACCATGCCTGAATCACGCATTGCACACGTCAGTGCGATACGCTCTGGCATGGTCATTTCACGGAAGAATACAGCCATTGCGAATGCTGCAATTTGTCCTTCAGAAACCGTGTTTTTAGCCACACCTTGGATGAAGAAGTTGATCTCTTCTGTGGTCAGGATTTCACCGTCACGTTTTCTGCGAATAATTTCTTGAGGTAAATACATTAGTGCCTCCCTAGCCCCGAACCAATTGGATGGGTAGCTATGGTTTTTTGCTATTTAGAAATGAAGATGGCGCTGTGCGCCATCTTGTAAAACAGAACGATTAGTAAGCCGCTGGATCAGCTTTCTCGTTTGTTACTTCTAATGTATTTAGTAGATTGGTTAGCAGGCTTGACGCACCGAAACGGTAGTGACGGCTGTCCACCCACTTGTCACCTAGGATTTCGTCAGCCATCGCTAGGTAATCACGAGCATCTTCAGCTGTACGCACACCACCTGCAGGTTTAAAACCTACAGTTTCAGCAACGTTCATGTCACGAATCACTTCTAACATCATACGTGCGTATTCAGGCGTTGCATTTACTGGCACTTTACCTGTTGAGGTTTTGATGAAGTCTGCGCCCGCTTCGATAGAGATTTGTGAAGCTTTCTTGATTAGTGCTTCTTCTTTTAGTTCACCAGTTTCGATGATCACCTTAAGAAGAACATCTGAACCACACGCTTCTTTACATTGCTTAACTAGGTCAAAACCCACTTTCTCGTTACCAGCGATTAGAGCACGGTAAGGGAAAACGACGTCTACTTCGTCAGCGCCGTATGCTACTGCTGCTTTCGTTTCAGCCACTGCAATTTCCACATCGTCATTACCGTGTGGGAAGTTAGTTACTGTTGCAATGCGAACTTCTGGGGTGCCTTGCTCACGAAGGGTCTTCTTAGCAATAGGAATAAAGCGAGGGTAAATACAGATTGCAGCAGTATTGCCTACTGGGCTTTTTGCATCGTGACAAAGCTGGATTACTTTCGCATCCGTGTCATCATCATTCAGTGTTGTTAAGTCCATCAGTTTAAGTGCACGTAGTGCTGCTGCTTTTAAATCGCTCATTTCTAACTCCGATCAATATATTCAATTAGTTCACTACCAAGGCGACTGTCATACGTCTATTTTGATAGCCACAAATGAACGGACTTGGTTCCTTGAAGACTCGGTGAGTGTTTACTGCTCACCAATTGCTATCCTTGTCACCGCACAGTACCCATTTGGGTCTATGGCACAACAATCTGTGATTGCGGTGTCTTACAGTTTCAGTTTCAGGCAGTGTCAGTTTTAAACATGATCTGTTTTAGACATTAGCTGCCTTTCAAAAACGCCGTGGTGGTTAGCCTATCCAATTGGCTTCACTACGTCGTTTTGATATTCGCTTACTTCCTTCGGCAAGTGAATACAGTATAGATATTTATCACAAAACTGTAGTCCCATTCGAAGAGCAAACGGTTTGTATCTCAAAAATGGTCAATTTCTGACATCCTTGAGACACAAGGCTTTTCAATGCAATCCATTACAAAAAATCACTCTTTGTCATGCCCTGAAAAGCAAAAACACCCCGCAGCAATATTCTTGCTACGGGGTGAGATTAAACGGCGTCTATATATCGTTCTCTAAATCAAATTAGAAAGAGATAAAGAAGCCAGCAATTGTTGCAGCCATCAAGTTAGATAGCGTACCAGCAATAACTGCTTTGATACCCATACGAGCGATATCGTGACGACGAGTCGGAGCTAGACCACCTAGACCACCTAGCAGAATCGCGATAGAAGATAGGTTCGCGAAGCCACATAGAGCGAATGAGATGATTGCTTGAGTCTTCTCAGACATCAATTGACCAGTTGCTGCAACTACTTGAGCGTTTTCACCCACGTATGGTACGAAGTTTAGGTAAGCAACGAATTCGTTTACAACAGTCTTCTGACCGATGAATGAACCTGCAATTGTTGCTTCTTCCCATGGCACACCGATTACGAATGCTAGAGGAGCGAAGATCCAACCTAGAAGAAGTTCTAGAGTTAGTTCAGGCATACCGAACCAACCACCTAGACCGCCTAGGATACCGTTAATAAGTGCGATCAGACCGATGAATGCGATTAGCATTGCACCAACGTTCAGAGCAAGTTGTAGACCTGCTGCTGCACCGCCCGCTGCTGCGTCGATAACGTTAGCTGGTTTGTCGTCGCCGCCTTCAAGAGCATCTTCAATGTTCTCTTGTGGTTGATCAACTTCAGGGAAAAGGATCTTAGCGAACAGTAGACCACCTGGTGCCGCCATGAATGACGCTGCAACTAGGTACTCTAGTGGAACACCCATTGATGCGTAACCCGCAAGTACACCACCAGCAACCGAAGCCAAACCACCACACATTACTGCGAACAGCTCAGATTGAGTCATTTTTGGAACAAATGGGCGAACAACAAGTGGAGCCTCAGTTTGACCAACGAAAATGTTAGCTGCTGCAGACATAGATTCTGCGCGAGATGTGCCTAGAGCTTTCTGCAGACCACCACCTAGAATCTTAATTACCCATTGCATGATGCCTAGGTAGTAAAGAACCGAGATTAGTGCAGAGAAGAAAATCAGTGTTGGAAGAACACGGAAAGCGAAGATGAAACCGCCGCCACCGAATACTTCGAACATCTTGTCAGAAACAAGACCACCGAATAGGAAAGAAGTACCGTCATTACCGTAGTTAATAACGTTAGATACCCCGTTTGAGAAACCAGCAAGTAGATCGCGGCCCCATGGGACATAAAGTACAAATGCACCTAGTGCAAATTGGATAGCGAATGCGCCACCCACGGTTCTTAAGTTAATAGCTTTGCGGTTGTTTGAAAGTAGTACTGCGATTGCAAGTAAAACCAACATACCGACTAGGCTCATAAACGTACTCATAGTTTATGGCTTCCTTATAGTTTAATTTGGCGTGTTAAACATTGGGTTGTTTTCGGGGTGCGATTATACGCATCTCTCACAGCAAAAAGTAATATATGCATCACGCATTTTTAGGCAATGACTCAACATTACATTCAAAAACAAGAAGCAAGTCACAATAAAACCCCAAAACAGAGGGGTTTTAACCTTATCAGCAACATGTAGCCAACAAATTGTAGCCTACATTCCATAAAATGCTGCAACCGTTTGCTCATAAAAGAAGAAGACAAATTTTCGAATTTTAACGACACATTCTTGGCATTTATCACCCAAGTCAACGACAAACACTGATTTTATTTCAAACCAAAACATGAGCGTTTCATCACACTCGAATGTTACATTTTTCACTCAACCACACTACAAATTTGTATTCAAACGCACATTCAACACCGAGAAAATTAGAACAAGATTCATCCATACATATCCCCAATAAGTTGGCTTACCATTTGCTTAGTCAGCTAGACGCTATGAAAACAACGAATAGCAAAGCAATCAAATCGTCATTTTGCACTAATTTGGTGATTCAAATCACACATTTGGTGAACCTAATTTCTTGTAAACGCTAGGAATTAACAAATAAACATACATTTATGGCGAATTAGTTTCTTCCTTCACAAAAAAATGTGATTTGGTGTGAGGTATTCGACTTTTTTTTGCAGCGCAAACGATAAACTTATACACGATCAAACTAGCTCACCAATAATTCATTCAAACTATTGATATTTTGTTTTTGGGTTTGTTGGACTTTTGTTAAAGGTCAGCAGTCTCTCGTCTAGTACAGTGGTATTGCAACATAGGTATATAACAGTGAAAAAATCTATTATAAAAATCTCAGCACTTGCTTTAGCGGTTTCGTCATTTCACGTTTTCGCAGAAGCAAAACCAGCCGTAATTTATGATACAGCGGGTAAATTCGATAAATCGTTCAACGAAGCGGTATATCAAAATGGTGTAAAAGTGATGGCTGCGGAAGGTACTGAAGTTCGCGAATTTGAACCTCAAAATGAGGCGCAACGTGAACAAGGTCTTCGTCGTTTAGCAAGCCGCGGTTTTAGCCCAATTGTTGCAGTAGGCTTTAATATGGCGTCAGCTGTAGAAAAAGTAGCAACTGAGTTCCCAGACATTCACTTCACAATTCTTGACTCAGTTGTTGATAAACCAAACGTTCAATCAATCGTATTTAAAGAACACGAAGGTTCATTCCTAGTGGGTGCACTTGCTGCGAAAGCGTCAAAATCAGGCGTAGTTGGCTTCGTTGGCGGTATGGATATCCCTCTTATCCGTAAATTCCAATGTGGTTATGAGCAAGGTGCTAAATACACCAACCCAAGCATCACTGTTCTACAAAACATGACAGGTTCAACGCCAGCAGCGTTTGCTGACCCTGCAAAAGGCTCTGAGCTTGCGAAATCTCAATTCTCTAAAGGTGTTGACGTTGTTTACGCGGCAGCTGGCGGTACTGGTCTAGGTGTTTACCAAGCAGCGAAAGATGCGGGCAAACTAGCGATCGGTGTTGACTCAAACCAAAACCACCTACAACCAGGCACAATGCTAACTTCAATGGTTAAGCTAGTAGGTGCTGCTTCAGTTGAGACTTGGAAAGAAGAAATGAACGGTACTTGGCAACCAGGTATCAAAGCTCTAGGTCTTAAAGAGAATGCGGTTGACTGGGCATACGACGACAACAACAAATCTCTGATCACTGACGAAATGAAAGCTTACATGGATACACTAAAAGCAGACATTATCGCAGGCAAAATCAAGATTCACGACTACATGTCTAACAACAAGTGTGAGTACTAATTTAGTTCTTAATACTTAGTTAAAACAATACGTTCCGTTTGGAAATGTCATACGCCGCTGCTTGCTCAGCGGCGTATGGTTTATTTGGCTGCTCGATCAAGCGCATCCATTTGAATATGGCCTTAGGGTCTGTTGACCTCATTAGTTCAGGAAGTTTTTACGTGACGCAATCTCAAAACTATGCCATCGAGCTTAAAAAAATCGATAAACGCTTTGGTACCGTTCACGCGAATAAAGCTATCGATTTAAAAGTTCCAGCAGGTACGATTCACGGCATTATCGGTGAAAATGGCGCTGGTAAATCCACCTTGATGAGCATCATCTACGGTTTTTATACACCAAACTCAGGTGAGATGTTTGTCGATGGTAAACCATATAACCCTAACAACTCTCAAGAAGCGATTGCCGCAGGGATAGGCATGGTTCACCAACACTTTATGTTGGTTGATACCTTCACGGTTCTTGAAAACGTCGTTCTCGGCGCTGAATCAGGCTGGAAACTAGAAGACAGCTTAAAAGCTGCAAGAAAGAAACTGCACCAAATAGAAAAAGACTACGGTTTAGATGTTCCACTGGATAAATTGGTTGGTGACCTACCTGTTGGTTTGCAACAACGAGTTGAAATTCTTAAAGCTCTCTACCGCGATGCAAAACTGCTTATTCTTGATGAACCAACTGGCGTGTTAACGCCTCAAGAAGCGGATCACTTATTCGCGATTCTGGACAAGCTTCGCAGTCAAGGCACAACGGTTATCATCATCACTCATAAACTGCGTGAAGTACTGGCTATTACCGATAACATTTCGGTGATGCGTCAAGGCCAAATGGTTGCCGATGTCAAAACCTCAGACACCAACCGCGAAGAGCTTGCAGAGCTGATGGTAGGACGTAAAGTTCGCCTAAAAGTTGATAAGTCTGAAGCCAAACCAGCCAAAGAGTTACTGAAGGTAAACAAGCTAGGCTACGTCGATCATAGCGGTGTTAAGCGCGTCAAAGACATCAGCTTCTCAGTACGAGCAGGTGAGCTGGTCGGTATTGCTGGGGTATCCGGCAATGGTCAATCAGAGATCCTGTCACTGCTGTCTGGCATCTTAAAGCCAACATCGGGCAGCTTTGAACTGAACGGTCACACGATTTCTGTCGATAAACCGGCGGATCCACAGCAAGTGAGAGCGATGGGTGTGGGTCATATTCCAGAAGATCGCCACAAACAAGGTTTGATCAATAAATTTGAAGCTCAAGAAGCTTACATCTTGGGCTATCACAATCTGCCAAAATACAACAAAGGCTTACTGCAAGACAAAGCCGCGATTTCGAAGATTTGCCAAGAGAGCATGGATAAGTGGGATGTTCGCCCGAATGATATCCACCTAAAAACGGCAAACTTCTCTGGTGGTAACCAGCAAAAACTGGTGATTGCCCGTGAAATGGAAGAGAACCCAGACGTCCTTCTGATTGGTCAACCCACTCGTGGTGTAGACATCGGCGCGATTGAATATATCCACCAACAAATTATCGCTAGCCGCGATGCAGGCAAAGCCGTGCTATTAGTTTCGGTAGAACTGGATGAAATCCTCAGCCTTGCCGATCGCATATTGGTTGTGTTTGATGGCGCTATTGTCGGTGAACTGCAAGCTCATCAGGCTGATGAGAAAACATTAGGTCTTATGATGGCAAACATCATTCCAGACCACATAAAAGAGAGTATTGCCCAAGGAGAGACGGCATGAGTCAGGCAAAAGTGCCCGCTTGGGTAACCATTGCGCTGTTACCTGCGATTAACGTTTTGGTCGCGTTTTTAGTTTCAGCTTTGTTATTTATCTATATTGATATCAACCCATTAGATGCCATCAAAGTCATGTGGACAGGGGCGTTCGGTTACGCTGAAGGCTTCGGTTACACCCTTTACTACACCACCGGTTTTATCTTTACCGGTTTAGCCGTTGCAGTGGCCTATCACGCAGGGCTATTCAACATCGGTGTGGAAGGTCAGGCCTATATTGGTGGTCTGGGTGTCGGGATAATCTGTTTAACCCTCGGTGAATATGCTCCTTGGTATGTGGTATTTCCTGTAGCGGTTATCGCTGGCGGCATTTTTGGTGCAGCTTGGGCGTTTATTCCTGCTTACTTACAGGCAAAGCGAGGTTCTCATATCGTAATTACAACGATCATGTTTAACTTCATTGCAGCTTCGCTTATGGCCTATCTTCTCGTCGACATTCTGAAGCCAGAAACCACGATGGCAACAGAGAGTCGCGTATTTGCACAGGGTAGCTGGTTACCAAAAATGCACGAATTGTTTGCTGTATTTGGTATCAACGTTGCGCCAAGCCCACTCAATATCAGTTTTATTTTCGCTCTGTTGTGCTGTGTGTTTGTGTGGCTCTTCATTTGGCACTCACGTTGGGGCTATGAGATTCGCTCTATCGGCGCGAATGCGTCTGCTGCATCTTACGCAGGTATTAACTACCTGAAGATAATCGTCATTACTATGCTGCTTTCTGGCATGTTGGCAGGCTTCTTTGGTATCAACGTGCTGCAAGGTGAACTTCACCAGATCAAACTGAACTTCGTAGAAGGGTTTGGCTTCACTGGTATTGCAGTAGCTTTGATGGGACGAAACCACCCAGTAGGTGTTGTTCTTGCAAGTTTGCTGTTTGGCTTCCTCTATCAGGGCGGCGCTGAGCTGAGCTTCGATTACGGCGTTGACCGTAACATCGTTGTGGTACTGCAAGGTCTGGTGATTCTTTTCTCTGGTGCGCTTGAGTACATGTTCAAACCTTCAATTGAACGCATTTATCTGCGCTTATTTGGCAAACAAGAACATGGAGTTGCGTAATCATGTTTGAAACCATCATTTTAATGGCTGATGCCACAATTCGTGTTGCCACCCCGCTTATTCTTGCCGCTCTAGCCGGTATGTTTAGTGAGCGTTCAGGTGTAGTAAACATCGCACTGGAAGGTAAACTTTTGGCAGCCGCTTTCGCAGGTGCTGCGACAGCTTACATCACTGGCTCAGCTTGGCTCGGTGTTTGTGCTGGTGTGCTAGTGTCTATTCTGCTTGCTTTACTTCACGGCTTTGCTTCGATTACACACCGTGGCGACCAAGTAGTCAGCGGTATGGCAATCAATATTCTAGCGACAGGTTTAACCGTAACTCTAGGACGTTACTGGTTCAATCAAGGCGGTCAAACACCAGCGCTTTCTGGCGATGCTCGTTTTGCACCAATAACCTTACCGGGCGCTGATGCGTTGCAAGATGTTCCTGTTGTTGGGCTCATCTATTCTGAGCTAATCAGCGGTCACTCGATTATTGAGTATGTGGCTTTAGCGGCAGTACCTTTGTCTTGGTACGTATTGTTCAAAACTCGCTTCGGCTTACGCTTAAGAGCAGTAGGTGATTCTCCAGCGGCAGTGGATACAGCCGGTATTTCGGTTGCTGGCATGCGTTATAGTGCCATGGTGATCTGTGGCTTATTGGTGGGTTTGGCTGGCGTGTACCTTTCTGTAGGTCAAACTGCGCAGTTCATTCCTAACATGAGCGCAGGTAAAGGCTATATGGCACTAGCAGCCCTTATCTTTGGTAAGTGGCGTCCTGTGACAGCTATGGCAGCCTGTTTGCTATTCGGCTTCCTTGATGCGCTGGCAATTCGTCTGCAAGGCGTGAGCGTTGGTGAGTTCCCTATTCCGGTTCAAGCCATCGAAGCGTTGCCGTATATCTTGACGGTATTTCTACTTGCAGGATTTATTGGTAAAGCAGTTGCGCCAAAAGCAATTGGTGTTCCATACACCAAAGAGCGCGAATAACGACTTAATCTTTTTACCTAACACAAAGGGGAGCGAATTTCGCTCCCCTTTGCTATTCATCAATCCGAAACAGCTCAATACTGTTTGCCCAAAGCTGAGATGCCAGTTGTTCTTTATTGGTGTCTCTCAGCGCCACCAACTCTTCTAAGACGTCAACTAAGTATTTAGGATGATTCGCCTCGCCTTGCCTGCCGGATAACGGCATGTCCGGTGCATCGGTTTCTAAAACCAGAGACTCTATCGGTAATTGACTGATCGCTTGTCGAGTTTTATTAGCTCGTGGGTAAGTAATCACTCCGCCTACACCGATTTTAAAGCCAAGGTCGATAAATTGTCTGGCTTGTTGTTCACTGCCGGAAAATGCATGTAACACACCACCTTGAGTAAAGCGATGTTGTTTAATTAATTGCAGCAATCGGTTATGCGTTTTGCGGCTATGCAAAATGACCGGAAGACGGGCGTGTTGCGCCATGGCTAGTTGGCCAATGAAAACACGTTCTTGCAGCGAGGCATTGACCTCAACCATAGCGTCTAATCCACATTCGCCAACGGCAACACATGCGCTCTCTCGCAGTGCTAATTCATCTTCTAGCAGTTGCAACTGTTCATCGGCAAAGTGTTCAAGAAAATAAGGATGAAAACCAAGGGCGTATCGAAGGGTTGCTGGGTATTGTGCTGCGAGATTTTTCACTCGCAGCCAATTAAAAGCACCAACAGATGGTATAAGGATTTTATCTACCTGAGCATACGTTGCATCGGACATTTGCTCCGGAAACGATGCGGCAAACTCATCAAAATCAAAGTGGCAATGAGTGTCAAACAGCCGCAGCTTATTATTTTTCAATGTCTTTGCCATGAGAAGGGGCTTTATCATGGCTCGGTTCTTTATCATGAATTGGATCTTTACGATAAGGAACGCAGCAACGTTTTTGATCTGGCGTCAAGCCCATGCTTTGGCACCAATCATCATAACGTGCCAGCCATTTTTTAAACCAAGTTAGCATAACAACCTCATCTATAGGCTTATTGTTCTTCTCGTTTGAATACAAGCTCTGTTGCTGTCGATTCAGCGGCACAGTAGTAGTAACCAGCAGTATCAAAAGATTCTAACTGCTTCACCGACTCAATACGGTTTTCAATAATGTAGCGTGCCATCATGCCGCGGGCTTTTTTAGCAAAGAAGCTGATCACCTTATATTGACCATTTTTGCAGTCTTTAAACACAGGAGTGATCACTTGGGCCTCTAAAGCTTTCGGTTTAACGGCTTTAAAGTATTCATTCGAAGCCAGATTGATCAGCACATTATCTTCTTGCGCGTTAATCGCTTCATTTAGCTTATCGGTAATGATGTTGCCCCAGAACTGATAGAGATTGCTGCCACGTTCATTGCCCAGCTTAGTACCCATTTCGAGACGGTAAGGCTGCATGAGATCTAGAGGCTTCAACAAACCGTATAAGCCTGACAGCATTCGCAGATGAGTTTGCGCATAATCTAAATCCGCTTCAGACAACGTTTCTGCTTCGAGGCCTGTGTAGACGTCACCTTTGAAAGCAAAGATCGCAGGGCGAGAATTATCAGGTGTGAAGGTTTCGGTCCACTGCTCAAAGCGTGCCACGTTCAAACCAGCAATTTTGTCACTGACTTTCATTAAGTCGGCAATATCTTGCGGAGTCAGTGTACGGCACACTTTGATTAATTCCGCTGAATGCGAAGTCAACTCTGGCTGGGTAAAGCGCGTTGTTGGCAATGGAGATTCATAATCCAATGTTTTTGCTGGAGAGACCACGATAAGCATAAGGTTTCCTTTGTAAATTCTGTTGAGCTGACTTTTATAGCTTTTGAACGATAGCTTACAAAAAAAGCCATGCAGTGTCTGCATGGCTTTTCCAATCTATAACATCGGTACTATCTATTAGTGTACTTAGTTTGCTTTATTCGACTTCGATTGATCCCAGATTCCGTCTTCAAGTTGAGTTTTTAGTTCTGGGTAGTCATTGGCATTAAAAGTCGGTACTTTGCCCGCGTCTAGCTGACGGTTGTAGTCTTTCGCAAGCTTAATTACGGTTCCAGACAGAAGCAGAATCGCAATCAAGTTAACAATCGCCATCAAACCCATAGAAACATCGGCCATAGCCCAAACCGTAGGCAGTGTCGCTAACGCACCAAACATCACCATACTTAAGAAAATCAGACGAAATACAACTAAACCTTTCTTGTTATTGTGCTCAAGGAATATCAGGTTCGTTTCCGCATATGAATAGTTCGCAATGATTGAGGTGAAGGCAAAGAAGAAAATCGCCATCGCAATAAACACCCCGCCCCAATCACCGACTTGTGAACTGAGTGCACGTTGCGTTAGTTCGATACCTGTAATTTCACCGTGCGGAACATATTCACCAGACACTAGGATGATCGCCATGGTCGCTGAACAGATCACGATGGTATCGACAAATACGCCCAGCATTTGCACATAACCTTGAGACGCAGGGTGTGGAGGATAAGGCGTTGCCGAAGCCGCCGCATTCGGAGCAGAACCCATACCCGCTTCGTTTGAGAACAATCCACGTTTAACACCGTTGATCATTGCCTGTGCAATCGCATAACCAAGGCCACCAGCGGCAGCTTGTTCAAAACCGAAAGCACTTTTAATGATCAGAGAGAATACAGCAGGTACTTTCTCTATGTTCATGAACACAACCACAAGCGCAATCGCTAAGTAGGCAATTGCCATAAATGGAACGATAAGCTCAGCGGTACGTGCAATTTTACGAATACCACCGAAAATAACGAAGGCGGTAAGTAGCACAATACCTACCCCCACCATCATTGGATCAAAGCCAAATGCATTGCTCATCGCATTTGAAATCGAGTTTGCTTGTACTGCGTTAAACACCAATCCGAATGCAATGATAAGGAAGATTGAGAAAAGAACGCCCATCCAGCGCATACCCAAGCCTTTCTCCATGTAATAAGCAGGACCACCACGGTAGTTGCCGTCCTTATCACGTGACTTATAAAGCTGAGCAAGAGTACTTTCTGCAAATGATGTCGCCATGCCTAGCATTGCAGTCATCCACATCCAGAAGATTGCACCAGGGCCACCAACGGTTAATGCAACCGCAACACCGGCCATGTTGCCTGTACCTACGCGAGCAGCAAGACTGGTACAAAGAGCTTGAAAAGAGGAGATACCAGCATTGTCAGCTTTACGGCTGTTTCTCAGCACACTGAACATGTGCCCAAAATGGCGAAATTGGATGAAGCCTAAACGCAATGTGAAGTAAATACCGACACCAACAAGGAGATACACCAGTATCGATCCCCAAAGCAGGTCGTTCATTAAGTTAATTAAGTCTGTCACAAAAACCTCTAAAAAGAGTAAGTATTAGAACCTGAAAATAAAAGTTAGCACTTTAACTACACGCTCGCTGGCTGCGATTTGCTTTTATAATGGTGTGTAGTTCAGGAGAATGGCGACACCTAATCGGTTTAGGTATCTATATGATGGGCGAGAATGATGCAGGCAGGGTTGTTAAAAATCAATATGAGTGAAGTTGCACTTGTGAGAATCCATCAACGCTATTCGCACAAACAACCCCAAGCACACACCACACAAATAAAACATTATCGTTACATTAATTAAACATCATTCCACTCATCAAACTTAGCTGATACACAATAAGTTAAAGCCACGTTACCCCCTAAAGCTCTATATGCCCCATCACAAAATGAGTTCACATTGCGCAAGTTGAAACATTTAGAAACTTAGCGAGCAAATATCAACCAACCGTGAATCCCTCGGTCTGGGTTGATAACCTTTTCTTAACATCAGCCAATTATCAATAAATAAGAAACACGGTATCCAACCGGTTAAATAACAACCAACCCAATGCTAACAAAGTTTATATTCCTAGAAGAAATCCATAAAAATTTCATATCAATGAAACAAATGAGAAATAAATCATAGTTATTGTCCTTAAAAATATGATATTTAGAAAAAACTCCAGGAAAGGAGACAACCAGAAAGAGGCTTGCTTATGGATGACTTGCACTTCGATGAACTGTTAGATGCACAGATCGCAAAGCTCCGCACAAATGCGAGTAGCAGAGCGAAACCAGCTAAAAGGATGTGGCGTGAGATAGAAGCTATACGAGATCGAAAACGGTTGGAAAGAGAGTTATTAGAAATGGATGTCTGTCTAGAACTTGATGACCTCAAATTATAAATAGAAGAGGCGCCTTTATTGGCGCCTCTTCTCGTTTCTTCACTCAGACTTTTTACTACTTAGCTTATTTTTACGACTTAGCTTAGTTGCATTCTGTTTCGCTTTTTCTTACTCGACGAGCAAGCTGAGCGTATCTTTCCGCAATGGTTGATCCAAATACAGGGTCATCTTCATTGCAATTCCACTCAGATTCTACCTTCTGCCAATCTGCGACGCTAAAAGTCCGATTAATCAGCGGTAAAACCGTTTGCTCTTCCATTTCTAAATGTTGACGCTGTGAATTAATGAATTGCTCCAACTGCTCCATGAATACATCTTGAGGAACAACTGCATCATTTAAGATCATCTCAACGGTATTCAAAAACTCATGGGTTGATTTGGATAATTGAGCATGTTCTTTTTCTAAATCCGATACTTCTTCATGCTCTCCATAGTGCTGAATGTAATGCCGATAAAGAATGTCTTCTTTAGGGTGATGGACACTTTCAGAATGCCTTGAAAGATAATCCACAATCTCCTTAACGAGGCTGTAGTTAATCGGTTTTTCGTCTTTAAGAAGCTGTAACTTTCCGCGCAAAATAGCCAACAGTCGAGTCATGTATCCATGTTCACGTCTGATTCTTTCAATCATCATTGTGCGTCTCCCTTACACAGTCATGTAGGTAAAGTCTATATAAGGAATGACTAATCCGCTTTGATTTTGGTCGAAAAAACAGCAATACGAACAACCATTCATCACATCATTGATTCGAATCAAGAGTTGGTTGCCAATCAATTGGCATTTGCCCTAACTGTTTGAGTATCTGATTTGTTTGCGAAAAATGCTTACAGCCTAAGAATCCTCGATGCGCTGATAACGGCGAAGGATGAGGAGCCATAAGTACATGATGCTTACTTCTATCTATCATCTGCCCCTTTTTCTGCGCATGAGATCCCCAAAGAAGGAAGATCACGCCTTGACGATGTTGGTTTAACGCATCAATTACACGGTCCGTGAACGTTTCCCAACCCGTTTTAGCATGTGAATGTGCTTTCCCCTGCTCTACCGTTAAAACAGTATTGAGCAACAAGACGCCCTGATCCGCCCAGCTTTTTAAATAGCCATGATTCGGGATCTGAAAGCCGTCAATATCTTGAGCCAGTTCTTTATACATATTCACCAGAGAAGGAGGCGTTTTCACTCCCGGTAAAACAGAAAAGCACAAGCCATGCGCCTGATTAGGCCCATGATAAGGGTCTTGTCCGAGGATAACGACTTTAACGTCATCAAACTCAGTAAAACGAAATGCATTAAACACATCTTTAGCAGGCGGGAAAATGACTTTACCAGCGGCTCGCTCAGCTTCGACAAACTTCAGCGTTTGCTGGAAATATTCTTGTTCTTTCTCTAGACCAATGACATCGTGCCAAGTCAAGGAATGGCTCATAACAGCTCCTGAGTATAAAAATAATTGCTTTATCTTATACCCACGAGCACAAAGTTGCAGCCAGACAGCTCTCGTAAAATCGAATACGACATCCCTGAAACCTCAGATTTTGGTCAAGAATGTCGTAAACAATTCACAAATGTCATCAACACAACAACCAAGATTTCATCTTACCGACCAACAGCAGTTCTCATCAGTAAGCCTTACTTGCAATGAGATTTACTTGGTTGCGGTGAACGATGGTGGCCTCTACCTGTTACATGCCGATTAGGCACTGGCATACGGGCAGCAGGTCGAGCACTGAATGATGAGGTAACACAAACTGAAGAGAACATAATTGGGCATCCTTCTTTACAACGTTTCATGAAAACGTCATGAGAAAAGCATGCCAATATCGTGATCTCAAACGAACAATTTATACACTTAAATGGTGATCGCGCATTGTTTGGATCTCTAAATGCCAAATATCAGGATCAATTGTTTCTAAAATCAATGGGATATTATCAAAACGAGGATCTTTAGAGATGTATTCAAAGCAATCCCAACCGATCTCACCTTTGCCCAATGAATGGTGGCGATCCAGCTTACTGCCTAGTCCACCTTTTGAGTCATTAATATGCATTGCTCTTAAATAGTGCATACCGACAACACGATCAAACTCCGCAAAAGTAGCTTCACAAGCGGCAAAGCTACTTAAATCGTAGCCAGCGGCAAAGGTGTGGCAAGTATCGAGGCAAACACCGACACGAGATTTGTCTTCTACTTGATCAATGATTGCCGCCAAGTGTTCAAAGCGCCAGCCTAAGTTCGTTCCTTGCCCTGCTGTATTCTCGATAACAGCAATCACATCAGGTACAGCTTTATGAGCAAGGTTGATTGACTCTGCAATAGTCGCAAGGCACTGCTCTTCAGACACCAGTTTTAAATGGCTCCCCGGATGAAAGTTCAGCAGTTTCAATCCTAGCTGATTGCAACGCTCCATCTCATCAATAAATGCTGCACGCGATTTTTCCAACTTCTCTTCTTCAGGCGCGCCCAAGTTAATTAAGTATGAGTCGTGAGGCAAAATATAGTCAGCAGAGAAACCTAAACGCTGACATTGCTCTTTGAAACGTCTTATTGTTGACGCTTCTAGTGGCTTCGCTACCCATTGACGCTGATTTTTAGTGAAGATAGCAAACGCGTTTGCACCAATCTCTTTTGCTCTTAATGGCGCCTGATCGACGCCACCAGCAGCGGAAACATGAGCACCAATATATTTGTTGCCAAGAGGCTTTACTTCTTTTGTCATTTAATCACTTTCTACTTTCAAATTGGCTTTTATAACTTACTGATTTGTTCTAGTTAGCTTGTTCTAGCACGTTAAAATGTAGTTTTATTACCACAAATAGAACAAAACTTGACCATGAAATATTTTTTAATAGTTAAAATTTAATTGAATAATTATATTTATTAAACACTTATTGATTAACATCAATTTATTCACCTTAAACTAATTAAGGTTTTATGTTGTTTTTTGACCTATATCAATACTATAATTATGGATATAAAATATATAATACGAAGCTCAACAATAATTACGAAATTTAACACCAATAAATACCACTGAAAGTGGACTAGGAGATATTGATGATCCAAGGTATCCAAATCACTAAAGCAGCTAATGATGACCTACTTAACTCTATTTGGCTAATCGATAGTGAAACAAACGAAGCTCGTTGTGTTGCAGCAACTGGTAGCTACTCAGAAGATCAAGTTGTTCCAGTATCTGACCTTGGCGAGTACGAAAGCCGTGAAGTGGCTATCGAAACAACTCCAAAAATTGAAGGTGGTCAACACCTAAACGTTAACGTTCTTAAGCGTGAAACGTTGGAAGATGCCGTTGCTCATCCAGAGAAATACCCACAGCTAACTATCCGTGTATCAGGATACGCTGTTCGTTTTAACTCTCTAACTCCAGAGCAACAACGCGACGTTATCGCTCGTACTTTTACTGAATCTCTATAATTCAGTTTCGCAAATTAAAAAAGCGGTGCTCTTACAGTAGCACCGCTTTTTTATGCTTTGTTGGTAGAGAGTCAGTAATGATTCTCTACCTTGTATTACTCGCCACGAACCTTGATTAGAAGCTTTCTCAGTGCTGCGAAGTCAACGTCCATCTCATCAGACAGTAGTTCCATAACAGCATGCTTAGCCAAAGGTGCTGGTAATTCGATGTCCGTACCTAAAATCTCATCAACCACTTCTTTGAACTTAGCTGGATGTGCAGTACATAAGAACAGACCGGTTTCACCTTCTTGAAGTTGCTGTTCAAGAACGCGGTAGGCAATTGCACCGTGTGGTTCACACAGATAACCCAATGCGTTCAGCTCTTTCACTGATTCCGCACTTTCGTTATCGAGAACCGCACCTTTACCTAAAGTTTCCAAGCCCCAATCTTTGATTTTGCATAACTCTTCAATACGAGGCCAGTTGTTTGGTTGGCTCACATCCATCGCATTTGAAGTGGTCGCCACTGTTGGTTTTGGATCCCATTTGCCAGTTTCTAGATAACGAGGCACAGTGTCGTTTGCGTTCGTTGCAGCGATAAAACGTTTGATAGGTAAACCCAACGCTTTAGCTAATAAACCTGCAGTAAGGTTGCCGAAGTTGCCACTTGGAACTGAAACGACAAGATTTTCGCGCTCTGTTTTGCTCATTTGCGCAGCCGCTTCGAAGTAGTAGCAGATTTGTGCCATTAAACGGCTAATGTTGATCGAGTTAGCTGAGTTAAGACCTACTTTCTCACGCAGTTCTGCATCATCAAATGCGCTTTTAACCAATGCTTGGCATGCATCGAAATCGCCATTGACAGCAACAGTGTTAATGTTCTTACCTAGTGTACAGAACAGCTTCTCTTGAAGTGGGCTGATTTTACCTTTTGGATAAAGGATCACTACATTGATGTCTTCCATGCCGTAGAAAGCATGAGCAACCGCAGCACCTGTATCACCAGACGTTGCAGTTAGAATCGTGATTTTTCCGCCATTAGATACAGCCGCAAGAGATTGAGCCATAAAGCGACCGCCAAAGTCTTTAAACGCAAGCGTTGGACCATGGAACAGTTCAAGAGCATAAACGCCATCTTTTACTGATTTGATTGGCGCAGGGAATTGGAACGCAGATGCCACCATCTCATTCACTTTCTCGCTTGGCAGTTCATCACCGATCAAAGCTGAAAGAATCTTGGTACTGCGAGTGACGAAATCTTCCGCTAATAGCGCATCAATATCATCAAACTTTGGTAATTCCGACGGGAAAAATAGACCTTGGTTACGGCCTAACCCTTGGCGCACGGCTTGGCCAAAGGATACTTGTTCATCATTTTCTTTTATGTTGTAAAGCTTCATAGCTCACTTCCTGTAACTTTTGAACCGTTTTTGTCTAGACGACAAACGTGAACGAATCCTTCTTCGTTTTGTACGTAGTTTTGTTCCAGCCAACGCGCAACGCGCTCGGCAACATCTTTTTCTTTGCACACACTAAATAGCGTTGGACCGCTACCAGAGATGCCTGTCGCCAATGCACCAGCAGAAAGCGCATATTGACGAGCTTTCGCAAAACCAGGCAGCAGTTTCTCACGATAAGGTTCTGCGATCACGTCTTTGATCATTTTCGCGGCTAACTCAGGCTGATTGGTGTGGCAGGCATGAATAAAGCCAGCCAGATAACGACCATGAGCGATGATATCTTGGCGGCGATACTGAGACGGTAAGATAGCACGCGCTTCAGCCGTTGAAACCTTAATACCCGGATAAGCCATTACCCAGTACCAATCATCAAAACAAGGCACTTCTTGGCTGATAATGCCAAGCTCTTCAAGCATCAGTTGTACGCCACCGAGATAGCATGGGGCAACGTTGTCATAGTGAATGCCGCCCGAGATCTTTCCTTCCATTTCACCCATTAATGCCAACAGTTCAGTTTCGTTTAATGGTTGATCATGGAATCGGTTCAGCGCATCCAGTGCAGCCACAATTGAACAAGCACTTGAACCTAAACCTGAACCTATAGGCATGTTCTTCTCTAGCGTCATTTCAAGAGGCTTCAGTTCAACCTGCTTTTTCTCTAGCTCACGAGCGAACACTGTCCAACAATCGTAAACAATATTTTCTTTCGGGTTTTCTGGAAGCTTAGAAACAAAGCTGCCTGCCGTTTTCAGTGTAAAGGGTTCTGAACCCGCTTTTACTTGTACACGATCACCAAGCAGTGTTCCGTCAATCGGTGAAACCGCAGCACCCAATACATCGAAACCAACACTTACGTTACCGATAGAAGCTGGGGCGTAAACGACTACGCCCATGTCACTTGAACTCATTGATTAAATCCCTAATTTCCAGCCAAGCGTACGCATGACATCCGAGAACACACCAGCAGCAGTTACTTCAGTACCTGCACCGTAACCGCGTAGCACTAAAGGAATTGGCTGATAGTAGCGGCTGTAGAATGCCAGAGCGTTCTCGCCATCTTTAATTTTGAACATAGGACCATTCTCATCGACCATCGCGATGTGTACTCGGCATTCACCTTCCGCGATCTCACCTACGTAACGAAGAACTTTGCCTTCCTCCGCCGCTGTGGCTGACAGCTGTTGGAAATATTCATCCGCTTGAGGCAAGCGAGCCATGAAGTCTTCAACACTACCTGATGCATCAAAGCCCGGTGGTAACGCTTGTTCTACTTTAATATCTTCTAGCTCTAATACCATTCCCGCTTCACGAGCAAGGATAAGTAGCTTACGAGCAACATCCATACCTGATAGATCATCACGAGGATCCGGCTCTGTGAAACCTTTTTCTTTAGCAATCGTTGTTGCTTGGCTCAGTGTCAGACCTTCATCTAACTTACCGAAGATGAATGATAGAGAGCCTGATAAGATACCGTTGAATTTCTCTAGTTCATCACCTGCAGCAATGAGGTTCTGCAGGTTTTCAATAACTGGCAGACCCGCCCCAACTGTTGTTTCATACATCAATTTACGACGAGAGTGACGAGCCACTTCGCGCAACTGATGGTAATACGCCATGCTTGCTGTGTTTGCTTTCTTATTTGGAGTTACAACGTGGAAACCTGCCGCTAAGAAATCTGTATATTGATTCGCGATGGCTTCACTAGAAGTACAGTCTACCAGCACAGGGTTGATGATATGGTTACGGTTCACAAGTGCAATCAAGCGAGCTAATGAGAACTCTTCAGACGCTGCACCCATGCGGTCACGCCAGTTATCAAGAGGTAAACCTTCACTATCAAGCAACAAGCCCTTACTGTTCGCCAGACCACATACGCGAATCACGATACCTTTTTCAGCCAGTTTCGCCTGTTGACGGTTAATTTGATCAACCAGCTCACCACCAACACCACCAACACCAACAACAAAAACATCAAGGAAGTGTTTAGAGTTAAATAAGTTTTCGTGACACGCTTTAATTGCGGAGGACACTTTGTCTTCTGGAATAACCGCTGAAATAGCTCGCTCTGATGAACCTTGAGCAATCGCGACGATGTTGACGTGAGCTTCTGTTAACGAAGCAAAAAACTGAGAAGCAACACCGCGCGACGTACGCATACCATCACCAACAAGAGTGATGATCGAAAGATCTTCCATAAACTCAACTGGCTCCAACAAACCATCTTTAAGTTCGAGTTCGAAAGCTTCTGACAATGCTTGTTGAGCTAGCACTTTGTGCTCCGCTTCAATACAGAAACTGATGCTGTATTCCGACGAAGACTGTGTGATAAGAACGATAGAGACACCCGCAGCAGACATTGCTCCGAACACTCGGCTAGCCATACCCACCATGCCTTTCATGCCAGGGCCTGAAACGTTGACCATAGTTAGGTTGTTAAGCGTTGTGATACCTTTGATCGCCAGATTATCTTCACCAGTATCAAGACCAATTAAAGTGCCAGGACCTTGAGGATTAAAACTGTTTTTGATTAGACAAGGAATGTGGAACTGAGCAATAGGAGCGATAGTTTTTGGATGGAGAACGGAAGCACCAAAATAGGAGAGTTCCATTGCTTCTTGATAGCTCAGAGATTTAAGTAAGCGAGCATCGTCAACTAAACGTGGGTCACAGTTATAAACGCCATCCACATCAGTCCAAATTTCACAGCACTCAGCGCGCAAACAAGCGGCTAAGACGGCTGCAGAATAATCCGAACCATTACGGCCTAGACAAACCAATTCACCTTTCTTATTACCTGCTGTAAAGCCCGGCATAATGTGGACATGTTTTTCTGGAAGAGGGCTTGCCTTGAAGTTTTGAGTTGAAACTTCAACATCAACCATCGCTTCTAAATAATCGCCTTTCGCTAGCAGATATTTTACTGGGTCAATTAGGTTGGCGGCTAATCCTTTTGCTTCCATTACCGCTTTCATTAGCTGAATAGAAACACGCTCACCTTTACTGATAATGCGAGCATTCACATTATCAGGACACATGCCTAATAGACTGATGCCATGCACGAACTGACGTAGCTGTGACATTGAAGACTTGACTTGATTATCAAACGCAGCACCATCGATGTTTGGCAATACTGCTTTTACATCTTCAAATAAAGTGTTGAACGAAGATTCCAACTCTTTAATTTGTAGTTCTGCTTCTCCATTACGCATCGCGCTATCGATCACTGCCACAAGTTTATTTGTGGTTTTACCCGGTGCAGAAAGAACAACGGCAACGTCTTCCTGCTGAGCGTTATTGGCAATGATGTCTGCTGCCCGTAATAAACGGTCAGCATCAGCTAACGATGAACCTCCAAACTTTAGAACTCGCATCCCTTTACTCCAAGTCATTAAAAATAGGCATAAAAAAAGGCCTGTATCGGTGGGGATACAGGCCTTCTTTGAAAATTTTACGCTTAGCAGCCTGCCCCAACACGCGTAATGTCGGTAATAATAATGGTGGTTGTCATCATTACTAGGCTGTTATTAAACATAGAAATCTTACTTCGTTTGTGTGTTTGCTTACCCCTACGTTTAACCTATTTTTTATCGCATAGTCAACGAAAAAGTAGTTTTTTTTTATGTTTCATTCTGATTAGTTAGCTAAGTCTCTAAAAAATCAACAATCATTATTTGAGCAAACAAAACCGACTAAGCAAATAACCAAATACTCTAACGACTCCTCTGCCGACTCTGTTTTTTGTGCCTAGACTTTGTAAAGCGCAGTGGAAAAGTCATTTAAAAAATTTATAACTACAAGGGGGATATCATGAGACTTAGTCTTGGTATTACCTGCATGCTCATTGTTTTTAGTGCTCGCTCCGAACAACTTCCTACTCTGCCTTCAATGCAGAAGGATTCCCCACATCGATTGTTTCTTACAAGTGAACAGATCACCAGCGAACAAAACAGAGATGAATTTGGAGGTTGGGATATCAACATTGATGGTGGATACGCCTATGCGATATTCAACGATATTGATGTTTATGTCGGCGCCCGCATCAACCAATCTGACTCTGGCAACAACAGTTTTAGAGAAAATGGATTGCTCAGTGGAGTTAGCTACCAGCTAACTGAAAAAGTAACATTAAGCAGTTCAGTACAATCCTATTTTTCGGATAAAAACAGTGAGAGAACTTCAAATATTGGGGCAGAATTATCCAGTCGATTACAGCTTTCTGATGATTTAGATTTGCATGCCACCCTTGGCTATCAAGAGTGGCAACAAGGTGTTGAAGTGGGTTTAGGATTTCGTTTTTAGCTCAAATCAAGCGCTTGCTTAGAGAGCAAGATTCCATTCCAGTCGGCATAGACATAATCCCCCGGCAACACCATTTGATTGTGCATAGCCAGGGCTACATTCACTTTACCTACACCTCGCTTTTCGGTTTTAAATGGGCAAGCATCTAATGCTTTTATCCCTAAATCCATTTGCGAAAGCGCGACAACGTCTCGAACTGCGCCATAGATAATCACGCCTTCCCAACCGTTATCAATCGCCATCATAGCAACCTGATCTCCCATCAGTGCTTTGCGGCGAGAGCCGTGACCGTCAACCACCAGTACTTTTCCCTTGCCATTCTGGCTCAAGACTTCACGCACTTTTGAATTATCGTGATAGCAACGGACTGTCACTATCTCTCCCCAAAAACTGCTTCTCATACCGTAATTTTGCAAAGGTAAGTCGAGTAAAGTCACCTGTGACTCGTAGCGATCACATATATCCGGTGTGATATCTTTCATCGTTCCTCCATGATTCTCGTAATTGTAATTTCAAAAAATAATTAGGCTCTAAAGGGGGAATAACCTCTTTTGGGTTACAGTTTGAATAAATTGAAATCCCCTAAGCACTCCCGTAGTTCTCCCTTACAGGAATGTAAATAAAGCATGTTGTTACACACGTAATAGATGGCATTCTGCCTATAAACTCTGCCGAGAACTAACGCCTTGTCAAAAGGCATATTCACGGCAAAACTTTCTTCAAACCAATAAAACTCTGGATCACCAACGCGAACAGAGCACCAATCATAACTAATCAGCTCATTCTGTAAACGTTGATTATTTACGCAATTCTCATATTCTGACAACTTATCACTATCAGGGTTCCATGCGGTAATGATGGCGTAGTTTTCAAAGGCCATTTTATGTTGAAGATCAAATTTCACGTTGGAATAAGCTTGCCAAAGGTTTGCATTTATTTTCATGAAGTTACTGGTGTTACATCTCGTCATTAGTTTTAATATCTGTTACATTCTAACAATTGATGTAAATCAACAAAGTGATTGGAATTAACATTTGGCCGTTGTTAGCATGCTGTTAACATTATAGAATCCGGCTCAAAGACTAGTAGAACCAAAGAGGTATTGGATTCCTCATAAACTAGTATTCCACGGATGGCGGGCAACCCGAGAGTAGATTTTTTACATAAATTAAGTTTTATTGTTAACATCAAATTACCCTATGTTATGTTTTTGCCTAGAATGAGTTCTATTAGCACAAATTTTTCACAAGTTTAGGTACCGCCAATGCAAACCCCGCAGATTCTTATCGTTGAAGACGAGCAAGTTACTCGTAACACTCTAAAGAGTATTTTTGAAGCCGAGGGATACGATGTTTTTGAAGCTAGTAACGGTGAAGAAATGCACCACGAACTATCTGACAACAACATCAACCTAGTGATCATGGACATCAACTTACCGGGTAAAAACGGTTTGTTGCTAGCTCGTGAGCTTCGTGAGCAAGCTGATGTTGCTCTAATGTTTTTGACTGGTCGCGACAACGAAGTAGATAAAATCCTTGGTCTAGAAATCGGTGCAGATGATTACATCACTAAACCATTCAACCCTCGTGAACTTACTATTCGTGCTCGTAACCTACTAAGCCGTTCTATGAACACTGGCGTAACTCAAGATGAGAAACGCTCTGTTGAGAAATACGAATTCAACGGTTGGGTACTAGACATTAATAGCCGTTCACTGGTTAGTCCAAGTGGTGATGGTTACAAACTGCCTCGTTCAGAATTCCGTGCACTACTGCATTTCTGTGAAAACCCAGGCAAGATCCAAACTCGTGCAGATCTTCTGAAAAAGATGACAGGCCGTGAGTTGAAACCACATGACCGTACTGTAGACGTAACGATTCGTCGTATCCGTAAACACTTTGAGTCAGTGTCTGGCACTCCAGAAATTATCGCAACAATTCACGGTGAAGGTTACCGTTTCTGTGGCGACTTAGAAGAATAAGCCAGAGCTGTTCTTACTACTAAAGAATGCAAAAAAGCCCCTAAATGGGGCTTTTTTATTATGTCTTGGGTTCTCTATTTGGGTTTTATTCGCAATAGAAAATGCTGTGAATCGACCTTACCGAACGTTAGGTTCTATCGTTCAGTAGACCTTATCAATAGTGACATTACGTTCCACCAGCCAGACATCACCGTTGCTGTCACTAAGCTCTAAAGCCACGTGAACGCTCTTTTCAACATCCACTGGGATCTCTGTTGCGAACACCACTTCCCAAAGGTTTTCACTCAATGTTCTCAGTTCAGTCTCATCGCCTTGAACAATCCAAGTATTGTCTTTCTGCTTGATAACCACCATTTCAACAACAAGTTCCGCTGACAGTTCACCAGACGTGTCTAGCATCAACGTGCCGTTAAGAGGTTGGCTCTCAGACGTGCCATCAACTTTAGGCATCTTGTCTGTCCACAGATTACTTTTAAGCTGGATGTCAGTCTCAGATAACGCAGCAAGATTACCCTGTTTCCAGTTAATATTTTCGTGATTAGAAGTCTGAGAAGTACATGCAGCCATTGTCAGAGCTAATAAAGCGAGAGCAAGTTTTTTCATTTTATTTCCTTTGTTCCAACCACTGTTTGAGTACTTCAATATCGTTGAGGTATTCATTTTTAATTTCCTCAACCCAATCTGTTATGTTTTCCCACCAGGCAGGTGCTTCTGGCGATTGCGCTTTTTGCGCCACACTTTGAATGTGTTTTAAACCTATAGATCCTGCTGCGCCTTTTATTTTATGCGCTTCAGAAACAATACCGTCTTGATCTTTCGCCACCATGTTGGAATCCAAGACTTCAATATAACTTGGCATCATCTCTTCAAACATTTTAATGCTATCAAGCACAGGCTTCTGCCCAACAATATCAACGTAAGAAGTCAGCATATCGAGATCAAGCAGTCGAACATAAAGATCGTCGTTGCCTTCAATGTGTTTTTCCATAGGTTTTGCCTCGTCTGTTGTTTGCAGAGGATTCATTGTGACCTTGCTTATCACGTCCTGAACAGCTGAAACCGACAGTGGCTTACTTATCGCGTCATCCATGCCTTTTTCAAGATATTCTGAACGGTCTTTAAGTACGTTGGCGGTCAACGCCACCAGTGGTGGAAGCTCTTGATAGTGGCTGCGGTAGTACTGCGCAATATCAAAGCCCGTCATATCAGGAAGCTGAATATCCAAGAAGACCAAGTCATACAGTTCAGGTTTGAAAGTATCGATCGCAGCTTGTCCTGTCATGGCAACAGTCACCTTATGACCAAGACTTTCAAGCAATGAACGAGCAACGGTGACGTTGAGTTCAATGTCTTCCACCATGAAGATATTCAAACTGCGCTGAACAGCTTCCGGAGCCTTCTTCACTTCAGATGCTTCCACCAAAGGTACACTGATCGACACCGTAAAAGTACTGCCAAAGCCCTCTTCACTGCTTACGGTAATATCACCGCCCATTAAATTAACCAACTGACGCGATACCGCAAGACCGATACCTGTACCGACTGCGTGTAAGTTATCCTCGCCAGACTTCACCTGATAGTACATAGCGAAAATCTTATCGAGTTCCGATTCAGGAATACCAATACCCGTATCTTCAATATCCATAGTGATATGTGCCATACCATCTTCGATATCCGCACTGACGTTCATCACGACTCCACCCTCTTTGGTGAATTTCATTGCGTTACTGATCAAGTTCCACAGAACTTGGCGAAGTCGCGTCGCATCCACACTGACGAGTTCAGGTAAATCCGTTAATCGCTCCAAATCAAAGCGCAGACCTTTCTGCTCCGCCATCAGAGCCGACAAGCTTTCTAGCTCGACAACAAATTCTTCAAAGTTCAAAGGCGCAGGGAATAACTCTAGCTTGCGACGGTCAAACTTATCCATATCGATAATATCGTTAAAGATATTACCCAAGGTAACAGCACTGACATTAATGGTCTGCATGTGTTTGCGCTGCTCTGGCGTCATTGGCGTATCCAGCAGCATCCGGCTTAAACCAACAATACCATTGAGCGGTGTGCGCAACTCATGGCTGATGGTCGAGATAAATGTGGTTTTATCGCGGCTGGCTTTTTCCAAAGACTCTTCATGACGTTTGCGTTCAGTGATATCACGACCAAAGCCAACCAGACCTAAGTGACGGCCATCTTTGCTGTAAAACGGTACTTTGCGTAGCTCGAAATAGTTTTTGTGGCCATCTGGATATTCCAGCCACTGCTCATAAGTGATAGCGCGGTTGTCTTTGAATACGCGTTGATCGGTTTCAACAATCGACTGAGCAATCTCTTTACGGTAAACATCCCATGGGGTTAAGCCAACCAACTCGCTTTCTCTTTTACCGGTCAGTTCTTCCATGGCTCGGTTACAACCCGAGAATTCACCTTTTGCGTTTCGGTAATAGATCAAGTCAGGAGAAGCATCGATGAATGAACGTAACAGAGCCGTCCGTTCAGCCAGTTCAACCTGTGTTTTTTCACGTTGAAAAACCTCGGTTTCCAAATCCACCATGGCTTCTTCACGTGCTTCTTCCGCTTTTATACGCTCTTCAATCTCTTGATTCAGCTTAACAATGTTCTGCTGGAGCTTTTGGTTCAGCTCTTGATCTCGTGAACGCATGTCTTTGAGCTTGGAAACCAGTTTGGAGAGACGCTGACGTGACTCCTCCAACTGATCGACGACCACGGAAAGGAAATACACAGCCCAAGGGGTGATGATCAGACCAAAGAACACCGATCTCAGAATATCGATATCATCAACATAGCCATTAAGGGCAAGTGTGATACCGACCTGAACGACCACAGCCAGAGCAACTAAAGCAAGCGCCAGTAAAATAGAGAAACGCAAAATACCCAGTTTGACTAGCAGATCCACATAGTACTGGGCGAGATTTTTCATCGGTTTCATTCATAACTCCACAGGAATGAATTAGCCGTAGTCTAGCCTGTTTCGATGCCAAGAGTCAGCCAAAGAAGTTACTCGTCGTTGAAGAATTTGAACTAATCAAGGGTTACTGATAAAAGTCCGACTCTTTTCCGCTGTGATGAGGGAAATTAACGGACAGTTTGATAGTGAAAAGGCTGACCAGTAAGAGAACCTTGCGCCCCCTCTTTATCTAATGCTTTACCAATTTCCGTCATTGCGAGCCAGCGATTCTCACACCACAACGGAGATAGCAAGGTTGGTCGGCGTGCTGCGGAAGAAACACGGTGATAAACCACATTAGGCGGTGTTAAACGAATCATTTCGCTGGCAATAGAAACATACTCTTCCAACGTTGGCGCTTCTAATCTTCCGGCGCGCCATGCCTTAGCCATTGTGCTGCCTTCGACAATATGCAAACCATGCAATTTGATGCCGTCAGTACCCACTTCCACAACTTTTTGCAGGGTTTCAATATTGTCGTCACGGGTCTCTTTTGGCAGGCCAACAATTAAATGAGTACAGACTTTAATCCCCAAAGCTCGTGCTCGCTCAGTGATCTGCGCATAGCATTCGAAATCATGACCTCGATTGATGTGTTTCAAGGTTTGGTTATTCGCGGTTTGTAAGCCAAGTTCCAACCAAATTTCATACCCTTGTTGTACATAGCCTGCGAGCAGATCAAGGACAGCATCAGGAACACAATCCGGTCGAGTTCCAACACATAAGCCGACAATATCGGCAGCTTTTAGTGCCTGTTCGTACATGCTCTTCAAGGTCTGAACTTCAGCATAAGTGCTGGTATACGCCTGAAAATAAGCGAGATATTTACGAGCTCTATGGATTTCACCAGCACGGTCTTTCAACTGTTCTTCAATACTTTGGATTTGCGTCTCTTCATCCGCAAACGAGGCCACATTGCAGAATGTACAGCCCCCACGGCCAATGGTGCCATCACGGTTAGGACAACTGAAACCACCATGTAAAGTCAGCTTGTGTACACGCTCTCCGTAACGCCTTTGGAGATCCTGACCGATGGTATTAACTAACTCGTGTAACTGCATATGGGTACCAAAATAGATGCAAATAGTTCTCAATGCGATCTTTGTAATTAAATTACAAAATCACAAAAAAATGGTAGCCAATTGTAAATATCCAGAACTTGCTAAGACCCAATCAAAATCAATAAACATTCACAAAATAAGCATTTAATACACATTGTTATTCATTTGTTAAAATCATTATGCATTTTGCAACAAAAAAATGACCTAGAAAGTAGAGTTTTCGTTGGAATTTCGTGCAACTAAAATGTAGGATATTTACAGTTTTGCGCTGATTTTGTTTATTTTATTACACAAAACCCTGTGAAACATCTGTGATTATCCAAGCCCACCTATATAAATCACTACAAAAGTGATCAAGAAAAATGGATATCACTATGGATTGTTTTTCTCACAAAATTTTTCCGTGAGAGACCGAAAGGATGCGAACCAACTAGCACTGGTTGGTTTAGATTCATTAAATATAAAAGGACTGGACGCAATGCTATGGCATGCCCTAGGGAAATTGCGTCTGCTTGAACTGGAAGGAAGTATCTATGGTAGATAGACAGCAAAATTCGCAAGGTCTCTATACTCCTGAGCTGGAGCATGATGCATGCGGTATCGGTTTTGTTGCTCACCTAAAGAACCGCAAGTCGCATCACGTTGTGACACAAGCTCTGGATATGCTCGCACGTATGGAACACCGCGGCGGCCAAGGTTGTGACCCATGTAGTGGTGACGGTGCCGGTATTTTATTGCAAAAACCACACGAATTTTTACTCGAAGAAGCGGTAAAGCTTGGTATTAAATTGCCATCTTTCGAAAAGTATGGCGTTGGTGTCATGCTGTTCCCGAAAGACGAGTACAAACGTGCACAATGTCGTGACATTCTTGAACGCAACGCTCGCCGTCTAGATCTAGACGTGATTGGCTACCGCGTTCTGCCAACAGACAATTCAATGTTGGGTGCTGATCCGTTAAGCACCGAACCACAGTTTGAACACGTATTTATTTCAGCAGCACCTGGCGTTACTCCTGAAGAACTTGAGCGCAAGCTTTATGTTCTACGTAACTACACAATACGTGTTTGTCTGGAAAGTGTTTCTAACATCAAAGACGAATTCTACATTAACTCAATGTCTTATAAGACATTGGTTTATAAAGGTCAGTTGACCACAGAGCAAGTACCTCAATATTTCTTGGATTTACAAAATCCATCCATGGTTACTGCTTTGGCACTGGTACACTCACGCTTTTCGACCAACACATTCCCAAGATGGCGTCTGGCTCAGCCTTTCCGCTACATTGCCCACAACGGTGAAATCAACACAGTTCGCGGCAACTTGAACTGGATGAAAGCGCGTGAAGCGATTCTTCAGTCAGACCTATTTACTCAAGTTGAAATCGATATGCTGCTGCCTATCTGTCAGGAAGGCATGTCAGACTCAGCAAACTTTGATATGGCGTTAGAACTGCTTGTTCTTTCAGGCCGTAGCTTGCCACATGCTCTAATGATGATGATCCCTGAAGCATGGCAAGAAAACAAAACCATGGATCCAACTCGCCGTGCGTTCTACCGTTACCATGCAAACATCATGGAACCGTGGGATGGCCCAGCGTCTGTTTGTTTCACCGACGGCGTTCAGGTAGGTGCAACTCTTGACCGTAATGGTCTGCGCCCTTCTCGCTACACAGTGACTAAAGATGACTTCCTTGTGATGGCGTCTGAATCAGGTGTGGTAGAAATCGCACCAGAAAACGTGGAATTCCGTGGTCGTTTGCAACCGGGTCGTATCTTTGTTGCTGACCTAGAGCAAGGTCGCATTATTTCTGATGAAGAAGTAAAAGACAGCATCGCGACAGCTCAACCATACGAGAAATGGGTTGAAGACAACCTACTAAGTCTGAAGAAGCTTCCAGAAGCAGACAACGCACACAGCCAACCAAACCCAGAACGTTTACTGCATCGCCAACAGGCATTCGGTGTCAGCACTGAAGAAGTGAACGACATCATCGTGCCTATGGCAGATGATGGAAAAGAACCTCTTTCTGCAATGGGTGCAGACTGGCCGTTAGCGATTCTTTCGCACCAGTCACAGCATTTATCTAACTACTTTAAGCAGTTATTTGCGCAGGTAACCAACCCGCCGATCGACCCGATCCGTGAGCGTATGGTTATGTCACTCAATACCTATATTGGTAAAGATCAAAACCTGCTTGCTGAATCACCTCAGCACTGCCGTAAAGTGGAACTTGAATCGCCAGTGATTTCTAACGCTGAGTTAGAGAAACTACGTGCGATTGATAACGAGCACTTACAAGCAAAAACACTGGATATCGTATTCCAAGCTAGTGAAGATGCTGGCAAGCTTGAGCGCGCACTGAAACGTATCTGCCAATATGCAGAAGACGCAGTGATCGATGGTTACTCCATCATCCTGTTGACTGACCGAGCAGTGAACTCAAACCATGCTGCAATTCCAGCAATGCTCGCTGTGGGCGCAGTTCACCACCACCTAATTCGTAAAGGTCTTCGTGCACGTTGTGGCATCGTGGTCGAAACGGGTGATGCACGTGAAACTCACCACTTCGCAACGCTACTTGGCTATGGTGCAAACGCAGTTAACCCATACCTAGTATCGGAAACACTGGTTGATCTGCAACGCCGCAAGAAACTGAACCCAGAAACGCCGGTTGAAAAGCTGTTCGACAACTACCGTAAAGCAGTAAACGGCGGCTTATTGAAGATTTTCTCTAAGATGGGGATCTCAACACTTCAGTCATACCACGGCGCACAGATCTTTGAAGCTCTGGGTATCCACAAGTCTGTGGTTGATAAGTACTTCACCGGTACCGTTTCACGTATCCAAGGTTTGACTCTGGATGACATCGCCAAAGAAGTGATCGTTCGTCACCGCGTGGGTTACCCAACTCGCGAAGTGCCAATTCGTATGCTTGATGTGGGCGGTGTTTACCAGTGGAAACAGCGTGGTGAAAAACACCTGTTCAACCCAGAAACCATCAGCCTGTTGCAACAATCGACGCGTAATAAAGATTACGCGCAGTTCAAGCAATACGCTGCAGCGGTTGATAAACAGGGCGATGACGCAGTAACACTACGTAGCCAGCTAGAATTCATTAAGAATCCAGCAGGTTCGATACCGATTGAACAGGTGGAACCTATTGAAAGCATAGTTAAACGCTTTGCAACGGGTGCAATGTCATTCGGTTCTATCTCTCATGAAGCGCACTCAACACTTGCGATTGCGATGAACCGCTTAGGTGCGAAATCCAACTCTGGTGAAGGTGGTGAGGATCCAACTCGTTTTGAACGTAAAGAAAACGGTGATTGGGAACGCTCAGCTATCAAGCAGGTCGCATCAGGTCGCTTCGGTGTAACTTCTTACTATCTGACGAACGCAGAAGAGCTTCAAATCAAGATGGCTCAAGGTGCGAAGCCGGGTGAAGGTGGTCAGCTACCGGGCGATAAAGTCGATGACTGGATCGGTGCAACTCGTCACTCTACTCCAGGGGTTGGTTTGATTTCTCCACCGCCACACCACGATATCTACTCAATCGAAGACTTAGCTCAGCTTATCTTCGACCTGAAGAACGCGAACCGCGCGGGCCGTGTCAACGTGAAGCTAGTTTCAGAAGCGGGTGTTGGTACTATCGCATCGGGCGTTGCGAAAGCAAAAGCTGATGTGGTACTTATCGCTGGTTTCGACGGTGGTACAGGTGCTTCACCAATGTCTTCAATTCGCCACACAGGTCTTCCTTGGGAACTTGGCTTGGCGGAAACTCACCAAACGCTACTGAAGAACGGCCTACGTAACCGTATCGTTGTTCAGGCTGATGGTCAGATGAAAACACCTCGTGACCTTGCAATCGCAACGTTACTAGGTGCTGAAGAATGGGGCGTAGCGACAGCAGCTTTGGTTGTTGAAGGCTGTATCATGATGCGTAAGTGTCATAAGAACACCTGTCCTGTTGGTATCGCAACACAGAACAAAACTCTACGTGAACGCTTTGATGGTCGCGTAGAAGACGTTATCACCTTCTTCCAATACATGGCGCAAGGTTTACGTGAAATCATGGCGGAGCTAGGCTTCCGCACTATCGATGCAATGGTTGGTCAAGGTCAGAAATTGAAACCTCGCCAAGACGTTGCACACTGGAAATATAAGAACCTCGATCTGTCGCCTGTTCTTCACATTGAACAAGCACGTGCAGAAGATGGTATCTACAACCAGACACAGCAAAACCACAACTTAGACAACGTGTTAGACCGCACTTTGATCAAGATTGCTGCTCCTGCGCTTGAGCGCGGTGAAGCAATTCATGCAGAGTTGCCAATCATCAACACTGACCGCTCTGTAGGTACTATGCTGTCGAACGAAATTTCGAAAGTCTACAAAGACCAAGGTCTGCCTAAACCTATGAATGTGAAATTCACAGGCTCTGCGGGTCAGTCATTTGGTGCTTTCCTTGCGAAAGGCGTGACATTCGAAGTGGAAGGCGACGCGAACGACTACTGGGGTAAAGGTCTGTCTGGCGGTACGCTGATTCTTTACCCAGATTCGAAATCGACCATAGTTCCAGAAGACAACATTGTTGTTGGTAACGTGTGTTTCTACGGCGCAACCTCTGGTGAATCTTATATTCGCGGTATGGCAGGCGAACGCTTCTGTGTTCGTAACTCAGGCGCGAAAGTGGTTGTAGAAGGCATTGGTGATCACGGTTGTGAGTACATGACTGGCGGTATCGCGGTTGTTCTTGGTTCTACAGGTCGTAACTTTGCTGCCGGTATGAGTGGCGGTATTGCTTACGTTTGGGACAAGTCTGGTGACTTCAAATCCAAACTGAACTCTGAGCTGGTCGACCTTGATCCTATCGAGCAAGAAGACAGAGAGCTACTACTGGATATGTTGACTAAGCATGTTCAATTCACAGGAAGTGAAGTCGCTAAGTCGTTCCTTGACAACTTTGAAGCAAGCCTAACCTCAATGGTTAAGGTTATGCCGCGTGATTACAAAGCGGTACTTCAGAAGCGTAAGGCACTGGCACAACAGACAGAAGCGGAGGCAGTGTAATGGGTAAGCCTACTGGATTTTTAGAGCATGGTCGTGAGCTTCCGAAAAAGCTTGCACCGGCTGAGCGTATCAAGAACAACAAAGAGTTCGTTCTAAACGAAGAGTTTGGCAGCAAAATTAATACCCAAGCTTCTCGTTGTATGGATTGTGGTGTGCCGTTTTGTCATAACGGCTGCCCTATCGGTAACATCATTCCTGAGTTCAACGATGCGGTTTATCGCGATAGTTGGGAAGAAGCGTGGAACATTTTAAGTTCTACTAATAACTTCCCTGAATTTACAGGTCGTGTTTGCCCTGCTCCATGTGAAAGTGCATGTGTACTGGGCATCAACCAAGATCCAATCACCATCTGTAATATTGAGAAAACCATCGTTGAAACTGCGTATCGTGAAGGTTATGCAAAGCCGAAAACACCACGCTCACGCACGGGTAAAAAGATCGCGATTATCGGTTCAGGCCCTGCGGGCTTAGCTGCGGCAGAGCAGTTGAACAGCGCTGGTCACACAGTGACGGTTTACGAACGTGATGAAAAAGTCGGTGGCTTGTTGCGTTTCGGTATTCCTGATTTCAAACTCAGCATGGAAGTGATTGATCGCAAGATCAATTTGATGGCCGAAGCAGGCGTTCAGTTTGAAGTGAACGCGCATGTGGGTGTGGATATTAACGCTCAACAGCTACGCCAAGAATACGATGCGGTACTGCTAACGGGTGGTTCAACGGTTCCTCGTAATCTGCCGATTCCGGGTCGTGAATTGAATGGCGTGTACTTCGCGATGCAATTCCTAGCTCAGAACAACCGCCGTGCAAACGGTATGGATCTTAAAACTGAAGAGATCCATGCAAAAGGTAAGCACGTAGTGGTTATCGGTGGTGGTGATACTGGCTCTGACTGTGTCGGTACTTCTAACCGTCACGGTGCAGCGAGTATCACTCAGGTTGAGATCATGCCTATGCCGGCAGACAAACGACCTGCCAACATGCCTTGGCCGCAATACCCAATGATTCTTCGCACTTCGACTTCTCATGAAGAAGGCTGTGAGCGTCATTGGAATATCCTGACCAAAGAATTTATCGGCAACGATAAAGGCGAAGTAACAGGTTTACGTGTAGCAGACATCGTGTGGAATGATTCTCGTAACTTTACTGAAGTTGCAGGAAGTGAACGTGTCATTCCTTGTGATATGGCATTCTTGGCAATGGGCTTCTTACACCCAGAACCACATGGCGTTTTGGCTCAACTTGATATTGCCTTAGATGAGCGTGGTAATGTAGCAACCAAAGATTTCGCTACTAACCAAGAAGGTGTATTCGCTGCTGGCGATATGCGTACAGGCCAATCTCTGGTTGTACGTTGTATCAACGAAGGCCGCGAGTGTGCTCGTTCAATCGACGAATACCTAATGGGCAATACCAATCTAGAAGCAAAAGCGGATTCATTAATGCTTTCAGCATAATGATTCATAGTAAAAGGTTTTTACAGTTTGATGCTCTAGAAACCTTTTCTATTCAGATTTAAAATTTCTTATAGACCTTCCATTTGGCTAGCATACACTGCTAGCCTTTTTTATTCTTTTCTCATATCTTGAGATTTATATGTTAAATTTTTGTGATAACAAATAATTTATCATATTGAATTTTATAGACTATTTCAGAGTAATCAGTGGTAAATCGCACTCAAAGATGATTTTAGCCCAACAACTTGACCTTTTTCACAATTAGCTATAGGTTGTGAACTCACTGAAAACAAACTGCTCAAAATTGTTAAATTTTTAGTCAATTCTTAGTAATAAATATCCAAATAATAACAACAACAATATCCAAACAACTTGCAGTGGCAAAAAGCGACAAGTGAATGACCTCCTATGCCCATGAAAATCATCAGTTCTCATGAAAAGGAGCCAAATACCTAGTCAGCAAAGCTGTCACTAAAAGCCGGAAGGGTATATAAGAATAGTTAGTCATTTACTGTCTTGTAGACAGAAGCAAAGGGAGAATTGCAATGGCTCTATACGATCCTAGTCTTGAGAAAGACAACTGTGGATTCGGCTTGATTGCGCACATGGAAGGTCAAGCTAGTCATAAATTGGTTCGCACAGCGATTTCTGCACTCGATCGCATGACACACCGCGGCGGCATCGCAGCCGACGGAAAAACCGGTGATGGTTGTGGTCTTCTACTGCAAAAGCCTGACTCTTATCTGCGTTTAATTGCTGAAGAACAAGGTTGGAACCTTGGTAAGCAATACGCGATTGGTATGGTGTTTCTCAGCCAAGATCCGGTCAAAGCCCAAACGGCTCGTGACGTCATCAATAAAGAGCTATCGAAAGAAACACTAACGGTATCAGGTTGGCGCGTTGTTCCGACCAATCCAAAAGTACTGGGACCAATCGCTAACGATTCTGTTCCAGATATCCAACAGATCTTTATCACGGCACCTGCGGGTTGGCGTGAGCGCGATATTGAGCGTCGTCTGTACATTGCTCGCCGCCGTATCGAAAAACAAATTACTGACGATTCAGATTTCTACATCTGTTCTCTTTCTACACAAGTTATTGTTTACAAAGGCTTGTGTATGCCAGCAGATCTACCACGTTTCTATCTGGATCTTGCTGATTTACGTATGGAATCGGCTATCTGTCTGTTCCACCAGCGTTTTTCTACCAATACTCAGCCTCGTTGGCCTCTGGCTCAACCTTTCCGTTATCTTGCACACAATGGTGAGATCAATACGATTGACGGTAACCGCCAATGGGCTCGTGCGCGCGCATACAAATTTGCCTCGCCACTACTACCCGATCTCAGCACAGCAGCACCATTCGTTAACGAAACAGGCTCTGACTCATCAAGCCTAGATAACATGCTGGACCTTTTCCTTGCAGGCGGTATGGACCTGTTCCGTGCTATGCGTATGCTAGTTCCGCCAGCATGGCAAAATCACCCAGATATGGATGAAGATCTGCGCGCATTCTACGACTTCAACTCGAAACATATGGAACCGTGGGATGGTCCGGCAGGTATCGTACTGTCCGATGGTCGCTACGCCGCATGTAACTTAGACCGTAACGGTCTGCGCCCAGCTCGCTATGTGATCACCAAAGACAAACTGATCACTCTTGCGTCTGAAGTGGGTATCTGGAACTACGCACCTGATGAAGTCGCAGAGAAAGGTCGTGTTGGACCGGGTGAGCTACTGGTTATTGACACGCGCAAAGGCAAATTATGGCAATCAAGCGAGATCGATAACGATCTTAAGAGCCGTCACCCTTACAGTGAGTGGATGAAAAACAACGTCTACAAACTGAAATCTTTTGCTGAACTACCCGATGATCAAGTTGGCGAGCGAAACTTCGATGAGACGCTGCTAAAAACTTATCAGAAGCAGTTTGCCATGACCAACGAAGAAGTGGATCAAATCCTTCGTGTCTTAGGTGATATGGGCCAAGAAGCCGTAGGTTCAATGGGTGATGATACCCCTATGGCGGTACTCTCTTCTAAAGAGCGCTTAATCACTGACTACTTCCGTCAAAAATTTGCACAGGTGACTAACCCCCCTATCGACCCATTACGTGAAAAACACGTGATGTCGCTGGCGACCAGTATCGGTCAAGAGATGAACGTGTTTAACGAGACCGATGGTCACGCTTACCGTGTGACTTTCGACTCTCCGGTTCTGCTCTACTCTGACATGCAGCAGCTACTGACACTGAGTGATCAGCACTACCGCAATACCATTCTGGACATTAACTTCGATCCGCAGCAATCAACATTGCAACAAGCGGTGATCGACTTGTGTGACAAAGCGGTAGAAGTGGTTCGAGATGGTACCGTTCTGCTTGTTATTTCTGACCGAGCACTCACTAAAGATAAGCTGCCTATTCCTGCGGCTATGGCTGTGGGCGCTATCCACGCTCGTCTGGTTGAAGAGAACCTACGTTGTGATGCCAATATCATCGTTGAAACCGCAACGGCACGCGACCCACACCAATTTGCTGTATTAATCGGCTTTGGTGCAACAGCCGTTTATCCGTATCTTGCTTATGAAGTTCTGGGCAAGATGGTCGATGAAGGCGCGATTGATAAAAGCTACCGCGATGTAATGCAGAACTACCAATACGGCATCAACAAAGGTCTGTATAAGATCATGTCGAAAATGGGGATTTCTACTGTTGCATCGTACCGCTGTTCACAGTTGTTTGAAGCGGTAGGTCTACACAGTGATGTCGTCGATCTTTGCTTTAAAGGCGTGAAAACACGCATTCAGGGTGCAAGTTTTGAAGACTTCCAACAAGATCTGTTCAACCTATCACGCAAAGCTTGGGCTACTCGCAAATCAATAGAGCACGGTGGCTTACTCAAGTACGTTCATGGTGGTGAATACCATGCTTACAACCCAGATGTGGTAGGTACTCTGCAAAAAGCCGTGAAGTCCGGCGAAAGCACTGACTATCAAAGTTTTGCTAAACAGGTTAACGAAAGACCAGCGGCGATGCTGCGTGACCTGTTGAAGCTGAAAAAATCAGATAAACCACTACCACTTGAGAAGATTGAACCAGCAACTGAGCTATTCAAACGCTTTGACTCAGCCGCGATGTCTATCGGTGCTCTGAGCCCAGAAGCGCACGAAGCGCTAGCAACGGCGATGAACCGCTTAGGTGGTTTCTCGAACTCTGGTGAAGGTGGTGAAGATCCACGTCGTTTTGGTACAGAACGTAACTCTCGTATTAAGCAGGTCGCTTCTGGTCGTTTTGGCGTAACACCGCACTACTTAACCAATGCGGACGTATTGCAGATCAAAGTCGCTCAAGGTGCGAAACCGGGTGAAGGTGGTCAGCTACCGGGTCATAAAGTAACCGCTGAAATAGCCAAACTTCGTCACTCTGTACAAGGTGTAACCCTGATTTCACCACCACCACACCACGATATTTACTCTATCGAAGACTTGGCACAGCTTATCTTCGACTTGAAGCAAGTGAACCCGAAAGCCTTGGTATCGGTAAAACTGGTTTCTGAACCGGGCGTTGGCACTATCGCGACAGGTGTAGCGAAAGCTTACGCTGACTTAATTACTATCTCAGGATATGACGGTGGTACTGCAGCGAGTCCGCTAACATCAGTCAAATACGCGGGTAGCCCATGGGAACTTGGTCTTGCTGAAACGCAGCAAGCGCTGGTTGCCAACGGTCTTCGTCATAAGATCCGCCTACAAGTCGATGGCGGTTTAAAAACTGGTCTGGATGTGATCAAAGGTGCGATCTTAGGTGCTGAAAGCTTTGGTTTTGGTACCGGCCCTATGGTTGCTATGGGTTGTAAGTTCCTGCGTATCTGTCACCTAAATAACTGTGCAACAGGGGTAGCAACCCAAGACGAAACGCTACGTAGAGACTACTTCAAAGGTCTGCCTGAGATGGTGATCAACTACTTCACAGGCATTGCTGAAGAAGTACGTGGATACTTGGCTGAACTCGGTGTTGAGAAACTAACAGATCTGATTGGTCGTACTGACCTGCTAGAAGCGGTTCAGGGTTTAACAGCGAAACAGAGTAAGTTGGATCTATCCGGCATTCTGGAAGCTCCGGTATCTCCTCAAGGGCTGCCACTAAGCTGCACAGAACCAAATACACCGTTTGATAAAGGCGTTCTCAACCAGAAAATCGTTGAAGATGCGATTGAAGCAGTAGAGAAGCAACAATCCATCGAGCTTTACTACGATGTGATCAACACAGACCGCTCTGTGGGTGCTCGTCTGTCGGGTGAAATCGCTAAACGTTACGGTAACGCAGGTCTTGCTGGCTCACCGATTAAGGTGGTACTAGACGGTACTGCGGGTCAATCTTTCGGTGTGTGGAACGCTGGCGGTGTAGAACTGTATCTCACTGGTGATGCGAACGACTACGTGGGTAAAGGCATGGCTGGCGGTAAGATTGTTATCAAACCGCATTTAGGTACTGCATTTAGCTGTAACGAAGCCACTATTATCGGTAACACCTGTTTATACGGCGCGACAGGCGGAAAACTGTTTGCTGCGGGTAAAGCCGGTGAACGTTTCGCAGTACGTAACTCAGGCACCATCAGCGTGATTGAAGGCGCTGGTGACAATGCTTGTGAATATATGACAGGCGGTATCGTCGCGATTCTTGGCGCAACAGGCGTAAACTTTGGCGCAGGTATGACTGGCGGTTTTGCCTACGTTCTTGATGAGAACGGCGATTTCCAAGGTCGTGTCAACGAGGAATCTGTTGAAGCCTTATCACTGAAAGATCTCTATATCCATCAAGAGCATCTGCGTGGACTTATCGCAGAGCACTTAGAAGAGACAGGTTCTGCTCACGCAGAAAACATTTTAGCGAACTTTGATGAATGGATTCCGAAGTTCTACTTAATCAAACCACAGGCAGCGGATCTACAAACCCTATTGGGTCACCAAAGCCGTAGCGCTGCAGAACTACGTGTTCAAGCACAATAATTGGAAGGAGCCAGATTTATGAGCCAGAACGTATACCAATTTATTGATGTTAACCGTGTTGACCCGGCAAAAAAGCCGCTCAACATCCGTAAAATTGAATTCGTAGAAATTTACGAACCTTTCACTAAGCAGCAGGCGACAGCGCAAGCTGACCGCTGCTTGGATTGTGGTAACCCGTACTGTGAGTGGAAATGTCCGGTTCACAACTACATTCCACAATGGCTGAAACTTGCCAATGAAGGTCGTATTTTGGAAGCCGCTGATCTTGCGCACCAAACCAACAGCTTGCCTGAAGTGTGTGGCCGTGTGTGTCCACAAGACCGCTTATGTGAAGGGTCATGCACTCTGAACGACGATTTCGGCGCGGTGACAATCGGTAATATTGAAAAATACATCACCGATACCGCGTTTGAAATGGGCTGGAAACCGGATATGTCGCACGTTGAGTGGACAGACAAAAAAGTAGCCATCATCGGTGCGGGTCCGGCAGGTCTTGCAGCAGCAGATATTTTAGTACGTAACGGCGTGAAACCTGTGGTGTTTGACCGTTACCCTGAAATTGGTGGCTTGCTGACTTTCGGTATCCCTTCTTTCAAGCTGGAAAAAGGGGTAATGGAAAACCGCCGCCGCGTGTTCACTGAAATGGGCGTTGAGTTCCGCATGAACGTGGAAGTAGGCAAAGATGTTCAGTTGCAAGATCTGATCAACGAATACGATGCTGTGTTCCTTGGTGTAGGTACTTACAAATACATGCGTGCAGGCTTAGAAAACGAAGATGCACAAGGTGTATTTGACGCACTGCCTTTCCTAATTTCAAACACTTACAAAGTGATGGACTTGCCAAGCGATCAACCATTCATCGATATGGCTGATAAAAAAGTGGTCGTTCTTGGCGGTGGTGATACAGCGATGGATTGTGTACGAACTTCAATTCGTCAAAATGCTTCACGCGTTATCTGTGCTTACCGTCGTGATGAAGAAAACATGCCTGGCTCTCGCCGCGAAGTGAAAAACGCGAAAGAAGAAGGTGTGGAATTCATGTTCAACCTTCAACCTCTGGGAATTGAAGTTGATGCGTCTGGTAAAGTAACCGGCGTAAAAGTGGTTCAGACCGCTTTAGGTGAACCTGACGAAGCGGGTCGTCGCCGACCTGAACCAGTAGCAGGGAGTGAACATGTGCTTGAAGCTGATGCTGTCATCATGGCATTTGGTTTCCAACCTCATCAAATGAGCTGGTTAGAACCGCACGGCGTAGAACTGGATCAATGGGGTCGAATCAAAGCCCCTTCAGAGCAGTCATTTAAGTTCCAGACAACGAACGAAAAAATCTTTGCGGGCGGAGATGCCGTTCGAGGCTCAGACCTTGTGGTAACCGCAATCGATGAAGGCCGTAAAGCCGCTGATGGCATTCTCGATTACTTGAATATTTAAGTAATTTGGTTTTGAAAAAAGGATCCCTCTCAACATGGATCCTTTTTTATTTATATAATCGCAAATTATTTTCTGTGACCATTCATAATCCTCTAAAACTAAACAGCGTGAATGAGTCTAATATGTAGAATGACTTTCCCCCGAAGAGCTAGGAGAGTACGATCCAGCTATTGGGGATACGACGAATAGGGTTTGCAGATGTATAAGGTTCTAATTGTTATTCTTTCAACAGTACTATTGAGTGCTTGTAGCAAAGGAGTTCCTCCGATGGTCGATCGCACACATTCTCCTTGTGGCAATAAACCCAATTGCGTTTCCACCGCTGAAACAAGAGAAAAATATAAGCTGGCTCCATTTTTATTACGCTCTGGTGTAACACTGGAGCAGGTTGAACGCGTAGCTTTAACGCTTTCTGGCGCCCAAACCGCAGAGAAAACTGATAACTATCTTCGAATCGAATGCACTTCAAGTATTATGCGTTTTGTTGATGACCTTGAGCTGAAGATTGAAGATGGTCATCTGTTGGTGCGTTCTGAATCTCGCGTTGGTTACAGTGATTTCGGGGTAAACCGTCGTAGAGCTGCCGAACTAAGAGAAAACCTTACCCTAGCAGGGCTGATATTTGAGCCATAGATCTTAGCTGAGTGAGTTGAAATCAGAGTTCAATAAGATAAGCAGTCGAATCTCGATAAATTGCCTAATCTCATGATAAACTTCAGGCAATTTTTACACTTAATAACTTTTAAAAGAGATACTCCATGAAAATTGGCATCATCGGCGCGATGCAACAAGAAGTCGCAATTCTAAAAGACGCTCTTGAGCAATGTCAGGAAGTCAGCAAAGGCGGCTGTACTTATTACTCAGGTAGCATTCACGGCGTTGATGTCGTTTTACTTCAATCTGGTATCGGCAAAGTAGCAGCAGCGATTGGTACAACAATTCTTCTAGACGAATACCAACCAGACGTGGTTATCAACACGGGTTCTGCGGGTGGTTTTGACTCAAGCCTAACTATGGGTGATGTGGTTATTTCAACAGAAGTACGCCATCACGACGCAGACGTAACCGCATTTGGTTATGAAATGGGACAGATGGCAGGTCAGCCTGCAGCATTTGCGGCAGACGAAAAACTGATGGCTGTGGCAGAGAAAGCGCTTGAATCTATCTCTAACGAAACCAACACTGAAAAACATGCTGTACGCGGTTTGATTTGTACTGGCGACGCTTTCGTTTGTACTGCTGAACGACAAGACTTCATTCGTAAACACTTCCCTTCTGTTATTGCAGTTGAAATGGAAGCGTCTGCAATTGCTCAGACGTGTCACCAATTCCAAGTACCATTTGTTGTGGTTCGTGCAATCTCTGACGTAGCTGACAAAGAATCGCCAATGTCATTTGATGAGTTCCTTCCGCTAGCAGCGCAAAGCTCATCAGAAATGGTGCTAAAAATGGTTGAGTTGCTAAAGTAACCAACTCATATCCATGAACGAAATCATTTCGACCGTTTATGCTGAAGGTGCGCTCCTCATTATGTGGGGCGCACTTTTGCTGCATTACATTCTGCCGATTCCGAGAGCTTCTCACCCTGCAATTTTGTGGCACAAGTTTGCTGAAGTTCTCGCTGACAAAGTCAATACCAACAACAATTACTCTCAAAGTATCATTTCCGGCACACTAGCTTGGCTGCTAATGATCATCCCTGCACTGCTGTTCTGTATCGCATTAAAACCTCTTGTCTGGCAGCCGCAACTCTATGAATTAGCACTACTGATCTTGGCTTTAGATTGGCGCAATAACGGCCAACTCGCGAACAAATTAGGTAAGGCCTTGGCAAAAGAGGACAAAGTAGGTGCTCGTAAACTGCTTGAACCTTTTGTGAATAGAGAAACCAGCACCCTATCTACTGTAGGACTGGGCAAGGCAGGTGCTGAGACCATTATTGTAGGTTATGGCCGTAACGTTGCTGCCGTGCTTTTTTGGTATGCTTTATTGGGTGCAACAGGGGCATTTATCTATCGATTAATGGCTGAACTTGCTCGCGCTTGGTCGCCTTCTCGTTCTCAGTTCAATCCTTTTGGATTGCCAATTGTTCGCACTATCGCAATATTAGATTATGTACCATTAAGACTGTTTAGTTTGTTCATTACGTTAGGCAATAACTCGGGTAAAGCTCTGCAAACCATCAAAACTCAGAGCCGTTCTTGGCCACTACCTGGCCCCGCTTGGCTACTCTGCGCAATCGGAGGGAAGCTCGAATTGGCTTTGGGTGGCCCTGCAATCTACGGGGAACAAAAAGTAGTGCGAGCTAAGATAGGTGGTCGTATTGTTCCTTCTGCACTGCACTTGTCTCAAATACATAGCTTGATCGCTTGGCGACTCTTTCTATGGATTTTTATCGAAAGCCTTCTGCTTCTCGTCATTCATAAAGGAATATAAATGCGTTTTTGGTCACTCGCCTTCACTGCTTTACTACTTGCATCACCCACTCAAGCAGACCAATCGGTTCAGCGCATTATCAGCCTAGCTCCACATGCAACAGAGTTAGCCTTTGCCGCTGGTTTGGGCAATAAACTTGTCGGCGCAACGGATTACAGTGATTATCCAGAGGAAGCCAAAAGCATAGAGAGAGTTGCGAACTATCAGGGTATTAAGTTAGAGCGGATCATAGCGCTTAAACCTGATCTGATTATCGCTTGGCCGAAAGGTAACCCCGCTAAAGAGATAGCCAAACTTAAGCAGCTCGGTTTCACGTTTTACAATTCCCAAGTCAATACACTTGACGATATTGCCTCCAATATTGAAGCTCTCAGTCAATACGCAGATGACCCACAACAAGGGAAACAGGCAGCTAAAGCATTCCGTGAACGTTTGAATACACTGACGTCTGAGCTCTCAGGAGCCACACCTGTTCGCTATTTTTATCAACTCAGTGAAAAACCAATCATCACTTTGGCACAAGACAGTTGGCCAAGTGAGGTATTTCGTTTTTGCGGTGGCGAAAACATCTTTGAGAACAGTTCGACACCATATCCTCAAGTTGGGATCGAGCAAGTTCTGGTCGCTCAACCAGATGTTATTTTCACCTCTGCACACGCCATTGCTAACGGAAACATGTGGCTAAGTTGGAAAGATGAAATTCCAGCAGTCAAACAGGGGCATGTTTGGTCTCTCAATTCAGACTGGATCAATCGCTCAACGCCTCGCACACTCAACGCGATTGAAGAAGTTTGTCACTACTTTGAGCAAGTAAGAAACAATTAACAGCTCGATAAAAAAGTCTTACAATCCACCACCTTTCGATAAACCTATTTTTGGTAGCGCATAACATTGGATACCTCATTACTTTATTTAATCGATATGTTTGGTACGGCTATTTTCGCTATTTCAGGCGTATTGCTAGCTGGTCGTTTAAAAATGGATCCTTTCGGTGTCACTGTATTGGCGAGTGTTACAGCTATCGGTGGCGGGACTATCCGAGATATGGCTCTTGGTGCGACACCGGTGTTCTGGATAAAAGATACAACTTATATCTGGGTCATTATCGTTACTTGTATTTTAACCATGCTATTAGTGCGCAGGCCAAAACGTATTCCTTGGTGGGTTCTGCCGGTTTGCGATGCTGTTGGCTTGGCTTTTTTCGTTGGTATCGGTGTTGAAAAGGCACTGATGTACCAAGATTCAGCCGTGATCGCCATCATTATGGGGGTAATTACTGGCTGTGGCGGTGGCATTATCCGCGATGTACTGGCAAGAGAAATCCCAATGGTTCTGCGTAGTGAAGTCTACGCAACCGCATGTATTGTGGGCGGTGTATTCCATACAACCGCATTAGCGATGGGTTATAACAACTCTGTCGCGCTTCTTTCAGGCGTCGCGTCAACGCTGATCATCCGTCTTGGTGCTATCCGCTGGCATTTATCACTGCCAACCTTCGCTCTCACTAAATAGAAATAGAGCCACTCGACGTGGCTCTTGTCAGCTCTCATAGGTTTACATCCAAGATAAACGAACCACTGTCCTCATCAATAATATGAGGATAAACTAACTCAATCGATTCCTAATTCTCATTGGACAAAATATGCTGTTGGAAGGCATTGAAACGCTATTGGTTCTTAGCAAGCAGAAAACGATGAGCCGAACTGGCAGCCAACTGTATATCAGCCAGTCAGCCGTCAGTAAAAGAATTGCCAATTTAGAAAACAAGTTAGGAAAAAAGCTTATAGCTCCTGCTGGGCGACATATAAAGCTGACCGCTGAAGGTCAGCAACTCATCGATAATATTGAGCCAACTTTCAATGAACTCAGAGGTATGATCTATGAGAATCAAGCCCTTGAAGACAACACGCTTATCCGTATTGATTGTTCAGAAACACTAGTGGCAGGCTACTTAACGAAAGTAATGGCGGCATATCGTAAGAAAGATCCCCACTTCACCATTACCACCAACCACACTCCACGTATCGTAGAACATGTTCAATCAGGCAAAGCCACCATAGGTTTTTGTGCTGGGTATCTACCCGGTAATCATGGTCTTATGACTTTTCATTTGTATGATGAGCCATTCTGCATTGTCAGTAAGAACCAACTAACCCATTTGCCAAGTGAGATCATTACCAATGATCTCACCAATACCGCTAACACTTATCAGGCTGCATTTCTAGATAAGTTGGGTATTACACCTGTGATGGAAATGGATTCTTATATGGCGTCTGCCCAGCTCGCACTGGAAGGCGTCGCTCCAGCTTTAGTACCACTTTCTATGATCAATACTCTGCAGATAGATGCGCGTTATTGCTTTAACTTTATCGAACTCACACCGCTAATCCGCCCTATTCACATCTGCCTAAGAGCAACCAACTACCGTACAGAGCGGGTTAAAACATTGATAGAAACCATTGTGAGTGCTGTTCCCACAAAAGCTTAAACGCCATCAGCATAGACATAACAATCACAAGTGGGCGTATCCATTTTTGTCCTTTAGATATGACAACTTTGGCACCAACACGAGCACCAATAAACTGCCCGACAGCCATGACCAAACCTAACTTCCAGATAGGTAACCCAGCAATAACGAAGAATAGCAGCGCTGCGATATTTGATGTGAAGTTAAGAACTTTCGTTCTAGCCGTTGCTTCGACTAAAGTAAAATGACCTAAAACGACAAAACACACAGTGAAAATGGAGCCTGTACCCGGTCCAAAAAATCCATCGTAAAAGCCCACACAGCTTCCGACACTGTAGGCAAATGCAGCTTCTGAAAGCGGTTTTTTACCGGAGTCAGCCTTGGTCTGCGGCGCGAATAGAAAGTAGAGAGAAATCGCAACCAATAGAATGGGAATTAAACTCGTCAAGAATGACGTATCAAACTGTTGTACCAGCAAAGCCCCAGTTGCGGCACCAATAAAAGTACACACAATGGCAAGTCGCATCTCTTTAAGATTAACGATACCACTGCGTACGAAATACATACTGGCAGAGAAGCTACCAAAAGAGCTTTGGAGCTTATTTGTCGCCAAAGCATTGGTTGGAGGAACACCTGCAGCCAAAAGTGCTGGAAGTGTTAATAAGCCACCGCCACCAGCCATCGCATCAATAAAACCTGCTGCGCCAGCAACAAAAAACAAAATGACTAATATATCTAACGAGACTTCCATGACATTCCACAACCAATACGACCGAGTGGCTAAAGTATCACTGAGTAAGTGATTGAAATAGTGAAACAACAGAACACAACCTATTCCAATAATTCATCAATGATATAGATAGTCTTTAATCTTCAAACGTTAGCTTTGCCAAAATACAGGCCTAAAAAAGCCCGCTCAAATGAGCGGGCAATGAGGTTGTCAGATAAACCTTAGGTTTATCAATTTATTATTCATTACGCTAAGCTAGCTTTCACTTTAGCGTGAAGTTCTTGTACTGATGTTACTGATGCTTTCGCGTCAGCAGTGTGAGACATACAGGTTGCGAACGCTGCATTTAGCGTTGTTGTGTAGTTCACTTTCTCAGCCAAAGCACCACGACGTAGTACTTTAGAATCTTCAATAGCTTGACGACCTGATGCTGTGTTCACGATGTAGGTGTATTCATTGTTCTTGATACGGTCCAGAATGTGTGGACGGCCTTCATGAACTTTGTTTACCAAGCGTGGGTTGATACCGGCTTCACCTAGAATCACAGCAGTACCGTGAGTTGCATCTAGTTGGTAACCCAGTTTCACTAGCTTAGAAGCTAGGTCAACAACGCGCTCTTTATCACCTTCACGTACTGAAAGTAGTGCACGACCACCTTCTGGGTAAACAGAGCCACAGCCTAGCTCAGCTTTCGCGTATGCTTCAGCAAATGTTGCACCAACACCCATAACCTCACCAGTAGAGCGCATTTCTGGGCCTAATAGTGGGTCAACGCCAGGGAACTTGTTGAACGGCAGTACCACTTCTTTTACTGAGTAGTATGGTGGGATGATCTCTTTCGTGAAACCTTGTTGCTCAAGAGTTTGACCAGCCATAACACGCGCAGCGATTTTCGCTAGTGGTGCGCCAGTTGCTTTAGATACGAATGGTACTGTACGTGCAGCACGTGGGTTTACTTCGATGAGGTAAACTTCGTTATCTTTCACAGCAAACTGAGTGTTCATCAAACCGCGTACACCAAGTTCGAAAGCCAGTTTCTCTACTTGTTCACGCATCTTGTCCTGAATTTCTTGGCTTAGCGTGTATGCTGGAAGCGAACATGCTGAGTCACCTGAGTGAACACCTGCCTGCTCGATGTGCTCCATGATACCGCCGATAACCACACGCTCACCGTCACAGATAGCATCGATATCCACTTCTGTTGCGTCATCTAGGAAACGGTCAAGTAGAACAGGAGACTCGTTTGACACGCTTACCGCTTCGTTAAAGTAACGACGTAGGTCTTGCTCGTCATATACGATTTCCATCGCACGACCACCCAGTACATATGAAGGACGCACAACGAGTGGGAAGCCGATCTCTTTAGATTTATCAATCGCCTGTTCCATTGTTGTTACTGTTGCGTTTTCAGGCTGTAGCAGGCCTAAACGTTCAACAGCAGCTTGGAAGCGTTCACGGTCTTCTGCACGGTCGATAGCATCTGGGCTAGTACCAATGATAGGCACGCCAGCCGCTTCTAAAGCACGCGCTAGTTTCAGTGGAGTTTGACCACCGTACTGAACGATAACGCCTTTTGGCTTTTCAACACGTACGATTGCTAGTACGTCTTCCAGTGTTACTGGTTCGAAGTACAGACGGTCTGAAGTGTCGTAGTCTGTAGAAACTGTCTCAGGGTTACAGTTAACCATGATAGTTTCGTAGCCATCTTCGCGAAGTGCTAGAGATGCGTGTACACAACAGTAGTCAAATTCGATACCTTGACCGATACGGTTTGGACCGCCGCCAAGAACCATGATCTTGTCTTTATCTGTTGGGTTCGCTTCACACTCTTCATCGTAAGATGAGTACATGTATGCGGTATCTGAAGCAAATTCAGCAGCACAAGTATCCACACGTTTGTAAACTGGGTGAATATCGTACTGGTCACGTAGGCGACGAATTTCGCTTTCAGCAACACCTAGCAGTTTAGACAGACGAGCATCAGCGAAGCCTTTACGCTTCATCTGTTTCAGCACATCTTTAGTCAGACCAGCGAAACCGCCCGCTTTCACTTGCTCTTCCAACTTAACCAGTTCTTCGATTTGAACTAGGAACCAACGGTCAATATTGGTTAGATTGAATACGCCATCAACTGACATACCTGCACGGAATGCGTCTGCGATGTACCAAATACGCTCAGCACCAGCTTCTTTTAGCTCGTGACGGATTTTAGTCAAAGCATCTGGTGCATCTAGGTCAACCATTTCATCCAAGCCGTTCGCACCTACTTCTAGGCCACGAAGTGCTTTTTGTAGCGATTCTTGTTGGTTACGACCGATTGCCATTACCTCACCAACAGACTTCATCTGTGTCGTTAGGCGGCTATTTGCGCCAGCAAATTTCTCGAAGTTAAAGCGAGGAATCTTAGTCACAACGTAGTCGATTGTTGGTTCGAATGATGCTGGTGTTGCACCACCAGTGATGTCATTCATTAGCTCATCAAGAGTGAAGCCAACTGCCAGTTTCGCTGCGATTTTCGCGATTGGGAAACCAGTTGCTTTCGAAGCAAGAGCAGAAGAACGAGATACACGTGGGTTCATCTCGATGATAACCATACGGCCATCTTTCGGGTTGATACCAAACTGAACGTTTGAACCACCAGTCTCTACACCGATTTCACGCAGTACTGCTAGCGATGCATTACGCATTAGCTGGTACTCTTTATCCGTTAGCGTTTGAGCTGGTGCTACCGTGATCGAGTCACCTGTGTGAATACCCATTGGGTCAAAGTTTTCAATCGCACAAACGATGATACAGTTGTCGTTCTTATCACGAACAACTTCCATCTCGTACTCTTTCCAACCAATTAGAGATTCATCGATAAGCAGCTCGTTAGTTGGAGAAAGATCCAAACCACGGCGACAGATTTCTTCGAACTCTTCTTTGTTATAAGCGATACCACCACCAGTACCACCCATAGTGAATGAAGGGCGGATAATACATGGGAAACCAACCATATCTAGGACACGGTAAGCATCTTCCATTGTTTTGGCAGTATCAGCGCGTGGACATTCTAAACCGATAGACTTCATTGCTTTATCAAAGCGAGAACGGTCTTCAGCTTTGTCGATTGCATCTGCAGTCGCACCAATCATCTCTACGCCGAACTCTTTAAGAACGCCATTTGCTTCTAGAGCAAGCGCACAGTTAAGAGCCGTTTGACCACCCATTGTTGGAAGAATCGCATCTGGGCGCTCTTTCTCGATGATCTTACGTACAACTTCCCAGTGGATTGGCTCGATGTATGTTGCATCAGCCATTTCTGGGTCAGTCATGATAGTTGCAGGGTTTGAGTTCACAAGAATAACTCGGTAGCCCTCTTCGCGTAGTGCTTTACACGCTTGAGCGCCAGAGTAGTCAAACTCACAAGCCTGACCGATAACAATTGGACCTGCACCTAAAATAAGAATGCTCTGAATGTCAGTACGTTTTGGCATTATCTACTACTCCAAATTAAGCGCGGTGTTGTTTAATCAATTCAATGAAGTGGTCAAATAGCGGTGCAGCATCGTGCGGACCTGGGCTCGCTTCAGGGTGACCCTGGAAGCTGAATGCCGGTTTGTCCGTACGGTGAATACCTTGCAGAGAACCGTCAAATAGAGACTTGTGCGTTGCACGTAGGTTCTCAGGTAGCGTTGCTTCGTCCGCAGCAAAACCGTGGTTTTGAGAAGTAATCATGACCACATCACGGTCAATATCTTTAACCGGGTGGTTTGCACCATGGTGGCCAAACTTCATTTTTACTGTTTTAGCACCTGAAGCCAACGCTAGGATTTGGTGACCTAAACAGATACCAAATACCGGCAGAGCTTTATCAAGGAACACTTTCGTTGCTTCAATCGCGTAAGTACATGGCTCTGGGTCACCAGGGCCATTCGATAGGAATACGCCATCTGGGTTCATCGCTAGTACTTCTTCAGCTGAAGTTTCTGCAGGTACTACAGTTAAACGACAACCGCGGTCAACTAACATACGTAGGATATTGCGTTTCGCACCAAAATCGTAAGCCACTACATGGTATGGCAACTCACTGTCATCTTTAGGTTCAGGTAGACCACCTTCCAGTGTCCACGAACCTTGTTTCCATTCATACGCTTCTTTCGTCGTTACAACTTTCGCCAAGTCCATGCCTTTAAGGCCTGGGAACTCTTTAGCTTTAACCAACGCAAGAGCTTCATCTAGGTTATCGCCTGCCATAATGCAACCGTTCTGAGCGCCTTTCTCACGTAAAATGCGCGTAAGTTTACGCGTATCGATATCAGCAATACCGACGATATTTTGTGATTTAAGGTAATCAGAAAGAGATTTTTCACTACGGAAGTTAGAAGCGATAAGAGGAAGATCGCGAATCACAAGGCCTTGTGCATGAATTGAAGAAGATTCTTCATCTTCGGTATTAGTGCCGGTATTGCCAATGTGAGGATAAGTTAGTGTAACGATTTGTTGAGAATAGGAAGGATCAGTGAGGATTTCTTGGTACCCCGTCATCGAGGTATTAAAAACGACTTCACCAACGGATGAACCATCTGCCCCAATGGACACTCCGCGGAACACTGTCCCATCTTCTAGGACTAACAGTGCTGATTTACTCAAGACAACCTCCAGAATAAAAATGCATAAAATTTAAATTAAATTGCAAATTTGCCTTCCTGTTCGCGTGAAAATCATGCTCTAGGCTAATTTTGACAAATTGGCGGTATTTTAGAGATCGCTGTGACCTATGTCAACGTTAGCAGATAAATTAAACTCAAATTTATTACCTTAGAGCTAAAAAAGAGCTCTAACCCATCAAAAAAGCATGTTTTACTCATTCAAAAACAACATTTATAGGGCTTTGATTTTAAATTAGACAAAAATAGTTTGTTAATAATCGAAATCAGCGCAAAAAAAAATAAGCAAACGTTAATATCATTTTTTTATTGTCAAAAACAGAGGAAAGTTGGAGAAATCAACCTCAACATGACAAAATCACTTAAAAAGTTAAAGGATAAGCTAAATTATAGGAAAGAAAATTTGATTAGAAAATGTTAGAGAAATTCTTATGCGCCAAGCGAACTTGACGCATAATTATGTAATTACAGTTCATTCAAACCTAGTACATCAGTCATGGTGTAAAAACCTGCTGATTTTTGATTCAACCAAACTGCAGCACGAATAGCACCGTTGGCAAATGTCATTCGATCTGTTGCCTTATGAGTGATCTCTACTCGTTCACCAATATCAGCAAACATAGCAGTGTGTTCACCAATGATGTCACCAGCGCGAATGGTCGCAAATCCGATTTCATCTCTAGTTCGTTCCCCAGTGATACCTTCACGCGCGTACACAGCAACATCATTGAGTTTGTTGCCCATTGCTCCAGCAATGGCTTCACCCATACCAATCGCAGTACCCGATGGAGCATCCACTTTGTGTCGATGGTGCGCTTCGATAATTTCGATATCGCAGTAGTCACCCATTACTTTGGCTGCCTTCTCTAGAAGCTTGAATACTAGGTTCACACCTACACTGTAGTTTGGGGCCATCACAATAGGGATAACTTTCGCGGCTTCATTGATCAGCTCACGCTCTTCATCGGTAAAACCCGTAGTACCAATGATCAGCTTTTTGCCATGCTTCTTACACAGTTCAATATTTGCTAGTGTGCTCGCTGGTGCTGTGAAATCCACGATAACATCGAAGTTATCGACCGCTAATTCCAGATTATCCACCAAAGCGACATCAAATCGACCAACACCACATAACTCACCAACATCCACTCCGACTAGAGAAGACTCAGGACGCTCAGATCCTGCACCCACTGTTGATTCTGAATTATGATGTGCTGCTTTGACCAGATTGCGGCCCATACGTCCAGCTGCGCCTGCAATTGCAATTCTTACCATTGCAAATTTCTCCATTTACTCGTGACTACGCAGTCCTGCATAGTGTTATTCCGATTTACGCTTTTTAAACTACCAACTATCGAGGTTGATAGCTAGCACTTAAGAAAACTCTTTAATAACACGTTCGAGGATTGGAACATTGGCTTCTGGAAACTGGTAATTTACGAGTTCTGCAATGTCTACCCAAAGTCCTTCTTGCCCTTCTTTGCCATATGGTTCTTTGTTGAAGTTGCTGATGACGATGAAGTCAAACTTCAGTGATTTTTCTGGGTAATCGTATTCCAGATGCTCAAACAGATACTGCTCCGTCACTTCAATGCCAATTTCTTCTTCAAGCTCACGAGTCATCGCTTGTTCAACGCTTTCACCTTCTTCAACTTTGCCACCCGGAAATTCCCAGAAACCACCTTTGTGCAAATTGTCTGGGCGTTTAGTGATAAAGATTTGCGATTTATCCTGATTGAAGATAATACCCGCCACGATATGAATTCGTTTCATCTGTGTTCCTTTGTCTTTCTTTACTTAAAAAAAGAGCCGCCTAAGCGACTCTTTTCTATTTATTTTTATTAGGCAATTTTGCCATGGCACTGCTTATACTTCTTGCCTGAACCGCAAGGACAAGGTTCATTACGACCCACTTTACGTTCAGCTTGAGATTCAGACTCTTCACCATTCGCATTGGCGTGCTGAGCTTGACTCATACGAGCCGCTTGCTCTGCTTGAGCACGGCGTTGCTCCTCCATACGCTCAACTTCTTCTTGCTGTTGAACACGTACTTTAGAAAGAATCGCGATCACGTCTGACTTCAGTGATTCTAGAAGCTCTTCGAACAGCTCAAACGATTCACGCTTGTACTCTTGTTTCGGGTTCTTCTGTGCATAGCCACGTAAGTGAATACCTTGACGCAGGTGGTCCATAGCAGCAAGGTGCTCTTTCCACAGTGTATCAAGAGTCTGTAGCATTACAGATTTCTCAAAGTTACGCATCACTGAAGCGCCAACCACTTCTTCTTTGTTCTTATAAACCGTTACCGAGTTTTCAAGAATACGTTCGCGAAGTGCTTCTTCATACAGTTTGTCGTCTTCATCCAACCAAGACTGAATAGGCAGATCAAGATCGAAATCGTGCTTCAAGCGATCTTGTAGACCGGCGATATCCCACATGTCATCAAGTGATTGTGGTGGAATGTATTGATCGATCACTGATGTCATAACGTCAGCACGGTTTTGTTCGATCATTTCACTAATATCGTCCGTGCTCATCAACTCATCACGAAGCTCGTAAACGACGCGACGCTGATCATTGGCAACATCATCATATTCAAGAAGCTGTTTACGAATATCGAAGTTACGACCTTCAACTTTACGTTGAGCTTTTTCAATTGAGCGAGAAAGCATCTTAGATTCGATCGCTTCACCTTCTTCCATACCGCTTTGAATCAAGCTTGCCATACGGTCTGAAGTGAAAATACGTAGCAGTGTGTCTTCCATTGACAGATAGAAACGAGAAGAACCCGCATCACCCTGACGACCTGAACGACCACGTAGCTGGTTATCGATACGACGTGATTCGTGACGCTCAGTACCAATGATATGTAAACCACCGGCTTCTAAAACTTGATCGTGAACTTTACGCCATTCCGCTTTAATTGCGTCAATTTGCTCTTGAGTTGGATTGTTTAGCGATTCAACTTGCATCTGCCAGCTACCGCCAAGCACGATATCCGTACCACGACCAGCCATGTTAGTCGCGATAGTAACTGAACCTGGTTTACCCGCTTCAGCAACGATTTCCGCTTCTTTCTCATGGAACTTCGCGTTCAGTACGCTGTGTTTGATCTTTGCTTTCTTCAGTGCATTAGACAGCAATTCAGATTTTTCTATCGAAACCGTACCAACCAGTACAGGCTGACCTTTTTCAACACAAATTTTAATGTCTTCGATGATAGCAGCAAACTTTTCAGCTTCTGTACGGTACACCATATCCGGCATATCGTTACGAATCATAGGCTTGTTAGTTGGAATAACCACTGTTTCCAAACCATAGATTTGTTGGAATTCAAATGCTTCTGTATCTGCTGTACCTGTCATACCTGACAGTTTTTCGTATAAACGGAAGTAGTTCTGGAAAGTAATCGATGCCAGAGTTTGGTTTTCGTTCTGGATCTTAACGCCTTCTTTCGCTTCAACTGCTTGATGCAAACCATCAGACCAACGACGACCAGGCATAGTACGGCCTGTGTGTTCATCAACGATAACGACTTCACCTTCTTCCGTCACAATGTAGTCGACGTTTTTCTCAAACAGAACGTGAGCACGTAGCGCAGCGTTCACATGGTGAAGCAGACTGATATTCGCAGGAGAGTAAAGTGTATCGCCCTCTTGCATTAAACCATTCTTAACCAGCAACTCCTCAACAAATTCCTGACCAGTTTCAGTGAGGTAAACCTGCTTAGATTTCTCGTCTACAGTGTAGTGACCATCACCGCGGTACTCCTCAGAGTCTTCTTTATCTTGAAGCTGCAGAGACGGAATAAGAGTGTTAATGCGAGTATAGAGCTCAGAACTGTCTTCAGCCGGACCTGAGATAATTAATGGTGTACGTGCTTCATCAATAAGAATTGAGTCAACCTCATCGACAACAGCAAAGAAACGTTCACGTTGCACGCGGTCTTCAGGGCGGAATGCCATGTTGTCACGAAGGTAGTCGAAGCCAAACTCGTTGTTTGTTCCGTATAAGATGTCTGCTTGGTAAGCTTCTTTCTTTGCAGGTGGCGACATGTTAGGTACGTTGATACCAACTGTCAGACCTAGAAATTCAAATAGTGGGCGGTTTGTTTCTGCGTCACGCTTCGCTAGGTAGTCATTCACTGTAACAATGTGAACACCTTTGCTTGGCAAAGCATTCAGGTACGCTGGAAGCGTTGCTGTCAGTGTTTTACCTTCACCTGTACGCATCTCTGCAATTTGGCCAGAGTTCAGTACCATACCGCCGATTAGCTGAACGTCAAAATGACGCATGCCAAATACACGCTTCGAAGCTTCACGAACAGTAGCGAATGCCTCAGGTAGTAATTGGTCTAGATTTTCACCTTGCTCAAGACGTTGACGAAACTCTACCGTTTTAGCCTTTAGCTCTTCATCGGACAGAGCTTCAAATGCAGGCTCATAATTATTAATTTCTTTTACAATTTTTCTTAGGCGGCGAAGTGTTCTGTCATTACGACTGCCGACCACTTTTGTCAGTAGCTTAGTTATCATTTCTTGTGAATCTCTCTTTGCTTAGATCGTCCGCGATCTCTAAATGCCTTCAGTCTCTACCTGTTTTCAACTAAGGATACTGAGATAAATCATGTATCTTCTGATATTGTGATGATGACGTTTATTTTCAAGACACTAGTGGCGCATAGTTTAAGTAATTTTTCGTTCAACAACCAATAACATTAGGACTTGTTTGCTTTGAGCTTTGTATTTTGTGCACTAAGCCCAATGTTTTAGGCTATCGGGCACTAAAGAATACATCTTCAATCGCTCATTTCAGTCAGCAAAGAATCGTTATAGAATGCTGCAGAACTTTATAAAAGGAGTGCGGAATGCGAGATCATCGCCCCACATCTACAGACGAATTGATTGAGTCATCTCGGCTGAGTAAGTTACAACAGCACGCGAAAGAGATCATCCAGATCAACCAAATATTAAAAACGCTTTTGCCTAAAGGTATTGAACCACATATAAGAGCGGCAAACGTTCGTGGTGGACATTTAGTTTTGGAAGCCGCTAGTGCATCGATCAAAATGAAAGTGGACTATGAGCGGTTGAATATCCTCAACCAGCTGAGAAATCAGGGCTTTGGAAAACTGATCAGCATTGAAATAAAGATCAACCCAGCGATTTATCGCACCCAAAAAGGTTCAAGCAAGGATCAAAAAGAGGCAATTCCTCGCCCCCCACTTTCAGAAAATGCCGCTTCATCGTTGTTAATGGTTGCTCAAAATGCCAACCCTAAGGTTAAACAACGATTAGAGAACATCGCAAAACTCGCGAAAAAGTAACTTTTAAAATATAAAGTAGTTTTACCAACGATAGACACAAAAAAGCCAGACTTAGTCTGGCTTCTTAAAATCTTGATGTTTTACGCTAGAACCACGTTTGGGTCTGCAAACGCTACTGGTGAACCTACTTCCTCTTCGAAAGTCGCCCACTCCCAAGCTTCTTGATCTGCCAATACTTTACGTAGTAATTGGTTATTCAGACCATGACCTGATTTATAAGCACTGAACTCACCAACAATAGCATGACCACACATGTACAAGTCACCAATTGCATCAAGTACTTTGTGAGTCACAAACTCGTTAGCGAAACGCAGGCCTTCTTCGTTAAGAATGCGGTAATCATCCAAAACGATAGCACAGTCAAAGCTGCCACCTAAACATAGGTTTTGCGATTGCAAGTACTCGATATCACGCATGAAACCGAAAGTACGAGCGCGAGAAATCTCTTTGATAAAGCCTTGAGTTGAAAAATCAAACACTAAGCGTTGATCGTCACCATCGATTGCTGGGTGGTCAAACTCAATTTGGAAATCCATTTTGAAGCCGTTATGTGGACGCATTTCAGCCCACTTATCACCATCTTCAAAACGAACTGGCTTTTTAATACGGATGAATCGCTTAGGCGCGTTTTGAGTCTCGATACCTGCTTGTTGAAGAAGGTATACAAACGGACTCGCACTACCATCCATAATTGGAATTTCTGGTGCATCCACTTCGATAATGACGTTATCAATACCCATACCAGCAAGAGCTGCACTTAAGTGCTCTACAGTAGAGATACGAATGCCTTCATCGTTAACTAATGCAGTACACAGCATAGTGTCGCGTACAGATTCTGGGTCAGCTGGAAAATCAACTGGTGGATTTACGTCAGTACGACGGTAAATAATACCTGTGTTTGCAGCGGCTGGGCGAAGAGTAAGCGTGACTTTACGACCAGAGTGGAGACCCACACCAGTTGTTTTCACTATCTCTTTCAGAGTACGTTGTCTGATCATCTGTTTGCCTCTAAATCAATGCCACAAAGCTCGGCCGGTAACTTTACCGACCGACATATTACCAAAATTTTGAACACTGTCAAATTGTGGCGGTATTTTAATCAGCCTGACGACGTAAAAACGCAGGTATATCCAGATATCCACTCTCTTTTTCTGGCTTCGGAGCAACATTCTGCCCTTGGCTAGAAGAAGAAGAGGTATTTGACGTCGGTGAAGGCTGTACTTTCACTTCTGTCTTTTCATGCAAAGGTTGTGCCGGTTTCTCTTCCACTTTTGCTGCTACCGCAACTTGTGGTTGAGTGACTGGTGCAACTTTCGCTTTACCGCCTGCAACTAAAGTAATATCTGGTTTTCTTTCGTTACCAATACCTGTAGCTACAACCGTTACGCGAATTTCATCAGCCATATCTGGATCTAACGATGTACCGATAACGACAGTTGCATTGTCAGAAGCAAACGCTTTAACAGTGTTACCAACCGTTTCGAACTCATCAAGTCTCATATCCAGACCAGCAGTGATGTTAACCAATACGCCGCGAGCACCAGCAAGATCGATGTCTTCAAGTAGAGGACTTGAAATTGCCATTTCAGCAGCTTCTTCAGCGCGGTCTTCACCTTTGGCAATACCACTACCCATCATAGCGTGACCCATTTCAGACATTACGGTGCGTACGTCTGCAAAGTCCACGTTAATCATGCCAGGGCGAGTGATTAGCTCTGCAATCCCTTGTACTGCATTCTTAAGTACGTCATTCGCGCTAGCAAAGGCTTCAAGTAAAGTGATACCACGACCCAGTACTTTCAACAGTTTTTCATTTGGAATAGTAATCAAAGAGTCAACATGTTTAGAAAGCTCTTCAATTCCTTGTTCAGCAAACGCAAGACGTTTTTTACCTTCAAAGCTAAATGGTTTAGTCACTACAGCAACGGTTAAGATGCCCAGTTCTTTTGCCACTTCAGCAATAACAGGAGCAGCACCAGTACCGGTACCGCCGCCCATACCAGCTGCGATAAACACCATATCGGCACCAGCTAGTAATTCTTTAATTCGATCTCGGCTTTCTAGAGCTGCATCACGTCCCACTTGAGGATTAGCACCTGCGCCCAAACCTTTAGTGATATCACCACCGATTTGAATGACGCTGCTTACGCTGGTTTTGCGAAGTGCTTGTGCATCCGTGTTGATACTGATGAATTCCACGCCTTCAATGGACTCACGCACCATATGTTCTACAGCGTTACCGCCGCCGCCACCAACTCCAACAACTTTAATTACCGCGTCGTCAGACATTTCCATCATCGGTTCAAACATGTGTTATCTCCGTTTTTCCTGCAACTCAGGTTAAAACTCTTTTTGTATCCAATTACGCAAACGACCAAATACACTAGACACTGATTGGCGCTTAGGCTCTTGAAACTCAATGTCGTCATTAATTTGACTGTCTTTCGCGTAATGAAGTAAACCAACTGCCGTAGAATGATACGGCTCTTTAACGTAATCAGTAAGTCCACTCACTTCGAGAGGCTTACCTACCCTAACTTGATTGCGGAATACACGCTCTGCACATTCCACTAAACCTTCAATTTGCGAAGCACCACCAGTTAGAACAACACCTGCAGCTAAATGGTGCTTAATGCCTTCTTTTCGCAAATTCTCTTGGACACTATCGATGGTCTGGTTAACTAAGCCCATTAACTCAGTGTAGCGAGGCTCAATCACTTCCGACAAGGTTTGACGTTGTAAACTTCGTGATGGTCTTCCGCCAACACTTGGTACATTTACCGTATCATCCTTACTCACCAACTCACTTAACGCACAGCCGTACTTAACTTTGATCTCTTCAGCGTCGTTAACTGGGGTGCCGAAAGCAAACGCTATATCGCTTGTAACCGCATTGCCCGCGTACGAGAATACTTCTGTATGTCTTAGCGCACCACCAGTCCAAATAGCGATATCCATCGTACCAGCACCAATGTCAATAACACACACACCAAGCTCTCGCTCGTCTTCAGTGATAACAGCATTACTTGCTGCTAACCCTGAATACACTAACTGCTCAACTTTCAATCCGCAACGTTCAACAGCTTTAATAATGTTTCTTGCCATATCACTATGGCAAGTAATCAAGTGCACGCTGACTTCCATGCGTACTCCCGATAATCCTAGCGGATTTTTTATACCTTCCTGATAATCAATCGTAAATTCTTGAGGAATTACATGCAAAATACGCTGTTCCTCACTAATTTTAATCGACTTCGCGGTATGAATAGCACGATCCATATCCTCTTGAGAAACTTCGCCCTCAGAAATAGTTCCCATGCCTTTTTCAATTCTACTTGTAATATGTCGACCAGAGATCGATAGAAACACATTACTAATTTGGCACTCAGCCATCAATTCAGCTTGGTCAATTGCACGCTGAACAGATTTAACCACCGACTCTAGATCATTTACGCCGCCTTTATCCATTCCTCTGGAAGGGCTGGTACCTGCGCCAATGATATTAATTTGACCGTCAGGAAGTAATTCACCAACTAAGGCTGAAACGGTGGCTGTGCCTATATCGAGACCAACAATTAATTTGTCATCAGCTGTTTTACTCATCTGTGCTCTCTTGCGCTAATTCTTGATCAGGAAACCAACCAACGGCCGCTCCGGTATCGTATCTGAGATCGATATAACTCACACGTTCAGCATCATTACCTAGCTGCTTGTAGAGTAAAAAGAAACGGTTAATTCGCTCTTCTAAAGACTCTTTTCCTAATTCTAAGCGAATTCCATTGTCTAAAATAATTTGCCAAGCTCGACGCTCGTTTAATACCAGAGAGGATATATTTAAACCAATCTGCTGAAATTTAGGGCTGTATTCTTTCCAAATATTTAAAACTTCAGGTGCACTGCCATCTGGTCCATATAGTTTGACATGTTCTTCATTTACTTGAGCAATATCGCCATTAAAGACAATACCTTTATCATCAAGCAACGAATTACCATTCCAAATAGCTTTAACCTGATATTCAGTTAAAAATACTTTTATTGTGTCTGGCCACTGTTTGCGGATTGAAGCATGAGATACCCAAGGAATTGACTGAGCACTGGATTGCAGCTCGTTAATATCCTGCGACATAAATGTGCCAATATGATCAAGTTGACCAAAAGCACGCTGAACATCAAACGCGGATACGTATTGTAAGTCACCTTGCAAAACTATCTTTGAGAGCGGCAGCCTCTCTTCATCCCACATCCAACTGATCGTTGAATACAACAAAACACCAACCAACAACAACACCATAAGTAAAAAGCTGGCACCTACGATGTGCTCTCTGACTAATGGTGAACGGGACATAATACGACCTTGAGAAAATGTACTATTTATCAAAGTTCGTTGTTCCTGTTGACGACTGGCAATTTAATTCCCTATTTCAATGTACAATAGAGGCAAAAGCAATAACTTTAACCTAAGGATTATACTGAGGACACTAAAAGTATCAAACACTCAAATAAATAAAACTGGTAGGAGTACCACCAATATCACGAATGGGACACCCATAAGCAACGAATTTAATATTTTTGCATCTTTTCAATATTCAATTGTAAAGATTGTAAGTGTTTGGCTACTTTGCCCACATCACCAGCGCCTTGAGTCAGAACTAAGTCACCATCTTGTAATACATTGGCTAACACAGCAGGCAAAGTCTTACTATCTGAAACGAAGATAGGGTCAACTTTTCCTCGACTACGAATGGTTCGACAAAGTGAACGACCATCTGCACCTGCAATTGGCTTTTCACCTGCAGAATAAACATCCAGCATAATCAGTACATCGACCTGCTCTAGCACATTAGCAAAATCATCATAGAGATCGCGAGTACGAGTATAACGGTGTGGCTGGAATATCATCACCAGACGCTTATCAGTCCAGCCGCTACGAGCAGCTTTGATGGTAACGTCCACTTCTGTTGGATGGTGACCATAGTCGTCCACCAGCATTGCAACACCATTACCGGTTTCGAATTCACCTAAATGATCAAAGCGACGACCTGTACCTTGTGTACTAATCAATGCTTTTAGAATGGCTTCATCACTGATGTCATCCTCCGTCGCAACTGCTATTGCAGCCGAAGCATTGAGAGCATTGTGGCGGCCTGGAATGTTCAGCGTAATGTCTAAATTCTGTTTTCCTTCACGAACAACCGTGAACTGGCCTTGTTGTCCTTGCTGACGGTAGTTTTCAATACGCACATCCGCATCTTCAGAGAAACCATAAGTGATAACCTGACGGCTAATTCGTGGAATCAGTTCACGAACCACTGGATCATCAATACATAAAATGGCTTGACCGTAAAATGGCAGATTATGCAAGAAGTCGACGAACGTCTGCTTCAACGTTTCGAAGTCACCGCCATAAGTATCCATATGGTCAGCTTCAATGTTGGTCACAATGGTAGCCATTGGCTGCAAGTGAAGAAATGATGCATCACTCTCATCAGCTTCAGCAATCAGTACTCGGCTTGAGCCTAAACGAGCGTTTGTGCCCGCGCTTTTCACTAAACCACCGTTAACAAAAGTCGGGTCCATACCTGCTTCTGAATAGATTTGAGTCACTAGAGCGGTAGTGGTTGTTTTGCCGTGCGTACCCGCAACTGCGATACCATGACGGAAACGCATCAACTCAGCTAACATTTCAGCGCGACGTACAATTGGAATACGCTTTTCACGAGCCGCTTGAATTTCTGGGTTTTGCTCATTAATCGCCGTTGATACAACCACCACACTTGCTTGGTCAATGTTCGACGCTTGATGACCAATGAATACAGACGCACCGATACTTTCTAAACGTTCGGTCACCGCATTAGCCGCGATGTCAGAGCCTGTGATCTGATAACCTTCATTCAGTAACACTTCCGCTATACCGCTCATACCTGCACCACCTATGCCGATAAAGTGTATGCATTTAACTCGGCGCATTTCAGGCACCATTGCTCGGATTTGAGCTAAGTCTTGAGTATGTTTGATCTTCATGAATAGGTTCTCATTTCTCAGTAATAGCGATAATGGCATCAGCAACCACTTGGTCTGCGTCTAATTTTGCTGCTTGACGAGCTTTGTTAGCCATATCTAATAATTGGGTGCGTTCGAGTTGAGCAATAGTTTGACTGAGCTTTTCAACCGTCAATTGCGGCTGTTCTATCATTTTGGCTGCGCCACATTCTACTAAATGATCGGCATTCAGTGCTTGTTGCCTATCTTTGTGCATAAATGGGATGAAAATAGCAGCAACGCCTGCTGCTGAAATTTCTGAAACCGTTAACGCACCAGAGCGACAAACTAACAAATCCGCCCATGCGTAAGCTTGCGCAATATCATCAATAAATTCGGTTACCTGAAAGTTCTTAGCACCAGCCACTTGGTAAGCTTGCTCAACTTCCGCTTTATTGTCTTTACCAGCCTGATGACGCACTTCATAGCATTCGCCTAATTTTGCCATCACTTCTGGTAATGTTTGATTGAGAATTCTTGCACCTTGGCTACCGCCCATGACCAACACACGGATAGGACCACTGCGTTCAGCAAGACGTTGATTCGGTTCGGGCAGTTCAACGACGTCCGTACGAACAGGGTTTCCGACCACGGGCGCATTCGGAAACGCACCATTGAAAGCCTGAAACACTCGCGATGCAATTTTCGATAACCACTGATTGGTTAAGCCGGCTACCGCATTTTGCTCATGCAGAATAACGGGAATACCTTGCAACCAAGCAGCGATACCACCAGGTCCGCTGACGTATCCGCCCATACCAAGTACCGCATCAGGTTGCCAAGCTTTCATGTGGCGTCTGGCTTGCAAAATGGCATTAATGATTTGAAAAGGCGCTTTAATCAAACGAGCAATACCTTGCCCACGCAGCCCTTTTACACGAATAAAATCAATCTCAATACCATGCTTAGGTACTAAGTCGGCTTCCATACGGTCAGCCGTGCCTAACCAGCGAATTTCCCAGCCTTGCTGTTGAAGCTTCTTCGCCACTGCCAATCCCGGGAAAACGTGACCGCCAGTACCACCAGCCATCACCATTAAACGTTTCTTATTCTTCATCCGTATTTTCTTCTATCTGTCGAACTCGTTCTACTCGGCATTCATGATCAATACGAAGCAAAATAGATACTGCTACCGACATAACAATTAAACTGGAACCACCGTAACTAATCAGGGGTAAAGTAAGACCTTTGGTTGGCACCATACCAGCAGCGGCACCAACGTTAACCAGCGTTTGAAAAGCAAACCAGATACCGATACTGAGTGCCAAATAGCCACCAAACTGGTGGTCATGTTCAAATGCCTTTTTACCGATAAAAGCAGCCTTGAGAACCAGACTAAATATCAGCATTAAAATCAGTACTACACCAACGAAGCCAAGTTCTTCACCTACGACTGCAAATACGAAGTCTGTATGTGCTTCAGGCAAATATTCTAGCTTTTGAATGGAATTACCTAACCCCTGACCAAACCACTCACCACGGCCAAACGCCATCAGTGATTGAGTTAGCTGATAACCGCTTCCGAACGGGTCATCCCAAGGGTCAAGAAAAGAAGTTACACGGCGTATACGATAAGGTTCTGCGGCAATGAGTCCGACAATCACCAAAATACCGGCCACCATTAAGGCGAGGAACTGAGAGAGCTTCGCACCAGCAATAAACAACATGCCGAACAAAGTCACCAGCATCACAACCACAGTACCTAAGTCCGGCTGCAACAGCAGCAATACCGCTAACGCCATAAACACCAAGATAGGTTTGATGAATCCGCCAAAGAAAGTCTCCCGAACTTCATCCTGTTTACGAACCAAGTAACCCGACATAAAGATGAACAGTGACAGCTTTGCGACCTCTGCTGGCTGCAAGTTAAATAGCCCCAAAGGAATCCAGCGAGATGCACCGTTAACCGATTTACCGCCGATCAGTACCACAACTAACAGAAAAAAGGATATAGCGAGTAATGCAGAGCTATATTGAGACCAACGCTGAATAGGTATTTGCAAAATGACCGATGAGGTAATGATTGCTAATAACAAGAACAGAGCATGGCGAAACATAAAGTGGAACGGTTGATCCGTTAGCCTTGAACTGATCGGAAACGATGCGGATGTCACCATCACAAGACCAATCAACATTAAACCCAATGCTATCCAGACGAGCTGACGATCAAACAAAGCCTCTGGGGAGGGTGTTCGTAGCCACTTATGAATAGAATTTATTGGTTTAAATCGTCCCAAAACATTACCTTTCGATTACTTGACTCTTAGGCTCAAGTTACTTATCTGCAAATTGTTTAGCTAGAGCGGCAAACTGCTCGCCTCGGTCCATAAAGTTCTTAAACTGATCCATGCTGGCACAAGCAGGTGACAGTAACACCATATCGCCTTGTTTTAGCTCAGGATGAATGGTTTTAACTACCTGTTCCATTGTCTCAAATCGACGTGCAGACGAGTGAAGAGGCATAAACTGATCGCCATCTGCGCCAAAACAACAAAGTTTCAGAGGTAAAGTTGCGAATACAGGCTTGAGCGAAGAGAAATCTGCGCCTTTACCGAGTCCGCCAACCATCAAATACAAACGCCCTTCCAGAGATAAACCTGATAGCGCCGCTAGCGTGCTTGCTACGTTTGTGGCTTTCGAGTCATTTACCCACTTAACACCATTTTTGTCTTCAACCACCTGACAACGATGCGTCAATCCGGTGTAAGACTTCAATGCACTGAGCAGTGAGTCACTGTAATCAATACCAGCCGCTTTAAGTAACGCCAGAACAGTTAATACATTGGCTACATTGTGACGCCCGACTAAGCTCAGCTCTGCCGATGGTAATACAGCTTCATCAACAGCCATTAACCACTCTTGCCCTTGGTTCTCTTTAGTGTAGAAATCCGCAGGATTATCTAAGCCAAAACTCACCAGATTAGCGCTGTTTGAATCTGGATAGGTTTGACGATCATCGGCGTTCACAACTAAGGTTTCAGCATGTTCAAAGATGCGTAATTTAGCTTGGCGGTAAGATTCCATACCGTCATAGCGATCCATATGATCTTCAGAAAGATTTAAAAATGCTGCCGCTTTAAGCTTTAGGCTGGAAGTCGTTTCAAGTTGAAAACTCGACAGTTCAAGAACATAAAGATCAGAATCTTCAGAGAGCAAATCGAGCGCTGGAACACCGATATTGCCACCAATCGAAGTTTTAATCCCAGCCGCGTTGCCTAGCACACCCATGAGGTCGGTAACTGTACTTTTACCATTGGAGCCCGTAATTGCGACTACTGGTTTTTGCACTTGCCAAGCAAACAGTTCGATATCACCTACTACAGGAATATTGGCGGCAATCGCTTGCTGAACCTGCGGTGTCGCTAACGCAATCCCCGGATTTGCCACGATCAAATCTGCGGCCAACAACCAATCCATATTCCAGCCGCCGCTATGTAAAGCGACGTCTGCTGGAAGCTGTTCTTTGCTCGGCGGATTTTCGCGAGTATCAATCACTTTCACCTCAATTTGAGGATGAAACTTTCTAAGATAATTAACGACAGAGAGCCCGGTAATACCGAGCCCTACGACCACAACATGCTGAATGCCTTGCCAACGGTCCATTTTAAATCCATATCCTTTGGGGATGTTCCCCAATCATTATTTCTGTTTAGCTCGTAACTAACGTACTTTAGCTATTAACGTACTTTAAGTGTTGCTAAGCCAATTAAAACTAACACAATCGAGATGATCCAAAAACGAACGATTACGCGCGGCTCTGGCCAACCTTTTAGTTCATAGTGGTGATGAATTGGCGCCATACGGAAAATACGTTGACCACGGAGTTTGTATGAACCAACCTGTAGGATCACTGAAATGGTTTCCATGACGAATACACCTCCCATGATAACCAACACAAATTCTTGTCGAACCAGTACCGCGATGGTACCTAAAGCACCACCAAGAGCCAACGAACCGACATCGCCCATAAACACTTGTGCTGGGTAAGTGTTAAACCATAAGAAACCTAAGCCAGCACCAACAATGGCAGTACACACTACCACCAACTCTGAAGTGTAAGGGATGTATGGAATATGAAGGTAACTTGCAAAGTTAACGTTACCTGTTGCCCATGCAATCACACCGAACCCAGCCGATACAAGCACAGTTGGCATAATCGCAAGACCGTCTAAACCATCTGTAAGGTTTACGGCGTTGCTGGTACCTACAATGACAAAATAAGTCAGAACAATGTAGAGCATTCCCAACTGAGGCATGATGTCTTTGAAGAAAGGCACAACCAGTTGAGTCGCAGCTGTATCTTTACCATGTGCATACAAGGCAAAAGCGACAACCAGAGCAATGGCTGATTGCCAGAAGTATTTCCAGCGCGCGATCAAACCATCGGTGTTCTTACGCACGACTTTACGATAGTCATCAACAAATCCGACGGCACCATAACCACCAAGAACCGCTAATACAGCCCATACGTACGGGTTGGAAAGATCCGCCCAAAGCAGAACCGTGGCAAAAATAGACGCTAAGATCATCACACCGCCCATAGTCGGTGTACCACGCTTACTAAAGTGAGATTCAGGTCCGTCATTACGAACGACTTGACCAATTTGCAGAAGTTGTAAGCGCTTAATTAAGTGAGGCCCCATCCATAACGACAGTGCAAGTGCCGTCAAAATGCTCACAATTGCTCGAAATGATAGGTATTCGAACAAACGAAAAAACGAAAAATATGGCTGGAGTAACTCCGCTAGCCAAATAATCATGAGTAATTCTCCTTAAGAGCAGCAGCAATCTTACTCATACCTGCACTATTAGCGCCTTTGACTAACAGCACATGAGAACGATTCTGTTGTTGTTCTAGAACCTGCTCGATGAAACTGATCATCTCTTGATGACTTTCAAAATGCTTACCATGACAAACATCGCTAATCACTTTCGCATCAGCGCCATAGGTCAAGACAAATTCAAAATTGAATGGTGCAGCATGTTCTCCGACTTGTTGGTGAAGTGCAAGACTTTCATCACCCAACTCCGCCATATTGCCTAAAATTAACCAACGGCTGTCAGAAAAACTCGCCAACAAGTCAACCGCAGCTTTCATAGCCGGAACGCTTGCGTTGTAGCTGTCATCAATTAAGGTGATGTTGTCGGTTAACTTTTGCACATCTACTCTGCCTTTCACCTTAGGTAAATGAGACAAACCAAGTTGAATTTCGTTTAACGTCGCGCCCATTTCAATTGCCAGAGCTGATGCCGCTAGCGCATTAGACACGTTGTGCTGACCAACAATGTTTAAAGAAATATTGACCTCACCGACTGGTGTCACCATATCAAATGAAGCTTGACCGGCTAAATCCAGTTGAACGTTCTTCGCATGAAAATCTGCACTCGCGTTCAGGGTTGAAAAGGTTTTCACCGTTTTGTCTGCCAATACAGATTGCCACAGTTCGCCACCATTGCTATCAAGATTGACTATCGCTGTACTTGCTGCTTTTAAACCTTGATAAATTTCACCTTTGGCTCGTTTCACACCATCAATAGAGCCAAAACCTTCCAAGTGTGCAGCAGCCACATTGTTCACTAAGGCAACATCTGGTTGAACAAGTTCGGTGGTATAAGCGATTTCACCAATGTGGTTTGCACCTAGTTCGATGACCGCATAATCATCTTGCTCTGTCGAACGAAGCAGAGTCAGAGGTACACCAATATCATTGTTAAAGTTACCCGAAGTGAAAAGCACCTGTCCTTTGGAAGACAAAATACTCGCTACCATCTCTTTAACGGTGGTTTTACCGCAACTGCCAGTAATCGCAACTGTCGGGGTAGCGCATACTTGGTGAACCCATGCACCGAGCTTACCCAATGCTAATTTGCTATTGGCAACAATTAACTGCGGTAAAGCAATATCTAACTCTCGTTCCACCAAAAGCGCACAAGCGCCATTATCCAAAGCTTGTTGGGCAAAGTCGTGCGCATCAAAACGCTCACCGACCAAAGCAACAAATAGCGCCTTCTCTGGCACCTGACGAGTATCAGTAGTCACCGCTTCGATATTGCAGTCTTGACCGACTAAACGCGCACTTAAAACTTCACTTAACTGGGATAAAGATGTCTTAATCATAATGCTAACCCCAATAAGGTTTGAGCAGACTCTCGGTCTGAATAATGAACGGTTTCATGCGCCATCACTTGGTAATCTTCATGACCTTTTCCGGCCAACAGGATGATGTCATCCGCTTCAGCATTATCAACCGCAAATTTTGCTGCCAAATAACGGCTGTGCTCAATCTGAGCTTCATCCGGTTTGTCTAAGCCTGCCAGCATATCTTGTACAATTGCGGCCGGATCTTCGCTACGCGGATTGTCATCGGTGAGGATGACACGATCGGCAAACTTTTCAGCAATTGAAGCCATCATAGGGCGTTTGCCTTTATCACGGTCACCGCCACAGCCAACAATTGCCCAAAGCTTACCGCTGCAATGCACTCGAAGCGCCAGCAGCGCTTTCTCTAATGCGTCTGGAGTATGAGCATAATCCACAACGATTTTTGCTTTATTCGGCACTTGGAACAGTTCCATGCGGCCAAGCACTGGTTTTAGTTGTGGCGCGGTTTTGATTAGTTCTTCTTTCGCAAAACCCAGCGATAACATTGTCGCAAAAGCTTGCATGACGTTCGACGCGTTAAATTCACCAATCAAAGGAACGTGCAGTTCGCCAATGCCCCAACTACCGTCAAAACTAAGGGTAATCCCCGTTTCTGCATAATTAACTTGTATTGCCCAAAGCGCTCGCTCTGTATTAGGTTTTGATTTCAAAGAAATGCCAACAGCGTGAGGCAGCTTAGCGCTCCACTCCAAGCCTACTGCATCATCAACATTGATAATCGCATTTTTACATTGGTGTTCGGTAAATAGAGAGAATTTAGCTTTCGCATACTCTTCCATGGTGCCGTGATAATCCAGATGATCACGACTTAGGTTCGAAAATACGCCAACATCAAAATTGAGCTTTTTCACTCGCCCTTGCACCAAACCATGGGAAGAAACTTCTAAAGCGGTGAAATCTGCACCCAGCTTAGCTAGCTGATGCAACTGAGCCTGAATCTCAATCGCGCTACCAGTGGTGTTTGCTGCAGGAGCTAAATTAGCAAGGAAACCATTACCTGTTGTTCCCATCACCGCCGCTTTTTGCCCCAATAAATCAATCCATTGTGCGATGAGCTGAGTGATGGTGGTTTTACCGTTGGTTCCGGTAACGCCCACTAAACGACTCTGGTGAGATCCATATAGATTTCCAGCCAGTTGCGACAAATGCTGATCAAGCTGATCAATATAGATAACTGGAACATCCGATTTCCATTCAACATGGCCGTGATTGTTAAGAGAACACGCTTGAGCTAACACCGCATTCGCGCCACGTTTTATGGCAGTATCTATAAATTTTCTGCCATCAACAGCATGCCCAACGATGGCAACAAAAGTATCACCAGCCTGAATTTTACGGCTGTCGAGATCTAAACGCGTAACGGAGATATTGGCCCAAGCAGGATTTGCTTGAAGCCAAGGAGAGATAAGTTCAGATAAAGACTTACTAGTGTTCATACGGATTCTCACACTAATTGTTATTCTTGAAATTTGTTTTCGTCAGGGACAATGTTCAGAATTTGCAATGCCCCTTTCATGATCTCTGAGAAAACAGGACCCGCTACTGCGCCGCCGTAGTAGGAATCACCTTGCGGTTCGTTGACCATCACCACCAGCGAAATTCTCGGATCGCTAACTGGAGCAACACCAGCTGTGTAAGCAAAGTATTCATCACTATACCCACCAGCAATAGCTTTACGCGATGTTCCTGATTTTGCTGCAATACGATACCCAGGAACCGCAGCTTTAACCGCCGTACCACCTGGTTGAGTCACGGTTTCTAACATTTCCAGTACTTGTTTTGCGTACTTAGCGTCCACCACGCGATGCGACAGATCCTGTTGATTGTTCTCGATAATATGAATAGGTTGATAAACCCCGAAATTACCTAAAGTGGCATAAGCATGTGCTAATTGGATTGGAGTAATTGCCAAGCCGTATCCAAAAGCGAGTGTGGCAATTTCAAATTGAGACCAGCGGTTGCGGCTTGGGAAAATACCCGCGGTTTCACCGACTAGGTTAAGCCCAGACATTTCTCCCAAACCAACAGAGTTATACATACCCAACAGCGCTTCGAGAGGCATTTGAAGAGCAAGTTTCGTCACACCAACGTTGCTCGACTTTTTCAAAATCATTTGCAGATTAGCTTTGCCGACTTTCGATGTGTCGCGCACACGGCTACCACCGATCTGCAACACGCCATCACCGGTATCAATAATTGTGTTTTTATCTGCTATACCATTAGCTAAAGCAGCAAGGACGACAAAAGGCTTCACTGTTGAACCCGGTTCAAACGCGTCCGTAATAACACGGTTACGCATTTTGAAACTTTGCCAGTCGTTACGGTTATTCGGGTTGTAAGACGGCGCGTTAACCATCGCCAGTACAGCGCCTGTTTTTACATCTAACATCACAGCAGAAGCGGACGTTGCTCGATAATCGGCCATCGCCTGCTTTACCGCGCGAAAAGCAATTGCTTGCAGACGTTGGTCAATTGTCAGTTGCAGTGGTTTACCTTCCTCACTCTCTTCCAGTGAAATGTTTTCCACAACACGACCATATCTGTCTTTACGAATAATGCTTTTACCTGACTCACCAGTCAGCCACTTATCGTAACTGCGCTCCGCGCCTTCCAAACCATGACCATCGATCCCTGTTACACCGATGAGATGAGCACTCACTTCACCCGCCGGATAGTAGCGACGAGATTCGGCTTTTAGGCCAACACCATTGAGTTTTAACTCGCGAATATATTTCGCCATCGCTGGACTCACTTGGCGTTGAAGGTAGATAAAACGACGCGTGCTGTTGTCTGAGATTTTTTTCAATAGCGCATTGCGGTCTAACCCCAACACATCAGCAAGAGCATGCCAGCGATCTTTTTCCTGCAATCCGCCATTTTTAAAAATGGCTACCGGATCTGCCCAGACTGCTTCCACGGGAACACTAACGGCGATCGCTTCACCATTTCTGTCTGAGATAATACCGCGCGCCGAATGCAGTTCTTTTGCACGAATAGATCGCATATCCCCTTCGCGGATTAAGTTGTCAGGCTCGATAACTTGGATAAAAGCGACACGCCCGATAAGCGCAGCCATAGCGACCAGAAGAAAGAAAATAAGCAGATAGAAACGCCAGCGGATGAAAACTGGAGCTGGCATCGCTTCTTTGGATGGAGCAGATTTAGTGGCGGATTTGTTAGATTTCGCTTTTGCTTGAACTGGCTTTTTTTTCATTTCAGGTTAACCACAACTTCCTTATCCGCATCCGGACGTTTCATTTCCAGATCTTTTTGAGCAAGTTCTTGAACTCGGCTGTGTTCAGCAAGAGCAGTTTCTTCGAGAATCAAATTGCGCCATTCATTATCCAATCTATCCCTTTCCATAAAAGCCTGATCTTTTTCAGAAATAGCTTGGCGAGTGTGATGGGTGGTAAATACCACGCCCATTGCACTCGCAAAGATCAAGATTAATAACACTAACGGCACCCGACCCACAGTAAACAGGTCAACGACGATCAGTTTGGCAAGGTTAGTTTTAGATTGAGGCATAAATAAATCAAAGTTTCTCAGCAATACGCAGAACCGAACTGCGTGAGCGTGGATTCATTTCAACTTCTTCTTTCGAAGGCATAATCGCTTTGCCTATCGCTTTTAAATTGGCGCTACCCAAAGCTTTGATTTGGTCTTGAGTAAGAGGAATACCATGAGGAACTTCCGGACCTTTACTCTCTTTACGAATAAAGCGTTTCACCATGCGATCTTCTAACGAGTGAAAGCTGATCACCGATAGACGACCTTCAGGAGCCAGAATTGATGCCGCACCTTTTAATGCCGTATCAATTTCTTCCAGTTCACTGTTGATGTAGATGCGGAATGCTTGGAAAGCACGAGTTGCTGGGTGCTTTTTCTCTTTAAAACTTTTTGGTGCTGCATCAGAAATTAACTTCGCTAACTGACTGGTACGTGTTAGCGGCTCGTTCTCTTCGTCTTCACGATAAGCAACAATGGCTTTAGCGATGCGGCGAGCGTGTTTGTCTTCACCAAACTCACGAATCACCCAAGTAATGTCATCAAGGTCAGCTTCCATCAACCACTGAGAAACGGGGATACCTGACGTTGGATCCATACGCATATCCAGAGGGCCATCTTTCATAAAACTGAAGCCTCGTTCTGCGTCATCAAGTTGTGGTGACGACACGCCTAAATCAAACAGAACACCATCGACTTTTCCAACTAAATCATAACGTTCAGCGTACTCAGCGATACCAGAGAATGGGCCATGTACGATAGTGAAACGAGGATCATCAATCTTCTGTGCTTCTGCGATTGCTTGTGGATCGCGGTCAATACTGTATAGACGACCGTTTTCACCCAGTTTGGACAGAATGGTACGACTGTGACCACCACGGCCAAAAGTTCCATCAATATAGATACCATCAGGTTTGATCGCTAAGCCATCAATTGATTCATGAAGAAGTACAGAAATATGTTGGAAAGTGTCAGTCATAAGTTTCTCGTTCTGCGGGCCAGCCCGTACATAATCATCCTGTAGTGTACCGAATTCTTACACTACTGCTACCCATAAGCGCTTACAGGGCGTGACATTGTACTAAGTTTAGTGGTTTTGCTATCAACTAAGTCAATATAAAGCAAAAAACCCATCATAACGAGGTAGTTATGATGGGTCTGAAATAGGTGGAGTCGACGTATAAGCCGGGTTCTGTTCCGCTTGCGCGGCAGTAGCCATTCGTCTAGGCCAGCAATCACTCACTGGCTCAAGCAACCTACCCGCCTCCTTACGCGAGCAACGCAATGTGGAGGCCTATTTGGTCTTGCTCCGGGTGGAGTTTACCTTGCTACGAACTGTTGCCAGACGCACGGTGCGCTCTTACCGCACCCTTTCACCCTTACCTGATCCCTTACGGGCCATCGGCGGTCTTCTCTCTGCTGCACTTGTCGTAGGCTTGCGCCCCCCAGGCGTTACCTGGCACCCTGCTCTATGGAGCCCGGACTTTCCTCCCCTTTGTCAGTCTCCCGAAGGACGTCAACGTCAGTCTCCCAAAGGACTTCAACGCCAGTCTCCCGAAGGACATCAACAAAGCAGCGACTACCCAGTCAACTCCGAGCGCGAATTCTATAGATAACTCAACTCAGTGTCTAGGAAGAATGCCTTCCAAGCGCCAATTAACCCTTAGATGCTTAAAATACAGACGATTAATTCAGATTTTCCAATCCCCACTTATAAAGCGCATTTTTCTTCAGGTTGTAAATTTCTGCAGCTAATGCCGCCGCTTTCTTAAGTGGCAATTCTTTAGTCAAGATAGCTAGTGTACGCAATGCTTCATCAGGAAGAGCCTCGTCTGCTTGCTCTCTGTGCCCATGGATAAGCAGCACCATTTCACCGCGTTTGCGGTTTTCGTCTTCTTCAATCCATTCAATCAACTCGCCAAGCGGCATACCTTGAATCGTTTCAAAAGTTTTCGTCAACTCACGAGCCAATACCACTTCTCGCTCTGGACCAAGGACAGACAGCATATCTTGCAGCGATTCCGTAATACGATGTGGAGATTCATAGAAGATACAAGTGCGTTCAACTTTTGCAATTTCCATAAATTTATCTTTACGACCCTTGCTTTTAGCAGGCAAGAAGCCTTCAAAACTAAAGCGGTCTGACGGCAGACCAGAGGCACTTAACGCTGTAATTACCGCACACGCACCTGGAAGTGGCACAACTTTAACTCCAGCCTGACGACATTGTGTCACCAAGTGGTATCCTGGATCACTGATAAGTGGTGTTCCAGCATCTGAAACCAATGCAATTGATTCTCCAGCTAACAATTTTTCAACTAATACTTGAGCTTTTTGTTGTTCGTTGTGATCATGCAAAGCGAAGGTTTTGGTTTGGATATTAAAGTGAGAAAGTAATTTGCCAGTATGGCGAGTATCTTCTGCTGCGATAACGTCAACACTTGAGAGCACGTCTAAGGCGCGCTGGGTAATATCCCCTAAATTGCCTATCGGAGTAGGAACAATGTATAAAGTTGGGACCTCTGCCGGCAAGGTTTTGTTATCTGTCATTTGTTTACCATCACTTCAACGATTAATATAGAGACAATTTCACTCGGGATAATGAAAAGAACTCATGGCTATAAATAACCATCAGAGAATCAGTGTACCACGCTTACTCGCTCCAGTTGCATTAGCAATCACGTTAGCAGCTTGTTCGTCTAAACCTTCAGCACCTCAATATGTTGATATCACCGCTGAAGCGAACCAGCCGACGCAAAATTATCTTATGAAAGCTGATAGTAGTCAGGGTAGCTTGCAGAATGACTGGTTAATTATGGCCATGAAAGCCGCTATCGCGAGTAACAACACAGAGCAAGCTCAATTACTCATTTATCGACTGTCAAAACAGAATCTTAGTGACGTTCAACAAGCCGAATGGCAAATGGGCAAAGCTCAGCTTTCGATGAATGCTGAACAGTACAGCCAAGCGTTAAATCAGCTTAATTTTAACACTCAATGGGCTTTAGCTGATTCGCAATGGGTTCAATACCATCAAATGAGAGCAGATATTTTCACCGCGCTTGATCGCCCTTTTGACACGAGCCGCGAGTTGTCTGCACTGTATGGTCTGCTCCCGAACGATCAAGAAGAAGCCATTTCTGATCAAATCTGGGCTAATTTACAACGTTATTCAGGTCAAACTATCACTCAACTGACAGCGCAACCGGAAGAAGAAATTTTAGACGGCTGGTTACAACTGGCTATCTACGTGAAGACGTTCGGCAACGATATCCCACAACTGAAGAACACCCTTGAGAAATGGCTGGCAGAAAATGCCGATCATCCGGCTGCAAAATATACGCCTAAATCGATTACCGACATCTTAAATCTCACTATCATCCAACCTGTAAACACTGCGCTATTGCTGCCGCTAACAGGGAAGTTTGATAAGCAAGCTCAGTTAATTCGTGACGGCTTCATCATGGCAATGATGAATGACGAAAAGCGTGAAGATAACGCGACACTTACCATCATCGATACCAACTCAGAGTCTTTAGAAACAATAAAAGCAAAAGTCCAAGAGAAACAGATTGATTTCATCGTTGGTCCTCTGCTTAAAGAAAATATCGCACAGATGCAGCAGCAACACGGAACTGAAGATCGCATGATCCCAAGTCTTGCATTGAACATTCCAGATGAATTGATCGAAGGCACGGATATTTGTTACCTCGCACTGTCTCCGGAGCAGGAAGTGGCACAAGCGGCTAAACACCTCGCGGCTGAAGGTGCGCAATATCCTTTGATTCTTGCACCTCAAAGCAGTTATGGCGAACGCGTTGTTGAAGCTTTCAATGATGAATGGCGTAAATACAGTAACAACAAAGTGGCTGTGAACCTGTTTGGTGACAAACGCCAGCTTCAACGCAATATAAACAATGTATTTGGTTTGCAAGATAGTCAGCAGAACATCGCTCAGATGGAAGGCTTACTCAACATTAAACTTGAGAGTCAGCCTCGTAGCCGTCGCGATATCGATGCAGTATACATAGTTGCAAGCAGTGATGAACTCACTCTGATTAAGCCATTTATTGAAGTAGCGATTAACCCGGACACTCGTCCACCAAAACTTTACTCGAATTCGAAAAGTAACGGCGGTGGTCGTCAGTATGAAGACTTAACTGGCGTCAGCTACAGTGATATTCCACTTCTTATTCATCCTCAGGCAGAAATCTCTGAGCAGATGGAGCGTTTGTGGCCTAAAGATTCAAACGCAGAGCGACGATTACAAGCTCTGGGTATGGATGCTTATCGTTTAATGGTTGAACTTCCACAAATGAAAACCGTCGAAGGATATACTATTGATGGTCAGACAGGTGTACTCAGCATTGATGGCCAATGTGTAGTACAACGCGAAATCAGTTGGGCAGAGCATGGCGCTACTTCTGAGCAAGCGCAGTAAAGGCCAACAGTTTGAACAGATGGCGGCAGAATATCTACGCCGCCAAGGTTTATCTCTAATAGATAAGAACTTCCTTGCCCGAGGTGGTGAGTTAGACCTAATAATGAGAGAAAACAACACCATAGTTTTTGTCGAAGTTAAGTATCGCAACAGTCAGGCTTATGGTCACGCAGCGGAAAGTGTGACCCGACAGAAACAGCACCGCTTGATCAAAGCGGCCAATTGGTGGATGCTCAAGCAAGGCTTAAACGCCGACGCTACAGATTTTAGATTTGATGTGGTCGCCATCCATAGTAATGGTAGTCATATCGAGTGGATAAAAAACGCAATTACCGAAGGATAATCAATGCTAGAAAGCATTAAAGACAGTTTCACTGAAAGTATTCAGATTCAAATCGCAGCAGCAGAAGCACTACCAGATGCTATTTTACATGCCTCACAGGCGATTGTTGCTAGCCTGTTGAACGGAAGCAAAATTCTCTGTTGTGGTAATGGTGGTTCATCTTCTAACGCTCAACAGTTTGTCTCCTGTTTACTTAACCGTTTTGAAACTGAGCGTCCTAGCTTACCTGCCATGGCTTTAACGGCAGATATCACTACTCTTACAGCAGTGGCTAATGACTACCACTACCAAGAAGTGTTCTCTAAACAAGTTCGCGCATTCGGTCAGCCGGGCGATATCTTACTAGCTATTTCAACTAGTGGTAACAGTAAAAACATCATCAAAGCAATGGAAGCAGCGGTAACTCGTGATATGACGATCATAGCCCTCACTGGCAAAGATGGTGGTGAAATGGCTGGGTTACTAGGTGAGAATGATGTGGAAATTCGTATCCCATCTCATCGCACTGCACGAATTCACGAAGTCCATATGCTGACGCTGCATTGCTTGTGTGATTTGGTTGATCAAGTGCTATTCCCATCCCACGAAGAATAACAGTAGAAGGTTTGTTATGAAGTCTCTCCGCCTAGCTTTAATGTTAAGTGCCACAATGAGTTTGTCAGGGTGTGCCGGGTTATTTATCGCAGGCGCTGCTACAACCGCGAATTTGGTCACAGATCCTCGAACGACACAGCAGATTTGGAACGATAACCAAATTGAGTTTGAAGTAGCAGGTCTTGGTAACAAACCCCCTTACAGAGGCGCAGCTCGATTTGTCGCTAGTTCATATCAAGGAACCGTCGTTCTTCTCGGCCAAGCGAGAAACACCGAACTGCTAGACCAATTTATTACCCAAGCACAGAAAGTCAAAGGCGTTAAAGAGCTGCATAATCAGGTCAAAATTGCTGAGCCTTTGTCTGTGAGTGCAATAAGTAACGACAGTTGGATAACAACCAAAGTAAAATCAGCACTACTCGCAGATTCCGACCTTAACGGTACAAAGATTAAAGTGATTACAGAAGCCAAAGAAGTGTATTTGTTTGGCTATGTCTCTCATGAGCATGCGGATAAAGCGACAGAAATAGCCCGTAACATCTCTGGCGTAAAACAGGTCATCAGAGCCTTCGAATATGGCACTGAGTAAGAGCAAATAAATCTCATAAAGAAAAAGCAGCTCATTGAGCTGCTTTTTAGTATTACTTCACGACTTGTTACTTCACAACACGCAAACTTGGTTTGCCTTTTGGACGAGGTGGCTCATCATCTGAAGGGCCATCATCAACAGAAGTTTCAACTTCGATGTTTTCGTCTGTCACATCTTCCACAATCATATCTGAATCAAGTTCTTGCTCGTAAGCAGGCTCTGGATCAAACATGGTTCCGGCACCGTTTTCACGAGCATATATTGCTTGTACGGCATACAACGGAACAACAACAACTTGTGGTCGGCCGCCAAAACGAGCATTAAACGTAACTTCATCGTTACCCAGCTCTAAGTTACCGACAGCACGAGGTGCCACATTGAGGATGATTTGCCCATCTTGTACGTATTCCATTGGAACTCGAACGCCACGCATCGTCGCGTCTACAACAAGATGAGGAGTCAAATCGTTTTCTAGCAACCAATCATAAAATGCTCGCAGCATATATGGTCGGCGAGGTGTCATTTGATCAATATCCATCAAATACAACCATTAACGAGCAAGACGCATCTCGCGTTCTGCTTCAGTTAGAGAAGCTAGGAATGAATCGCGTTCAAATACACGGTTCATATAAACTTTAAGCTCTTTTGAACCTGGGCCAACTAGTTCGATGCCCAGAACTGGTAGACGCCATAATAGCGGTGCTAAGTAACAATCAATTAGGCTGAACTCTTCACTCATGAAGTATTCATATTCAGCAAACACTGGTGCTAGAGTTAGCAAGTCGTTACGTAGTTTGTTACGTGCAGATTCCGCTTCTTCACCCTTGCCATTTACGACTTTCTCAGCAAGTGAATACCAGTTTCTTTCGATACGATAGATCATCAAACGGCTATTACCACGAGCAACCGGATATACAGGCATTAGTGGTGGATGCGGAAAACGTTCATCAAGGTATTCCATGATGATTTTTGAATCATAAAGCGCAAGCTCACGATCGACTAAAGTAGGTACCGTTTTGTATGGGTTAAGCTCAACTAGATCAGCTGGTAGGTTATCTTCATCAACCAACTCAACCTCAACACTGACACCTTTTTCAGCCAGCACAATACGAACCTGATGGCTATACATATCAGATGCACTTGAAAATAGAGTCATCACAGAACGTTTATTGGCAGCTACAGCCATGGAGCCCTCCAGCACACTTACACAGACACAAAAAACAATGGAGGCTAAGCCCCCATTGCAGAATTAAATACTAGGATTTAGCGCGGTATAATAGCACAATTAGTGCACATCACGCCAATATTCTTTCTTAAGTGCTACGACTACGATAGTGAACACAACTAAGAATGCGAATACCCACCAACCCATAGCTTGGCGTTCCAATTTAACAGGTTCACCCGAGTACTCTAAGAAGTTAACCAAATCCAGAACGGCTTGGTCAAACTCGCCAGTACTTAGCTCACCGTTACCTTGAGACTTAGTACCAACCACAACCTTAACTTCTTCACCATCGACTACATGAGTATCGAAGATAGGTTCCGGTGTACCTTGCAGCTCTTCAAGCACATGTGGCATACCAACGCTTGGGAAAACTATATTGTTTACACCAAATGGGCGACTTGGGTCCGCATAGAATGAACGCAAATAGGTATACAGCCAATCAGCACCACGTACACGTGCGACTAATGTCAAATCTGGCGGTGGAGCACCAAACCATTTCGCAGCGGATTTGTCAGGAATCGCATTCTCCATCAACTCACCAATCTTAGAGGTAGGGTTGAAAATAAGATTCTCTTTCATTAAATCTGCTGGAATACCTAGGTCATTAGCAACACGCTCATAACGTTGGTATTGCGTTGAGTGACAACCAAAGCAGTAGTTCATGAATAACTTGGCACCACGTTGCAATGACGCCTGATCAGATAAATCATTCTCTGCTTTATCTAAATGTACATTTCCACCTGCTGCCATCACCATCGAAGGCAACAATGCAAACAAAATTACAATCCATTTCTTCATTTGAATGTCACCCTCTTTGGTAGTGGCTTGGTTGCTTCATTTTTGCTGTAGAAGAACAGCAATACGAAGAACATGAAGTAACCTAAACTAAAGATTCGAGCTAGTAAGGTATAAGTTGGCGTCGCTGGTAGCGCCCCAAGGATACCTAAAGCAATGAAACAAATGGTGAATTGAATAATGTTGATTAAATGCAACTTACTGCGGTAGCGGTAAGAACGAACTTTACAACGATCCAACCAAGGCAATAGGAATAGCACGACAATCGATGCACCCATCGCAACAACACCAATTAGCTTATCCGGAACTGCACGCAAAATCGCATAGAACGGAGTGAAGTACCAAACTGGCGCGATGTGCGCTGGTGTTTTCAGTGGGTTTGCTGCTTCAAAGTTAGGCGGCTCAAGGAAGTATCCACCCATTTCTGGGTTGAAGAACAACACATAGCTGAACAAGAACAAGAAGCCAGCAACACCTACCATATCTTTTACCGTTCCATAAGGATGGAAAGGAATAGAATCGATAATGTCGTATTTCTTCGAGTAGTAATCGTGGAACTTGAACTGTGATTGGTAATCGTCACCCATAGAGCCTTTTGGCAGTTTAGTTTCGATACCATCAGGGTTGTTTGAACCCACTTCATGCAGAGCAAGAATGTGCAGCACAATCAACAGGAGTAACACGATTGGTAAAGCGATTACGTGTAGGGCGAAGAAACGGTTCAACGTTGCACCAGAGATAACGTAGTCACCACGAATCCATAGTGTTAAGTCATCACCGATTACAGGAATCGCACCAAACAGAGAAATGATTACCTGTGCACCCCAGTAAGACATTTGTCCCCAAGGTAGCAAGTAACCCATAAACGCTTCAGCCATCAGCACTAAGAAAATTAGCATGCCGAACAACCAAAGAAGTTCACGAGGCTTTTGGTATGAACCGTAGATTAGGCCACGGAACATATGCAGATACACAACCACGAAGAATGCAGAAGCGCCCGTTGAGTGCATATAACGTAGCAACCAACCGAACTCCACATCACGCATGATGTATTCAACAGAAGCAAAGGCACCTTCACCAGAAGGAACGTAGTTCATCGTCAACCAAATGCCCGTTAGGATCTGGTTTACAAGCACCAGCATCGCCAAGGAACCAAAAAGGTACCAAAAGTTGAAGTTCTTCGGCATTGGATATTCAGAAAGGTGCTTTTTATACGCGTTCATCGCGGGTAGACGTTTTTCTACCCAATCAAGTAGAGCTTGCATTATGCCTCCCCTGTTTCATCGAGACCGATGACAATTCTTGTATCGCTTAAATACATATGCTTCGGAATGACCAGGTTCAGTGGTGCAGGAACGCCCTGGAACACTCGTCCAGCCATATCAAACTTCGAACCGTGGCAAGGACAGAAGAAACCTGACTTAACGCCTTGGACTTGCTCGCTGAAAGAATCTGGCAAATAGCTTGGTGAACAACCTAAGTGCGTACAGATACCCACAGCGATGAAATATTCAGGCTTAATTGAGCGATAAGTGTTTTGAGCGTAATCCGGCTGCTGCTCTTCACCAGAGTTCGGATCACGTAATTGATTGTCGTGCTCTTTAAGAGCGTCAACGATTACTTGCGAACGACGAACAACCCATACAGGTTTACCTCGCCACTCAACGCGAACCATTTGCCCTTCCTCGAGTTTGCTTACATCAACCTCGACAGGGGCGCCGGCCGCTTTTGCTTTCGCACTTGGGTTCCAAGATTTTATAAAAGGTACAGCAACTGCCGCCGCTCCTAACCCACCGACAACCGCAGTTGTCGCAGTTAAGAAACGTCTGCGACTGTTGTTCAAAGGCGCATTGCTCATCCAGACATTCTCCCATTTGCTCCTTGTGGATTGCTTTTATTCCGCTTAAGAGCATGGCTAACAAAATACTAATTTAGTTGTATTTATTTGACGGCAAATGATAAATAAAACCCTACTTTTTGACAAGATAAAGCTACCTTTTTGTAACATTCGTGAAGCAAACCCTAAGTTGCGTCACAAAAGGGAGTAAGGCTGTAAAAGTTTCGGAAGTGATTATTGATAAATGAAATTTTTCATAAGAGAAGAAAAACAAAAAGCCCGGCGTAAGCCGAGCTTTTTTTTGTCCCAATCCAGTAAAACTGGACCAACGAACATCTTCCAATAAAGAAAGATTAACGTTTTGAGAACTGTGGACGACGACGTGCTTTACGTAGACCAACTTTCTTACGTTCAACGCAACGAGCGTCACGAGTAACGTAGCCAGCCGCACGTAGTGCAGGACGTAGTGATTCATCGTATTCCATAAGAGCGCGAGTGATACCGTGACGGATAGCACCTGCTTGACCAGAAATACCGCCACCTTTAACAGTGATGTATAGATCTAGTTTCTCTACCATCTCAACTAGCTCAAGAGGTTGTTTAACAACCATGCGAGAAGTTGGACGACCGAAGTATTCATCAAGGCTACGCTTGTTGATTACGATGTTGCCGCTGCCTGGTTTAATAAAAACGCGTGCAGCTGAGCTTTTGCGACGGCCAGTGCCGTAGTATTGATTCTCTGCCATTTCCGATATCCCCAATTAGATGTCTAGTACTTTAGGTTGTTGAGCAGCGTGGTTGTGCTCAGCGCCTGCGTAAACTTTAAGCTTACGGTACATAGCACGGCCTAGAGGACCTTTTGGAAGCATACCTTTAACCGCTAGCTCAAGTACCATCTCAGGCTTACGCTCGATCAGCTTCTCGAAGCTGAAAGATTTTAGGCCACCTGGGAATTCAGTGTGACGGTAGTACATTTTGTCTTTAGCTTTGTTACCAGTTACAGCAACTTTCTCCGCGTTAACAACGATGATGTAATCACCAGTGTCTACGTGTGGAGTGTATTCAGCTTTGTGCTTGCCACGTAGGCGAGATGCAATTTCACTTGCTAGACGGCCTAGAGTTTTACCTTCAGCGTCTACAACATACCAGTCGCGTTTTACAGTTTCTGGTTTAGCAACGAATGTTTTCATGCTAATAATAACCCGTTAATTAAAATTTACACTTAAAGGAGCAAATTGCTCCCACTGTCTAAGAGCCCAGACAACACCCCTTCGAGTGGGTGGTACTCCCGGCCTAAAAAGACCTGCAGTAACGGTGGGTCGCAGGATTATAAAGAAGAGTGAAGGAAAAATCACCTCTTTTTATACAAAAAAGTCATTTTTCCTTATCAATTTGGTAAGGCTTACGCTAAGTGTTCCTGAGCTAGGTAATCATGGCTTTGCATCTCGATTAAACGAGACTGACAACGCTTAAATTCAAACTCCAACTGACCTTGTGTATAGAGCTGTTCTAACGGTACTTCAGCTGAAATAATAAGCTTCACATTCCGCTCATAAAACTCATCAACCAACGCAATAAAGCGTCTCGCCGCATCTTCAATGGTACGATCCATCTGTTTAACTTCAGCGAGTAAAACCGTGTGGTAGAGTTTTGACAGCTCAATATAATCATTCTGACTCCGAGCCGTCTGACACAGTTGCTCAAATGACGCATAGAGTAAACCGTCGTTAGCTTCAATCACATCAATAGTGCGGTGGTTAATCTCTATCTGATGCTGTTTCGGTTTTTCGCTTCCAGCAAGTTGTTCATAGTATTTGTTCAAGTTCTCAGAAGCTTTAGCATCGAGCGGATAATGATAAATTTCCGCTTGTTGCAATGTTCTTAGACGGTAATCCACACCACTATCAACATTTAAGATATGACAGTATTTTTCAATCAGAGCGATAGCGGGTAAGAAACGAGCACGCTGCAAACCATTTCTATATAGGTCATGAGGCGGAATATTAGACGTTGCAACCAAAACAACACCGCGCTGGAACAGGGCTTGAAATAACGTTCCTAAAATCATTGCATCTGTAATATCAGATACAAAAAACTCATCAAAACAGATAATCACGGCTTCTTTACTGAATTTATCAGCAATAAGCTCAAGTGGATCGCTGACATGATCAAGAAGTTTTAATTCATCATGTACCCGATACATAAAGCGATGGAAATGAACCCGCATTTTTTTATCTGTTGGCAAAGCATCAAAAAACGTATCCATCAAATACGTTTTACCGCGCCCTACTCCCCCCCAAAAATACAAACCCTTAGGAAGTTCAGGTTTCTCTTCTTTCTTTCCCAGTAGTTTTTGCCAACGAGATGGTTTGACCACTGGTGTATTCAGGTAATCAATTAACTGATGATAAAGGTCATCCAGCGCATTCACAGCCATAGCTTGCGCTTCATCTTGTTGAAAATCCGACCTTTTTAAATCTTGTTCGTATCGTTGCTTCGGAGTCATGACTATCTGCTCAAAGAAAGAGGGGAAGAAACTGCAATGTAGAGCACATGCTTTTTGCTTTATCCATTCGGGGAGTCATAGTACCATGAGACATACGCATGTGTAACCAGCTGGTAAAAAACATGTTAAATAACAACAATAAGGAGCTGTTATGCCTTGGATTTATGCGATTGTTGGATTGTTAGTCGGCCTCGTTGCTGGCGTTGTGATTTCTCGTTTAACCACGCCTCAATATAAGGCACAGAAATCCTTACAAAAAGATTTAGACGGTGCGAAGTACGCTCTTGAGCAACAACGTCAAGAGCTCGCTGATCATTTTGCCCAAACAGCAGAAATGCTCGATACACTTGGTAAAGACTACACTAAGCTTTATCAGCATATGTCTAAGACCTCTAGTGAGTTACTTCCGAATCTTCCTGAGCAAGATAACCCGTTTGTTAAACAAATTGCTCAACAAAAAGATGAAAGCGCTACCGACGATACTTTAGAAGAGCAACCAAAAGACTATGCTTTAGGTGCTACGGGACTACTTAAGAATGAAGAAAAAACCATTCTTCGTTCTTCAGATGTTATTGATGTCAAAGCGAGCTAATTGACACTCATATTGATAACAACCAATCTCAAGTGAACTTTAAAAAGGTTTTTGAGTCATAACTCTCACTGAGTCTGTTGAAGTTTGATATTTAGCACAAATATTAATCACGACCAGATACTTATCAATGAGGAGTTTCATGATGAAAAAACCTTTGCTTGCTTTAACGGTCTTATCCTTAAGCTTAAGTTCTATCATTACACCAATGCCAGCGACTGCGGCACTGCCTGTATCTGTGAATGGAGAGCAAATGCCTAGCTTGGCGCCTATGCTCGAGAGAGTCACACCAGCAGTGGTAAGCATTGCAGTAGAAGGTACCCAAGTCTCCAGACAGAGGCTTCCAGAACAATTCCGATTCTTCTTTGGTCCAGACTTCCCTGTTGAACAGATGCAAGAGCGCCCATTTAGAGCGCTAGGCTCTGGAGTCATTATTGATGCGGGCAAAGGCTACGTTGTGACTAACTACCACGTCATCAACAATGCAGAAAAAATTCGCGTTAAATTGCATGATGGTCGAGAACTGAATGCCGAGCTTGTTGGCGGCGATGAAATGTCTGACATTGCTTTACTGAAACTAGAAAAAGCAGAAAACCTAACGCAAATTAAGATTGCAGATTCGGATCAACTTCGGGTCGGCGATTTCGCAGTAGCGATCGGTAACCCGTTCGGTCTTGGTCAAACAGTTACGTCTGGTATCGTTTCAGCACTCGGCCGAAGTGGTTTGAATATAGAGAACTTCGAAAACTTCATTCAAACCGATGCTGCGATTAACAGCGGTAACTCAGGCGGTGCATTGGTAAACTTAAACGGTGAACTGATCGGTATCAATACTGCGATTCTCGGTCCAAATGGCGGGAACGTAGGCATTGGTTTCTCCATCCCTTCAAATATGATGAAAAACCTCACCGGTCAAATTCTAGAGTTTGGTGAAGTGAAACGCGGCATGCTAGGTGTACAAGGTGGTGAAGTTACTTCTGAGCTTGCTGAGGCAATGGGGTATTCATCTACTAAAGGGGCTTTTGTCAGCCAAGTAGTGCCAGACAGTGCAGCAGATAAAGCAGGCCTTAAAGCGGGTGATATTGTTGTTTCTGTAAACGGTAAGAAGATAGAAACCTTCTCCGAATTGCGAGCCAAAGTCGCCACTTTAGGTGCAGGTAAAACAGTAAAACTGGGCATCATTCGTGAAGGTAAAGAGAAAACTTACGAAGTCACACTTGGTGAAGCTACCAATGCTAAGACTAAGGCAGACAATCTACACCAAGGGCTGCAAGGTGCGGAATTAAGCAACACAACAGCCACCGACCCTATTGAAGGTGTAAAAGTGACAAGTGTTGCGAAAGACTCACCAGCAGAAAGTTATCAACTTAAGACTGATGACATCATTATTGGTGTGAACAGACAACGGGTAAAAAATATCGCGGATTTAAGAGCAATAATGGATAAAAACCCAAGTATCCTAGCGCTGAATATTCAACGTGGTGATCGTACTATTTACTTAGTTGTTAGATAAAACTCAGAGCTTTATTGTTAATACAACACTTAGAAGGACCACTATTTGATGTGGTCCTTTTGTTATTGGGTCGGGTAATGCTATTCTTCGTTTCTATATCAGTATCCTAAACCTTTTCGGATACAACTATTTATAGCTCACTCGATTATACCCAAACAACTTGGTATTGCAGGCAAACGGCCGGTGAATCATTCCCCTTACATATATCTTATGTAATCGAGAATAATAAACCTCGAAATCGCAACTGCACTATTGAGAAGGAAGGATATAGCTGCGTGGATTTTGGGGAAATTATGCTTAAAGTTTTGCTTCGTTCTGTTGTGATAGGCTTGGTTACTGCTGCTATCATTATCGCTGCAATGCCATCTTTACGAGAAAATATTCTTCCTAAACGCAGCAATGCATCCACTGACATTACGTCACTGCAAATCTCATTCAATAGTGCAGTGAGTAAGGCTGCACCAGCAGTGGTTAATATCTATAGTCGTAAATATTCAGAAAACAATCGCAACAAATTATCGACTCAGGGTTTGGGTTCAGGTGTTATCGTCAGTGAGAAAGGCTACATCATTACCAACTATCACGTTGTCGCTCAAGCCGACCAAATCATTGTTGCTCTGCAAGATGGACGAGTAGCAGCGGCTCAGCTGGTTGGTAAAGACAGAAGAACCGATATCGCCGTATTACGCGTTGAAGGCAATAATCTACCTGTTATCCCCCTTAATCCTAACTATCAAGCTAAGGTTGGCGATGTTGTGCTGGCTATTGGCAACCCATACAACCTAGGGCAAACCACTACATTTGGTATTATCTCTGCCACTGGTCGCTCTTCAATCAGCGCTGATGGTCGACAAGCTTTTATCCAAACTGATGCAGCCATCAATGAAGGTAATTCAGGTGGTGCTCTTGTCAATACTCAGGGTGAGTTGGTCGGTATCAATACCGCTTCTTTCCAACAAGCTACAGATTTAGAAACCTACGGTATTTCATTTGCCATACCCTATGCGCTTGCAAATACCATCATGGAAAAGATCATTGCAGATGGGCGTGTAATTCGTGGCTACATCGGCGTGGACGGCCAAGACATTAATTCTGTCACCTCACGCTTACTCGGCAGCGAACATGTTGGCGGAATCATCATTTTAGCTGTAGACCCGAATGGTCCGGCGGCTAAAGCAGGCTTTGAACCTCGCGATATTATCTTGAAGATTGACGATCACAAAATCAATGGTCGCCAAAGCGTAATGGATCTCGTCACCAATCTGAGACCAGGAACAGTTGCGAACTTTACATTATTACGCAAAGGTGAAGAAATCACCGTACCAGTAACAATTTCGGAAGACACTCGCTAATCACTGACTCACGATAATGAAGTGTTTATTGCGTATCTTAGTCGAATTAGAAGCATAAAAAACGGAGCCAACTGGCTCCGTTTTTTTTATGAGAATGCGATATGAAGTATTACTTCTTAGCAAGTTTCTCTTTAATACGAGCAGACTTACCAGAACGCTCACGCAGGTAGTACAACTTGGCACGACGTACTGCACCGCGACGTTTAACTTCAATTCCGCCGATAGCAGGAGAGTGAGTTTGGAACGTACGCTCAACACCTTCACCGTTAGAAATCTTACGTACAGTGAATGCAGAGTGTAGACCACGGTTACGGATAGCGATTACAACACCTTCGAATGCCTGTAGACGCTCACGTTCACCTTCTTTTACCTTAACTTGAACTACAACAGTGTCACCTGGTGCAAATTTAGGTAGGTCTTGTTTCATTTGCTCTTGCTCAAGAGCTTTGATGATGTTACTCATTTTTTAAATTCCTAGAATAAACTGATACTAAATTTAATAGGTTACCGGTTATTCCGAGTTTCTTTAATGAACTCAGCCAGCAATTGTTCCTGTTCGTCAGTCAGAGCTAGGTTTTCCAGGAGCTCCGGACGTCTTAACCAAGTTCGGCCTAGCGACAATTTCAGTCGCCAGCGACGAATGTCCTCGTGATTGCCGGATTTCAGTACCGCTGGTACTTCTTTTCCGTCTAGCACTTCAGGACGCGTATAGTGTGGACAATCTAACAAGCCATTGGCAAAAGAATCTTCTTCTGCTGACGCGAAATCTCCAAGTACCCCCGGAATAAACCGAGATACAGAATCAATCAACGTCATGGCTGGGATTTCCCCACCCGTCATTACAAAATCACCAATTGACCATTCTTCGTCAACTTCAGATTCAATAATGCGTTCATCTACCCCTTCATAGCGACCACAGATAAGAACAAGATTCTCATTTGTAGCCAACTCTTCAACTCCTTGCTGGTCGAGCTTTCGACCTTGAGGAGAAAGATAAATGACTTTCGTCTTTCCCGGTGCGGCTTGTTTGGCAGCATGAATAGCATCGCGCAAAGGCTGTACCATCATTAACATGCCAGGGCCACCACCGTAGGGTTTATCATCGACAGTGCGACGTTTGTCGTGAGTGAAATCTCGAGGATTCCATGTATCAACAGACAACAACCCTTTTTTAACCGCTTGGCCTGTGACTCCAAAATCTGTAATGCTGCGGAACATTTCAGGAAATAGGCTTATAACGCCAACCCACATGTGTTCTTTGCCTTATATTTTAGAGTTAAAACGCTGGATCCCAGTCAACTTCGATCCGTTGAGCTGTGCGATCAATATTCTTGATCACTTGCTCTTCAAGGAACGGGATTAATCGTTCCTTTTGTCCGAAAGCATCTTTCAGATTTGCTTTAACTACGAGAACATCGTTCGAGCCTGTTTCTAACATGTCAGTAACTTTACCAAGGTCGTAGCCCTGGGTGGTTACCACTTGCATGCCGAACAATTCACGCCAGTAGAATTCATCTTCTGGCAATTCTGGTAGTACTGCAGGATCAATTGAAATTTCAAAGTTCGTCAGCAGATGCGCATCTTCACGAACATCAAGACCTTCTAGTTTTGCTACAAGACCTTTGTTGTGACGCTTCCAGCCTTCTACTTTATATTCAACTGACTCACCCTTGTGGTTAACAAACCAAGGGGCGTAATCAAAAATACTTTCCGGATTGTCTGTATAGGAAAAAACCTTAAGCCAACCACGAATGCCGTAAGTAGCTCCAAACTTGCCTACAACAATTCTCTCGTTTTGTTTGCTCATTGTTTCTTTACCTTTCATCGACATAAACTAGTTACTCACTAAATGTAAGAATTAAGCCGCTTTTTGAGCGTCTTTAACTAGTTTAGCTACGCGGTCAGATACAGTAGCGCCTTGTGATACCCAGTGGTTCACACGGTCTAGATCTAGACGTAGGCCTTCTTCTTGACCAGTAGCAGTAGGGTTAAAGAAACCTACTTTCTCAATGAAGCGGCCAGTAGCTGCGTTGCGGCTGTCTGCAACAACGATTTGATAGAATGGACGCTTCTTAGCGCCGTGACGTGCCAAACGAATGGTTACCATGTCGTCCTCTTTGCTTTCTCAAAAATAAAATTAACCCCAGTAACCGTCTTAGATAAAACAGCTTGGGGTCTCGTGCCAAAATAAAGCCCCGGAATTTTACTCTTATTCCGAGGCATTGCAAGGTTTTTAGCTAAATTTTCACCACCAAAAGCAGGGGTAAATTACTGTGACCTTGATAACACTTTGAAAAGTTGAGAACGTTTTTTGAACAAACAATATTCTCAACTTAACAAATCGAGGTCTGGGCTTAGTTTAACGACCGAAGAAACCGCCACCGCCTCCGCCCATACCTCCCATTCCGCCCATCATGCCCTGCATGTTGCGCATCATGCCTTTCATGCCGCCTTTCTGCATTTTTTTCATCATCTTTTGCATCTGAGTGAATTGCTTTAATAGGCGGTTAACGTCTTGCACCTGTGTACCAGAACCTGACGCAATACGTTTCTTACGCGAACCTTTGATCAAATCAGGGTTACGACGTTCTTTCATCGTCATAGAGCTGATAATGGCTTCCATCTGCTTGAACATACCGTCATCAACTTTATCTTTAACACCGGCAGGAAGCTGAGACATGCCCGGAAGCTTATCCAGCATGCCCATCATGCCACCCATGTTTTTCATTTGGCCAAGTTGTTCACGGAAGTCTTCTAGGTCGAAGCCTTTTTTCTCTTTAAACTTCTTAGCTAGCTTTTCCGCTTTATCTTGGTCAACATTACGTTGCAAGTCTTCAATCAGTGACAGAACGTCACCCATACCTAGAATACGGGAAGCAACACGATCTGGATGGAATGGCTCTAGAGCGTCAGTTTTTTCACCCACACCCAAGAATTTAATTGGTTTTCCAGTGATATGACGTACAGACAGAGCTGCACCACCACGAGCATCACCATCCACTTTGGTAAGAATTACACCCGTTAGTGGCAGTGTGTCACCGAATGCTTTAGCCGTGTTTGCCGCATCTTGACCTGTCATAGCATCGACAACAAACAGCGTCTCAACAGGATCGATTGCTTTATGCAGGTCTTTGATTTCCGCCATCATTTGTTCATCGATAGCAAGACGACCTGCTGTATCGACAATCAATACGTCGTAGAATTTTTTCTTCGCATGGTCAATAGCCGCATTCGCAATATCAATTGGCTTTTGGTCAGCTGAAGACGGGAAGAAGTCAACACCGAGATCTGTTGCCAAAGTTTCTAGCTGTTTGATCGCCGCTGGACGATAAACGTCGGCAGAAACCACCAGCACTTTCTTCTTATCACGCTCTTTTAATAGCTTAGACAGTTTACCAACACTGGTTGTTTTACCAGCACCTTGCAAACCTGCCATCAGAATCACAGCCGGTGGCTGAGCGGCTAAGTTAAGCGCTTCGTTGGATTCACCCATGACCTTTTCAAGTTCGCTACGTACGATCTTGATGAATTCTTGGCCTGGGGTCAGCGATTTAGAAACTTCGACACCTACCGCGCTCTCTTTAACACGGTTTACGAAATCACGAACTACAGGAAGTGCAACGTCAGCTTCCAATAGTGCCATGCGAACTTCACGCAGGGTCTCTTTAATATTGTCTTCTGTAAGACGTCCTTTGCCGCTGATATTTTTCAGCGTCTTGGATAGTCGATCCGTTAAATTCTCAAACATCTTTATTCTCTTCGCGGTACGGCGATTAATTGTTGTGAGTATACCTTAGCCAAGTCCATAGGCATACCCTAATCCCCACAACTGGGAACGCAGACATCTCTATAACTGGGAACACTGAGGTTTGTCTTCTAGATTGGGTTAACTTTGTGAGATCTCAACTATCAAAAATCAATCAAGATCCACCGTAGCTCATTAGGGTTATGCAATGTATAATTCGTTAATTCAGCAGCCATTTATGTGAGAAGTATGGATAACTTAATCGCTATCGTTGCCACTCTAATGTACGTTTTATCGATCGCAACCATAGTGCCTAGCCTAGTCAACCACACAGGTATAAGAGCAAAGTCCGTTTTTATTTCTGCTTTCTTAGCACTTGTTTTTCATGCTTGGCTGCTTGGAGATCTGATTCTCAATGTCACTGGGCAAAACTTGAGTATGCTCAACGTTGCGTCACTGATTAGCTTTATTATCTCTCTAGTCATGAGCGTAGCGATGTTTAAAACTCGCTTATGGTTCTTGTTGCCTGTGGTTTATAGCTTTTCAGCTATTAATGTATCGGCCGCAACATTTCTACCGAGTACTTTCATTACGCACTTGGAAAACGACCCTAAACTGCTCGTTCATATATCACTGGCTCTGTTCTCGTACTCGACTTTGTCTATTGGCGCGCTCTATGCGTTGCAACTTGCTTGGCTCGATTACAAATTGAAAAAGAAAAAAGCTTTAGCAATTAACCCTAATTTGCCACCATTGCTTATGGTTGAACGCCAACTGTTTAAAATAATTCTGATTGGCAACTTGCTACTAACTGGTACTCTTATCACTGGTTGGTTTTTCGTTCAGGATATGTTTGCTCAAGGTAAAGCACACAAAGCGATACTTTCCTTTATAGCTTGGGTGGTTTACTCCATTTTACTTTGGGGCCATTACCAAAAAGGTTGGCGAGGAAGAAAGGTGACATGGTTTGCAGTTGCCGGTGCAACACTACTGACTCTGGCTTACTTTGGCAGCCGATTTGTCAGAGAAATTATCCTAAGCTGAGTAACGTTTAGCGAGTTGTCTTGATTGACTTCCCCGCTTATCATAATCCATTAATTAATAAAGTTTATTTACCTAAATCTGTTATAAGGAAAAAGATCGTTTTGGACGATATATCTACGGGTATTTTATTTGCGCTGCTTGCGTGTCTTATCGTTATTTCTGCCTATTTTTCCGGTTCTGAGACAGGCATGATGTCTCTCAACCGTTATCGTTTAAAGCACCTCGCCAACACAGGGCACAAAGGTGCAAAACGAGTTGAGAAATTACTTAGTCGTCCAGATCGTCTTATTGGCCTAATTCTTATCGGTAATAACCTCGTCAACATTCTCGCTTCTGCGATTGCGACGATTATCGGTATGCGTCTGTATGGTGACTACGGTGTTGCTATCGCAACAGGTGTGTTGACTCTTGTGGTACTTGTCTTTGCTGAAGTCACACCAAAAACATTAGCTGCGTTGTTCCCTGAGAAGGTCTCTTACGCAAGCAGTGTTCTGCTGACAATACTGATGAAAGTCTTTGCACCATTAGTCGTATTCGTAAACTTTATTACCAACGGTTTTATTCGTCTATTGGGCGTAAAAAACTTAAGCAGTGGCGATGATCATCTGAGTTCTGAAGAGCTTCGCACAGTCGTAAACGAAGCGGGCGGTCTTATTCCTCGTCGTCACCAAGATATGTTGTTGTCGATTCTTGACCTTGAGCACGTGACGGTGAATGACATTATGATTCCACGTAATGAAATTACAGGGATCAATATTAATGATGACTGGAAATCCATTGTTCGTCAGTTAACTCACTCTCCTCATGGTCGTGTAGTCTTGTATCGCGACCAAATAGATGAAGCCGTAGGTATCTTGCGTTTACGTGAAGCATCTCGCTTTGTGTTGGAGAAAAGTGAACTGAGCAAAGAGATCATCCTGCGAGCCGCTGATGAGATTTATTACATCCCCGAAAGCACACCGTTAAACGTTCAGCTACTTAAATTTCAACGTAATAAAGAGCGTATCGGTCTAGTCGTTGATGAATATGGCGATATTATTGGTTTGATTACTTTGGAAGATATTCTGGAAGAGATTGTGGGTGAGTTTACCACGTCTATTGCTCCAAGCTTATCTGAAGAAATCACGCCACAAGGTGATGGTAGCTTCCTTATTGAAGGCAGTGCCAACATTCGAGATATCAACAAGAGCCTGAAATGGAAACTTCCTACAGACGGTCCAAGAACGCTTAACGGTTTAATTCTGGAGCATCTTGAAGAGATCCCAGAAAGCCATATTAGCGTCAAAGTAGCCAATCATCCGATGGAAATTGTTGAGCTGGAAGAGAACCGTATTAAGCTGGTTCGAGTTCATCCTCGCAAACCGAAGAAAGTGTAAACCTCTTTTCTGAGAACACAAAAAAGGCTTGGTAAACCAAGCCTTTTTAATATCTGCAATCTGACGGTGTTTAGTCGATTTTCAGCTCTTTCAGCATATCTTCTGGCAAAGCTAACTCATCGTTACGGTTAACACTGATACCCGCAGCGATAACAGTCTTAGCAATTTCCTTCGCTTCTTCTAGCGAGTGCATTGCTGCTGTACCGCATTGGTATTCATTAAGTTCAGGGATCTTATTTTGAGATTCCACTTTCAGCACATCTTGCATTGCTGCAAGCCAAGCATCAGCCACTTCTTGCTCAGTTGGTGTACCAATCAGGCTCATGTAGAAACCTGTACGGCAACCCATTGGTGAAATATCAATAATCTCTACATTTGAACCGTTTAGGTGTGCACGCATAAAACCTGCATATAGATGTTCAAGGGTATGAATACCTTTTTCAGACAAAATCGCTTTGTTTGGCATAGTAAAGCGCAAGTCAAAAACAGTAATGGTATCGCCTTTAGGGGTTTGCATTTTCTTAGCTACGCGCACCGCAGGTGCATTCATTCGAGTATGGTCAACCGTAAAGCTGTCTAATAATGGCATTGTTCTTTCTCTCCAATGGTGCTGGAATCTAACGTTATCCCGGCACAGATAAATCGTGTCTAACTATTGTTGTTTGCTAATGATAGCTATTTAAGCATCAATGGTGAAGTCGCTTATTTCAGATAAGCAAAATACTGTTCAAGATACTCATCAAAACTTAGCGTATCTTGTTGTTCGATACTGAGTTGTTCTTGAGCAGAACGAATGACCTCTTCTTCCATCAACTCTTTTGAATAAACTTGATATTGATGCTCAAGGTTTTGTTGACGATATTGCGTACCTAACGCACACCCAGCTTTACCTAAACCACCGGCCGTTTTTACGATTTCTAGCAGTTGTGCCGATAACGTTTTGTCAGGATTATCGATCCACGTTTCTAGCTCATTGCACACTTGCTGATACGCATTACCTCCAAGCTCGGCATCCATCACTTCGGCAATTTGGCGTAAATCAGCAAACACTCGCTTCGCCCAGTCTTGTAACGATAGTTTTTCACCATGGCAGCCAATTTGTAGCTCAAGACCCACTTGACGGCCTTGAACAATGACTTTGTTCCAGTTGTCTCTCCAACATTCCAGTTCACAACTGTCCATAGGATCTGAGTCTGAAAGCGCAGCCCATGTTAAGAACAAGTCTAAGAATCGAACTTGCTGTTCTGTTACACCCACAGGGCTAAACGGGTTCACATCCAGAGAGCGAACCTCAATATATTCAACACCACCTCGAGCTAACGCTTCTGATGGTTTCTCACCACTCTTCGCTACTCGTTTAGGGCGGATTGGTGCATACAGTTCATTTTCAATTTGCAAAACGTTGCTGTTGAGCTGACGATACTCACCATCCACTTTGACACCAATTTCGGCAAACTCAGTGGAAGGCGTGCGGATTGCTCTGTTCAATCCTTCAAGATACTGATTTAAACCGTTGAAGCCGATTTTCAGCCCACTCTGAGCACTGTTGGTATAACCTAAATCACTCAAGCGCAGAGACGTTGAGTGTGGAAGATACAAAGTGCCACCAACTTTCTCAAATGGCAGCTTTGTTTCGCGGCCACGAATAAAGGATGAACAGAGTGCTGGCGATGCACCAAAGAAATACGGGATCAACCATCCAAATCGATAGTAATTACGGATCAACGCAAAGTAGGCTTCCGATTTTGTATCCTGACGCGTGCTTTCATCTTGCTCACCATACAGAGCGTCCCAGAACGAATCAGGGAAGGAGAAATTGAAATGTACGCCGGAGATAATCTGCATCAAGCTGCCATAACGCTTTTTAAGACCTGCGCGATACAAAGTTTTCATTCGTCCAGTATTCGACGAGCCATATTGAGCAAGATTAATGTCATCTTCACTGCCCACATAGCAAGGCATAGATAACGGCCACAATTTCTCATCACTGATCTTAGACTGAGCAAAATGATGTATGTCTTTCAATTGTGACATTAACGTTGCAACATCATTAGAAACTGGCGTTATAAATTCCAGCAAAGACTCTGAAAAATCTGTTGTGACCCAACGGTTCGTCAAAGCACTGCCAAGTGATTGAGGATGTGGCGTCAAAGCCAGCTCACCATCTGATGTATAGCGTAATGTTTCACGTTCAACACCACGGCCAAACTGCTGAAATACTTTAGATTTATTTGCAACTCGTTCAAGTCGCTCGGCAAAATTAGTCAAATTGAAATTCGCTTATATGTATTGTGAGTCGGCCTAATCCTCTAGCGGTTCAACCTTGTTAAGTGGAAGAATCTACGAAGACAGACAGGAGGCACGCGAACGTCGCCTCCTCTTTTATGTGTACTCTAGCGGATGATTTCAAGCTCTTCTACGGGAATTGTTAATTTTTCTAGTTGAGGCTTGAGTGTTTTTGCATCACCGACCACGATAATCTGGTAATCATTCGGATTAAACCATTTCGCAGCTAAACGATCTAGTGTCACTTTATCAACGCGTTTTACTATCTCATTACGAACTTGTAGATAATCTCTATCCAAGCTGTAGGTCAATATACTACTCAATAAGGAGGTTTTTTGCCCCGGAGTTTCATACTTCAAGGCATCTTGCTGCCCCACAGCCAGACGTAAGAAATCCATTTCTTGCTCAGTTAAACCATGCTCGCTGAACTTCGCCATTTCATTCTGTAACTCAATAATCGAGTCTAACGTAGCATCTGCTCTGACTTGAGCATTAAACACTACAGCCCCCACTTCTCGGTTGCTGGAAAAGTAACTGCTCGCACCGTAGGTAAAACCTTTATCTTCACGCAGATTCTGATTGATACGACTATTGAAATTGCCGGCAAGATTAAAGTTTGCCAGTTGGCTCAGGTAAAGTTCACCCGTTGCGTCAAACGGTAAACCGCGTCTAACTAGGCGAACGACTGATTGAGGCGCATCCGGTTTATCCACCAGATAAACTTTTTTGCTGGCTAAGTTAGGAACAATTTGCGGATCAATCAGAGGCGAAGCTTCCCCCTTCCAATTGGCGAAGAAGTTAAGCTGTTTGCGAATATCCTGTTTTGAAATATCCCCAACGACAACGATTTGAGCACCATTCGGTGTGTAATGTTTACGATAGAAATGCTTCACATCATCCAAGGTCAAACTGGCGATTGAATCATTGGTACCATCACTGGAACGAGCAAAAATCGAGGAACCAAACAACACTTGGCGAGTTGCTTGCGATGCTAGCCATTCCGGTTGCTGATGCTGATAGACCATTCCTTGAATCATCTGCTGCTTGATTCGGTCAAAATCATCTTGTTTAAAGCCCGGTTGGAATAACACCTCTTCAATGACCGACAAAGTTTCAGCTAGATTCTTCTCCAAGCTAGAAACCACAACACTTGTTGAATAGGTATTCGCATTCACGCTGATGGTTGAGCCTAGTTTATCCAACTGCGCTTGAATCTCTTCTACATTCCTTGATGCTGAGCCCTGTTCCATCATGGCTGCGGTTAGATTTGCTAAGCCTTCCTTACCTCTCGGCACATGCCTTTCACCAGCCGGAAGTTTAAATTGAATGACCACAGTCGGAGTTTCAGATGTTTTGGTTCCAAGCAGTTCAGCACCGTTGTTGAAGTAAATGTCATACAACGTCGGTAAGCGAGCCTGAACTCCCTCTGCGACTTTCGGCATAACTGAACGGTCGAAATTATCTTTGACTTCACGGAACGTCAGCTGCTGTTCAGAAATTTTTTGATGCTCTGGCAAATCACGCTCAGGTGTAACAAATGTCGCCTTCTTCACGGCAAAACTTGTCTTGCCTTGTGGGACAATACTAAGCGTGACTTTATTTTTGCCATTAATGTACTTGTTATATGCCGCTGTGAGGGTTTTTGGCGATACATGGCGCAGTTGTTCCAGTTGATCTTCAATACGATCCGGTTGACCATAAAAGGTTTCATTTGCCGCTAACTGAGCCACTTTTCCTGACACACTCTGCAAAGCAAATACCGAGTTCGCTTCAGCCATTCCTGTGATTTGTTCTAAACGCTCAGCCTCAACGCCCTTCGATTTGAACTCATCAAGTGTCTGCATAAGCTCTTTATATAAAGGCGCTAACTGACCTTTATTACCAGCAGGGGCCATAGCAAACACGTAGAAATTACACGCCAGCTCTGAACAGTCATGGAAAGAACCAGCACTGACCGCCTTCTGAGTTTTAACTAAGTTTTGGTACAAATAGCTGTTAGTTCCACTCCCAAGAACACTGGCTAAAACATCCAGAGACATTTGATCACCAGCACCACGATATGACGTCGGCCAGCCAATCACCACCATAGGCTGTTGAATACGGTCTTCCATGGTTATAAAGCGGTTTTCAGGCAAAATCGCTGGCTGCTTTTTGGCATTTTTCACTTCTGGACCTTTAGGAATAGATCCAAAATATTTGTTTACCCATTGAAGCGTTTCATCGACGTCAATGTCACCACCGATAGTCAAAACAGCATTGTTTGGACCGTACCAGCGCAGGAAAAACGCTTTTAAATCATTAACATCGACTTTATCCAAATCTTCGACATACCCGATTGTCTGCCAAGAGTATGAGTGCCCTTGCGGATAAATGGCTTCACCCATTTTCTCCCACATAAGACCATATGGACGGTTGTCATAATTCTGCGCACGCTCATTCTTCACTGTATCGCGCTGGATTTCGAACTTACGTTGAGAGACCGCATCAAGTAAGAAACCCATACGATCCGCTTCTAACCACAGCACTTTTTCCAGTTGATTAGCCGGTACCGTTTCATAATAATTCGTCCGGTCTCGGTTAGTTGTGCCATTCAAGGAACCGCCCGCTTCAGTGAGCAGCCGAAAGTGTTCTTGGTCACCCACATTCTTGGATCCTTGGAACATCATGTGTTCAAAAAAGTGTGCAAAACCTGATTTGCCAACTTCTTCACGAGCCGAGCCCACATGATAAGTAACGTCTACATGCACTAACGGATCAGAATGATCCGGAGAAAGAATAACGGTTAATCCATTATCTAACTGGTATTTAGAATAAGGGATCATCACTTTGCCGGACGCTGCTTCAACTTGTTCAACTAAGTGAATGCCTTGAGGAAGTGAGGAGAGATCAGCCTCTGGTTTGGTTTGAGTACTACAGCCATAAATGGCGATTAACGAGAAGGCTCCAGCCCAGATTTTCCTCATAACATCTCCTTAGAAAATCTTAGAAAAAGAAAAGAACGGCTAGAATGGAATATCGAAGCGCTTTGCCAATCAAAATCATGACAAATGAAGGTAAAAATTTCATTCTTAACCAGCCGGCCGCTAAACAAAGCGGATCGCCAATAATAGGTAACCAACTAAACAGTAAAGACCAGTAACCGTACTTAGTTAGCCAAGCTAAAGCTTTATGACCATGCTTTTGCTGCTGAGTTCTATTCGGCAGCCATAAACCTAACCAATAGTTGACTAAGCCACCAAGGGTATTCCCCAAAGTTGCGATTGTAATGACAGAAAACACGGAATATTGATTAAGCGCTAAAGTAGCGAGTAAAGCGGCTTCTGAACCACCGGGAAGTAGAGTTGCACTAAAAAAGCCGCCAAAAAAGAGAACCCATAATGCTGAATCAGAGAATAACTGCGCAAATTGGGTAAAAAGAGAGTTAAAAAACTCAATCATTTCATATCTAACAAAACCTTGCCTCGTGTATGACCCGTTTCTATTTGTTTGTGGGCTTGTTGAACTTCATCCATAGGATAAATGTGTTGAATTTCAGTTTTTAGCAATCCAACACTAACCATGTATAGCATAGTGTCTAATTGTTCAGGATTAGGATCTACCAACATACCTGTGGCTTGAAAACCCAACATTTTCGCTTTCTCACAAATCAGTTCAGCACTTAATGTCGGAACAGTGACAACACGAGCATTGTCATTTAGACACTTCAACGCATCCAAAGCAGCATCTCCGCCAACAAGGTCGATCAATACATCCACTTTTTCAATACGCTGTGATACAGGCGCAAACTGATAGTTAATCGCATGGGCACCAAGAGTAGCCAGATAATCCAGATTACTTTCACTGCAAGTGGTATAAACCTCTGCTTTTGCAGCAATGGCTATCTGCACAGCCAAATGCCCGACACCACCAGCACCCGCTAAAATCAGTACCACATCACCTTCTTTCACTTCCGCTTTATTCAAAGCCTGAGCAGCAGTTTGCCCCGCAAGAGGAAGTACGGCAGCGGCTTCTAAAGTGACCGCTTCAGGCACCAGGCTCAGTTCCTTTTCTGGAACACAAACATATTGGCTATAACCTCCACCTTGAGTAGGAAAACCAATAAAACCAGCAACGTTATCGCCATCTTGCAAACGAGAAACACCCTCGCCGACTTTTATAATCTGCCCTGCAACATCATAGCCCGGTACCCAAGGTAAATTGTCTTTATTCTGAGCTGCAGCCCAACCTAAACCAGCCCGTGTTTTTACATCAATCGGATTGATTCCAGAATATGCGACACGGACTAATACCTCGCCAGCTTTCGGCTCTGGTATTGGTGACGATAATATTGATAAAACTTCAGGCCCACCAAACTGGGTAATAGCAATTTGCTTGTTTTCCATTTCAACTGTCCCTATAGCGCAAATAAAAAAGGGATGCTGCAGCATCCCTTTGAATATATACCAATATTTACAAACACTACAGTTTCATACCGCGAAAGCGTTAAGCAAAGATAATGTCCTCTATTGGTACGTTCAACCAATTGGTTTCATCAGCCAGCTATTAACCTACTAATGCGAGTAACACACCAGCGGCAACCGCAGAGCCAAGCACACCCGCTACGTTGGGTCCCATCGCATGCATCAACAAGAAGTTTTGAGGGTTAGCTTGTAAGCCAACCTTGTTAACCACTCGTGCTGCCATAGGAACCGCAGATACACCAGCCGCACCGATAAGCGGGTTGATATCCTCTTTAGAGAATTTATTAAGTACCTTAGCCATAATGACACCACCAGCAGTACCGATACTGAATGCCACTGCGCCTAAAGCCAAAATACCCAACGTTTCTAAATTTAGGAATTTATCCGCTTGCAACTTAGAACCAACACCAAGCCCTAGGAAAATAGTGACGATGTTGATCAACTCATTTTGCGCAGTCTTAGACAAACGCTCAACGACACCGGCTTCACGCATCAAGTTTCCTAAACAGAACATACCAACAAGTGGAGTCGCTGACGGTAGGAACAAAATGGTCATCAGAAGGACAATCAGAGGGAAAATGATTTTTTCTGTTTTCCCAACATGACGAAGCTGAGCCATTTTAATCTGGCGCTCTTCGGGAGTCGTCAGAGCTTTCATAATTGGCGGCTGAATAATAGGTACTAATGCCATGTAGCTGTATGCTGCTACAGCAATCGCACCCAGCAGATCCGGTGACAACTTACTTGCTAAGAAAATCGCTGTCGGGCCATCAGCACCACCGATAATTGCAATCGATGATGCATCTGCCATGGAAAATTCCATTCCCGGAACATAGTTAAGGAAAATTGCACCAAATAAGGTTGCAAAAATACCTAACTGAGCAGCCGCACCTAACCACAATGTTTTTGGGTTTGCGATTAAAGCGCCAAAGTCAGTCATTGCCCCTACACCCATAAAGATCAACAACGGGAATACACCCGATTCGATCCCTACGTGGTAAACGTAGTAAAGCAAACCTCCCGGTTCAGTGAAACCAGCATTTGGAATATTTGCCAGAACCGCACCAAAGCCAATTGGCAGAAGTAACAAGGGTTCAAAACCTTTACGAATAGCAAGGAACAGTAGCAAACAACCAACCATGATCATAATGATCTGACCCAGTTCAAAGTTAGCTATACCTGTTTCACGCCATAAGGTTATTAATCCGTCCATGGTACTCCCTTACGCCAAGCTCAGCAGTGGTGAACCAACAGCAACAGCATCACCCTCTTTAACATGAAGATCCTGAACTAATCCTGAGCGAGCTGCTCTGACTTCCGTTTCCATCTTCATTGCTTCGAGAATAATGAGTACATCGCCTTCAGCAACTTCTTCACCAGCCGCTACGTTTACTTTGAAAATAGTACCGGCTAGTGGCGCTGGAACGTCTTCAGCGTTATCAACAGTGGCAACTGGAGCGGCAGCCGCAGGTTTAGCCTGCGCAGGTGTAACCGAAGTAAGCTGGCCTTGAGGACCGACTTCCACATCGTACACGTGGCCATCAACTTTAACACTGTAAGTTTCGATGCCACCAACCGCTGACGCAGCAGGTTTAGTTACAACTGGAGCAGCCACTTCTTTACCCGGTGCAGGCTCGAAAGCTTCTGGGTTGTGGCGGTTCTTCAGGAACTTCAAACCAACCTGAGGGAACAGCGCATATGTCAGGACATCATCAACGGTGTCTTCTGCCAAAGAAATACCTTCTGCTTTTGCTTTCTCTAGCAGTTCAGTCGTTAGGTGTTCCATTTCGTCTTGCAATAGATCTGCAGGACGACAGGTGATCACTTCTGCACCATCGAGAACACGAGCTTGCAACTCAGTGTTTACTTCAGCAGGAGTCGCACCGTATTCGCCTTTCAATAAACCCGCAGTTTCTTTAGTGATGCTCTTATAGCGCTCGCCAGTCAGAACGTTGATCACAGCTTGAGTACCGACGATTTGTGACGTCGGCGTTACCAAAGGAATATAGCCAAGATCTTTACGAACACGAGGGATCTCTTCGAGAACTTCATCGATACGATCAGCCGCGCCTTGTTCTTTAAGCTGACCTTCCATATTGGTCAACATACCACCAGGGACTTGAGCAATCAAAATGCGAGAATCAACGCCTTTTAACTGACCTTCCCACTTCGCGTATTTCTTACGCACTTCACGGAAGTAAGACGCAATAGGTTCGATCTGCTCAAGCTTCAAATTAGTATCGCGTTCAGTACCTTGCAGCATAGCGACAACAGTTTCTGTTGGCGTATGACCGTAAGTCTGGCTCATGGAAGAAATTGCGGTATCAAGAATGTCGATACCAGCTTCCACCGCCTTCACCGCTGTTGCTGTCGATAAACCTGTGGTTGCATGGCAATGTAGAGCAAGTGGAACATCACACGATGCTTTAATACGTGTAATCAGCTCTTCAGCTTCATATGGTTTAAGCAGGCCAGACATATCTTTGATACACAAAGAATGACAACCTAAATCTTCCAATCGCTTAGCAAGATCAACCCAAGTATCGGCATTGTGAACCGGACTGGTGGTATACGAGAGCGTACCTTGGGCATGAGCACCGACATCAATTGTCGCTTTTACTGCTTTCTCAAAGTTACGCACATCGTTCATCGCATCAAAGATACGGAACACATCCATACCATTGGTATGCGCACGCTCAACAAATTTCTCTACCACATCATCAGCATAGTGACGATAACCCAGTAAGTTTTGACCGCGCAAAAGCATTTGCATTGGTGTGTTAGGCATTGCTCTTTTCAGCTCTCGTAAACGCTCCCATGGGTCTTCACCCAAGAATCGAATACAGGCATCAAATGTTGCTCCGCCCCAAGTTTCAAGAGACCAATAGCCAATTTTGTCCAACTCTGCTGCAATCGGCAGCATATCTTCGATACGCATGCGCGTAGCAAATAAAGATTGATGGGCATCGCGAAGGACCACATCGGTTATGGCAAGTGGTTTAGACATGCTTATTAACTCCTTTTAATTATTTACTACCTTTCGCAGCAGCTAGAGTACGGTGCTGATGTACAGCAGCAGAAATAGCCGCAACAACCTGTGGGCTAACCGTTTGTTGGTTCAACGCCCCAGATTTCACTGGTACTTTTTTATTTTTAATAGGTGTACTGATCGGTTGAGGTACTTCTTGAGGTACCAATTTAGACATTAACCGAACGAGATAGACCAATATGGTTAGGAATAGAAAAACGAAGCCCATCCCTGTCATCATCAGGGTGGCCGCGTCTACTAGCAGGCTTCCAATGTTTGTCATGTTGCTTCCTTTCTTTTGTCATCCTGACAACAATCGTCAAAAAAAACGAGATTCCTCGTTATGACAAGTGAGCGAAAATTATCTCAATTGATTAAAAATTGTCAATTTAGTTGAGAGTACTCTTCTAGAAGCGCCACATATTGAGTGTCAGATTTATGGCATAGCTAACAAAACGGCGCAAACCGATTGTAAGCAAACCAACGCGTGAGCCACGTATTTGTATCCATTACGATGAGAATAGTGAAACTTTGAAATGAAATAAGAAATATGGGAGGTAAAGTCATGTTGGTTCGATACAGAACAGTGACTTACTACTTGCAGATAAACAAGAATTGTATTTTTAACAAAAGAAAAAAGCCTCGCATTATGCGAGGCTTTAAATAGTGGCGCGTCCTGGAGGATTCGAACCTCCGACCGCCTGGTTCGTAGCCAGGTACTCTATCCAGCTGAGCTAAGGACGCGCAGAGTTAATGAGTTTAAATAAAAACATCAACTTAAATAATGGCGCGCTCAGGAGGATTCGAACCTCCGACCGCCTGGTTCGTAGCCAGGTACTCTATCCAGCTGAGCTATGAGCGCGCAGTTTTTAATATTCTAGTCTTAAAGATTGAGACTGATATAAGGGCATTACCCTGATGCTTAGGACTCTTTTTACAGACATCTTAAACATAAATAGTGGCGCGTCCTGGAGGATTCGAACCTCCGACCGCCTGGTTCGTAGCCAGGTACTCTATCCAGCTGAGCTAAGGACGCGCAGAGTTAATGAGTTTAAATAAAAACATCAACTTAAATAATGGCGCGCTCAGGAGGATTCGAACCTCCGACCGCCTGGTTCGTAGCCAGGTACTCTATCCAGCTGAGCTATGAGCGCGCAGTTTTTAATATTCTAGTCTTAAAGATTGAGACTGATATAAGGGCATTACCCTACATCCAAGATTCTTGTTGTTACCAACAACATCTTAGACGATAAATAGTGGCGCGTCCTGGAGGATTCGAACCTCCGACCGCCTGGTTCGTAGCCAGGTACTCTATCCAGCTGAGCTAAGGACGCGCAGGGTGTGAAGCATATCACACTAAGTTTATTTCAGAACAAAAAAATTGACCGTTGGTCAATAAATGGCGGTGAGGGAGGGATTCGAACCCTCGATGCGGCTACAAACCGCATACTCCCTTAGCAGGGGAGCGCCTTCGGCCTCTCGGCCACCTCACCGCATTATTCACATTCAATAACTTGCTATAAAAACAAGAGAAAGAATATGGCGCGTCCTGGAGGATTCGAACCTCCGACCGCCTGGTTCGTAGCCAGGTACTCTATCCAGCTGAGCTAAGGACGCACTTTGTTCTTTGCTTGGCTGCTAACCCAAACAAGGCAAGAATGGCGGTGAGGGAGGGATTCGAACCCTCGATGCGGCTACAAACCGCATACTCCCTTAGCAGGGGAGCGCCTTCGGCCTCTCGGCCACCTCACCGTCTTGCGGAGGCACATATTACGATTTACCAAAAATATGTCAAACATTTTCTTGGCAAAAATAGCAAAAACCAAGTCAATCGTTGCCTATTTAATCAAAGCGCTATGAAATTACACTTTTATTAAAAATCGCATCTCTTAAAAACAAAAAAGGCTGGCTAATTTGCCAGCTCTTTTTGAAAATTAGTAGTTGCCAGATGAAACGTTACCATTGCCCTTTTCAGCTTGAATGCGCATGTAAATTTCTTCACGGTGAACAGATACTTCTTTCGGCGCATTTACACCAATACGTACTTGGTTACCTTTTACGCCTAAAACAGTAACAGTGACTTCATCACCGATCATTAGAGTTTCGCCAACACGACGAGTCAAAATTAGCATTCTTTGCTCCTTGAGTAATCTCTGAATTATCTTGCAGTTACACTATTATCCAACAGAAGTTATATTTTGGTAAACTCTGTTGGCAGTCTATTAACCTAAAGATACTTGCTTAGGTTGAAAATCTAATAGTTCGTCAGAAGTTATAAAAGCCTCATGCAAAATATTAGCTGCTGAATTAACACTTTCTGGACTTAACATAAGCATGAATGATTGCGAAGTCGTTGAAACATAATGAATATTTATGTCGTGTTCAGCCAGTAATGCAAAAGAGCGGTCAACGAAGCTCGGGGCCTGTAAACCTACTGTGGTTAATAAACTCACATATTCACTATTACGGATTTTGTCACTGAACACCAGCTTCAACTTAGCACAAGCATCAAGTTTTATGACCACTCCTGCCCAATCTGTATCCTCGATCACACTCCACACCTCAATACCTAACATTTGGCAACGTTTCTGTAGGTTTGAAAGCGCTTCATGTTCAATGGTAATCAAAGCCATATCTCTTTGAATGGCGATACCACAGACAGGTTTGGTTCCTTGCTCCCCTTTAATCAAACTACCTTCATTAACATCGAAAGTAGACAAGACACGAAGTGGAACCGCATTATCCCATGCATACTGAACACATGGTAAATGTAAAACTTTTGCACCCTTACGAGCCATTTCTTCCATAGATGGGAAATCTACAACATCTAATTTCTGAGCATTCGGTACCACTCTTGGATCACAAGAGTAGACACCATCTACATCAGTAAAGATTTGGCATTCGTCAGCCTTGAGAGCTCCGGCAAGTGTCACAGCACTTGTATCTGAGCCACCGCGCCCTAACGTGGTGATGTCCCCATTCTCATTAACACCTTGAAAACCAGCTACTATCACGATTTGATCTTGTTCTAGTAGCTCGTTAATCGTTCGTGTATCAATGTACTTAATCGTCGCGTCATTGTGCAGGTTATCTGTCACTATGTTCGCTTGAGCTCCGGTTAGTGAACGGGCAGCAAAACCTAATTTATTTAAAGTCATTGCTAACAGTGCCATAGACACTTGTTCACCAGCAGAGAGCAAAACATCAAGTTCTCTTGCAGTTGGTACGCTATCGATTTGCTGAGCTAACGCCACTAATCGATTCGTTTCACCCGCTATTGCAGATACAACTACAACAACTTGATTACCATCATTTTTCGCCTTTATGATGTGTTCAGCTACAGTATGGATTGTTTCAATTGAACCCATAGAAGTTCCGCCAAACTTTTGCACGATAAGGGACTTTTTCACCAGTATTCACCTTCCCAAGACCGAAGTCTCATACGCACCAACTCGTTTATCCAACCGATAAATTCGTTTAGTAATAACAAAAACAAAACCAAGCAGATAACTGAGCGGAAAACTCCACCCAATTAAACCACTTGGTCAATGGAATTAAACATACGTCAGTTTAAGGTGAAACTGACGTAGCTAATTAATTTATAAGCGTTCTTCTAGCCAAGGCTGAACAGTTTGCATAGCCGCAGGTAAAGCTGATACATCTGTACCACCTGCCTGAGCCATATCAGGGCGACCGCCGCCCTTACCGCCAACTTGTTCTGCAACCATTTTAACTAAATCACCTGCTTTAACTTTGCTAGTCAGGTCGTTAGTTACACCAGCAATAAGGCCGACTTTGTCGTCCGCCACATTGGCCAGTAGAACAACACCACTACCAAGTTGATTCTTAATATCGTCAACCATGGTTCTTAGATTCTTACTGTCTGCGCCTTCAAGACCAGCGATAAGAACTTTAGTGCCGTTGATCACTTGAGCTTTGCCCATGATGTTGGCACTTTCAGCCGCTGCCATTTTGTCTTTCAGCTTCTGAATTTCTTTCTCTAACGCTTTTGCTTTGTTAGCCGCTTCAACAAGCTTCTCTTCATACTTGCGTGTTTGAGCATCGATAACATCTAGTGCTGATTCACCAGTAACTGCTTCAATACGGCGAATACCTGCTGCGATACCGCCTTCGGAAGTGATCTTGAACAGACCAATATCACCCGTATTTGATGCGTGAATACCACCACACAGTTCAGTTGAGAATTCACCCATTGAAAGCACACGAACTTGGTCATCGTATTTCTCACCGAACAGTGCCATTGCACCTTTCTTCTTCGCTGATTCGATGTCCATGATGTTCGTTTCAATCACGTGGTTACGACGTACTTGTTCATTAACCAAACGCTCTACTTCTTTCAGCTCTTGAGCAGTTACCGCTTCAAGATGAGAGAAGTCAAAACGCAGACCTTCAGGTTTCACTAAAGAACCTTTCTGAGCCACGTGTTCACCTAATACTTGGCGAAGTGCTGCATGTAACAGGTGAGTCGCTGAGTGGTTAAGAGACGTTGCTTGACGACGTTTAGCATCGACAACCGCTGTCACTTTATCGCCTTTAGCAAATACACCTTCAACAAGTACACCGTGATGAGCAAAAGCATTGCCTAGTTTCTGAGTGTCTTCGACTTTGAACAAACCTGATTCAAGTTTTAGTACACCAGCATCACCACACTGACCACCGGATTCTGCATAGAAAGGTGTTTCGTCTAGTACAACAATCGCTTTGTCGCCCGCTGACAATGAATCAACTTCGTTGCCTTCAACGAACATAGCGGTGATAGTGCCTTGACCTTCTGTCGCACTATAGCCACAGAACTCAGTGCTACCATCGACTTTGATTAGCGTGTTGTAATCAGTGCCGAATTGACCTGCTTCGCGAGCACGTTGACGCTGTTCTTCCATTGCCGCTTCAAAACCAGCTTCGTCGATTGTGAAGTTACGTTCACGAGCAACGTCGTTAGTTAAGTCAGCAGGGAAACCGTATGTGTCATAGAGTTTGAATACTGTTTCACCGTCAAGCTCATTGCCTTCTAGGTTATCCAGTGCTTCATTTAGAATAGCCATACCGCGATCAAGTGTGCGACTGAAGTTTTCTTCTTCAATACGAAGTACTTTCTCAACCACAGCTTGTTGCTTCTTAAGCTCTTCACCAGCTGTACCCATAACATCAGCCAGTACAGAAACAAGTTTGTAGAAGAAAGAACCTTGAGCACCCAGTTTGTTACCATGGCGAACTGCACGACGAATGATACGGCGCAGTACATAGCCACGACCTTCGTTAGAAGGCATAACACCGTCTACGATTAGGAATGCACATGAACGAATATGGTCAGCAACAACGCGCAATGACTGGTTAGAAAGATCGTCATGACCTGTCACTTCAGCGGCTGCTTTAATTAACGTTTGGAATACATCGATTTCGTAGTTTGAATGTACGTTCTGCATAATTGCAGAGATACGCTCAATACCCATACCCGTGTCCACAGATGGCTTAGGTAATGGTTCCATCGTGCCATCAGCATGACGGTTGAACTGCATAAATACGTTGTTCCAGATCTCGATGAATCGGTCACCATCTTCTTCTGGAGAGCCCGGAGGACCGCCCCAAATATGATCACCGTGATCGTAGAAAATCTCTGTACATGGACCACATGGACCAGTATCGCCCATTTGCCAGAAGTTATCTGATTCATACGCTTTACCGCCAGGCTTATCGCCAATGCGAATAATGCGATCTGCCGGAATACCAACCTGTTTGTTCCAGATATCGAATGCTTCATCATCAGTTTGGTAAACCGTTACTAGCAGGCGATCTTTTGGTAATTGCAGAACTTCAGTCAGAAATTCCCATGCGAATTTGATGGCATCTTCTTTGAAGTAATCACCGAAGCTGAAGTTACCCAACATTTCAAAGAATGTGTGGTGACGTGCGGTGAAACCCACGTTCTCCAAGTCATTGTGTTTACCACCAGCACGAACACAGCGTTGAGCTGTTGTGGCGCGAGTGTATGCTCGTTTCTCTAAACCTAGGAAACAATCTTTAAACTGGTTCATCCCTGCGTTAGTGAACAACAAGGTAGGATCGTTAGCAGGCACCAAAGACGAACTTTCGACGATTTGGTGGCCTTTACTTTCAAAGAATGAGAGGAACGCGCGGCGAACCTCATCCGTGCTCATGTACATGCAGCTCTTCCTGAAATACTCAAGTTAGAATTTTGCGCTATTGTAAAGCATGGATAAGAGTTCGCCTAGTTTTCTTAAAGAAAAGACGAACAAGAATTGAAATTTAGCGGAATGTCATGAAGTTAAATGATGAATAGAATTGAGACGAGTGACAGCAAGCGGTAGAGCAGTTGGTTCTCAGTGACCACCTTCTTCATCAATACTCAAAGCGTAGTTTATTTGGTCGAAATTAAAGCCTCGATACTGAAGGAATCTTACCCTCTTCGCGTACTCTTTTTGATCTTGAGTCATAACATGTTTGAATTTCTTTTCTGCCGTTTGCTTCGCTAACTCAAACCAATCGACCTCTTCTTGTTCTATTGCGCTATTAACCACATCATTTTCAACACGTTTTTGTTGAAGTTCCTGACGAATTCGCCTTTCACCATGCCCTTTTGCAATATGCTGTCTAACTTGGCTCCGAGCAAAGCGTTGATCATCTAAGTAACCTAGCTCTTTACAATAGATGACCGCTTGTTGAACTTCCTCTTCTTCAAAGCCTTTCAACAGTAGCTTTTGCCAAAGTTCAAACTCGCCATGATCACGTCTTGTCAGCAGATACAAAGCGCGTTCTTTGCAGCTCATCTTATTAGGGCTTGAATACATACCACCTCAAAGCTCACACCTAAATTTTAATAACAAAAAGCCCCGCTAATCAGCAGGGCTCTGAAATCACTATCACTGTGTTGATTAAACCAGTAGTGATTAAAATTCTTCTTCTTCAACAGACGGCTGAGCTACATCAGCAGATACAGGTGCTTCTAAGCTAGGGTTTAGTAGCATCTCGCGAAGTTTAGCGTCAATTGTTGCTGCTGCTTCTGGGTTCTCTCGTAGGTATTTACATGCGTTAGCTTTACCTTGACCGATCTTGTCGCCATTATAGCTATACCAAGCACCAGCCTTCTCAACTAGCTTGTGTTTAACACCTAAATCAATCAGTTCACCTTCGCGGTTAAAGCCTTGGCCGTAAAGAATTTGCGTATCAGCTTGTTTAAATGGCGCTGCAATCTTGTTCTTAACCACTTTGATACGTGTTTCGTTACCAACAACTTCATCGCCTTCTTTGATAGAACCAGTACGACGAATATCTAGACGTACAGAAGCGTAGAATTTAAGAGCGTTACCACCCGTTGTTGTTTCAGGGTTACCGAACATCACACCAATCTTCATACGAATTTGGTTGATGAAGATACACATACAGTTTGACTGCTTCAGGTTACCCGTTAATTTACGCATTGCTTGAGAAAGCATACGAGCTTGAAGACCCATGTGGCTATCGCCCATTTCACCTTCAATTTCTGCTTTCGGCGTTAGTGCTGCAACTGAGTCGACAACCATAACATCTACCGCACCAGAACGAGCCAATGCGTCACAGATTTCAAGTGCTTGCTCACCAGTATCTGGCTGAGAAACCAATAGTTCATCAATATTAACGCCGAGTTTGCGAGCGTAGATTGGGTCTAGAGCATGCTCAGCATCAATAAAGGCACAAGTTTTACCTACACGTTGCGCTGCAGCAATCAGTTCAAGAGTCAGTGTTGTTTTACCTGAAGATTCTGGACCGTAGACTTCTACAATACGTCCCATTGGTAAACCACCAGCACCTAACGCGATATCCAAAGAAAGTGAACCCGTAGAGATGGTTTCTACATCCATAGTACGGTTGTCACCAAGGCGCATAATCGAACCTTTACCGAATTGCTTTTCAATTTGACCTAGGGCTGCGGCTAACGCCTTCTGTTTATTCTCGTCCATTACTTTCTCCAGACTGTCACTTGCGTGATGTTAGGGTTCATTGACCCTGGAAATTGGTTGACTTAATTACGTCGAATGCTGCTCATTATACTGTTGATTCATACAGTGTCCACCCCTGTATGGAAAAAAGTTGTCACTTGCCGAAAAGTCAGAGACTTAAGACAAATGCTCTTTAATTGTTTCTAAGGCATGGATCACAGCTTGGGTTCGAACAGCACTGCGATCGCCAGTAAAGTGTTGAGTTTCAACCTTGAGCCATTCGGATTTATCTGCCCAAGCAAAGCACACTGTCCCAACTGGTTTTTCTTCACTTCCTCCAGTCGGTCCTGCAATACCGCTGATCGAAACACCGATAGTCGCGTTGGAATTTTTCAGTGCTCCTTGCACCATTTGAATCACAACAGGTTCAGATACCGCGCCAAATTCCGCGAGAGTTTGCCCTTCAACGCCAATCATTTCTTGTTTTGCTTCATTGCTATAGGTAACAAAAGCCCGATCAAACCATGCAGAACTTCCTGCAATTTCAGTGATTGCATTGGCGACACCACCACCGGTACAAGACTCAGCCGTCACTAAAATCTGTTTGTGCTTAAGCAATAACTCGCCCAGTAGTTGGCTTAATTGTTCTACGGAATTCATGAGAAAACACCTAACCTTTTATCAATCAGATAAAGCTAACTGATAGTCAACCAATTGCCAACCGCAGAAATAATAAGAGTGCCAACAGGCACTCTTATCTTTAGCGTTTGTTCAGACATATAGAACAATTAAATCTCGAACATTAAGTTACCCGGAGCCAAGAACGGCCAGCGTATAACTTCCGGTGCTTGATGTGAATCATCAGCAAAGAAGTACCCTACTTGAGGCAAAGCGAAAACCTGATCGCCGCGCTTTAGAGATTGCTCATTGAGAGAACGGTGAGAAAGTTTCGCTTCCCAAAGTTCATCGGTTTGCCAACCAATTGGTGATAACTCAACTCGCACTTCAGCCCCAACAGGGTTGATAGACACCACTTCACAAGGCAATGATGCTTGGCTGTTTTCTTTTGTCGATAGGCTCAGCTCATGGCTACGTATGTAAAGCTGACCGTTTTTCTGTGTCGTTTCATTAAATGGTGGCAAAACAAACGCTTCGCCATTCTTCCACTGTTCTTGCTGCCAGTTCGCTTTGAATTGGTTTACGTTACCAAAGAAATCAAACACAAAACGGCTATTCGGATGTGCATACAACTCAACTGGCGAATCCACCTGCTCAATTCTACCATTGCTCATTACCACTACGCGATCAGATAGCTCTAGAGCCTCATCCTGATCATGAGTCACGAATACGCTGGTAAAGCCAAGCTCATCGTGCAAACTGCGTAACCAGCGTCGCAAGTCTTTACGTACTTTTGCGTCCAACGCGCCGAATGGCTCATCAAGTAGAAGTACTTCTGGCTTGGTTGCTAGCGCTCGCGCAAGTGCGATACGCTGCTTTTGCCCGCCAGAAAGCTGCTCTGGGTAGCGGCCTGCTAAATGTCCAAGCTGCACAATTTCCAACAGTTGCTTTACTCGCTTATTGATTTCAGCTTGAGAAGGACGTTGTGAACGTTCCATAACCTGCAAACCAAACGCAACGTTGTCAGCCACCGTCATGTGACGAAACAGCGCATAGTTTTGGAAAACAAAACCGACTCGGCGGTCACGCACGTGTACGTTAGTCACATCGCGATCGCGGAAATGGATAGTTCCAGAATTGGCACTTTCCAAACCAGCAATAATACGCAGTAATGTTGTTTTACCTGAACCTGACGGTCCAAGTAAGCCAATCATTTCACCATCTTCAATATGCAAGGAGAGTGGCGAAAGTGCCTGAAATTTGCCGAAATGCTTCGAAATATTGTCTAAACGAATACTCATAACGTTCCTTGCTGCTCTTGTTTAATGACATGATTTCGTTCTTGGCGCCATTCAACAAAGGCTTTCAAAATCAAAGTTAATAAAGCGATAAAGGCCAAAAGTGACGCACTCGCAAATGCCGCTTCTGATTGGTAATCCTCATAAAGAAGCTGAACATGTAAAGGCAAGGTGTTGGTTTCACCACGGATATTACCTGACACAACCGCCACTGCACCAAACTCACCAACAGCTCTTGCATTGGTTAGGATGACACCGTAAATCAATGCCCACTTAATGTTTGGCAGTGTGACTCGGCGAAACAGTTGCCACCAAGAGGCACCAAGGATCACCGCTGCTTCTTCATCGCTACGACCTTGTTGTTGCATCAAAGGAATCAATTCTCTGGCAACAAATGGACAGGTCACAAACACCGTCACAAGCACAATACCCGGCCAAGCAAACATGATTTGCAGATCGCGTTCATATAACCATTCACCGAGCCAACCGCTGCTGCCATAAAGCAGCAGATAAAGCAGGCCTGCAACAACAGGCGATACAGCGAATGGAATATCAATTAAGGTGGTAAGAAATTTACGCCCTGTAAACTCAAAGCGAGTCACTGACCACGCTAGCATCACACCGAACACTAAGTTAATCGGCACCGTCAGTAACGCCACCACCAAGGTTAGGCCGATTGCATGCAGGGTATCTGGTTCACTGAGGTTAGTAATGTAAGTTTCTAGGCCACTGGCAAAGGCTTGTTGGAAAATGCTTAGCAGTGGGATCAACAGCAACACTGCTACAAAAAATAACGCCAGAGAGATTAAACTCCATTTAACCCAAGGCTGTTCACCGACTCGTAAAGGTCTTTGATTTGCTGTTCTTTGACTAGACATAACGAATAGACTCCCTATCGACCATGAATTCGGCGTAAATACGCGCCTTGCCACAGGTTGATCACTAATAGAAGTGACAACGAGGTAAGAAGGACGACTGAAGCAATCGCACTCGCCGCAGGGAAATCAAATTCCTGTAAGCGGACAAAGATCATCAGAGAAGTGATTTCACTGACATAAGGCATGTTGCCCGCAATAAATATCACCGCACCAAACTCACCTAAACTACGAGTGAATGATAAAGCAACGCCCACCAGCAAAGCTGGCCAAAGCGAAGGCATTATCACACGCCAAAATACTGCGCTGTCAGACGCGCCAAGCGTCATGCCTGCTTCTTCTTCCTCACGGGAGATTTCTTCAAGTACTGGTTGTACGGTACGAACAACGAAAGGAATACTGGTGAAAGCCATAGCGACAATAATGCCCAAAGGGGTATACGCCACTTTCAAACCGATACTTTCCAGCACACTGCCTATCCAACCGTGGCTTGAATACAAAGTTGCAAGGGTAATACCCGCAACCGCTGTAGGTAACGCGAAAGGCAAGTCAACTAATGCATCAAGAATTCGTTTACCCGGAAAGGTGTAGCGAACCAATACCCAAGCAAGTAGCAGACCGAAAGCACCGTTAAACAGTGATGCAACGAATGCGGATAACACGGTCACTTTGTAACTTGCTACCACACGAGGGTCAGCAATCACCTGCCAATATTCACTAAGAGACATGCCTTTGGTTTGCATTACCAGACCTGTTGCTGGGAGCAACAAAATCAAGCTAACAAACAACAATGAGATACCTAAACTTATCGCAAATCCCGGTAAAACACGGGTTTTCTTAGGTACACCATGATGTTTCGGGCGAGATGTCACAACAGATCCGCTCATAAACTCTCAATCTAACTTATCAAAGAGAAAAATAACCGCCTCTCAGCCCTGATTTAGCAGTGTAAGAGGCGGCACTTATCGATTAACGACGTTGTAGTTGGTCTAACTTAGCGCCATTAGAGAATTGGGTTTTCATCGCTTGATCCCAACCACCGATGATCTGCTCAACAGTCAGTAGTTCTACTTCAGGGAAACGGTCAGCAAATTCTGCTTTTACTGTTTCATCGTGCACGCGGTAGTTAAAGCCAGCCAACATACGTTGTGCATCTTCACTGTACAGGTATGAAAGATACTCAGTTGCGACTTCTGTAGTCCCGTTACGTTTCGCATTGCGCTCAACAACTGCTACTGGGAACTCCGCAAGAATTGACGTTTTCGGTACCACAACTTGGTAGTTATCTTCGCCGTACTGTTTGCGGATATTGTTTACTTCTGATTCGAACGTGATAAGAACGTCGCCTAATTGACGTTCAACGAATGAAGTTGTCGCGCCACGGCCACCTGTATCAAATACCGCGACGTTTGCTAGGAATTGCTTCAAGAATTCATCTTGTTTCGCTTCGTTATCTTTACCAAACGCTTTCTGAGCGTAGCCTAGAGCAGCTAGATATGTGTAACGAGCGTTACCCGAAGTTTTCGGGTTAGGGAAAACAGATGACACATCTTCACGAGCTAAATCACCCCAGTCTTGAATATTCTTAGGGTTACCTTTACGCACCAAAAATGCCGTTGTTGAGTAATAAGGTGAACTTGCGTTTGGTAGCAAATCTTGCCAGTTGGCAGGAATCAATTTTCCTTTGTCATGCAGTACTTGTACGTCTGTAACTTGGTTAAAAGTAACAACATCCGCAGACAGACCTTGCAGAATAGAACGAGCTTGCGCAGATGAACCGCCGTGCGATTGCTTAATCTCAATCGTTTTGCCTGTTTTTTCTTTCCAGTGTTCTGCAAACAACGGGTTATATGAAGCAAACAACTCACGAGCAATATCGTAAGAAGAGTTCAAGATTGTTTGATCTGCTGCTGAGGCGTTAAATGATCCCGCAATTAATAAAGCTGCGAGTGCTGACTTCATCTTTTTCATTATGTTCATACTCCAAAATCATCTTGCCGATATGGCTTCCTTTTAGACTAGAGTATGTGCATAAAACGATTATAACAAAGGTTATAAATAGAACCTTTTGGAATAATATCAAACAATAAATTGTATGCTCATCACTAATAGAGACTTGTGTTGGAGTGGAGAAGAATTAGACAATAGCAGCACTTAAAAGACTAACAATAAAAGGCTGATAACGTGTCTGACTTTCCAACCATTGAAGCTTATGTAGGCCAAACGCCTCTGGTAAAACTGCAACGTCTAGCATCGGGTAGCCAAAGTACCGTGCTCGTGAAACTGGAAGGAAATAACCCTGCTGGCTCGGTTAAAGATCGCCCTGCACTGAATATGATTATTCAAGCCGAAGCTCGCGGCACTATTCAACCAGGTGACACCATTATTGAAGCGACGAGCGGCAACACAGGTATCGCTCTGGCGATGGCAGCGGCTATCAAAGGCTATAAGATGATTCTTATCATGCCGGATAACTCTACTCAGGAGCGTAAGGATTCGATGCGTGCTTATGGCGCAGAGCTGATTCTGGTGAGTAAAGAACAAGGGATGGAAGGCGCGCGAGACCTAGCATTACAAATGCAAAGTGAAGGCAAAGGTAAAGTTCTCGATCAGTTCAACAACCCAGACAATCCTGATGCACACTTTCACTCTACTGGGCCGGAAATCTGGCAACAAAGCCAAGGCAAGATCACTCACTTTGTTTCGAGCATGGGTACAACCGGCACTATTATGGGTGTATCTCGTTTCCTAAAGAGCCAGAATCCTGAAATTAATATTGTTGGTCTGCAACCTTCAGAAGGCAGTGCCATTCCGGGTATTCGCCGCTGGCCGCAAGAGTATTTACCGGGCATCTTCAATGCCGCCGACGTTGACCAAGTGATAGATATTGATCAACAAGATGCTGAAAACACAGCCAGAGCATTAGCGCGTGAAGAAGGCATCTGTGCAGGCGTAAGCTCTGGTGGTGCAGTATTCGCAGCGATTGAAATTGCAAAACAAAACCCGGGATCGGTGGTTGTTGCGATCATCTGTGATCGCGGTGATCGTTACCTCTCTTCAGGTCTTTTCTCTTAGCACCTCTTCTTTTCGTAACTTTTGTCTCGTATTCATCCCCTTATCATTCGCGATGTAAGGGGATAATTGCTCTGTCGTTGTTTGATTTGTTATCATCACTCACCGTTTTCAAGTGACCTTACGCGTGACTTAGCTCATGACTATTTATTTGATAGTTAGAGCAAAAGGACTGCCAACGATACCAACAAGTGATGTAACGCCATGAATCAATCGAGCGAGTCTCTTTCGCACCACACTCCAATGATGCAGCAGTACCTAAAACTCAAGGCTGAAAACCCTGAGATATTGTTGTTCTATCGTATGGGGGATTTTTATGAGCTTTTCTACGATGACGCTAAACGCGCGTCGCAACTGTTGGATATCTCTCTGACCAAACGAGGTGCATCTGCCGGTGAACCTATTCCAATGGCGGGCGTTCCATTCCACGCGGTTGAAGGTTACTTAGCGAAATTAGTTCAATTGGGTGAGTCAGTCGCTATCTGCGAACAAATCGGCGATCCTGCCACCAGCAAAGGTCCTGTAGAACGTAAAGTCGTACGTATCGTCACTCCGGGTACGGTCACGGACGAAGCACTGCTATCTGAACGTCTAGATAACCTTGTTGCTGCGATTTATCACCACGATGGCAAATTTGGTTACGCCACTTTGGATATTACTTCTGGCCGTTTCCAACTGAGTGAACCTGAAACCGAAGAAGCAATGGCGGCAGAGTTACAAAGAACCGCACCTCGTGAACTGCTTTTCCCTGAAGATTTCACACCAGTTCAACTGATGGCAAGCCGCAAGGCTAATCGTCGTCGCCCTATTTGGGAATTTGAACTTGATACCGCTAAGCAGCAACTTAACCAACAATTTGGCACTCGTGATCTGGTCGGTTTTGGGGTTGAAAATGCAAAATTGGGATTATGTGCTGCGGGCTGTTTGATCCAGTACGTTAAAGATACTCAGCGCACTGCGCTACCACATATCCGTTCACTAACGTTTGATCGCCAAGATCAGTCGGTGATTCTCGATGCTGCAACACGTCGCAATTTAGAGCTGACGCAAAATCTCGCTGGTGGCACAGACAACACATTAGCGGAAGTACTTGACCACTGTGCAACACCTATGGGCAGCCGTATGCTCAAGCGTTGGATCCACCAGCCTATGCGTTGCATTAAGACTCTGAATCAACGTCTGGATGCGATTGGTGAGATCAAGCAACAAGGTCTATTCGCCGATCTTCATCCTGTTTTAAAACAAATTGGCGACATAGAGCGAATTTTGGCGCGTCTGGCACTACGCTCTGCCCGACCAAGAGATTTGGCTCGCCTGCGTAATGCCATGCAGCAGCTTCCTGAACTGAGCGATACATTGACTGAGCTGTCGCATCCTTATCTGGCGAAGTTACGTGATTACACTCAACCGATGGATGAACTGTGTGAGCTGTTAGAAAGAGCTATCAAGGAAAACCCGCCAGTGGTCATTCGTGATGGTGGCGTGATTGCTGAAGGCTACAACGCAGAGCTCGATGAATGGCGAGCTCTCGCCACTGGCGCGACCGAATATCTGGAAAAACTGGAAGCGGATGAACGTGACCGTCACGGAATCGATACACTGAAAGTTGGCTATAATGCAGTTCACGGTTTCTTTATTCAGGTGAGCCGAGGGCAAAGCCATCTTGTTCCACCGCATTATGTGCGTCGCCAAACCTTGAAGAATGCAGAACGCTACATTATCCCTGAGCTGAAAGAACACGAAGATAAAGTGCTGAATTCAAAATCGAAAGCACTGGCTTTGGAAAAGCAACTTTGGGATCAACTGTTCGATTTATTACTGCCTCATCTTGAGCAAATGCAGAACCTTGCATCTGCTTTGTCACAGCTGGATGTACTGCAAAACTTAGCAGAGCGCGCAGAAAGTTTAGATTACTGCCGCCCAACCATTACCGAAGCACCGGGGATTCATATCCAGTCAGGTCGTCATCCTGTGGTTGAGCAAGTAATGAATGACCCGTTTATTGCTAACCCAATAGAACTGCACGCTCAACGCAAAATGTTGATCATCACAGGTCCAAATATGGGCGGTAAATCCACCTATATGCGCCAAACTGCGTTAATTGCGCTGCTTGCACACATTGGCTGCTATGTTCCTGCCGAATCGGCGCAAATCGGTTTGTTAGATAGAATCTTCACCCGTATCGGCGCTTCAGATGATCTTGCTTCTGGACGTTCAACCTTCATGGTTGAAATGACAGAGACAGCTAACATCCTGCATAACGCAACAGAGAAAAGCTTAGTCTTAATGGATGAAATCGGTCGTGGCACCAGTACTTATGATGGTCTGTCACTGGCTTGGGCAAGTGCGGAATGGTTGGCGAAACAGATCGGCGCTTTAACTCTGTTTGCTACTCACTATTTTGAGCTCACTGAATTGCCGAATGTATTACCAAATTTGGCGAACGTTCACTTAGATGCGGTTGAGCATGGTGATAGCATTGCCTTCATGCACGCGGTACAAGAAGGCGCTGCCAGCAAATCTTATGGCTTGGCCGTTGCAGGGCTAGCTGGTGTACCAAAAACGGTGATCAAAAATGCGCGCAGCAAGCTGACTCAATTAGAGCAGCACAGTCTACAGCAAACGGGGCAACCTTCTTCGGCATCAAGCTCTAGAGTGGATATCGCCAACCAGCTAAGTTTGATCCCTGAGCCAAGTGAAGTTGAGAATGCATTAGCTGCCATTGATCCTGACGATTTAACCCCACGCCAAGCGTTAGAAGAGTTGTACCGTCTGAAGAAATTGCTGTAAATATCTTTGCAGGATTCAATAACAAAAAGGCACTCATTGAGTGCCTTTCTACTAGATAAAATTTGTAAACTTAAGAGTATTAAGCTTCCGCTTCCACGTTGAACAAAGATTCCATGTTCAAACCTTGTTTCATCAGAATCTCTCTCAAACGACGTAAACCTTCTACCTGAATCTGACGAACACGTTCACGAGTCAGGTTAATTTCACGTCCAACTTCTTCCAAAGTTGATGGCTCATAGCCTAACAAACCAAAGCGTCGTGCTAACACTTCTTTTTGTTTAGGGTTTAGTTCTTCAAGCCACGCAATCAATGAATCTCGGATATCATCATCTTGAGTCGAAACTTCAGGATCGGAGTTATTAATATCAGGAATAATATCGAGTAGCGCTTTATCCCCGTCACCACCAATAGGTGTATCTACAGAGCTGATACGTTCATTTAAACGCAGCATCTTGCTGACATCATCAACCGGTTTATCCAGTTCAGAAGCGATCTCTTCCGCTGTTGGCTCATGGTCGAGTTTTTGCGAAAGTTCACGTGCGGTACGTAGATAGATATTGAGCTCTTTAACTACGTGTATTGGTAAACGAATCGTACGAGTTTGATTCATCAGCGCACGTTCAATCGTTTGACGGATCCACCAAGTGGCGTAGGTTGAAAAGCGGAATCCACGTTCTGGATCGAATTTTTCAACCGCGCGGATCAAGCCCAAGTTACCTTCTTCAATAAGATCCAGTAAAGCGAGACCACGATTGCTATAACGACGGGATATTTTCACCACCAGACGTAAGTTACTTTCTATCATACGTCGTCTTGCAGCTTCGTCTCCACGAAGTGCTCGGCGAGCATAAAGAACTTCTTCTTCGGCGGTTAAAAGAGGTGAGAAACCAATCTCGCTGAGATACATCTGAGTCGCATCTAAGCTTTTGGTTGAAGCATCGAACTCTTCACGGACTTCTTCCGCTTGGTCAATGTCATCGTCTTCGGTAGTAAGCTTAGCGTCAACTTCAACAGCCTCTGTTGAATCAATATCTAAGTCAAACTCTTCTTCCTTGGTTACTGTATTGCTGATACTCATAGCGCCTCCCCCGGCGAGCTAGCAAGACATTACTGCTCAATATGTCACTACATAACTCTTCACAAGTATGTTTAAGGTAAATACCGTTTTGGATTAACAGACTTACCTTGATAACGAATTTCAAAGTGTAGACGAACACTGCTCGTACCGGAGCTGCCCATTGTTGCTATTTTTTGGCCAGCTTTAACACTTTGTCCTTCTTTAACCAACAGCCGGTCATTATGGGCATAAGCACTTAAATAATGCTCATTATGCTTTACGATGATTAAGTTGCCGTAACCTCGTAATGCATTACCCGAATAGACCACGGTTCCAGCAGCAGTAGAAGTAATGGATTGACCTCGCTGTCCTGCAATGTCGATACCTTTATTCCCTTGATCCCCTGCTGAAAAGTTTTTAACAACTCTCCCCTTCGTTGGCCATAACCACTTATCGACTTTATCGTTTTGTGGTTTGGGTTTACTTATAGTTTTGTTAACATTTTGTTGAGTATTAGAACCAACATACTCTTTTGTTTTCGATTGATCAATCGTCTTATTTGGATCTTTTTTGACCGAACTTTTCGATTTGTTAGCTTGAACAGCATTAGAATTTTTGCTCGATTTCGGGGGAGAAACCGAGGTTGATGTGGCTGCAACTGCCGCTGGAACACTAGATGTAGTAGCAACCACTGCTCCAGCCCCTGTACCACCGTAAGCAGGTGCAGTGTATGCCGGACGCCAAAGTCTTAACTTTTGACCAGGATGAATGGTGTAAGGAGGAGTGAGTTTATTGTAACTAATTATATCGTTTACATCTTTGTCTGTGACATAAGCTATAAAATACAGCGTATCACCACGGTTCACTTCATAGTAACTACCACGGTAACTACCACGCCCAATTTCTCGATAGTCTTTCTTTAGCCCAGAAACTGGCGCAGGAGAGCTTGCTGTACAGCCTAACAATAGGCCACACAGTCCACACGCCAATAATGTCTTAAGCTGAAAACGCTTCATTACGCTAAGTCACCAGCGACTAAAGGAACAAAACGCACCGTTTCTATTAGCTGAGAAATAAACTCATCACCTTTACGAATTATCTTGTACAACTGCTGCTCATCTTCACCGACAGGGATGACTAAACGCCCTCCGTCGGCAAGCTGATCCAGCAAAGCTTGTGGCACTTTCTGTGCCGCTGCCGTCACTATGATCGCATCAAATGGGGCTTTTGCTGCCCAGCCCTGCCATCCGTCGCCATGTTTAGTCGAGATGTTATAAATATCGAGCTGCTTTAGACGACGTTTTGCTTCCCATTGCAAAGATTTAATCCGTTCAACAGAAAACACATGCTCAACTAAGTGAGACAAGATCGCGGTCTGATAACCAGAGCCAGTCCCTACTTCCAACACTCGGCTATTTCGTTGCAGTTCGAGCATTTGAGTCATTTTTGCAACGATATATGGCTGAGAGATAGTTTGCCCCTGACCAATAGGTAGAGCATTGTTGTCATACGCCTGATGAACCATCGCTTGAGAAACGAAGTATTCACGAGGCAATTGATGTATTACCTGCAAAACCTGCTGATCAGTAATACCATTTGCTAATAAAAACTGAATTAATTTATCGGCTTTTGGATTAGCCATCAGTTCTGTCCTTTAACCAATGATCCATACTACCTAAAGACTCATGAGCGGTAAGATCCACCTGCATTGGAGTCAGTGAAACAAATCTATGCTCAATGGCATAGAAGTCAGTCCCTTCACCGGCATCTTGCTCTTTACCTGGAGGGCCTAACCAATAAATATCATGACCTCGAGGATCTTTCTGCTTAATCATGCTTTCTGCGTGATGACGAGCACCTAATCGCGTCACTTGGGTACCGGCAAGTTCTTCAAATGGGACATCTGGAACATTCACGTTCAATAAACGATTAGTTGGAATAGGTCGACGCAGATGTTGCTCTACCAATTGGCGGGCAATTTTTCCTGCTGTAGAAAAGTGTTGGTTTCCAACTAATGAAAAAGCAATCGACTGAACACCGAGGAAGTGACCTTCCATTGCAGCGGCAACAGTACCAGAATAAAGAACGTCATCGCCAAGGTTCGCACCATGGTTGATTCCGGTTAACACCAGATCCGGCATTGAATCTTTGAGCAGTTCATTCAAAGCGAAATGTACACAGTCCGTTGGCGTACCTTGAACTGAGTATGTATTCGGCGCGACTTGAGAAACACGCAGTGGCTGTTCTAATGTCAGAGAGTTCGACGCTCCAGAGCGGTTTCTGTCTGGCGCAACAATAATAACTTCTGCGAGATCCGAGATGGCAGCCGCTAGAGCATGAATACCATCGGCAAACACGCCATCATCATTGCTTAATAGTATTTTTAGTTTCTTATCACTCATAAACACGCTCTACAGGAATCTCTTCTATTAGTTCTCTCACTATCGAAGTCGCAAAACTGCCCGCATCAAGAGCGAATTTTAACGTAATAGAATCGCCATCCACTTGCCAACTCAAATCTTGAGCTTTCAACGCTATTGCTCTGCGATCATGACGCATACGATTACCGCGAATCAGCTTCATTAAGTCTTCTTCAGCATCGATAAAGTGCTGCTCAATCTTCTGCGCTTCTGCTTGTGTCGGCAATGCGTTATCACCAGCTAAAGCCGCAGAAATCTGTGCTTTATCTTGCTCAAGCAGTTGGTTGAATTCAGCAGTCTTATCTGCACTCACCAAAGTTTGCTCACCGTTAACCAGAGCGATATCACCGTCGATGAAACGATAGAAACAGTTTTGCTCAATACGCGAAGAAACAATGCGGTTGAAAATCCATGAACGAGCAGTAGAAAGATAAAGACTACGTTGGTTCTGGTTACGAGTACGGACGTTTTCACGCCCCCAACGGCGAGCTTCTTCTAAATTGTTACCATCTTTACCAAAACGCTGATTACCGAAGTAATTAGGCACACCTTGTTTTGCCACCACTTCCAAACGTTTAACCACTTCTTCAACATCGGTGACTTCTGACATAGTGACTTCGAAGTAGTTACCCGCTAAGTCACCCGGACGTAACTTTTTGTTGTGGCGAGTCATCGTTAGCACTTCAATGCTCGGATGCTGTGATTGAAACAGCGCAAGATTCGGAAAACCCGCGCTAGGTAAATGAACACTTAACCATTGTTCTGTCACTGCATGGCGGTCTTTCAAGCCTGCCCAGCTAACATCTTTTGACTTTACGCCACACGCTTTAGCCAGTTCATTGGCAACAAAACTGGTATTTTCACCCGTCTTACGAATAGAAACCATGAGATGCTCACCGCTACCCGTAAACTCATACCCCAGATTCTCAACCACTTTAAAATCTTCTGGTTTAGCTTTTATTTTGCCTTTCGCTGTAGGTTTACCGCACAGGTAAGCGAGTGAAGATAAAATATCTGTCATTTTCGACTCTTTATGCTTTCATCAGTAGTACAACGGCTTCACACGCAATGCCTTCTTTGCGGCCAGTGAAACCTAAACGTTCAGAAGTCGTTGCTTTGACATTGATATTACTAATATCAGTCTCTAGATCCTGAGCAATAGCCGCACACATCGCTTCTATATGAGGAGCCATTTTAGGTGCCTGAGCAATAATGGTGACGTCCGCGTTTCCTAGGCGATAGCCCGACTCTTTTACTCGACGATAAACATCTTTCAACAGTTCACGGCTATTTGCTCCTTTCCATTTATCATCAGTATCCGGAAAGTGCTTACCAATATCACCCGCAGCAATCGCGCCGAGCAGCGCATCACATAACGCATGCAAAGCAACATCACCATCAGAATGCGCAATTAAACCTTGTTCATAAGGAACGGCAACTCCGCCAATAATGACAGGGCCTTCACCACCAAATTTATGCACATCAAAACCATGGCCAATTCGTATCATGCTTATTCCTTATTTCGGCTCAAATAGAACTCAGCCAATGCGAGATCTTCTGGCTGAGTAATTTTTATATTATCTGCTCGGCCATTAACTAGAGCCGGGCTTAAATTCAATCTTTCGAAAGCGGAAGCTTCATCGGTGATATTCGCTTTGCTCGCTAAGCCATCAATCAGAGCTTCACGCAAAGGTAGAGTGCGGAACATTTGTGGCGTCAAAGCATGCCAGAGATTCGAACGTTCAACCGTATGATCTATATTCTGCAGCTCATCGCTACGCTTCATGGTATCTCTGACTGGAGCCGCGAGAATGGCGCCAACAGAATGATTTTCAGCACATTCGATGAGTCGTGTAACATCCAGCTCTGTGAAACAAGGGCGAGCCGCATCATGAACGAGAACCCATTCGCTGACTTCATGTTTACAGATGTAATTCAATGCTGAAAGAACAGAATCTGCTCGTTCTTTGCCGCCGTTAACTCGGATAACTTGAGGGTGGTTAGCAAGTGCTAACGTAGAAAAGTAAGGATCATCTTCGCTGACGGCAACAACCACTTTAGAGACTTTAGGATGTGCCAGTAGCTTGGACACGGTGTGCTCAAGTACGGTTTTTCCCAAAAGTTTTAAATATTGTTTCGGACGGTCGGCCTGCATCCGACTGCCAACGCCCGCAGCAGGGACAACCGCAATGATTGATTTATCCATCAACGATTATCCTCTCCGGTAATACGGTAAAAAGTTTCTCCACTTTTCACCATTCCCAATTCATGACGAGCTCTTTCTTCAATCGCATCAAGCCCTTGTCGCAAGTCATCAATTTCCGCGAACATCTCTTGGTTACGTTGATGTAAGTTAGTATTCACTTGCTCTTGAACTTCTATCTCTGCCGCAACAGCATGATAATCAGATATTCCGTTCTTCCCCTGCCATAAGCTGTATTGTAGAAAACCAAGCAGCAGGGTTAATGTCACCGCAAGTACTCGCATTACTTTCACACTCGTCAATATTGATAAAAAATCGGTGTATATAGAAGAAAGGCCGAATAAAAACGGCCTTTTTGTCAATTTGGGTAGAAACGCCCTATTTATACCATAAGCCCCTTTTTCAGGCGACTAACGGCTTAATAGAAAGGCAAATAACCCGACACCTAAAATCAAACGGTAAATTACAAATGGGGTCATACCCATTCGAGAAATAAGCTTTAAGAAAAAGAAAATACAGATATAGGCGCTAACAAACGACGTCAAAATACCTGTCATCAAGAATCCTAGATGGATTGGTTCACCACTGGTAACCAGTTTCAAACCTAGGTAGCTTCCCGCCAGTACGATAATTGGAATCGACATTAAAAACGAAAAACGCGCTGCCGCTTCACGAGTAAAACCAAGATAAAGAGCTGCTGTAATGGTAATACCTGAACGAGAGGTCCCCGGAATCATTGCCACCGCTTGTGCGAAACCGATGAAGAGCGCTTTCTTCCAACCCGCTTGATACTCATTAATATTCTGTTTAGCAGCTTTATCAGCGTACCAAAGAAGAATACCAAAAATAATGGTAGTAGCCGCAATCACCCAAGCGCTGCGTAAGTAGACTTCGATGACGTCTTTCATCACCAAGCCAAAAATACAAGCAGGGATAGTCGCTAAAATAATGCACCAAGCTAAGTTTGCTTCTTTGCTTCGATCTCCTTTGAAAATAGAGGCAAAAAATGCGCTTAACAATGCTTTAACTTCGTTTCTAAAGTAAATCACAACCGCAGTTAAGGTGCCGACATGAACCGCCACATCAAACGCTAAACCTTGATCAGCCCAACCTAATACTGCCGATGGCAAGATAAGATGTGCAGAGCTGGAAATTGGCAAAAATTCGGTAAAACCCTGAATTAAAGCCAACATAAAAGACTCGAAATAACTCATTATTTTCTCTTACTTGATACTAAACCAGAGGGGAACTGGTTTTAGTTGTTCTAAAAGTTCAGCGTTTTGCCAGACTTTTTCGATAGACAAATCTGTTCCCGGAATATTGAGTTCAGGGCATAACTCATACAAAGGCTGTATCACAAATGGATATTGATAAATATCCTGACGTGGGACAACAGGTGAGCTTGGGGAAATGACATCACCAAACAGAATAATATCCATATCCAGTGTACGATCTTGATACTTCTTCGCATCAATATCGCGCCCCCAACGATACTCTGCATCTTTTAAAGACTGCTGAAAATCGTGTAGAGACAATGAAGTTTTTAACTCCACCACTAAATTGAAAAAAGGATGACTATCAAACCCTTGAGCTGGGCACTCATATATCGTTGAAAGACGTAATTCGCTTCCCACTAGGCTCAGCTCTTGAATTCCCGCTTCAATATGACGGCGCCGTTCTATGTTAGAACCTACGCCAACATAGGCAGTGATCATAATGATCCTCTTTCGATGATCACTCCTACACCTTTCGCCTGCGGAACTGCACCCGGTTTTGTTAGTCGAATACGAATCCAAGGCACACTAAAGCGTTGCATGATTAAGCTAGCGACTTCTTCTGCCACCCTTTCAACCAATAAGAAACGGCCTGATTCAATATGTTCAATCACAGCTTGGCTGACTTGAGCGTAGTCTAGAGCATGCACAACATCGTCGCTGTTGCCTGCTGGCTTATTGTCATGAGCCATTTCCAAATCGAGAACCAGTTTTTGTTTAATGGTCTGTTCCCAGTCATAAACCCCTATTGTGGTAATGACTTCTAGCTGCTCTATAAAGACTTTATCCATCTTCTATCGAATTCCTTCCAACAGTTAAACTCAATTACAGGTCGGATACCTATATTGAGTAAAAAAACGTACTATCGTCGCCAATCGCGATATCATATACGAAACCGCGTTTAGATGGGTAAAGCAAACAGAATTTTTACTTAAAGACACTCATGCCAACTTGAAGTTACCAGTCGCATGGGTATAACAAGACAATGTAAAGCCCAGTTCAAAAAATCACCGTATTGAGGCAATAATGACGCCATTGGCACTAATAATGATAATTTCCGCTTATTTACTGGGGTCGATCTCCAGTGCGGTGCTGATCTGTCGTTTATTACGCCTGCCAGACCCTAGAGGTGTGGGTTCAAATAATCCGGGTGCTACAAACGTCTTACGAATTGGTGGCAAAAAAGCAGCGGCGGCAGTGTTACTGTGCGACATGCTCAAAGGCACGATTCCGGTTTGGGCGGGTTACTTTCTAAAAATAGATCCACTCATTTTAGGTTTGGTTGCCATCGCGGCATGCCTTGGTCATATGTACCCAATTTTCTTTCACTTTAAAGGTGGGAAAGGTGTCGCTACCGCTTTAGGTGCTATCGCCCCTATCGGGTTAGATTTAACAGCCATGATTATGGCGACTTGGCTATTTGTGGCGGTCATTTTCCGCTATTCATCTTTGGCCGCGATAGTCACCGTGTTGCTTGCCCCTCTTTATACATGGCTGGTAAAACCCCAATATACTCTGCCAGTAGCCATGCTCTGCTGTTTAATTATCTTGCGCCATCACCAAAACATTAAGCGTCTCTTTGCCGGAACAGAACCTAAAGTCGGCGAAAAAAAGAAAGCTTAATCCACTTAGTTCCACAGGCTCCAAGCATAAAAAAACGGCCGCAATTGCGACCGTTTTCTTATTCGGCTTTGTTACTCAATCGGTGTCAATTGATCAATTGGCCAGCGAGGACGAGCTTCGACACTCAAATCTGTCACGTCACCATTCTTCAAACGCTGCATACCAGCAAACGCGATCATGGCACCGTTATCAGTACAAAACTCGGTACGTGGGTAATACACTTCACCACCGATTTTTTCTGCTAGCTTAGCTAAATCTGCGCGTAACTGTTTATTGGCACTTACACCACCCGCAATGACAATTCGCTTCATGCCAGTTTCTTCCAACGCACGTTTACACTTAATAACCAGCGTTGAACAAACTGCATCTTGGAATGCATAGGCAATATCGGCACGAGTTTGTTCATCGTCACCGTTTGCTGAAATGGTATTAGCCGTAAAAGTTTTCAGGCCAGAAAAGCTCATATCTAAACCAGGGCGATCCGTCATAGGACGAGGAAACTTAAAGCGCCCCGGTGTGCCTTTTTCTGCTAAGCGTGAAAGCAAAGGACCACCTGGGTAATCCAGCCCCATGAGTTTCGCAGTTTTATCAAACGCTTCACCCGCCGCATCATCAATAGATTCGCCAAGAATGCGGTACTCACCAATACCTTTTACTTCAACCATCATGCTGTGACCACCTGAAACAAGCAGTGCAACAAATGGGAACGGAGGTGGATTGTCTTCCAACATTGGCGCGAGTAAGTGGCCTTCCATATGGTGTACCGCTACAGCAGGAACATTCCACGCGTAAGCAATACTGCGTCCAATGGTTGCACCAACTAATAGAGCCCCTACTAGACCAGGTCCTGCTGTATATGCAACACCATCAATGTCTTTAGGCGTTAAATTCGCTTCTGCCATTGCCGCCTTAATAAGAGGTATGGTTTTCTTAACGTGGTCACGCGAAGCCAGTTCTGGCACAACACCGCCGTAGTCAGCATGAAGTTTTACTTGGCTATAAAGCTTATGTGACAGCAATCCCTTTTCGTCGTCGTAAATCGCTATACCCGTCTCATCACAAGAGGTTTCAATACCAATAATACGCATATTTTTCTCAGCACACTGCCATCTAAAATTTCAAATTGGCGCAATGTTACAACGGCTTCGCTTCACAAACAAATTTTGTACAGAGGCTAAGCGACAAAGTACTTTACAAAGGCACAACGATCGGATTAAAATTCCGCACCATTTTTGATCTAGCTGATTAAAGACCAAACGAATAAGAAACCTTGTTGATTTGGTCACTGAATATCAGCATTAACGAATAACCCCTGAGGTGAAAGGCATATGCCAGTAGTTAAAGTACGTGAAAACGAACCGTTCGACGTTGCACTACGTCGTTTCAAACGCTCTTGCGAAAAAGCAGGTATCCTTTCTGAAGTGCGTCGTCGTGAGCACTACGAAAAACCAACTACAGTTCGCAAACGCGCTAAAGCAGCAGCTCAAAAGCGTCACGCTAAGAAGCTTGCTCGCGAAAACGCTCGTCGCGTTCGCCTGTACTAATAACTTTTCCTAACTAAGGAACGAGTTATGGCTCTTATTGATAATCTCAGAGAAGAGCAAAAATTAGCGATGAAAGCCAAGGACAAAGCGCGCCTTGGCACTATTCGTTTAGCCCTTTCAGCAATCAAACAACGTGAAGTTGACGAGAAGATTACTCTGACCGATGACGATATCGTTGCAGTGCTGACAAAAATGGTTAAACAACGTCGCGACTCTGTATCGCAATACGAAGCAGCAAATCGTTTAGATTTAGCTGAAGTGGAGCAAGCAGAAATCACTATACTTGAGGAATTTATGCCTCAACCATTGAGTGAAGAAGAAGTGTTAGCACTAATTGAAGGTGCTATCGCAGAATCCTCTCCAGCGGGCATGCAAGACATGGGTAAAGTGATGGCTATCTTGAAACCACAAATTCAAGGGCGTGCAGATATGGGTAAAGTCAGCGGTTTAGTTCGCGCTAAGCTGGCTTAATCCAGAACTCTATTGCAGCAAGCCGTGCTATTCTCTGAATGCACGGCTTGTTTGTATCTAAGGTCTGTTGACCTTGCACATTCGTTTTTATCTTTTTTTTAGGTTTTATGGCAGGACAGATCCCTCGTAGCTTCATCGATGACCTCCTAGCTCGACTTGATATTGTCGATGTTATCGACGCACGTGTGAAACTTAAAAAAAAGGGCAAAAACTACGGTGCATGTTGTCCGTTCCACAATGAAAAAACCCCGTCATTTAGCGTAAGCCAAGAAAAGCAGTTCTATCACTGTTTCGGCTGCGGCGTGCATGGCAACGCCATCGACTTCATGATGGAGTACGAACGTCTTGAGTTTCCCGAAGCAATTGAAGAATTAGCTTCATCTCTTGGATTAGAAGTACCCAGAGAAGAGCGCTCAAATAGCGGTTTTAAAAGTAATACGCCAAAAGTCAGCAGCGACGAGAAACGTAATCTTTACGATTTAATGGGCAGCATCGCTCAGTTTTATCGTCAGCAACTTAAAGTTCCTGCTAACCGCCATGCCATTGAGTATTTAAAAAATCGCGGTTTATCCGGCGAGATTGTTCAAAAATTCGGTATTGGCTATGTGGCCGACGAATGGGATTTAGTTCGTAAGAATTTCGGACAACAAAAACATGCACAAGACATGCTAGTTTCTGGCGGCATGTTGATAGAAAACGACAACGGCAAACGCTATGACCGTTTTCGAGGCCGCGTTATGTTCCCTATTCGGGATCGACGAGGCCGTGTAATTGGCTTTGGTGGTCGTGTGATTGGTGATGGTACGCCTAAGTACTTGAACTCACCAGAAACGCCTATCTTCCACAAAGGCAAAGAGCTGTACGGACTTTATGAAGTTTTACAGGCTTACCGTGAACCACCGCAGATCCTAGTGGTCGAAGGTTATATGGATGTGGTTGCTCTGGCGCAATATGGCATTGATTATTCCGTAGCTTCTCTAGGGACATCAACCACAGGCGACCATCTACAATTACTGTTCAGACAAACCAATACTGTGGTTTGCTGTTACGACGGTGACCGTGCAGGTAAAGAAGCGGCATGGCGAGCACTGGAAAACGCGCTTAGCTATCTGAAAAGTGGCAACATATTAAAATTCCTGTTCCTTCCAGATGGCGAAGACCCTGACAGCTTTGTTCGTAAGAACGGTAAAGAAGCATTTGAAGAAATGGTTCTAAATGCAGAACCTTTATCGAAATATCTGTTTTCTAATTTGCTTACCCAAGTAAATGTAGGTAACAACGAAGGCAAAGCCGCATTAGAAGCGCTTGCTCTTCCTTTGATCAATAAAGTACCTGATGAGTCCATGCAAAATCAGCTACTTAAGATTTTAGGCCAAACAACCGGGATTTATAAAAAGCCAACATTGCCGACGGATTCTAAAACTAGACCTCAGCCGCATAAAGAAATAAAGCGAACACCGATGAGAGATGTCATCGCTTTGCTTCTTCAGAATCCGAGCTATGCTGATATGGTGCCAGACCTTTCTACAACTCAAGGTTTAGACATTCCGGGACTGAAATTGTTAACAGAAGTGCTTGAAAAATGCCGACAGCATCCCAATATAAAAACGGGTCAATTGTTAGAGCATTGGCGAAACACAAGAAACGAGGCACTGTTGTCTCGACTTGCAAGCTGGGATATCCCGCTTGTAGAAGATAATCAAAACGAACTATTTTTTGACTCATTGGACAAAATTATTGCCCAGTGCGTAGAGAAACAAATTGAAAACCTGCTGGCTAAATCAAGAAGTATCGGTTTATCAAGCGACGAAAAAAGGGAGCTTCAAGAACTCATGAGAGATTTGAAAGCGTAACCCTGTTTGAATAGTCAGCAACAATTTAATTTGTTATTATCCGTGGTTTGCATTTCGCATACTATTCCTTCACCAGATACGAAGTTGGATACCGTCTATGGATCAAAATCCGCAGTCACAGCTAAAGCAACTTGTCATTCGCGGCAAGGAGCAGGGCTATCTGACCTACGCCGAAGTAAATGACCACCTACCAGCAGAAATCGTAGATTCTGAACAGGTAGAAGATATTATTCAGATGATCAACGACATGGGTATCAAAGTTGTAGAAACTGCCCCTGACGCTGATGATCTAGCTCTTAATGATGATGAAACCATCACCGATGAAGACGCAGCTGAAGCTGCTGCTGCTGCGCTGTCTAGCGTAGAAAGCGAGATTGGTAGAACAACTGACCCTGTTCGTATGTATATGCGTGAGATGGGTACAGTAGAACTACTAACTCGTGAAGGTGAAATCGATATCGCGAAGCGTATCGAAGATGGTATTAACCAAGTACAAAGTGCTGTTGCTGAATACCCTGGAACTATTCCATACATTCTTGAACAATTTGACAAAGTTCAAGCTGAGGAACTTCGCCTAACCGATATCATTAGTGGTTTTGTAGACCCAGATGATGTTGAAAGTGAAGCACCAACAGCAACACACATCGGTTCAGAGTTAACAGGTTCAGACCTAGATGACGAAGACGACACCGATGATGAAGATGAAGACGAAGATGGCGACGACGATAGCAGCGATGAAGAAGAAGTTGGTATCGATCCTGAACTTGCTTTAGAGAAATTTACTGAGCTTCGTAATCAATATCAGAATCTTCAACTTGCTATCAACGAGCATGGCGACAACAGCCCCAAAGCTCAAGAAGCGACTGAACTTGTGTTAACGGTCTTCCGTGAATTCCGTTTGACACCTAAGCAGTTCGATCATCTTGTAAATACGCTACGCAATTCTATGGATCGCGTACGTACACAAGAACGTCTGATCATGCGCTCTGTTGTTGAAAAAGCTAAAATGCCGAAGAAGTCATTTATTTCGGTATTTACTGGCAATGAATCTGATGAAGCTTGGTTTGACCAAATTCTTGCATCAGATAAGCCATACGTAGCCAAGATCCGTGAAGATGAAGAAGATATTCGTCGTTCAATTCAAAAGCTACGTATTATCGAACAAGAAACATCTTTAACGGTAAACCGTATTAAAGATATCAGCCGTCGCATGTCTATTGGTGAAGCGAAAGCTCGCCGTGCGAAAAAAGAGATGGTTGAAGCGAACTTACGTCTTGTTATCTCTATCGCGAAGAAATACACCAACCGTGGCTTACAATTCTTGGATCTTATTCAGGAAGGTAACATCGGTCTGATGAAAGCGGTAGATAAGTTCGAATATCGTCGTGGTTACAAGTTCTCAACTTATGCAACTTGGTGGATCCGTCAGGCAATTACTCGTTCAATTGCAGACCAAGCTCGTACGATCCGTATCCCTGTGCACATGATTGAAACGATCAACAAACTGAACCGTATCTCTCGTCAAATGCTACAAGAAATGGGGCGCGAGCCTCTGCCGGAAGAATTGGCAGAACGTATGCAAATGCCGGAAGATAAGATTCGTAAGGTACTGAAAATTGCTAAAGAGCCAATCTCAATGGAGACACCAATCGGTGACGACGAAGATTCGCATCTAGGTGATTTCATCGAGGATACCACTCTAGAACTACCACTAGATTCTGCAACGGCAACCAGCCTACGTGCAGCAACTCGTGACGTTTTGGGTGGCCTAACACCTCGTGAAGCAAAAGTACTTCGCATGCGTTTCGGTATCGATATGAACACTGACCACACTTTGGAAGAAGTAGGTAAGCAGTTCGATGTTACTCGTGAACGTATCCGTCAGATCGAAGCAAAAGCACTACGCAAGCTTCGTCATCCAAGCCGTTCAGAAACTCTGCGCAGCTTCCTAGACGAGTAAGATAGTAGCGAGCTTTCATAAAGCATTGAATAAAAGGTGAGCGACAGCTCGCCTTTTTTATTATCTACAGTTCTAAGTGGATAAAAACTAAGCGCTATTACCCTACTTTGCGTCTAGACACACCCCGACCCTTCCCCTATAATCATTGACCTATTAGGCCCCTTAGCTCAGTGGTTAGAGCAGTCGACTCATAATCGATTGGTCATGTGTTCAAGTCACATAGGGGCCACCAAATCCCGATAAGGCGTATGAAGATATTCATGCGCCTTTATCTTTTCTGGTCCGGTCTATATCCGGTCCGCGATTACTTCCGGTAAGCTCTGGTCCATTAGGTCAGCCGAAACTCTCCACGTAGTCACACTTCCCCTATCAGAGTGATATACAGCATCAGAACCTTCTCTCGTCTGTACAGCACGAATTAGAGCAGATACATACCACTTAACACCAGACCTAAACCTCAGAAAAACTCCGCACTGGGTACTTTTTCCACGATGGAGCAAACGACTTTCCAGCTTACTAAAGACGACAAAGAGATCCAGTCAGAAGTATTGATCACCTCTGACGATGAGATTTTTGGCACCATCATCAGCCAAAGAATGGAGAATGCTCCCAATCTACATAAAGTACTCATTCCCTACAGTGGAAACCCTGTGATGCAGATAATTATCATCGACAGCAACACCCAAAAAGCTCTGGTAATTAATAACCTATCTCAACTCAGTTGATTTTCTCATTCATAATGACGGATGTGATTGTTTAATGAGGCTCAGTATAACCGAGCCTTCTTTATACCTTTCCTTCTTTACCCCATCCCACATTCATCATTTTGCAAAAAATCCGCCATCAAAGACTCACATAACTGCAGCTTAGGTGAAATATTAACCTTCTAGCATGGGCTCATAATACAAGTATTGTGAGGTTAACATGCTGTCTAAAAGCCCTTTTAAATTGCCACGAAAAACGCCGTTTGGTTTAGGTGAAAACCTAGCAGAATGGGCAACGGGTTTAAGTCAACTTGATAAATTCTATGCACAGCGCCCTGCAGGGTGCGACACTCGCCAGTTCCTTCGCTTCACGCTCGAAATATTAGGTATTGATTACCAACTGATTAAAGGTTCACTTAACAACGTACCGCAAATTGGACCAACGGTTGTGGTTGCCAACCACCCGCTAGGCTGTGTTGAAGGTGTGATATTGGCAGAGATGCTCCTTACGATTCGATCTGACGTTCAAATACTCGCAAATCAATATCTTAAAACAGTCCCAGAGCTGGACTCCCTGTTTATTGGTGTCGATGTATTTGAAACAGATAAAGCACGTAAAGCTAACTTACAAGCGATGCGTCAGGCACATAAGCATTTAGAGCAAGGCGGCTTATTGTTGATGTTCCCTGCTGGCGAAGTCTCCCAATTGGTAGACAGCAAACAACGCCGATTGGAAGATAAAGAATGGAGCCAGTCGGTTAGCCGACTGATCAAAAAACACAAAGCAGCAGCATTGCCCGTTTATATCGAAGGTCATAACTCGACTCGTTTCTATATGGCAGGGAAAATACATCCGCTGCTCCGTACCGTAATGCTCGGTCGCGAATTGCTGAATAAAAAACAAACCTGTATCGACATCTCGATTAGCGATCCAATTCACTACAAAGAAATGCAACATCTTTGCGATCAGCAGTTGGTCAATTACTTACGTTTGAACACCTACCTGCTCGGTGCAAAAAAAACACTGTCGCGAGATAAAACCAACTTAGATGACACTTCACAACCTATAGCTGACAGATTACCGCTTGTTGAACTGCTTGAAGATATTGAAGCACTTCCTTCATCAGCACACTTGCTTAGCCTTAACGAATTTGATGTTTACTGTACTCAGTCCGAAAACATCCCTTCTTTAATGCATGAGATTGGACGCTTGCGTGAAAAGAATTTTCGTCAAGTAGGCGAAGGGACTGGGATGGCGTTAGATGTGGATGAGTTTGACCGCGAGTACTTGCATCTTTTCATCTGGGACAGAGAACGAGATGAAATGGTAGGCGCTTATCGCTTGGGGCTGGTAGACAAAATTGTCGCAGCCCAAGGTATTCAAGGGCTCTATTCCAGCACCCTATTTAATTACGATCCGCGCTTTCTAGAAAATATGGGTAACGCTATAGAACTAGGACGCTCGGTGATTGATGAGTACTACCAGAAGAGCATGGCACCATTGCTCCTGCTCTGGAAAGGAATTGGCGCATTTATTCATAGAAATCCTCAATACACTCACCTGTTTGGCCCCGTCAGCATCAGCAATGATTACAGTGAACAAGCCCGACGCTTGCTGGCAGACACAATGACACTGCACTTCTACGACAACGAGCAAGCTAACTTTGTCGCGGCTTCAAACCCATTACCTATGATGCAAGCACAATGGAATGCCAGTTTGTTAACTTCCTTAGCCGACTTACAACTGCTCTCGCGAGTGATTGCTCGTATTGATGAAGGGAAAGGTATTCCGGTGCTATTACGTCAGTATTTAGGCTTAAACGGAAAACTGGTCAGCTTTAACGTTGACCCAGCGTTTAATGATGCCTTAGATGGTTTGATCGTGGTGGATTTACACGATGTTCCGATGAAAACTCTAAGCCGTTATATGGGAGTGAAAGAAGCGGAAGAGTATTTGAAAGTGTCGGCATCAACTTCCCAATAACAATCGCTTCCTAATATCAAAATCCCCGAGCAGTAAAACTCGGGGATTTTTCGTTCTTTGTCTTTACTAATAACTAGAATTAACGTCTAGAACTCATACTTAGCAGTAAGAGAGAAGTTACGTTTTGCTTGAGTAAGATCTTTATCTTCTGCACTCAGACCACGGACATCGTTCCAATTGTAATATTCTTCATCAGTGAGATTGAAGATACCAGCACGTAAAGTTAGGTCGTTAATTGGCTTGTAGTAAGCCGTAATATCAACCACGGTCGCCGCATCGATTGGTAAGTAGTCACCATCAATATCGCTCTGTTTCTTATTCGCTGTATAGGTCAGGTTAATGGTTGTACCCCATTGATTGACCGAATCATAGCTAACGCCCACAACAGTATTCCATGGGTTAACACTATTTAGCGGATTACCTTCCCCGTCCTCACCTTCAGTATAAGCAGCTGCAACACGTGAACTAAAGCCTTCAACTGGCATGAAAGCATCCCATGACAACTGATTGGCAAGCTCTACGCCTTTGATGGTTGCTTTCTCAATATTAATTGACTGGTAAACAGCATTCCTTGTTTGGAAGCTGCCCGAAACTAACTGATTATCAATGAAGTTATCGTAATCACTGTAGAAAACCGCGATTTCGTTACTCATTGAATCTGAGTTAAAACGCCATCCAGCTTCATAAGAGATACTCTCTTCCGCTTCTAAATCTGGGTTCGGTTTATTAACGTATCCATAAGTTGGGTTGCCGTAAGAGTAATACAATTCCTCGAAATCTGGAGCACGGAAACCTTGGCTGACTTGTGCAAACAAGCGATGTTGCTCCGTCAGTTTGTAAACCGTTCCTAAACGAGCAGTAACAGCTGAATCAGAGTAGTTTTTATATTCACTGGCATCATTTTGACTTGGGTTCGCACTGGTATCGCCCGGTTTAGTTTCGAATGAGTCAAAACGAAGCCCTGGTGTGACAATGAAATCATTCCAAGAAACTTCGTCTTGTACAAACATACCGTAACGCGTTTCTGCTGCTTCAGGAATATAGAAAATAACTTGGTCACTACCTACAGAGTTGAACTCTTGGTTAGTATTAGCAATATCTTTGTCTGAGAAAGACGCGCCATAAACTAAGTTGTGCTCAGCACTGCCTATTACAAAAGACTTATCAAACTGAGCATCTAGCTGGATGCCTTCATCTGAATAAATGTAATCTTTCTTTTGCACGTTCCCAGTTCGAGTTGATGTGCGATCAGTGATGCCATTTTCTTCTTTGCTCATCCAATCAAGCTGCCAGGTAATTCGGTCAGCCAATAGAACGTCTGCATCCCAAATATGCTTAATACCAACTTGATATTGTTCAGTTTCGTCGCTACCAGATGCATTCTGATACCCACTAAAAGTCAATGACTCCAAGTCGTTCTTGTTGCGAATATAGTTTCCAGAAAACTCTAACCGATGAGCTGGATTTAATTGGTACTGCAGTTTCACCAATAGATTATTAGCACTGCTATCTTGTTCATCTGGTTGACCAAAATTATCCACTTCCTGACCATCTCGTCGGGTATAAGCAACCAGCGATTCTAAATCACCTATCTTATTTGCTAATGCAATAGACTCACTGAAAGTTTTATCCGAAGAAGAGTAGTTGAGTTTTGCATAACCGCCGAAATCACGACCTTTTAAAATATCTGCTGGGTCTTTAGTTTCAAACGCGACAATGCCACCAATCGCATCTGAACCTTGTAAAGACGAAGCTGCACCTTTGACGATCTCAACGGCTTTAATCATATCGGTATCAACATCAACGCGAGACGAGTTAACAAACGTCGCTCCAGAATCAAATTGATTGGGTTGTGCTACCCCATCAACGATGACTTTGATGCGGTTTCCTTCAATACCGCGAATATTGATGCTTTGCACACCTTGCCGAGCATTGGTTTGCAAAGTGACGCCCGGTGTATATTTAAATAGGTCTTCAACATCTTCGACCATATTGTGTTCAATCGCCTCTTCATCAACTACGGTAACCGATGCAGCGGTATCAATCGTTTGAGTATTTAGACGCGTTGCCGACACAACGACTTCGTCAAATGAATAGGTAGTTTCTTCTGCAACAGCAGGCGCTGATAGCAACGCGCCGATAACTATCGCAAGCGGAGTTTGCTTAATCATTATTATGTCCATGTTTAAATGTTAAGTGAGCTCAGTGGTTTCCCTGAATTTGAAGTGCACGAATCCAAGCGGCGTTCGCACGCGAGCCGCTTCGAGGCATCAAAATTATGGGAATATTGTTATTAGTTGAGCTGAGATTTCAGATTATGTCTTTACTTAGTAAGCATTAGCTTTTAAGTATTAGTTATTGCTCCATACGCTCCTTTTCAGCTTTCACATGCCCTTCTGTTAAATGAACAAAATCGAGCATGTCATTGCCGGAAATAACAAACGCTTGTCCGAACCCTTTGACGTAACGACCTGATTCAGGTACTAAGCGATAAAGATTGAAGTCACCTAACTGGCTTAAATTATCAATAATCTCTCCAAAACGAGCTTTTAGCGCGGCAACACCTTGGACCCAATCTTCGGTTTGTCTTTCAACAAGTTCTGCGCGCGTGTCGAAAGTCAATCTCTTACGGGCGTAAATGTTCTTACATTTACTTTCATCTTCGATCATTAAAATCGAAACATTGCGGTTCGTTTTTAAGTTCTGCCCATGAGCAGCAATATCACTCACGAGGATGTAATAAGCTTTGCTATCAAAAGCGAATGGCGCATAGGTAGCGTTCGGAATACCAGCAGCGTTAATGGTTGCTAGCTGCAAGGTTTTGCGAGAATCACGAAATTCACGAACTTCTGGCTCTAATCGACCTTGCAGGCGTTCACGACGAACTTCCTCTCGTTGAACATTTTCTTGTGGCTGACTTTCAATATTCACGCGGCAAACTCCTTTTTCATTTGCTTAAACGCTTCTACCTGCTGAGGGAAAAGCTGACGTTTTTTGTCTCGGCCTACGTACACTTTAAACACACAATCACCATCGGTATTGAAGAAACCAATATAGTAACTTTCCTTGCCTCGGAATGGCTTACTCACAAACGCGATATGTTCTACGAGATCTAAGCGAAGATGACCATGCAGCTCACCCTCTCTTCCCATTAAGTTATAGTAGCCGTGCGCTTCTTTGCCTTTCGGGAAATTGGCTTTGGTTTCAAAGATCGAGCCGAAAGAGTGAACAATAGTCGTAACACTTCCCCACTCTGGTAACTGTTCCAAAATAGTCTGGGCGTGTTCACCTGCTACTCGGGTTACCATCTCGTCAGGCAGAGCAAAAGTAATGGCGCCTTCGCTTAACCCCAATTGCTGAGACATGTTAAATACTGGGGTAGAGTCATCTTCCGACAACGCTGCTGTCACTTTGTGTTTTACTTCTTCTTCGGAAAAAGTGGTGTACATGGTTACTCCTAGTTACGCTTTGGCATTCAAGTAGTTACCACTACTATTGAACAAGTCATTCGCCAAATCCCAACTCAAAATGTTTAATTCATAAAACGAAAATCGGATGAGTGGCTATCATACCCAGTCATTTTAACAATGCAAATGATATTTGATATCATTTGCATTTAAGAATATTATCATTTTTAACATTCTTTGATAGATTCATTAATGGCTGAAAATGACAAAGCTCCGTTATCTCATTGCTGGCTTAATAGCATGCCTAATACACGGTATTGCACTGTCGTACACCCCACAGAAAGACACAATCAATGTATCGACTGAGGAAGGAACACAATCTTTTCAAATTCAGCTGATGACGATTTCTGCCGTTAAGCCCGTGATTGAAACCGAAAATAGCATCACGGAAAAAACAGTAACAGCAACGCCGCCAAAGGAACAAAAAACAGCGGAAGTTGAACAACAAAATACTCAAGCTCCAGCGCCAGTCCGTAAGCCAAATACAAAAGCCGCTTCTCTTCTCCCGGAGAAAAGTCCCCCTATTAAGCAGAAAAAAGATCAAGCTAGAAGCAAACCCCCTACTCCAATCGTAGAACAGAAACCACTAAGCAAGCCCGAAAAGAGTGTATCCAAAGCTGAAGAACTCGTTTCTGTTCAACCTTCGAAGGAAGAACCAGCGACAACCCAAAACGAAAAGCGACAGCACACTCCACCAGCAAAGGTAAACGCACAAGACAGTAAACCTATGTTGGTGAAAAAGCCTCGATTTAACGCAAAACCGACACCTGTGACCTATCCAAGGATCGCAAGGAAAAAAGGCTTAGAAGGCAAGGTTCTGATTGAGGTGTGGCTTGACGAACAAGGTAATCAGATCAAGCAATTACTGCTTGAGTCCAGTGGCCACCGCGTACTTGATGAACGGGCCCTAAGCACGATTAAAGAATGGCGTTTTTCAAATCAGCTAGAGCAAGGGCAAGCCATCGCTCATCGGGTACAAATTCCAATTAATTTCCAATTACAGTAGTCGCTATCATGCAAACATTAACCAATATTCACAGTCAGCTTGGCATTATGACATGGCCACTTATCATCATGTCATTCCTCACTATCGCTATCTTGGTCGAGCGTACGATCTACATGCTACTCAACAGCCGTACGCATACCACAGCGATCCTCAGAAGGATCCATAAACTGGATTTTTCTCGCCCGCAGGAAGTGGATGCGTTTATTAACAATGAACTAAACGGCAAGCAACTGATATTTCAATCCATGCGCATGCTTTTGGGTCATCGTCATTTTACCAAACCACTACGTGAAGAAGCCGTTGGTATCTGGCTATTCAAAAAACGACAGCAGTTTCGTTCAGGGATTCGCTTACTGTCGATGATTGGCGTGATCAGTCCGTTGATTGGACTACTTGGAACCGTATTAGGTTTGATGGAAATGTTTAGCGGCATGACCGACGCTAGCGCCGTCATTTCACCAGCAACCTTAGCGGACGGTTTAGGTCTGGCAATGACAACAACTGCCGCAGGTTTGATCATCGCCCTTCCTGCAATTACCGGTGCTCAACTACTGGGAATGTGGGTGGAGAAGACGCTTGCCAAGATTGAATACACCTTAAATCACAGCAATCTGCATATCGAAGGCATTGTGGTTGATCCCTTTTCTGGCAACCAAGGTGGACATGCTGTTACCACCGAGGAGGTGCTGTAATGATCCAGTCACACTCTCGTTTTCTCGAAGATGAATTTAAGCCTGATCTCACGCCGATGATCGACATCATCTTTATTGTGATGGTGTTTCTTCTGCTTACGGCGAATGTCAGTGTGCAAACACTGAATGTCGACATCCCTAAAACAGAAGAAACCAGTCAGCTTACCTCTCCTGATAAACCTGTTATCTCAATCGGCATCTTGCACAGTGAAGAGCAGAAATGGGCATTAGATGGTGAGAAGTTTAATGATTGGAACGCTTTCGCATCTGCGCTGCTAAAAGCCCGCAACAGTTTCCCAGACAAACCTCTTGTGATTGCCGCAGATAAAAAAGCCGATGTGGAATCCTTGCTCAACCTGTTTGCATTCATGCAAAAACACCAAATTCCTGCCACAAATATCGTTATGGAAGAACAACAATGAAAAAACTCGCTTTGGCATTCAGTCTATTTTTATCGGTTCCTTTTTTATCAATGGAATCGGCTTATGCTCAACAAGAAACACAGGCAAACAATCGCATCATTAGTGCGGGCTCAAGCATTACCGAACTACTGATTGCGTTAGGTGCGAAAGATCAGCTTATTGCAGTGGATGTGACAAGCCGAAAATACAACACTGACGAAGCTTTGCCTCAAGTGGGGTATCACCGCCAGTTATCTGCTGAAGGATTAATGGCTCTTTCACCGACTCATTTAATTGGCTCTCATGAAATGGGACCGGAGAACACCTTAACGCTTTTAAAGAGTGGCGGCATAAAAGTCGAGACAGTGCCTTCGGGAGATACAGAAGAAGACCTATTTGGCCGTATCGATAAAATCGCGCAAATCACAGGAACGCAAGAGAAAGCAAAAGCACTCAAAGTATCCATTGATAAGCAACTAAATGAGCTGAAATCTCGCAAGCTTGAGCATCAACCCAAAGTGCTATTTGCCATGCTGACCAAAGGCAGACCAGCCACCATCGCAGGCGATCAAACCACCATCGACGTGATCATCAATCTGGCTGGTGGTCAGAACCCTGCGAAATCAGAAATGAGTTCATACAAACCACTAACCGCAGAAGCCATCGTACAAATGCAGCCTGATTTCTTGTTGGTCAGCACTCGTGCTTGGGAAGCATTAGGTGGGCATGAAGGCATTCTAAAAGAGTTCCCTCTTCTGGCTGCTACACCTGTTGCAGGCAAAGACCGCATTATTCCTGTCAGCAGTAGTGCCATCATTGGCGGCTTTGGACTTGAAAGTTTAGAACTGACTGACGAGTTATATAAAGTCTTCCAAAAGCTCGACTAAGCATTTTCACACATAACAACCAGAATCTTATCCACCAAAAGAATAGGCAAAAATGTAACGATGACAGATTCAAGAATGGTTTCGGCTAAAACTCTGAGCATAGTGGCGGCGATTGCGCTTTACTGCGCGACTGTTGCTTCCATAAGTATGGGTGCGATGAACATCAGTTTATCTGACAGCTTGAAATCCCTTTTACCACTTGGCAACCATGATCTTCCCGCACATGTCACTATGATTGTTCAACAAGTACGTTTGCCTCGTACTTTATTAGCAATTGCTGTCGGAGGGATTTTAGCAATCAGCGGCGCGGTAATGCAGGGACTATTTCGCAACCCACTCGCTGATCCGGGCATCATAGGCGTATCTTCTGGTGCTGCATTAGGTGCTGCATTAGCAATAGTTGTATTTGGTGATCTTGCTAATCACTATCCAAACTTGCTGTTATTCGGAACGGTACCCATGTTCGCTTGTATCGGCGGTGCTTTTACGACATTTGCCGTATATCGCCTTGGTACCAGCGGTAACGGAACTTCCGTCACTATGATGCTGCTTTCCGGTGTCGCTATTTCAGCACTGGCAGGCGCAGCATTGGGGTTATTGAACTATTATGCCGATGACCAAGCTCTGCGAGACCTGTCGCTTTGGACTATGGGATCATTGGCGGGCGCTAATCAAAAAGGTCTATGGCTCGCTTTTGCTACGCTCATCATTTTGTTTATCGCTTACTATCGTGATGCCGATAAACTCAACGCCATGTTATTAGGTGAAGCGGAAGCGCGTCATATGGGTATTAATGTTCAGGCATTAAAGCGCCGTTTAATTGTGTTAGCAGCCTTTGGTGTCGGAGTCACAGTCGCATTAAGCGGTATGATTGGCTTTATCGGACTTATCGTTCCTCATTTAGCCCGTATGATCATTGGCCCCAACTATCGTTCACTATTGCCAGTAACGCTCTTTCTCGGCGCACTGTTATTACTGATTTCCGATATGTTGGCTCGGACAGTTGTCGCGCCTTTAGATATGCCTGTTGGGATTGTCACCGCGTTGCTTGGTGCACCATTCTTTGTTTGGCTTTTGATTAAGCAAAAGGGGCGAATCTGATGCTGTCTCTCTTATCTTCGAAATTTACCTCCTCAAACGCAGCGCAAGAATCGATTGAATACTCCGGTATTAAAACAGTCGAAATACGCCATTTGTCCGTGACTCTTGGTGATCAAAAAATACTGGATGATATTGACCTTACACTGAATCGTGGTGAGTTTTCGGTTCTGCTTGGCCCTAATGGCACAGGTAAAAGTACCTTGTTAAAAGCACTAACCGGTGAAATCAACACAGAAGGCGAGTTCGAACTCTTTGGTCAAAGCCGAGATTCATGGCCAGCACCTTTGCTAGCAAAACATTTAGGCGTATTGCCGCAAAGCAGTTCTCTGTCGTTTAACTTTATGGCTAAAGAAGTGATTGAGTTGGGCGGTATTGGGCTAACGATGTCTAATCGGCAACTTGAAGATGTGGTGGCAAAATACATGTGTGAAACGGATGTTGAGCACCTACGTTTTCGCTCATACCCTACTCTCTCAGGTGGCGAAAAACAGCGAGTGCATCTCGCTCGTGTACTCACCCAACTGGAGCAAAGTGAACACAACAAAATTCTGCTGCTGGATGAACCCACCTCTGCATTGGATATTCACCACCAGCACACAACTTTAGCTTTAGCTCGTAAACTTGCTAATGAAGGCGCTACGGTTGTCGCTGTACTGCACGATCTTAATTTGGCGGCTCAATACGCTGACAGAATCGTTATTCTAAACCGAGGAAAAATTGCCGCAGACGATATTCCGGCGAAGGCTCTTAAACCGGAAATCATAGAAGCGGTTTACCACCATAAAGTCGATATCATTGCGCATCCTACGCACGGTCATCCTGTTGTCATTGCGAAATAATAAAACGTAAACGATCAAAAACAGCCACAATAACGTGGCTGTTTTGTTTTTACCGTGTCGTTTAGAACTTAACTTGGTAGTTAAGTGTGTACGTTCGCCCACGGCCTTTATAATCGTATGCTGCTGAATCATAGTGTGCAGAGTAAACAATTTGCGCCCGTTGTCCCCAAGCTGTGGTGTAGTCTTTATCAAGTAAGTTTTGAATACCAAAGCCTAAACTACCAACTGGAAACTTATAGCTGCCGACTAGATCAAACAGGGTGTAACCATCCAGCTTATTGTTTGATGCATCTTCATAATCAAACATCGTTTGGCTTTGCAGCTTGACAGCTAGATCAGAGTCGTACCAGCCAACCCAAGCATTCGCCTTAGAAGTGCTTGCATAACCGGCATCATAATCTTCCCAGCCTTTGTCTCCTTTCACTTCAGAAACAACATAATGACCAGAAGCACCGAGTTGAACATTCTCATGTACCCACAAAGACGCCATTGCTTCAAGACCGTAAACACGTTTCTTGTCTTCAAGTGTTTCGATTAGCATGGTTGTTTTGTTGTAAGTAACGTTTTTGTCTGACTGAGAGTAGTAGGCCGCAGTTTGCAGATTGAAATCGCCTTTATCTAAGCGGTAACCCAGCTCAAAACTGTTGGTCTTAATTCCGAACATTTTTGAGTCATTGACGTTGATGCTCTCGTTAAGCTGCCAGTGATCACCCACTAAAGTGTAATCACCCTGACCGTAGTATTTAGCAGGATCAGCCAGATCAAATCCCTGAGAGAAGTTTGCCCAAATCTCAGAATCGGTGTTCAGACTGTATACCGTACCTAAATTGAATAGCGCTACCGTGTAGTCTGTTTCTCCCCCCGGAACGGCATCAGCGGTTAAGCCACTGCCGGACGCAATTTTCTTCTGTTGGTTGTATCCGACGAAGTCATCAATCTTGTTCGAGATGTATTGATAACGAACACCGCCTTCAACAATCCAATCATCCGTCAGTGAATAGTCTGCTTGTACAAAGCCAGCAACAGAGCTAACTTCAACGCCTGGGTAACGGCCTACTTGAGCAGAAGTTCGATTGATCAAATTACCGGAATCATTCGCAATCGTTGAATCATAAAGAGCTTGGTTACTTTCGAGCTTATCTTGATAAGCATCAATACCATAGACGATATTGAACTTATCGAAATTCTTAGCCAAAACAGCCTTAAGAGAAACAACATCTGTAATTTGTTGACCTGAAGATTGGTAGTAAGGAGTGAAAGTTTGATCTTCTTTACGGTAAGACGCTTCCGCGATCAACTGATGGCCAAGAACTTGTTCATCAATATAAGAAGCACTGAGCATAATGCGTTCAGTTCCATGTTCGCGGTCAGAATCAAAACCATTACGAACATCAACAAAATCACGGCCAACAATGTAAAGACCATACGGCGAATCTTGTTGGCTATCGTAATATTGAGCCAGCAAGTTCACTTTCTTGGTTTCCGAAACGTTGATACCTACGGTGGTTAGAAAATCTACGGTCTGGTTAAACTGCAATGACCCTTGTGAGATATCAGGAGTCGCAATCGTACCATTGCTATCAAAGACTCCCTGAGTTTCGGTATAAACGACAGAGGAACGAGCTTGAACGGTTTCATTACCACCTGAAATCGATTGAGCCACCTTGTAATCAAAGTCTTCACTAGAGTTGAGCCCCGATGTGCCCCCCACAAACGATTCAAATTCCAGCTCTTCACTTTGTGCTTTTTTAGTAATGATATTAATCACACCGCCAGAAGCACCTGCACCATAAATAGAGGTTGCTCCTGAGAGCACTTCAATACGATCAATATTAAATGGATCAATCGAGTCTAGTTGGCGACTGATTTGACGTGATGATTGCAACGAAACACCGTCGATAATCACGAGCATTGCACGTCCACGTAAGTTTTGACCAAAGTTGGTACGTGCGCCACTGCTGACATCGAGTGATGGAATCGCCGAAGCTAAAATGTCCCCCAAAGTCTTACCACCTCGGTACTCCTGTTCTATTTTCTCAGCATCGATATACCAAACCGTGCCAGGAATATCGCTGATCGCTTTAGGAGTGCGATTAGAGACCACCACCATTTTCTCTTGTGTTGTGATCTGTTGTGCTTGGGCTGTAAACACTGTAGTGACAGAAGCTATTGCTAACGCAATAGTAGACAGAGGAAACTTCCTTTTACTCGCTTTCATTATTTTCTCTTTGTTTATCAATATAAAGCTGCTCAATTTAACGTTCGAGCACGAAATTGTTTTAACCAACCATAAATGAGAATCATTATTATTGTATTTTTGCGGCGAAAACTCAATTGGTTAATGAGAATTATTTCCTTTTGTGCAATTGGCTATCGAGTAAAGTGAGGTTAATAGAAAAAACTACAGCGGTTGCTCGCCCCTAACAGACGATAATTGGTTTAGTGAAGAGAAAAATAAGACCGATGTAAGCTGCCTTTAATCAGCAGCCTACGCCGTTAAATGTTGTTGTCCGCAATACTACGAACGAGCTTTTCACGCTCTGATTGAGAGAGATTCACGATATGGTTATAGGTGCGTTGCATGACACGAATGTCATTTTCCAATAGCTGAGCCAATTTGTTGGAGGCTTCTAGGTTGTTACCTTCCAGTACTAGATTGATGATCTCTAGACGACGTTGACAAGACTTACTGACCGAAGATTGAAAATGCATCGACACTAGATCCGAGGCTTTACGCATACGATTGTGTTGCTGCATATTGCCAAGTAGAAAACGATTGCCAGAACAAGCCGCGAGTAACTCATGGAAATCTGCGCTTAGACGAAACAACTCACTTGAAGTGACTGACTTTGGATTTTGAATAGCTTTAACATGCCGATCACGACAATTTTCTAATCCATTTAGATCGAGTGTCCAGCTCGGTTCAAGTAAACCCGCAGGTTCAAAAATCAATCGACATCGATAGCTTTCTGAATGTCTTTCAAGTGTGTTTAGAACACCATCGAGGTACCACTTATATCCAGGACTACGACGCAAAATACCATCGTTTTCCAATAAGCGAAGTACGCTCTGTACCTCTCCACGATTAGATTGATAACGTTCTTGAAGTTCTTTTTCAGAGAACGCAGTTTCGATTTCGCCAAAGAAAAGATCAATTAACAATCTCAGATAGAGCTGCTCCTGATTAGACTCTTCTTGATCACCTTCAATTTCAATCGATTGAGCGTCGACTTGTAACACAAAACCCTTATAAGGAACGGCCTTTGTGATACCTAATGTTGACATATGCACAAGAACGGCACGCAGGGGAGTTCTCGATACTGCGAACTGCTGCGCCAACAAAGATTCATTCAAACTGTCGCCGACTTTCGCTTGTTCAACTTTCAGTTTAGCGACCACTTTTATCAATAAGTCTTGCTGAAGCTTAGTAATTGCTGTCTGTTTCATGGGTTAATAGTCGATAAATTCGTTAACCAAATCATAAATATAAACGCCTTCAATTACTATCAATCGTCTTTTTGAAACCAAAAAACAATTATTTTGTTAACGTCGCATGAGATAGAGGAAGTACCCACCACCAATCAAGGATGCAAGTAAACCAGCCGGGAACTGCCAAGGAAACCAAACCACTCGTCCGATCCAATCGGCTAAAACCATAATGATTCCACCAAGCAATGCAGCAGTAAGCATTTGGGGTATCGCTCGGAAATGGTGAAGTGAACGCGCCATATGTGGAGCTAATAAGCCAATAAAACTCAATGGCCCAATCACTATGGTACATAAAGTTGTTAAAGCCGCGACCAAAAGCAACAGCACTAGCCGCACAACCATTGCGTTGATCCCTAAGCTACTAACAGTGACTTCACCCAGACCAATAAGATCAATCCAACGATTAAGTGATAATGCAATGATTCCGATAAAAGCCACACCAATAGCTAATAGAAGAACATCGTTATGAGAAACTAAGTAAGTAGAGCCCGACAACCAAGTCAACAGAGCGGCGGCATTATCATGACCGGAACTCATCGTAATTCTGAGTAGCGCATCTAAGCCCGCGCTCAATGCAATACCAGTCAATAGTGTTTGCGTAGGCGCGAAGTTGTGCTTACGGCCCATCAACCAAACAATAGCGGTCACCGACACTGCACCTAAAGTACCCAGCAACATTTGCTGTTCTCGAGTGGCAGCAACACCAAGCAAAGAGCCTAAAACAAGGGTTAACGCAGCACCAGAACTAATTCCTAACACTTCAGGACTTGCCATTGGGTTCTGAGATATACGTTGAATAATCGTGCCGGCAAAGGCTAATCCAATACCAGCAATCAAAGCCACCAGAACTCGGGGAGCGCGCAGTTCAAACAGTGATTGATTAAACCCAAAACTCCAACCGAACTGGTTCTTACCAATGACAACAGCGAAAAAAGAAACCAAGATCACCGCACACGTCAACGTAAGCAACGTATTTCGCGCCTCAACTAACTTGTAATTCACTATGCTTTCACTGCGAGCCTTAAGATCGGATTGAAGCTTAGTACGTTGCAGTAACCACAATAAAAATGGCGCACCAATCAATGCTGTCATTGCACCAGTAGGCACAAGCTCACCACCCACACCCGACAAAGGCTGACTGACTAAATCGACGGTAAGCAAGATTAAGCTTCCTATCCCGCCGCTAACCATAATCTGCTTGGCAAGTTCTCTGACGCCAAGCATTCTCGCAATAGCAGGTGCAACGATGCCAACAAAACCTATCAACCCTACTTCACTAACCACTGACGCTGTAATAAATATCGCTAACGATAAGCACATCAACTTGATCTGTTTGATATTGATACCCAAGGAAGTAGCAACATCATCACCAAACTGCAGCGCGGACAGCGGACGTTGTAGAATCAAAAGCAACAGCACTGGCAGAAAAACTAAAGGCAACAATACTTGCGTACTCGACCAATCATTTTGGTTGAGTGCCCCTGCACCCCACACAAAAATACTGGTTAACCTCTGTTCATGAAGCATGAGCAACATTGTGTTTAATGAACCCAAGAACAGACTGACCACCATACCGGCTAATACCATATGCAGGGGTGAAAAACCTCTTACAGAACTGAGCGCGAAGACTAAAAGCGTCGATAGACAGCCCCCCACAAAAGCGGGAATAAATGCCGGAATCACAAAGTGGGCAGGAATTAGCAGAAGGCCTAAAACCATACCAAGCTCTGCCCCCGCTGCCACACCTAATGTTGTCGGGGAAACAATGGGATTACGCAGCACAAACTGCATCACACAACCTGCAACAGCGAGTGCAAAGCCACAAATAATCGCAACCGACAACCTTGGTAAATAGGTCAAATAAGTGATTAAGTGCTGATAGTTTTCTGAGTCAAAATGGAAAATCGTATCCAAGATGAGCCCTATTCCTTGTGAATAAGGAGCAGTCACTTGGATAAGAGTTCCAATGATTAAAGCAGCAACGCTTAACAAGGTTGCTGCTTTGATAGTTAATCGACCGTTGGTCGGGTTCGCGGTCTTTAAGGTGGTATTCATTAATGCTGGATAAGTTGCTCAGTAATGTGATCACTAAATCTTTGTGCTGCGATCAGACCACCAAACGTCCAAATCGCAGGAAGTTCGTAAACCGAGTTTGTACGTGTAAACTCCATTGCTTGCCAAAGAGGAGATTGCATGAGCTGATTACGTTGTTCTTCTTTTAAAGGGCCGAAAATCATTACGTTAGACTTTTGATGTTCCGCTAACTTCTCTGTTCCTGCGGTGGTAAATCCCCAAAGATTCGTTTGCTCTTGCCAATCATTTTTCAAGCCCATCGCTTGAATCGTGTCTTGTGCTAACGAACCTTGGCTATGAATACGAAGTGTTTTGTCGTTAATAAAGCGCGCAAACAGAAGCGGTTTATCAGCTTTACCAGCCGAAGCGATCTTTTTGCCGTTGTTTTCTAAACGCTCTATTGTCTCTGCTATGACTTGTTGAGCTTGCTGCTCTTTGCCAAACAGCTTACCCAAAGAGGTCGTAATAGATTTTGCTGACTCTATAGGTTGCTTCTCTTCACTGTAAACACTGTAAACGAGGACGGGCGCAATCTTGTTCAGTTGCTCATAAGCGGCAGCCATGTGTTTACTAATTAAGATAACGTCAGGCTTAATCTCTGTTAGCAACTCTAAGTTCGGTTCGCGGCGTGAACCGACATTTATCGCATCAGAGTTTAAACTGGGCTTCACCACCCATTCCTGATAGCCATCAGTATCTGCAACCCCTTCAAGTTCAACGCCTAAACTTAATACGGTTTCAGTCAATGCCCAATCTAACGCAACAACTTTGTTGGGTGTTGTTGCAAAAGAGGCCGTCCCCATTTCATGTGTAACGTCGAAAGCGTAGCTATTGAATGTTAATGCTGTCGTAAGCATTAATATGAGTTTTTTCACAGCGGGTTCCTTTTTGTTTACGGAATATAACTGATTGGGTTTCCGGTGCTCGGATTATCAAAGATCGCTAATTCCATACCGTATATTTTCATTAATGTGTCAGGAGTCATGAGCTCTTGAGGGGATCCTGAAGCAATAATTTTTCCGGAATGGAATGCTATGAGGTGATCGCTAAACTTCGCCGCCATGTTCACATCATGCAGTACCATGATCACGGTTAATCCCAAGGTTTGATTAAGCTCTCGAATCAAAGCCAACAACTCATGTTGATGAGCGACGTCGAGAGCCGAAGTTGGTTCATCAAGCAAAATACACTGGGTTTGCTGCGCTAGTAACATCGCAACCCAAGCTCTTTGCCTTTCACCTCCAGACAAAGTTGCAACAAAACGATCGACAAACGGAGTTAACCCCACTTTCTCAATCGCCTGATCTACAATTTCATAATCTTCTTTTCCATAACGTCCAAATGCACCTTTCCAAGGATAACGGCCGAAACAAACCAGCTCTCGCACTGTCACTCCATCCGTTAACGGTGGATGCTGAGGAAGATACGCAACCTGATGAGAAAATTCTAAGTTTGAAAATGACGAGACTGGTTGTTGATTAAATAAAACCTGTCCGCTAGTTGGTGGATTTTGTCGACTAAGAAGTTTCACCAACGTTGATTTACCACACCCGTTATGACCAAGAAGCGTTGTCACCTTTCCCGACGAAAAAGTGAGGTTGGTAGGAAAAAGAATTGTCTTACCATCGATTTGGAAAGACGTATCGACAAGTTGGTACATGAGTAAAAGAGTAAGTTAATTGTTGCCTATATTGCGCTCACCTTACCACGCCAGAAAATAAATGAGAATCATTTTCATAATAAGAGTTGTTTTAATAATAACTATAGCCATAATCATCTAGTTATTGATTTATATAACAATTATAAAAAATCTGGTTGGTTAACTTTAAATGGGGAAGATAGGTTTGTGTGCTGATAGCTGAATACTAAAGCTGATATTGATGGTTCTAGGCTACTTATTAATATCTCTTCGATGAGTCCCTCCTTACTTCTTTCCGCCTAATAGAGGAGTAAGTTTGTTTTGTGTTCTCTACAATAAATTCTAAACAGATCAAAAATGGCCGAAGTCAAAATACGCTTGACCTCGGCCACAAACTCTAGAAATCAGCTATCACTAAGTTTCTATCAGATGACTGTTAAACTTGTCATCAAGTCGTTATTCAACCGTCACCGCTTTAGCTAGGTTACGAGGTTGGTCAACGTCAGTACCTTTAATTAGTGCTACGTGGTAAGAAAGTAGCTGCATTGGCACTGTGTAGAAAATTGGTGCTGTGATTTCGCTGACGTGCGGCATTGGAATGATTTTCAAAGTATCGTCCGCTTCAAAGCCTGCTTTTTCATCTGCAAATACATACAGCAGACCACCACGAGCGCGTACTTCTTCAACGTTTGATTTTAGCTTTTCAAGCAAATCGTTGTTTGGCGCGATAACTACAACTGGCATATCTGCGTCAATCAAAGCCAATGGACCATGTTTTAATTCACCCGCCGCATAAGCTTCAGCATGAATGTAAGAGATCTCTTTTAGCTTCAGCGCCGCTTCCATAGCGATTGGGTAGTACTCACCGCGACCTAGGAACAGTGTGTGGTGCTTATCAGCAAAATCTTCCGCTAGAGCTTCAATCTGCTTATCAAATGCTAATGCACTTTCGATTTGAACTGGAAGAGCATGAATCGCTTCAACAATTTCTGCTTCTTTAGCTGCATCAACGCGGCCTTGTTCTTTACCAATCGCGGTAACAAGCATCAACATTGCTGCAAGTTGAGTAGTAAAAGCTTTGGTTGAAGCCACACCAATTTCAGTTCCTGCGCGAGTCATGAATGCAATGTCAGATTCACGAACTAGAGAAGAGCCAGATACGTTACAGATTGTCATCGCTGCCATGTAGCCTTTCTCTTTAGCAATACGTAGCGCAGCTAGTGTGTCTGCCGTTTCACCTGATTGAGAAAGCGTAATTAGCAAGCTGTTTGGACGAGTCACAAAGTTACGGTAACGGAACTCAGAAGCGATCTCTACGTCACAACTAACGCCAGCGATATCTTCAAACCAGTAACGTGCCGCCATACCAGAGTTGTACGAAGTACCACACGCGATGATTTGAACGTGTTCAACCTTCTTAAGAATCTCAACCGCATTCACACCAATGCTTTCTGTGATCACGGAGTTATGTGTGATTCGGCCTTCCATCGTGCTTTTCAGCGCCATTGGTTGCTCGAAGATCTCTTTTTGCATGAAGTGACGGTATTGACCTTTATCACCCGCATCGTGTTCGATGTTTGATTCAATCACTTCACGCTCAACCAGCTTGCCCACTTGATCGTAAATAGTGACGTCACGACGAGTAATTTCAGCCACATCACCTTCTTCAAGGAACATGAAGCGACGGGTTACACTTAGAAGCGCAAGTTGGTCAGAAGCTAGGAAGTTTTCACCAATACCCAAACCAATAACAATCGGGCTACCAGAACGAGCAACAACGATACGGCTAGGATCTTTACGATCAAGCGCAACAGTACCGTATGCACCTTCTAATTGAGATGCTGTTTTTTGTAGTGCTTCTAAAAGTGTTTCTGAAGTACGAAGTTCCCATTCAACAAGGTGAGCAATTACTTCTGTGTCGGTTTGAGAAACGAATACGTAACCACGTTCTTGAAGCAGAGTACGAAGCTCTTCGTGGTTTTCGATAATACCGTTGTGAACAACAGCAATATCACCAGACACATGTGGGTGAGCATTCACTTCAGAAGGAACACCGTGAGTTGCCCAGCGAGTATGCGCGATACCTGTACCACCAACCACTTGTTCAGAGTTCACAGCATCAGCCAACTCCTGAACCTTGCCTAGGCGGCGAATGCGCGTCAGGTTGCTCTGAGCATCAACAACTGCAACACCTGCTGAGTCGTAGCCGCGATACTCTAGACGACGTAAACCTTCTACCAGAATTTCAGCTACATCACGCTGCGCAACAGCGCCAACAATTCCACACATGTTATTACTCCAATTTCTTTTTTATCTAGTGCACTCTACGGCTGCAAGCAAAGCCTTAAAGTAGAGGCGGATTTAAATTTTTGCGGGTCTCAATGACCCAGTCTAGGCTCGAATCACTCGAACCTGATGAGATTCTATTTTTGCAACCAGTTCGTCAGACAACCCTTTATCGGTTACCAGAACGTCAATGTCGTCCCATGGCAGTTCTAAGTTCGGGATCTTTCTGCCGACTTTGTCGGACTCGACCATAACGACCACTTCTCTGGAAACTTCAGCCATGACCTTGCTTAAACCGACCAATTCATTAAATGTCGAAGTCCCACGTTCGAGGTCGATGCCATCCGCACCGATGAACAACTGATCAAAATCATAGGAACGAAGAACAGATTCAGCCACTTTGCCTTGGAATGACTCCGAATGTGTATCCCAAGTGCCACCAGTCATGAGCAGTGTAGGTTCACTTTCAAGCTCATTTAGCGCATTCGCGACATTCAAAGAGTTGGTCATGACGATTAACCCATGCTTATCATTGAGCTGGTTAATCAGTGCCGCGGTTGTACTTCCGCTATCAATTACAATACGGTTATGGTCTCGAATCAGTTTTGCAGCGGCTTTTGCTAACGCTTCCTTTCGAACTGAAACTTTTGAGTTCAGTTCGTCATTCACAACTTCTTTAGGCAAAGCAATCGCGCCACCATAACGACGTAGTAATAGGCCATTCTGTTCTAATGATGCCAAATCCTTTCTAATAGTGACTTCTGAAGTTTCAAACTGAGTAGATAACTCTTCAACACTGACTTCACCTAATTGGTTAACTAGGTTAACAATCGTGTGCCTTCTTAGCTGAGTATTACGTTTTGACATGATATCCACAAGAACAAGTTACGAAACGAAAGTTATTATATTCAAAACGAAACTTTTGTGTCTATTTATTTCGATCTAAAAAATTAATATTTCTGGCTAAAACCTTGTCCTAAGACAATTCTTAAGCAGTGATATTGTAATGATTAGGTGTTAGAATTCGCACCCTAAAGAAAAAAAATTACAGAATGGTGTGTGATACTTTTGTAATTTTCACCAATCATGGTGACATAGATCACATAAAAATGATAATACGCCCTCAATAGGTAGTCATAAAATGACTAAACCTGTTGTAAGACTTTCAGTTTTGGAGTGAGCTGTACTCGAGAAAGAAATGTGGTAACGAAGAGATAAATTTGCCGCCATCGAGGCCATTCTTAAGCTATATATTAACTTTCAAATTGATAATATTCACCGGAGAGACTCTTCCATGAAAAAGACCAAAATCGTATGTACGATTGGCCCTAAAACTGAATCTGTAGAAAAATTAACAGAACTTGTTAATGCAGGCATGAACGTAATGCGCCTTAACTTTTCTCACGGAGACTTCGTAGAGCACGGTACTCGTATCGCTAACTTCCGTAAAGTTATGGAAAACACTGGTAAACAACTAGCAATCCTTTTGGATACTAAAGGTCCAGAAATCCGTACTATCAAACTAGAAAACGGTGATGATGTTGATCTAGTTGCTGGTCAAGAGTTCACTTTTACAACTGATACTTCTGTAGTTGGTAACAAAGACAAAGTAGCAGTAACTTACGCAGGTTTCGCAAAAGACTTAAGCGCAGGTAACACTATCCTTGTTGATGACGGTCTAATCGAGATGGAAGTTGTTTCTACAACTGATACTGACGTTATCTGTAAAGTTCTAAACAACGGCGCACTAGGCGAAAACAAAGGTGTTAACCTACCTGGCGTTTCAGTAAACCTACCAGCTCTATCTGAAAAAGATAAAGGCGACCTTAAGTTTGGTTGTGAGCAAGGCGTTGACTTCGTAGCAGCCTCTTTCATCCGTAAAGCTTCTGATGTAAAAGAAATCCGCGAAGTTCTTGCTGCAAACGGCGGCGAAAACATCCAAATCATCTCTAAAATTGAAAACCAAGAAGGTGTGGACAATTTTGATGAGATCCTTGAGCTATCTGACGGCATCATGGTTGCACGTGGCGACCTAGGTGTTGAAATTCCAGCTGAAGAAGTAATCTTCGCTCAGAAGATGATGATCGAGAAATGTAACCGTGCACGTAAAGTTGTAATCACTGCAACTCAAATGCTTGATTCTATGATCAAAAACCCTCGTCCAACTCGTGCAGAAGCGGGTGACGTTGCGAACGCAATCATGGACGGTACTGACGCAGTAATGCTTTCTGGCGAAACAGCAAAAGGTAAATACCCTGTTGAAGCGGTAACTATCATGGCGCAAATCGCTAAACGTACTGACTCTGTACTTAAAGCTGAACTAGGTTCTCGTCTAGACAGCCCACGTCTACGTATCACTGAAGCGGTATGTAAAGGCGCTGTAGATACTGCTGAGAAACTAGCTGCTCCACTTATTGTTGTTGCAACTGAAGCTGGTAAATCTGCTCGTTCAGTTCGTAAATACTTCCCAACAGCGAACATCATTGCTGTAACAACTAACGCTAAGACTGCTGCACAGCTTGTTCTTTCTAAAGGTGTTACTCCAGTGGTTGTTGATGCTTACGAAAGTACTGATGACTTCTACCGTCAAGGTAAAGAAATCGCGCTATCTTCTGGCTTAGGCAAGAAAGGCGATATCATTGTTATGGTTTCTGGTGCACTCGTTGCTTCAGGTACTACTAACACTGCATCTGTACATGTTCTTTAATTAGAACCCAAATTTGATACTAAAAAGCCGGAGCAGATGCTTCGGCTTTTTTAATTATTTTTTATCGTTATTCGTAAAGGTCTACCAACCAAAAAACTCTTTATGGTGAGTGTTAAGTAGTAACACCATTGGAAGAAAATAAAGCGCGCTTAATTTTATTCCCAGCACCAATAAAGCGCTAATTGTCAGCCTCACTAGAAAATGATTAACCATACCCTGCCTCATGTTGCCAGAGTGTTTTAGCTTCCTTCTTTTTACTGAGCCGAGCTGAGTAAAAACCATAAATAGGAAAACCGGATCACTACTGATGAAAAAAACAACAGTTTACTTATTGTACAGTTTAGCTCAAGTAAAAAATTAAATTAGACTTTAGTCGATTCGTAATAAAAACGTGACATCAAGCAACCTCATCTGTCGTCAGACAGAGAGAAACTTGATTTCTACCAAGAGTTTTAGACTCATAGAGAGCAATATCCGCACATTTATAAGAGCGAGTGCTGTCTTGAGAAAGGTCGGAAATACCGGCACTTATAGTAATAGCTAGACTTTCGTCTAACTCAATGGCTTGTCTTAAACGTTCAACAACCAACTGCGCCTCTGGAGTTGAAGTATGAGGCATGATCACTGCAAACTCTTCTCCGCCGATACGAGCAAGAAAATCTGTCACTCTAAGTTTTTCCGAGAGAACATCTGAGACTTTTACGATCACTTTGTCACCCTGATCATGTCCCTGCTCATCATTGACACGCTTAAAGTAGTCAATATCAATTAAGCACAAGCAGACCGAATAATCATCTGGGTATCGCTCTACTAGTTGAGTCTGTAGCGTTAGCTCTCTTTCGAATTTTCGGCGATTCCAGAGATGAGTAAGTGAATCTTTCTCACTCAATTCTCTAAGCCTATTCTCCAGCTCTTTTCGCTCGGTAATATCGACTATAGAAGTAATGTAGTAACTGACTTTTCCTGCTTCTATGATTGCCTGAATACGCATTATGGTTGTCAGTAACTGACCTTCTGGTGTAACACACTCAACCTCTCCCTCCCAAAGATTATTCTGATCAACTTGCTCAAGTACATTCAGAATGAACTCCATGCCATTATGGCTGAGTAAGGTTTTAAGAGCATTGTGACCGCGAACCTCTTTGCTGGATAAGCCAATCATGGTTTCAAACTCTCTGTTCACCATGATCACTTGATGAGACTTGTCTGAAATCATCACCGCAGTCATACCATCCAACGCAGCTCGAGCGAGCTTACTTTCGATATTACGGTGATAATAATGCAGTGACATAGAAACCGTTGGCAAAGCAAAAACCAACATGATCATGAAGACGAAGAAGCCCTCTTTGACTATATCATTCAGCTCATGTCGCGCTCGATCATAGAGTTGCTTAGGAGTAAAACGAATAACCAGATGAATGTTCTGACCAAAAAACTTATCGATCGGCTTAAAGACGATAAGATTCATATCTTCCATCAGATAGTTGTGATCTGATGCTTGTGCTTGCATCACTTCCCAAGTTTTAGGGAAGAAGGTAGCGAGGTCGAATCCATGGTATTGATTAGTCATATCACCATAGAAAGGCAACATGTTCTTTCCTGTTACCATATAGCCGTTACTACCGACGATAGCTGGCGTTAAGTCATTTTTCGGGGAGTAATTGAGCTTATCAACCATCATCGACATATCGACTGAAATTACGATATATCCTTTTCGAGCGCCAAGGACAGAAACTGGAGATATGACTAATATCGTTGGTGTGTATGGTTTGGTAAAAGTATCCGGATCACTTGCCAGTTCTTCCGCCCATACCCCAACTTCATCTTCAGCCAGTGATTGTGCATATTGAAAAAATGAAGTTTGAGAAATGTCTACTACATCGTCTAACGCTTTGGTCCGGTGAATACTTGGCAGGTAATCGACATGGACAGTATCTACACCTTTCACATCAATAAAACCAATACCATCAAACCATTTTTGACCATTAGCCGTTGACGCCAATGCCATTTGAAGCTGATTACGAGTAACTAAGTTTGGAGACTCTACATAGTTGTAAGCGCTGCGTCCGTGACTTAAAAGAGAAATAGTCGAAAAAACCTGATCTCTTAAATTGCGGTATTCCTGCTCACTGTATGAGAGTTGATTAATCGCTTCACGTATAGAACGGTGATTGCTCGTATCTTGAACTTGATCGTATCGATAAGAGTAGAAAGTGACGATACCTGCTGTGATAAGGGCACAGGCTATGAGAAAAGCGACAATGATTTTAGAATATCTCATAACCCAGACTTACAATTAGCAACAAAAGCAAAGGCGCGCATTATATCACCATTGAAGCTAATCTGAATAAAAAAGTAGCGCTGAAATAAAAGCACACGTAATAAAAAACGTTAGGAACGCCGCATACTATTACGATAATTATCAACAAGTTACTATTTAATCAAGCTTATAGATAACGTTCACATTATCTCGGATGATCAATGTGGAATCTTGGTAGCTGTTGCTTACCGCTGACTCTTCACTAAATGTCGCAGCTCGAGTTAGTACCGCTTTTCTCATCGGAGCATTGTAGTCGATACGCCAAACACCATCTAATTTACGCCCAAATCCCTCAGCTAAAGACTGTGCTTTCTGTTGAGCATCTTTAATTGCAGCCATACGCGCTTGTTGCTGATATTTGTCTTCATCACGGACTTTTAATTGAATATCGTCGACTTGATTAATCTTCTCTTCCAGGGCGATATCCAAGTACTCGTTCAACTTAGATAAATCATCAACTTCAACAGAGACATTTCTGATGGCACGATAACCTACTAGTTCAGGCTTGCCGGTTTTTGGATAATGATATTGCGGAGTTAAGTAGAGGTTTGAACTGGTTATTTGAGACTCTTTGACACCTGCTTGAGTAAGACGCTTGATAAACGAAGTGACTATGTTATCGACACTCTCTTTCGCTTGTTCCGCATTCATTGTGATTTCGACGACTTTTACCGAAAACTCTGCCATATCTGGCGTCGCGATAACTTCACCATAACCAGACGTCGCCACATGCGGAAAGTCGAATTCCTGAGCTTGTGCAGCCATTGAGAACATACTCAATACCGCTAGAACTATTACAGAAAGTGCTTTCATTTCATTCCCCTAATTCAAAACCTATTGCTCAATAATAGATGAAAAATATTTCAGTCCCAGCGTCTGTGTATGTAAATCACACAATCTTGACATGCTCACTGTGGCAAGTTTTTTCTCGCATACTCAACCAAAGCCTGTGAACATTTCTTCAAACTGCCTGTTTCTAGCTGCCAATGATGCCAGTAAAGTTTCTGATCTATATACATCCCCGGCGTGATATCCATGAGTAACCCTTTTTCCAGTTCTTCTGCTATTTGGATCTTCGGAATCATGCAATAACCGAATCCCGCTACTGCTGCTTTTACACAAGCTTCAGAGCTACCCACTGTGTGTTTAACTTCACTGACCATTTCAAAACCAAAATGATCGTAAACAAAGCGTTCATTGATGAAGTCTTGCCTGTCGAAAGCAACAGCTGGTGCCGCTTGTAAAGTTTGTATGCTGACTCCCTGAGGGAAATAGCGACGATAAAAATCGGGTGATGCGACACACAAGTAAGGCATATCACCGAGCAAAACTGCGTTACAACCCGGCAAAGTTCTAGATGACTGGCTGATCGCACCAATCACTTCTCCGTTCTTAAGTTTATCCAGTGTTCTACGTTCATCATCGACAACCAGATGAATTTCCAAATTACTTTGTTTCATTGCCTCCGCAATAGCAGGCAATAGCCATGTGGCCAGACTGTCCGCGTTAGTTGCGATTGAAATCGAAATGGGCTTTTCACCGAAATCGTTGCTTAGATCTGGCAAAATATCCTGCTCTAAAACACAAACCTGACGATAGAGCCCAAGTAACTTCTGCCCTGCAGGTGTCACTCTTGGCGGGTTCTCTCTTACAAGTACAGGCTGAGCAAGCCATTTTTCTAGCTGCTTAATTCTTTGTGAGACCGCTGATTGCGAGACGCATAATACGGCAGCAGCTTTCTCAAAACTTCTTTGCAAGATAATCTGATCTAGAGCTTCAAGCCATCGGTAATCTAATCCACGCACAATCTCACCATAAGTACCTCTAATGACGCATTAATATTATTAGTTTTATTTCTATCAATCTATACCGTATTTTTCATGCAACATTTATTAACTTAAACCTTAAAGAAACGACTATGAATTTTTGGATATTGCTACAGGGATTTAGCCTGGGTGCGACAATGATTATCCCCATTGGGGCACAAAATGCTTATGTTCTAAACCAAGGTATTAAAAGAAACCATCATCTTACTACCGCAACAATTTGCAGCGTGATGGATGTGTTCTTTATTTCTTTAGGTATTTTTGGCGGTGGTGCACTGCTTTCTCAAAATGAGACGCTACTGACCGTTGTTACTCTTGGGGGAATCGCATTTCTGACTTTTTATGGCTGGCTTTCACTTCGATCTGCTCTTCAAAGTTCTGACGAACAAGAAAGCCAACCTCAAAAACTGGCACGAGGCCGACGGGCGGTTATATTAGGTGCACTTGCGGTTACGGTATTAAACCCACATCTTTATTTAGATACGGTGGTTATTCTTGGCTCAATTGGCGGACAATTTGAAGGAAGCGATCGCCTTGCATTTGCTTTGGGAACTATGACTGCTTCTTTTGTTTGGTTCTATGGATTATCCATCGGAGCAGCCAAGTTAGCACCGGTACTATCCAAACCTAAGACAAAGAAAACCATCGACTTAATCGTAGCAAGCATGATGTTTATCATCGCCTTTGCTTTAGCCAAAAGTATTTATACTCAGTGGTTCAACTAAAGAAAGTAGCAATCTATGTGAAAAATCTATGTGAAAAATGTGGACATAAAAAACGGAGGCTATTGCCTCCGTTTTTAGATTCATCATCGATATTAATCGACTTTGTTGAGATGAACATCCATTTGTGGGAATGGGATTTCAATACCGTTCGCATCCAACGCTTCTTTAATTGCTTGCATTGAATCGAAGTAAACACCCCAATAATCTTCTGTTTTACACCATGGACGTACGACAAAATTCACTGAAGAATCCGCTAGTGCCAATACACCAATTGTGATGTCTGGATCTTTCAGAATACGTGAGTCTTTTTCTAGCGTTTCACGGATCACTTTCTTAGTTAACTGGAGATCCGATTTATAAGAAACGCCAATCACTAAATCAACACGACGAGTAGCGTGACGGGAATAGTTGGTAATTGAACCACCGATGATTGCACCGTTTGGAACAACAACCATTTTGTTGTCTGGTGTTTTTAGAATAGTTTGGAAAATTTGAATCGCTTCAACCGAACCAGCTACCCCTGCAACTTCAACATAATCACCTGATTTAAATGGACGGAATCCAACAATCAACACACCCGCAGCAAAGTTAGAAAGCGAACCTTGCAGAGCTAAACCGATAGCTAAACCAGCCGCACCGATTACTGCTACTACAGAAGCAGTTTCAACGCCTACTCGACCTAAAGCAGCAATTAAAACAATAACGAATAGAACATAACGAACAAGGCCATGGATAAACTCAACTACCGCTTTATCCATCTCTTTCTTATGCAGAACTTTAGCAACGCTACCCGCTACCGCTTTAACAATGATATTACCAATGATCAGGATAAGAATTGCCGAAACAATGTTCACCCCGTATTGAATTAATAAATCTGAATTACTGCTAAGCCAATCACTCATTTTATTCAATCCATCAGTAATTGGCGCTTCTATATCCAAAGATTCACCAGCCATACTTTCTTACCCTCTAAGACTCTTAATATTTTATAACCGATTATTTTACTCACTGAGCTTGTCTGGCATTACAAATCTGCACTGCTATTTTTCACTCACTGTGGGATTTATATGATATGACGTATAACTTCTTGCAAAGTCAGCTTTTTGCAAACAACAAAGCAAAAGGTTATCCCATCTATTTAGATCCTGTATCAGATTAAGCAATAAATTCACATTGTGCCAGTGCTTTGAATAAAATAGCTTTTCTGTCTCTTTACCAAGAAAAAAAGCCCGCTCATCTGAGCGGGCTTGGCAAATCATCTAAAAATTTAGATTACAGTACGTCTACTGCGTTAAGGTCAGCAAATGCTTGCTCAAGACGCTTAACCATAGAAGCTTGACCAGCGCGTAGCCATACACGTGGATCGTAGTATTTCTTGTTCGGAGCATCTTCACCAGTTGGGTTACCGATTTGACCTTGTAGGTAATCGTGGTTGTCTGCTTCGTATTGACGGATACCGTCCCAAGTTGCCCACTGTGTATCTGTATCGATGTTCATTTTGATAACACCGTAAGAGATAGACTCTTTGATTTCTGCTTCAGTTGAACCAGAACCACCGTGGAATACGAAGTTTAGAGAGTTCGCTGGAAGACCGAATTTCTCAGAAACGTATGCTTGAGAGTCACGTAGGATAGTTGGAGTAAGAACAACGTTACCAGGCTTGTAAACACCGTGTACGTTACCGAAAGAAGCTGCGATAGTGAAACGGTGGCTAACAGCGTTTAGTTTCTCGTATGCGTATGCAACATCTTCAGGAGAAGTGTATAGCTCAGAAGAATCCATATCTGAGTTATCAACACCATCTTCTTCACCACCAGTACAACCAAGTTCGATCTCGATTGTCATGTTCATTTTAGCCATGCGCTCTAGGTACTTAGCACATGTTTCAACGTTCTCTTCTAGAGACTCTTCAGAAAGGTCTAGCATGTGAGAAGAGAATAGTGGCTTACCAGTTTGTGCGAAGAACTCTTCACCAGCATCTAGTAGGCCGTCGATCCAAGGTAGTAGTTTCTTAGCAGCGTGGTCAGTGTGAAGAATTACAGGAACACCGTAAGACTCAGCAACAGCGTGAACGTATTTTGCACCAGCTACAGCGCCAAGAATTTGAGCACCTTGACCTTCTAGTTTAACGCCTTTACCTGCAAAGAAAGCAGCGCCACCGTTAGAAAATTGAACGATAACAGGAGCTTTAACTTTAGAAGCCGCTTCTAGTACGCCGTTCACAGAATCTGTGTTCACACAGTTAACTGCTGGAAGAGCGAAGCCGTTCTCTTTAGCTACTTGAAATACTTTTTGTACGTCATCACCAGAGATAACACCAGGTTTTACGAAATCGAAGATCTTAGACATGGATTTGATCCTATTTTCTGTCGTTTTAATAAATAAAAACGGTGAGTTTGAATTCTTTCATACGTCTGCTCACAACACTTGAAGTTTAACAGAACCAAGCTAGTTGCGCAGCAAACAATAAAGCGGAAAACTAATTTCCGCTTTATTAATAAATCATGATGATTAAGCTTTCGCGCGCTCTTCTAGCATCGCTACTGCAGGAAGTACTTTACCTTCAACGAATTCAAGGAAAGCACCACCACCAGTTGAGATGTAAGAAACGTCAGCTTTGATACCGAACTTGTCGATAGCTGCTAGCGTGTCACCACCGCCTGCTACAGAGAAGCCTGCAGATTTAGCGATAGCTTCTGAAATACCCTTAGTACCCGCTTCGAAGTTCTTGAACTCGAATACACCTACAGGGCCGTTCCAAAGGATAGTTTTAGCATTGCCAATGATTTCAGCAAGAGCCGCAGTTGAATCTGGACCTAGGTCGAAGATCATGTCGTCATCTTGAACATCAGCAACGTTCTTGATTTCAGCTTCTGCGTTTTCGTCGAATGCTTTCGCACATGCAACGTCAGTAGCAACTGGGATTGAACACTCTTTCATTAGTTTTTGAGCTGTTTCGATAAGGTCTGCTTCGTATAGAGACTTACCTACGTTGTGACCAGCAGCTGCGATGAATGTGTTCGCGATGCCACCACCAACAACAAGTTGGTCAGCAATTTTAGAAAGAGATTCTAGAACTGTTAGTTTAGTAGAAACTTTAGAACCACCAACGATAGCAACAAGTGGACGTTCTGGTTTGTCCATTGCTTTACCTAGTGCTTCAAGCTCAGCAGCAAGAAGAGGACCAGCACAAGCTACAGGCGCGTGCATACCAACACCGTGAGTTGAAGCTTGAGCACGGTGTGCAGTACCGAATGCGTCCATTACGAAAATGTCACATAGTGCAGCGTACTTCTTAGATAGTTCTTCTTCGTTTTTCTTCTCGCCTTTGTTAAAGCGAACGTTTTCAAGAACAACAAGCTCACCAGCGTTTAGCTCTAGGCCATCTAGGTAGTCTTTAGCAAGTTTTACTTCGCACTCTAGTGCATCTTTTAGGTAGTTAACTACTGGTAATAGAGAGAACTCTTCCGAATATTCGCCTTCAGTTGGACGACCTAGGTGAGAAGTCACCATTACTTTAGCGCCAGCTTCAATACAGTGTTTGATAGTTGGTAGTGAAGCTAGAATACGTGCATCAGATGTCACTTTGCCATCTTTCACAGGTACGTTTAGGTCAGCACGGATAAATACACGTTTACCTGCTAAATCCAGGTCAGTCATCTTGATTACAGACATGGTTTGTCCTCTCAAATATTAAAAAGAAAAGTTTCTGTAAGCCCGGCTATCCTGCCGAGCCTGTAAAATCATAAACTGCATACTAATATGGGGCACGAGATATTTATTTCAAGTTATAAAATAAATAATTTTGCCACCAAATAGTAACTACTTTGCAGCCTGCATTGCTAACGCGGTATCAAGCATTCGGTTAGCAAATCCCCACTCGTTATCACACCAAACGAGCATCTTCACTAGATTCCCGTTACTCACTCGAGTTTGGCTGCCATCTACAATCGCACTGTGTGGATCGTGATTAAAATCGATGGATACGAGTGGTGATTCAGTATAGTCAACAATGCCGTGTAATGTACACTGAGATGCCTCTATCATGGTTTGATTTACGTCATTAACTTTCACATTTGCGTTAATAGTGACACTCAAATCCATCGCAGTAACATTTACTGTTGGAACTCGTACCGAAATCGCCTCAAATTTGTTAGAAAATTTCGGAAATATTCTTTCAATCCCTTTATGTAATTTTGTATCAACAGGGATAATAGATTGACTTGCCGATCGGGTACGACGCAAATCGCTGTGGTAAGCATCGATCACTTGTTGGTCATTCATAGAAGAATGAATCGTTGTAATCGTGCCAGATTCGATACCAAAGGCTTCATCTAACACTTTAATAATCGGGACAATACAGTTAGTGGTACAAGAACCATTAGAAACAATATGATGATCAGCTGTCAGCGTTTCGTGGTTTACACCATAAATAACGGTGTTATCAAGATCCGCCGAACCCGGATGAGAAAACAGTACCTTTTTGGCTCCAGCAGCAATGTGTTCTTCACCATCGGCTTTAGAACCATAGGCACCTGTGCAATCCAAAACGATATCTACTTCTAGATCTCGCCAAGGCAATAGATGGATATCTGGAGAATGAAGAATTCGGATACTATCAAACTCACCATTATCATGATGAACATATAAATGTTCTTGGTCGTGAGAAATCTTTTTACCGAAACGACCATGACTGGTGTCGTACTGTAGCAAATGCGCCATAGCCTCAGGCTGAGCCAACTCATTTACAGCAACAACTTTTATCTGCTGAGCTTTGCCACTTTCGTAAACAGCGCGTAACACATTACGCCCTATTCGCCCGAATCCATTTATTGCGACTCTTAACATCCGTACCATCAACCGACTAAAATTTCGTGGCACAGATATTAACCGATGACGGCGTAAAGCGCAGGTGTTTTCTGATACAGCATCTAGAAACTTCAAGTCGAAAGTTAGCAAGATCACTATTTAAAAGAAAAACAGCTAAACTAAATTGCTAATTTCATTACGTATTCTACGCTATTTTTATTAGGGATGATTTAGGTAGCACAGACGTTGGATCGTGTTAGAAACTTGTTTTTAGTGGTAAAGCGTAATGAAGCGCTCACATTGAGTATCATTCTAGCGCTAGCGATACTCATAATTCGCTATCCAAATGTTGCTGAATGGAACTTAGGTGACAATGACAACTTTATGCGCCTTCACCAGATTAAAACATTTATCGATATGCCTTCTTGGTATCTACATCCACTAAAAGACTTTAACCCTCAAGATGGACAAATCATTCATTGGTCTAGGATTCCAGATCTTCCAATTCTTGCTGTTTATTACGTCACTTACCTTTTCCTAGACGAAACAACGGCTATCCAAATAGCTATCACCATCGTCCCCCTCATATATCTGATTTTACTTTCTCTAGTGCTGTGTAAGATCAGCGAATCCACCTTCGAATTAAATCAACCCGAGCTTGCAACGACATATACTTTTTTCTCAGTTGCATCACTCAAATTTCTCCCCGGACACATAGATCACCATAACTTACAAATATTGTTATTCTCTGTATTTATACTGTTAACCTTCTCCTCATTCTATCACAGAAAAATAAATCTTTTCGGTAGCGCTTTAAGCATTACTTTATCTTTGCTAATCGGTTTAGAAACTCTGCCGTTTTATATCCTAACCTTAGGCTTACTCACTTTATATTCTTTATATAATGACTTAAGAAAGTTAACTTATATAAAGAATTTATCGTTCCTTGTCTTTATATATGGAATAATTGGAATCCTTATACTTGAACCAATAGAAAACATATTTATACAAATCTATGATAAATTAACCATTGAACATTTATTTTATTTTTTAGGCGCAGGCATAGCTTTACAACTATCATTATATAAACCAAAGCTAAGTATGCTTTCACTATTATCATTATTAAGTATTGGAATTATTTACTCAATATTTCCAGAAGCAATAAGACCTCCATTCCATGATTATCCAAAAACTTTAACTAAATATTGGCTAAATCATGTTACAGAAGCGCAACCACTGTTAACTAAAATAACAAGCAATGAAAACATTGCAACAAAATGGCTTTATATTGGGACAATTTTTCCAGCTATACTGTCCATTTTTTTGTTAAATGAAAAAAAACACAAGATCTATTACCTTGTTTTTTGTATAAGTTTAATCCCAGCATTTTTTTGGCAAACAAGAACTATACTTTTCTCATCAGCCTTATCAATACCTTTACAAGTATTCGTTGGATTAAAAATCTTCAATAACATCCAAACTCCTGTTGTAAGAATAATTATCCCTTTGCTTATAGCACCTGTTATATTAGCAGGATTACTAAATTATATTTCAAGTATATCTGATAAAGATAATACGTTTAAAAAAGATAGAACCAATATAATAGAAGTTATTAACAACCTAAAAATAGAAAACAAAAAAATATTTGCAGCAATGGATGATGGTGCTGATATTTTAGCACTAACTAGCAATAGTATAATTAGCGCGCCATATCATAGAAATATTAGAGGTAACTTATTATTCATTGAAACCTTATTATCAGACGACGAGGACAACACTCTAAAAAACCTAATTGAAAATAAAGTAGATATATTTATATTTAATAAAAATGAAAATCAAAACAAATTCATATTAAAAGGAGCATCTGAAAACAGCCTAATCAATAAATTAATTTCTGGAAACCCACCTAAATGGCTGATACCTATGATAGAAAATAAAGATGGTTTCTCTGTCTATGAGTTGAAAAGGTAATAAAATGGATATTCATAATTTAAAGATAGCAGTTCTTTTACCTTGCTTTAATGAAGAAGGAGCTATTGGAAGAACAGTGAATGGTTTTAAAGCACAGCTACCAACAGCCAAAATTTATGTTTACGATAATAACTCTACTGATAACACTGTTGAAGAGGCTAGACAAAAAGGAGCAATAGTAAGAAAAGAAACAAGACAAGGTAAAGGTGAAGTTGTACGTAGGATGTTTTCTGATATAGATGCTGATCTATATGTAATGGCCGATGGTGATGCTACCTACGATCATACTGTTGTTTCAACACTAATTGAAACTTTATTAAATAATCAACTGGATATGGTAATAGGTACCCGATCACAACGACAAGAAGCTTATCCTAAAGGTCATATACTAGGAAACAAAGCCTTTTCTATTCTTATAAATAAAGTGTTTAAATCATCATTGACAGATGTTTTTTCTGGATATCGTGTAATGAGTAAACGATTTGTAAAAACGGTTCCAATTATAAGTGATGGATTTCAAATAGAAACAGAACTCGCAGTTCACGCATTACACCATAAAATACCTATAGCTGAGGTTCCAACAAACTATAACTCAAGACCAGAAGGTACTAAAAGCAAATTAAGAACGTATTCTGATGGATTAAAAATATTATCATTTATAATCTATCTAATTAGGGATATTAAACCATTATTTTTCTTTTCTATTCTTTCCATTTTTTTAATTACTGTCTCTATGATTTTAGGAATACCTGTAGTGATAGATTTCATAGATACTGGTTTAGTTGAACGAGTCCCAACAGCTATTCTAGCTAGCAGTATAGGTGTAATATCAGTAATTAGCCTCTTCACAGGATTAATGTTAGATAACGTAACAAAAGGAAGAATGAACTTAACATATTTACATTATAATAATTACTATCCAGTTAATATAGAACAAGAATTATAGGATTAGATATGAGAAAAAATAAAGATGATGATATTGATTGGCTTCTCTATTTAGAAAGCTTTAGTGATACATATGAAGAGCGCGTTTACAATAATTCTACAGGTAAAGTACTTAATTTAGGCCATAAATCCTGTGAAAATAAGTTCAAAACTAACGAACACTTCTCAAGAGTATTGGAATTTGGAGCTGGATTAGGTGAGCATTTTAAATATGTAAACCATACGTTCACTGAATATATAATAACAGATAGCGACCCTAAAAATCTTTCTTTTGCAAAAGAAAAATTAGGGATAGGAGATAATGATAGGAGAATATCTTATCTTGTTGAAGATGCTAAACAGTTAAGTTTTGACAATGATAGTTTTGACCGTTTAATTGCTACACATATTCTAGAACACTTATATGAACCGCATTTAGTTATAAAAGAATGGAAAAGAGTACTAAAACCTAATGGTACAATTTCCATTATAATCCCAACCGATCCTGGAATAGCTTGGAGATTAGGTAGATATCTAACCACTAGGAAAAATGCTATTAAAAACGGGTTGCAATACGATTATATAATGGCAAGGGAACATGTTAACCCATGCAATAATTTAATAGCTTTTCTAAATTATTACTTCCCAAATAATAGTGGTTATTTTTGGCCGTTTAATTTTATACAGAGCATTGATCTAAATTTATTTTATATATTCCATTCAAAAAAATCAGACTTATAATTTTAATTTTAATTTTAATTTTAATTTTAATTTTAATTTTAATTTTAATTTTAATTTTAATTTTAGGTTATTTTTATTTTATAGACTAATACAGATAACAATAAAAAAATAATTAATGGGATCGAATACCCATGAATGGGTATGGTTGCATAAGGAGAGTAAAACCGACTCCATTTTCTATGAACTTTTTGGCATAAACCCATGGAGAGAAATTGAACCAATCCTCCTATACCCCAACACCGAAAACTATAAAGGTTATTCAAAGAAAGAAAACTATAGAAATCACCACCAAAATAGAAAACTGCTTATAGCCATCAGCAATAAAAACTATAGGTATCAAATACCTATATAATATTTCCAAATAAAATACCTGACAATCTAGGATTAGATTATAACCGTATTAAACCACTAATTAACAATTCTGTAGTAGATAATCCATTCTGCCCTATATTTATATTAATGGAAGTTGTAGGTACAATTAATAGTCAAGAAATATTAGAAGAATCTTTCAAAGATAATTGAGAATGATATATAACAAAAAACCAAAATGCTTACAAACAATTAGTGACGTGATATAGTTAAATTTTAACATCTTAGAGTGAGGAAAAACCCATTTCTTACTCGCCTTTATAAGTCATTATTTCATTTAATAATAGATTAACTTCTCGAAAAATGTGAATTTAAAGTATTTTATCCATGAAAAAACGAGCTCTAAGGCTCGTTTTTTATTTAAAAAGTTTAACTTACTTAATCAACTCTTTCGCTTTCTCAACCACGTTTTCAACAGTGAAACCGAACATCTTGAACAGTTGGTCTGCTGGTGCAGACTCACCGAATGTGGTCATACCGATGATTTTGCCGTTTAGGCCAACGTACTTGTACCAGTAATCCGCGATACCTGCTTCGATAGCGATACGTGCAGTTACGTCAGCAGGAAGTACTGCTTCACGGTAAGCTGCGTCTTGCTTGTCGAATGCGTCTGTTGATGGCATTGAAACAACACGTACTTGTTTGCCTTCAGCGGTAAGTTGCTCAGCCGCTTTTACAGCCAATTCAACTTCAGAGCCTGTTGCAATCAGGATTAGCTCAGGTTTGCCTGCACAATCTTTCAGGATGTAACCACCCTTAGCGATGTCAGCTACTTGCTCTGCTGAACGAGCTTGCTGTGCTAGGTTTTGACGAGAGAAGATAAGCGCAGTAGGCGCATCTTTACGCTCGATAGCCAGTTTCCAAGCGACTGCTGATTCGACTTGGTCACATGGACGCCATGTGCTCATGTTTGGAGTTAGACGTAGAGAAGCCGTTTGCTCAACTGGTTGGTGAGTTGGACCATCTTCGCCAAGACCGATAGAGTCGTGCGTGTACACTTGGATGTTTTGCACTTTCATCAGTGCTGCCATACGCAGTGCGTTACGTGCGTATTCCATGAACATCAGGAAGGTTGCGCCGTAAGGAACGAAACCGCCGTGTAGCGCGATACCGTTCATGATAGCCGTCATACCGAATTCACGAACACCGTAGTGGATGTAGTTGCCTGATGCATCTTCTGGTGTGATTGACTTAGAGCCAGACCACATGGTGAGGTTTGAAGGTGCAAGGTCAGCCGAGCCGCCCATGAATTCAGGTAGCATTTTACCGAATGCTTCTAGTGCGTTTTGAGACGCTTTACGTGATGCAATGTTGGCTGGATTTGCTTGAAGCTCAGCAATAACCGCGTTTGCTTTCTCTTCCCATTCAGCAGGAAGTTCGCCGTTCACGCGACGTTTGAATTCTGCCGCTAGCTCTGGGTATGCCGCTGCGTACGCTGCGAATTTTTGTTCCCATGCTGCTTCTTTTGCTGCGCCTGCTTCTTTTGCATCCCAGTTCGCGTAGATATCTGCAGGGATTTCAAATGGTGCGTGTTCCCAACCGAGGAATTCACGTGCAGCTTGGATTTCATCTGCGCCTAGTGGAGCACCGTGACAGTCGTGAGAGCCTGCTTTGTTTGGAGAACCAAAACCGATGATGGTTTTTGTACAAATTAGAGTAGGACGACATGTTTCTGCTTTCGCCGCTTCAATCGCTGCATTGATTGCATCAGCATCGTGACCATCAACCGCAGGAATAACGTGCCAGCCGTACGCTTCAAAACGTTTTGGCGTATCGTCAGCGAACCAACCTTCAACATGACCATCGATAGAGATACCGTTGTCATCCCAGAATGCAATCAGTTTGCCCAGACCTAAAGTACCTGCAAGAGAACACGCCTCGTGTGAGATACCTTCCATCATACAGCCGTCGCCCATGAACGCGTACGTGTAGTGGTCAACAATCTCATGGCCTTCTTTGTTGAACTGAGCAGCAAGTGCTTTCTCAGCCAGCGCCATACCCACAGCGTTAGTGATACCTTGACCTAGAGGACCAGTCGTAGTTTCAACACCCGGTGCGTAACCGTACTCAGGGTGACCCGGAGTTTTAGAATGAAGCTGACGGAAGTTTTTAAGGTCATCGATTGAAAGCTCGTAACCAGTCAGGTGAAGCAGTGAGTAAATCAGCATCGAGCCATGACCGTTAGAAAGGATGAAACGGTCGCGGTCAGCCCAGTTAGGGTTTTGTGGGTTGTGGTTTAGGTGCGAACGCCAAAGTACTTCAGCGATATCCGCCATACCCATTGGGGCACCTGGGTGGCCAGAGTTAGCTTTTTGAACACCGTCCATGCTCAGAGCACGGATTGCATTTGCCAATTGTTTGCGAGACGCCATGTCAGCTCCTGATTGATTTAAGCGAAGTGAAATATACCCATCTATAATGGGTGGTATTGTTACAAAGCCCCTAGATCACTGCAATCGTTTACTTGACCGTTGAAGCAATTTTGTCGGATGTGCACGGATAAGGTTGCAAGTTAAAGAAAGAACACACGTGAACGTTTAGTTATATCTAAAAGTAAAAAAGAGCTTGTAATTTAAGCATTGAAAACTAAAATAGCCGTCTAGATGTAGAAACACCTACATAATAACCATTTTTCAAAGTAGTGAAAAATCTGTTTCCCTACTTTTTGACTATTTATATGGAGCTACCATGGCTAAACACCTGTTTACTTCTGAATCAGTATCAGAGGGACATCCGGATAAAATCGCAGACCAAATCTCAGATGCGGTCCTAGATGCCATTTTGGAACAAGATCCTAAAGCACGTGTTGCTTGTGAAACTTACGTAAAAACTGGCATGGTTATGGTCGGTGGTGAGATCACAACTTCAGCATGGGTTGATATTGAAGAGCTAACGCGTGAAACTGTTCGTGAAATCGGTTATGTCCATTCAGATATGGGCTTCGATGCTAACTCATGTGCAGTTCTAAACACCATTGGTAAACAGTCTCCAGACATAAACCAAGGTGTAGATAAAGCTGATCCTAAAGAGCAAGGCGCAGGTGACCAAGGTATCATGTTCGGTTACGCAACAAACGAAACTGACGTATTGATGCCTGCACCAATTACATACTCTCACCTACTTGTTCAAAAACAAGCTGAAGTTCGTAAAAACGGCACGCTACCTTGGTTACGTCCAGATGCAAAATCTCAGGTAACTTTCCAATACGATCAAGGTAAGATTGTTGGTATCGATGCAGTCGTTCTTTCAACTCAACACTGTGATTCAATCTCTACTCCAGATCTACGTGAAGCAGTGATGGAAGAGATCATCAAACCTGTACTTCCTGCGGAATGGTTGAGCAAACAAACTAAATTCTTCATCAACCCAACTGGCCGTTTCGTAATCGGTGGCCCAATGGGTGACTGTGGTTTGACTGGTCGCAAGATCATTGTTGATACCTACGGCGGTGCAGCTCGTCACGGTGGCGGTGCATTCTCTGGTAAAGATCCATCAAAAGTTGACCGTTCTGCAGCATACGCAGCGCGCTACGTAGCGAAAAACATTGTCGCTGCTGGTATGGCTGATCGTTGTGAAATCCAACTTTCATACGCTATCGGTGTTGCAGATCCAACATCTATCATGGTTGAAACATTCGGTACTGAAAAAGTGTCTCACGACATCATCATCGAAGCAGTTCGCCAATTCTTCGACCTACGTCCATACGGTCTGCAAGAGATGTTGAACCTACTTCAACCTATCTATAAGAAAACAGCTGCTTACGGTCACTTTGGCCGTGAAGAATTCCCTTGGGAAGCAACTGACAAAGTTGAATTACTACGCGATTTCGCAAACATCAAGTAATTCGAAATGCTTTACTGACAAGCCCTCGCCAACTGGCGGGGGCTTTTCTTTTTCAACGTATCTAAATCAGTTGCGGTTTAAATTTCCATCTGGCGATTTGTATTTTCCAACCTTATCTACAATAGTTAACAAAGTAATAGTTAATAAAATGTTACAGGAACTCGGTCGTTTTCTTAGAAAAACTAGGAAAACCCATTTTTTAATTCACTGCCATATTGTTTTGGGAGGATTTATGCCTCGTACAATAGACCCTTCTGACTTCAAGCAAAAAGACAAAGAAGTCAGTCATCAGGAATATGCTCGCACACTGCCTTGCAATAAAGTGGAAATCTCCGCACCTCTTCACTGGCTTGCTCTTGGCTTACACGACTTTATTCGCTTACCTTTAATCAGCGCATTTTATGGACTCTGCTTTATGGCTGCTGCTGTTGGCATTGTTCTGCTTATTCAATGGCAAGGCACTCATCTTGTCGTGATGCCCGCTCTCGTGGTTTACATGTTAATTGGCCCTTTCCTAGCACTTGGCCTTTATGATGCAGCTTGGCAACGAGAACGAGGCAAAGAAAGTAGCTTATTACATTCAATGAAAGCCATTACGCGTAATAGCACATCACAGTGGATGTTTGCGGTCGCACTGGCTGTTGCGATGATTTTCTGGATGAGAATCGCTGCACTCTTGCACGCACTCTATCCATCGGTACAAGGAGCACCACTGACCGACTTCCTCCCATTCTTAGTCATCGGCTCTCTTATTGGCTTCATTATTGCCAGTGTCATTTTCAGCATCTCCGCGTTTTCAATTCCTTTAATGATGGAAAGACGTGTCGATGTGATGACAGCCATTTTCAGCAGTTTTAACGCAGTAAAATCCAACATCTCAGCCATGATTGTCTGGGCTGCAATTATCTGCGGCGGTATTTTAATCGGCTTTGCAACTTACGGAATCGGCATGCTCTTTACTATGCCGATACTCGGATATGCCACATGGCATGGTTACCAAGCAACGATTAAGAGAAAACATCAACCATAGGGTCTCCTCCTTCTTTTTATCATCTTGGCTCGAAGTTCTACTCAATGATAAAAAGAGGTTTGATGTTATAATCTCCCCGCTATTACCTGATTCAATAGGTAATAGTGGGGATATTTTTTGGAGCCAGACTTGACCGATTTTCAACTGCAATACCAAGCATTATCACAAGTAAAAAAGTGTGTAGACATCACTTCTCGATACTTCAAACGCCAGTTCGACCTGCCAGAAATCAGCTACCGACTGAGAGGAAAGGCTGCTGGAAAAGCGTATTTACAATTGTGGGAGATACGTTTGAATCCAGTGTTGTTCAAAGAAAATCAACAAGCTTTTCTCAATGAAGTCATTCCTCATGAAATCGCCCATCTCATCACTTATGCTATCTATGGCCGTGTAAAGCCTCATGGTGCTGAGTGGCAAGCAGTCATGAATCAAGTATTCAATTTACCTGCTGAAACCACCCATAAGATGTCTGTTGAATCGGTTCAGGGAAAAACCTTTGCCTACCAATGCTCCTGTAGCCAATATCCTCTATCCGTCCGTCGCCACAATAAAGTATTGCGTAAACAGGCCACTTACCGCTGCCAACAGTGCAAACAAACGCTCACCTTTACTGGCATTCAGCTCACCGGATAAGTGCGAATGAAAAGTCGCGGCCAACCAACTGCGAGTCACTCGGATATTTTTAACCGAAAATAGCGATAGATTTCTCAACTAGATTTCAACTTAGAGAATGTTAGACTGTAAAAAACAATAAAATACAGTCCAACATATGCTTAATTATCGCTTTCTGCTGACAGCAGCTTTGCTGCTTGTTTCTCACACTTCTTACGCCGATTTTCCAAGCTCTTTTTCCAGCGCTAAAAACGAAGCTCTGAAAATTTATAAAGATCACCCAACCTCTTTTTACTGCGGCTGCGACATTTCGTGGCAGGGTAAGAAAGGCATTCCTGACTTGGAGAGTTGTGGATATAAAGTCCGCAAACAACAAACTCGAGCTAGCCGAATTGAATGGGAGCACGTAGTGCCTGCCTGGCAATTTGGCCACCAGCGTCAATGCTGGCAAGAAGGCGGACGTAAACTCTGTAGCAACAGCGATGCAGTGTTTCGCCGCATGGAAGCAGATCTGCACAACTTAACGCCAGCGATTGGTGAAGTGAACGGTGATCGTTCCAACTTCAACTTTAGCCAATGGAATGGAACTTCAGGCGTCACTTATGGCCAATGCGAAATGCAGGTCGATTTCAAACAACGCAGAGCAATGCCACCAGCAAGAGCCAGAGGCGCAATTGCACGAACCTATCTTTACATGAGCAACGAACACGGATTTAAACTGTCAAACTCGCAAACCAAACTTATGCAAGCATGGAACAAAACCTACCCTGTCGATGAGTGGGAATGCGAAAGAGAAAGGCGAATATTCAAAGTTCAAGGCAACAGAAACCCATTTGTCTATGAACAGTGCTCAAAGTAAAGCCTGACGATAACTATCAGAACCTATCTAGACATATAAACCCAGACCGATAAATGAGGGGGGATTCACATTTCCCCCTTGTTTTTTCGGCACAAAGCATCCATGTTAGATGCGAGATATCCCACACTATTGAATAGCAATACTCAAGCTACTTGAAGTTGCAGGTTGGCGGCAAGTGAGTGAATCCCCATGAGCATAGATAAACTATGTGATTGAGGTGAACGAACGTAGTCAACACCGCTGCTGCTTCAAGTAGGAAGAGTATATTTTGATTAGGAAACAACACATGCGCATTCCCCGTGTCTATCATCCGCAGCCCATTACGCAGTTAGGCAAAATTAACCTCGACGATGATGCAGCAAACCACATTGGTCGAGTACTGCGCATGAAAGAAGGACAAGAAATTCTTCTGTTTGATGGTAGCGGTGCAGAGTTTCCAGCAGTCATCAGCGAAAGTGGCAAAAAACATGTGACGGTTGAAGTTACAGAACGTGTCGAATCCAGCAGCGAATCACCACTTGATTTGCATTTAGGGCAAGTGATTTCGCGTGGCGACAAAATGGAGTTCACCATTCAGAAATCTGTTGAGTTGGGTGTAAACACTATCACTCCACTATTGTCAGAGCGATGTGGCATTAAACTGGATGAAAAACGCTTTGAGAAGAAACTTCAGCAATGGCAAAAAATCGCCATCAGCGCTTGTGAGCAGTGTGGTCGAAACGTGGTACCCGAAATTCGTCCTGTGATGGAATTAGAACAGTGGTGTGCAGAGCCAAGTGATGCACTGAAACTCAACCTGCACCCTCGCGCTCAATACTCAATTAATACACTTCCTGAACCGGTTACTAAAGTGCGTCTATTAATCGGTCCGGAAGGTGGTCTTTCTGAAAAAGAAATCGATATGACCACCAAATACAACTTCGAAGAAACGTTGCTTGGACCTCGCGTCCTGCGTACAGAAACCGCAGCGTTAACCGCAATTACAGCTTTACAAGTTCGTTTTGGCGATCTTGGATAACGGAGACTTCCAATGATTAAACTCGGCATCGTAATGGACCCTATTTCATCCATTAATATCAAGAAAGATTCTAGCTTCGCGATGATGTTAGAAGCACAACGTCGCGGCTATGAAATTCATTATATGGAGATGAATGATCTACACTTAGATCAAGGTGTGGCTATCGCTGATACAAAAATCGTCACACTGAAAGAAGATCCAAACGGTTGGTACGAGTTCAAATCAGAGCAAACTATTCAGTTATCTGAGCTAGATGCTGTATTAATGCGTAAAGATCCACCTTTTGATACTGAATACATTTACGCAACTTACATTCTAGAGCGTGCAGAAGATGAAGGTACGCTGATCGTCAACAAACCACAGAGTCTTCGTGACTGTAACGAAAAACTGTTTACTGCATGGTTCCCAGAGCTGACTCCAACTACAATCGTGACTCGTAAAGCGGAAAAAATTAAGCAATTCAGAGAGCAACATGGTGATGTGATCTTAAAACCGCTAGATGGTATGGGCGGTGCATCAATTTTCCGAGTGAAAGAAGGCGATCCAAACGTCTCTGTGATTATCGAAACACTGACTAATCACGGCCAAAACTACTGTATGGCGCAAACCTTCGTTCCAGATATTAGCAATGGCGACAAGCGTATTCTGGTTGTAGACGGTGAGCCAATGCCTTACTGTTTAGCTCGTATTCCAGCACAAGGGGAAACGCGCGGTAACTTGGCAGCAGGCGGTCGTGGTGAACCTCGTCCACTGAGTGAAACTGATAAAAAAATTGCACTTGCCGTGGCACCAACACTGAAAGAAAAGGGTCTAATTTTTGTAGGCTTAGATGTGATTGGAGACAAGCTGACTGAGATTAACGTAACCAGCCCGACTTGTATTCGTGAAATTGAAGCGGCTTACGATATCTCTATCACTGGCAAGTTAATGGATGCCATTGAGACACGCATAAAAGCAATGGCGATGTAATACCAATCTTTGAGGTTGGAGACACTATGAATCTTACAAATCATTTTCTCGTTGCGATGCCGAGTATGAAAGATCCTTACTTCAAACACAGTGTAATTTACATCTGTGAGCACAATGAAGAAGGCGCTATGGGTCTTATTATTAATGCGCCCATAGATATTACTGTCGGCGGAATGTTGAAGCAGGTTGAGATAGAGCCTGCTTACCCACAGTCGCAAAGTAAAAGCCTTAAAGAGCCTGTTTTCAATGGCGGTCCGGTTTCAGAAGATCGCGGGTTTATTTTACACAGACCCAAAGATCATTATGAATCCAGCATTCGCATGACAGACGATATCGCAGTGACCACTTCCAAAGATATCCTAACGGTTTTAGGTACTGACGCAGAACCAAAAGGTTATCTCGTTGCCCTTGGCTACTCGGGTTGGGAAGCGGGTCAACTAGAAAGCGAGCTATCGGAAAACTCTTGGTTGACCATAGAGGCGGACTCGGATCTGATTTTCAACACTCCGACCCGAGATAAATGGAACAAAGCAATTCAAAAGCTGGGAATCGACCCTATCCAGTTATCTGGTGAAGCTGGTCACGCCTAGCCCAATTAACAGCGCTCAATATCAATTGAGCGCTTCTGTTTTTATTTAAACAAAGTTTCAAAAGAGTTTTACATGTCGCGAACTATTATGGCCTTCGACTACGGTACAAAAAGTATTGGTAGCGCCATCGGTCAGGAAATTACTGGCACCGCCTCACCACTGAAAGCGTTCAAAGCCAATGATGGTATTCCGAATTGGGATGATATCGAAAAGCAGCTTAAAGAGTGGAAACCTGATCTTGTCGTGGTTGGTTTGCCGACCGACTTACATGGTAAAGATCTAGAAACCATTACTCCAAGAGCCAAAAAGTTTGCTCAGCGTCTTCATGGCCGTTTTGGCGTTCAGGTTGAACTGCACGATGAGCGTTTATCAACAGCTGAAGCGCGAGCTGAACTTTTCTCGATGGGTGGATACAAAGCGCTCAGTAAAGGCAATATTGACTGCCAATCCGCGGTAATCATCTTAGAAAGCTGGTTTGAAAGCCAGTGGGGTGAATAAAACTCTACGCTGAAAGCAGAGACAAAAAACGCGCTTCATCAGCGCGTTTTTTATTAGTTCATATCGATTTTCACATTAGCCAGTGAACTTGAACTCGGAGTGTCTCCACGCTGAGTTTTTAACATCATGCGCAAATCATTGGCAGAATCGGCGCTGTGCATTGCATCTTGTTCAGTGATCTTGTCTTCCACTAGTAACTGATACAACGCTTGATCAAACGTCTGCATACCAATCTCTTTCGATTTAGCCATCGTCGATTTCAACTCGTGTAACTCTCCTTTGCGAATCAAATCTGAAACGCGAGGTGAATTGAGTAAGATCTCAAACACACCGTGGCGACCTTTACCATTTTTATCACGAATCAGCTGCTGCCCCACCACGCCACGCAAGTTCATCGACAAATCAAACAAGAACTGCTCTTTTTGCTCTTTAGGCACAAGGTGAAGAATACGCTCTAGCGCTTGGTTGGCATTGTTAGCATGCAATGTTGCCATACACAGATGCCCTGTTTCAGCAAACGTCATTGCATATTCCATGGTCTCACGACTGCGGATTTCGCCAATCAAAATCATGTCTGGCGCTTGGCGAAGAGAGTTCTTAAGGGCGACTTCGTAACTTTCGGTATCTAAACCCACTTCTCGCTGAGTGACGATGCATTTTTGATGTTCGTGTACGAACTCAATCGGATCTTCAACCGTTAAGATATGTCCACTGCGATGACGATTACGATATCCCGTCATTGCTGCCATAGTGGTGGATTTACCCGAACCCGTTGCTCCCACGACCAGCACTAAGCCTCGCTTTGCAATCGCAAGATCTTGCAAAACCACAGGCAAGTGCAATTCTTCAAATGTCGGAATTTGCGTTTCGATACGTCGAATCACAGCGCCCGGTAACTCACGTTGGAAAAAAGCACTCACCCTGAAACGCCCATTGCCCCTAACAACCGCAAAGTTAGCTTCGTGTGAGGCGTTGAATTCTGTTTTACGTTCTTCATCCATCATTTCATGTAATAAAGAAAGCACCTCTTGCTGTGAAAGCTTCTCCCCTTGCGGACGCATCTCACCATCCACTCGCAGCAATACCGGTGCACCGACAGTAATATATAAGTCCGACGCTTTAAGCGAGGTCATCGCTTCAAGGTAGTGATTCAATTCCATTTCATTCGCTCTTAAAAGGTAGAGATTTCAGACTCAATCTTCTTCTGTACTTCAGCCGGATCCACTAAACCTTGAGCAATCAGCTGTTTGGAGTTTTGATCCATGGTCTGCATTCCGTGAGCAGCACCGGTTTGGATGATCGAATACATCTGAGCCACTTTATCTTCACGGATCAAGTTACGAATTGCAGGTGTCGCTAACATGATCTCATGACAAGCAACTCGACCTCCGCCAGTACGTTTTAGCAGTTTCTGTGCGATCACCGCGCGTAAGGATTCAGACAACATAGAACGCACCATATCTTTATCGTTGCCCGGAAACACATCAATAATACGGTCAATGGTTTTTGCTGCCGAACTGGTATGCAGCGTACCGAAAACAAGGTGTCCTGTTTCCGCCGCAGTTAATGCTAGGCTAATGGTCTCTTGGTCACGCAACTCACCGACCAGAATGACATCTGGGTCTTCACGCAGTGCCGAACGCAGCGCATTCTTGAAACTGTGCGTATCGCGGTGAACCTCGCGTTGGTTGATCAAACACTTATCGTTGCTATGAACGAATTCGATTGGATCTTCAATGGTAAGAATATGCTTGTTGTGATTCTTGTTAATGTAATCAACCATCGCAGCCAAAGTGGTGGATTTACCAGAACCCGTTGGGCCAGTCACCAGAACCAGACCTTTCTCATAGTTGGCAATTTTGCTGAAAATCTCTGGCGCATCTAACTGGTCAAGAGTAGGAATGACTGTCGGGATGGTTCGAAATACCGCAGAACAGCCGCGTGCCTGGTGGAATGCATTCACACGAAAGCGCCCTACATCCGGCAGTTCAAAAGAAAAATCCACTTCGAGTTTTTCTTCAAACTCACTGCGCTGAGCATCATTCATCACTTCAAACACTAGACGATGAACATCTGCATGGGTAAAAGCAGGTACGCCAAGCTTTCTTACTTCGCCATCTATACGTACCATAGGCGGAACACCTGCAGAAAGATGTAGATCTGACGCATTATGCTTTACACTAAAATCCAGTAACTCAGCGATATTCATTTATTTATTTTCCTTAGGGTCTATAGACCAAATAAAGTCAGGCTATGAGTAGTATTCAACAAAATATCAAAGATATCATTTCACAAATTGAGCGCGCACAACAAAAGTGTGGACGTAGTCCAGACTCAGTGCAACTTCTCGCAGTGAGTAAAACCAAACCTGTCGAGGCAGTTCTAGAAGCGGCACAAGCCGGGCAACGCAGTTTTGGTGAAAACTACGTGCAAGAAGGCGTCGAAAAGGTTCAGTATTTTCAGCACAATCATCCCGAGCTTAAGCTAGAATGGCACTTCATTGGACCGCTGCAATCGAATAAGACACGTCTTATTGCTGAAAATTTCGATTGGATGCATACCATTGACCGAGCCAAAATTGCTCAACGCCTCAGTGAGCAGAGACCAGCGAATTTGCCACCATTACAAGTATTGATTCAGGTTAACACCAGCGGAGAGGCTTCCAAATCAGGCATTTCCGAAAATGAAGTATTTGAACTGGCTGAATTGATTTCTGGCTTACCAAACCTCATGTTAAGAGGATTGATGTCGATTCCTGAGAACGTTTCAGACTATGAATCCCAATTTGCTGCGTTTAAAAAGCTCGCGGATTTAAAAGTAAAACTGGCTGAACGATTCCCTAATATCGACACCCTATCTATGGGGATGAGTGGCGATATGGAAGCAGCGATTGCAGCAGGCAGCACCATAGTTCGTATCGGTACAGCTGTATTTGGTCAGCGTGACTATAGTCATTAGCAAAAGACAGTCCGTAAACAAAAGACAGCCATTAACAAAAATGGCAATCGCTAACAAAAAAACTAACACTAAAATTTTTGGATAGAAGAGCAGACATGGAACAGAGAACAATCGCTTTTATTGGTGCGGGTAATATGGCTCATGCGATTATCGCAGGTCTTGTAGCCAGCGGTTATGATGCAAAGAAAATCATTGCAACAGCGCCTTCAGAGACGCGCCGCAAGCCACTGGAAGAGAAATACGGCATTCGTACCACCAGCGATAACCTTGCAGCAGCACATGAAGCGGATGTGGTTGTGTTGGCGGTTAAACCACAGTTAATGGCTGATGTGTGCGCACCTCTACAAGCGGTAGACTATTCAAACAAATTGGTGATCTCCATTGCTGCGGGTATTTCAGTGGCACGTTTCAATGAAATGCTGGCAACTGAACTGCAACTTGTTCGCGTGATGCCGAATACGCCATCGTTGGTAAACAAAGGCATGGCAGGTCTGTATGCAGCACAATCTGTTTCTCAAAAAGACAAGGATTTCACGTCAGAACTGATGTCTGCGGTAGGTGAAGTGTGTTGGGTAGAACAAGAATCAGGCATCAACAGTGTGATTGCTGCGGCAGGTAGTGCGCCAGCTTATTTTTTCCTCTTCATGCAAGCGATGCAAGAAGAAGCTATGGCTCAAGGGTTTGATGAACAAACCGCTCGTCTGCTTGTCCAACAAGCGGCTCTGGGCGCTGCGGAAATGGTACAAGCCAACCCTGATGTATCACTGGCAACACTACGCGAACAAGTGACATCTAAAGGTGGCACGACAGCTGAAGCTATCCGTACATTTAACGAAAATCATCTTTCAGAGATTGTTGCCAAAGCGATGCAAGCTGCGGTTTCAAGAGCTGAAGAGATGGAAAAACTATTTTAATTAGCGAAACACCTATACCCAATCTACTTAAAGTTGCAGGTAGGCGGCAAGTGAGTGAATCCCCATGAGCATAGATAACTATGTGATTGGGGTGAACGAACGTAAGTAGGAAGGGTACAAACAACTCGAACTAAGGGCTCTCTATGAATTCTATGAGTTTTCTAATCTCCACAGTATTTGACCTTTATATCATGGTCGTGATCCTACGTATCTGGCTACAAGCAGCACGTGCAGATTTCTACAACCCATTCTCTCAATTTATTGTTAAAGCAACCCAACCTGTCGTAGCACCACTACGTCGTGTGATTCCATCAGTAGGTAGTGTTGATTTGGCGACAGTGCTGTTTGCCTACGTACTGTGTGTTTTGAAATTTGTGGCAATGATCCTTATCGCATCAGGCGGTGCAGTTAGCTTCAGTATTGACTTCCTGTTCCTTGGACTTCTGTCGCTTATAAAAGCAGCGGGCGGTTTACTGTTCTGGGTACTACTACTTCGCGCGATTCTAAGCTGGGTTAGCCAAGGCCGTAGCCCTATTGAGTATGTATTTCATCAACTGACAGAACCAATGCTGGCACCGATTCGTCGTATTCTTCCTCCTATGGGTGGTTTCGATCTTAGCGTGTTAGTACTGTTTATTGTGTTGCAGTTTGCCAACTTCCTGATGGGCGATATCATCGGTCCTATCTGGTATCAACTATAATGAAAGCAGCTTGGTTTGATGGTGACGACTTAATTTTACGGCTCTATATTCAGCCGAAAGCCAGTCGTGACAGCATTGTTGGTCTGCATGGTGAAGAGCTAAAAATCGCAATAACCGCTCCACCTGTTGACGGTAAAGCCAACGCCCATCTCACCAAGTATTTAGCCAAACAATGCAAAGTGGCTAAAGGGCTGATAGAAATAGAAAAAGGCGAACTTGGCAGGCATAAACAGATCAGAATTATTTCGCCAGCTGAGATACCTAAAGAAATACAAGCCGTTATTCAATCACCAAACTTTCATTCCCCACTCCTATGTGGGGAATGTTTTTAGTCTAGATCAACAAGGAAACGACCATGCGCCAATGGATGATAGCTCTGCTACTTACCTTTGCCGCTCTGCCAAGCTCAGCAGAGCAGTTTCAGAACATCAAAGATATTGAAGTGCACTACTCTGCTTTCAATTCAACATTTTTAACCCCTCAAGTAGCACGCAGCTATAAACTCACTCGCAATGGATATTCGGCCATTCTGAATATTAGCGTGTTAGACACTTCATCCCTTGGCAAACCAGCGGTTGAGGCAAAAGTGTCAGGAAATGTGAGAAGTTTATTAGGTAACATTCGCGACCTTGAGTTTACTGAGATCAAGGAAGGCGAAGCCATCTACTACTTGGCTGAATTTCCGATTAACAACGAAGAAGATTTAATCTTTGATATCGACGTTAATGCTAGCAATAAAGGTGCAGGCAAAGTTAAATTCACCCAAAAATTTTATGTTGAAGAATAACGTCGAACATAGAGATAACAGAAAATGAAAAAGATTGTATTAGCGACTGGCAACCAAGGCAAAGTTCGTGAAATGGCTGACTTGCTGGCTGATTTTGGTTTCGACGTTGTCGCACAAAGTGAATTCAATGTCTCTGAAGTGGCCGAAACAGGCACCACTTTCATTGAGAATGCGATTATCAAAGCGCGTCATGCAGCGAAAGAAACTGGCTTACCAGCGATTGCTGATGATTCTGGTTTAGAAGTCGATTACTTAAGAGGCGCACCGGGCATTTATTCCGCTCGCTACGCAGGCGAAGGCGCATCTGATCAGCAGAACCTAGAAAAACTGCTTCAAGCAATGCAAGGTGTTCCTGAAGTAGAGCGTACTGCACGTTTCCACTGCGTATTGGTTCTGATGCGCCATGAAAACGACCCAACACCGATTGTCTGCCACGGCAAATGGGAAGGTCGCATTTTAGAGCAAGCACACGGCACCAACGGTTTTGGCTACGATCCTGTGTTCTTTGTCCCTGAAGACAATTGCGCTTCCGCTGAATTAGAACCTGCACGTAAGAAGCAGCTTTCTCACCGTGGTAAAGCTCTAAAGAAACTGTTCCAAGCGATCGAAGAGCAAAATCAATAATGCTGACACCGCCTGATCTTAGCCTTTATGTACACATCCCTTGGTGTGTACAAAAATGCCCATATTGTGATTTCAACTCTCACGCACTAAAAGCTGAGATCCCAGAAGATCACTACATTGATGCTCTGCTTGAAGATCTTGATACCGATATCGAGCGTTATAAGCTTGCTGATAACTCTCGTAAACTGCATTCGATCTTTATTGGTGGTGGTACACCAAGCTTGATCTCTGCCGAGGGGATCAAGCGCTTACTGCAAGGTATTGAAGAGCGAATAGCGTTTAAACCAAATATTGAAATCACCATGGAAGCCAATCCGGGCACGATTGAAGCTGAACGCTTTGCTGGATACAGAAAAGCAGGTGTTACTCGTATCTCAATTGGTGTGCAAAGTTTTGCACCTGAAAAATTGGAACGCCTAGGTCGGATTCACGGTAAAGATGAAGCTTTGCGTGCGGCAAATCTGGCGCATAACATTGGACTAACGAGCTTCAACTTAGATTTGATGCATGGTTTGCCTGATCAAACCATTGAAGAAGCGTTAGCAGACCTTGATCAAGCGATTGCATTGAATCCGCCGCATTTATCTTGGTATCAGCTCACCATTGAGCCAAACACCTTATTCTATTTCAAACCGCCTACATTGCCCGATGACGATGCCCTGTGGGACATCTTTGAATTAGGGCATAAGAAGCTCACTGAAGCGGGTTACGTGCAATATGAGATATCTGGCTACAGCAAGCCGGGGTATCAGTGTCAGCACAACCTGAATTACTGGCGCTTTGGCGATTACTTAGGAATTGGCTGTGGCTCTCACGGCAAGCTTAGCTTTAGTGATGGACGTATTGTTCGCACAACTAAAGTGAAGCACCCGAAAGGCTATCTGGCGTCATTCCAGAACCTGACCAAGCCATACTTAGATTCAGAGCAGCTAGTGGCCGACGAAGACCGTCCTTTTGAGTTTTTTATGAATCGCTTCAGATTAATGGAGCCATGTCCGAAAGCCGATTTCGTCACAACCACAGGCTTAGAACTGAGCGTGATTCAACCAACCATTAACTGGGCTTTGGATTTAGGTTATTTGAGCGAAGATGCTACGCACTGGCAAATCACAGAAAAGGGCAAATTGTTCCTCAATGATCTGCTTGAAGCGTTTATGGCAGAAGAAGACTAATTCGCCATTGAAGTGAAAAGGTCGGTATCCAGACTCTGCCATACATGAAGCGCAAAGTAAGAACGATAAGGTGTGACTGTCGACAAAATCTCTTGTTCACTCACACCTTCTTTTTCTGCAATCAAAGCAAGACCTCTGGCTAATGCCACATCCCCTTTTGACCACACATCCGGTAATCCAAAAAAGAAAATCGCCGTCATTTCGGCTGTCCAAGGACCAATCCCCCAAAACTGAGTCAGTGTTTTAACTATCTCAGATTCCGGCATTATGGCGAGTTCTTCAGGAACAATGACTCTCTGCTCCAGCGCCTCTCTCACACCACAAATCGTTTTGATTTTGGCGTTCGACAGACCGCACCCGCGCAGCACTTCTCGGTTCGACTCAACAAATAAATCCAACAATTGCTGCTCGTTAGTTAACAACGACTCGACGCGCTGCCATATAGTACGAGCGGCAGTATTCGAAAGTTGCTGCCCTGCTACTGAGCGAGCCAAATAGGGAAAGAAGTTCTCTTCACCTTGCAGGGAGAGTTGTTGAATACCATTAGCTTGAAGTAATTGTTGTAAGTAAGGAAGCGCACTTGCTTGCTGCAATAATTCTTGATGAACGGCTTGTGACATCTTCCTTACCTCTTAGAGTCTTTAGAATATTGAGCGGCCGATACGTTGCGCTAATAACTCAAGAGCCCGTGTTCCTGCAAGTGAGTTACCTGAAGCGTCCAGCTCTGGAGACCAGACTGCAATGGTCATCTCCCCCGGAACGATAGCCACAATACCACCACCTACGCCAGATTTACCCGGCATTCCGACACGGTAAGCAAACTCACCCGCCCCATCATACAAGCCACACGTTGCCAGTAGCGCATTAACCTGTTTGCTTTGAGTTGGGCTAATAATCTCTTCACCGGTGTGAACGGATACCCCTTTATTGGCAAGATAGCTGAAGGTTTTTGCCAATTCAACACAGCTCATTTTAAGCGCACAAGCGTGAAAGTAGTTGTTCAACACTGGTAATACATCGTTGTGGAAGTTACCAAACGAGCGCATAAGGTAAGCAATGGCCGCATTACGATCGCTATGCATCATTTCGGATGCGGCAACGACCTTATCGTAAAGAATATGCTGTTCACCGCTAAGTTGACGTGCGAAATCGAGCAAACGTTGACGAGGCGCAGACAGGCGACTGCTGAGCATATCGGCGACCACAATCGCGCCGGCATTAATAAACGGATTGCGAGGTATGCCTTGTTCAACTTCGAGCTGAATCAGAGAGTTAAATGCTTGGCCTGAAGGTTCTTTGCCAACGCGACTCCAAATCTCATCGGGTTGATAAAGTCCCATCGCCAGCGTTAGACTCAAGGCTTTTGAAATGGATTGAATAGAGAAACCTTCATCGGCATCTCCAGCTTTAATCACTTCACCTTGATTGGTATAGACTGCGATACCTAATTTGGTGTTTGGTACCTCTGCCAACGCAGGAATATAGTCAGCGACTTTTCCTTGGCCAATCAAATGTCGAACGTCATCCAGTATGTTTGTAAGTATTTCTGATGTCGGTTTCATCGAATCCACTTATCGGTGTCAAAGCGCCAGATCGATATCCAAACGCAAAGGTTAAAAAATGCCAACATTGCAGCAATGTTGGCATTTTCAAGATTCATTCAATGGATATAAAAAACTAGCTCACACGCTTGTATTTAATATCCCAAACTCCGTGACCAAGACGGTGACCACGTTGTTCGAACTTCGTCAGTGGTCGCTCATCTGGACGAGGAATATAATCACCTTCTTGGGCGATATTTGCAAAACCAGGCGCTTGGTTCATGATTTCGATCATGTGTTCTGCGTAATTTTCCCAGTCAGTTGCCATATGGAAGATACCTTCATCCACAATCAGCTTTTGACGAACCATTTCAGCAAACTCCAGCTGAACAATACGGCGTTTGTGGTGACGCTTTTTATGCCAAGGGTCAGGGAAAAACAGTTGGAGTGTGTGCAGGCTGTTATCAGGAATCATGTTCGCAAACACTTCAACCGCGTCATGGCACATAACACGTAAGTTTGTCACACCCGCTTCACGAGCAGCAGATAAACATGCACCAACACCTGGGCTGTGAACTTCAATACCAATAAAGTTTTTCTCTGGAGCATTCTTTGCCATCTCAACCAAAGATGCACCCATGCCAAAACCGATCTCTAAAACCACTGGGTTGTTATTGCCAAATACTTGATTCCAATCGAGCAGGCTCGTTTGATATTCGATACCCATAGTTGGCCAGCATTCTTTCATCGCTGCTTCTTGGCCTTTAGTCAGACGACCTTCGCGACGAACAAAACTGCGAATTCGACGAACGATTTTGCCATCTTCTGTGAACTCGTTAGTGGTTACTTCACTCATTGATATTGCCTGTATAAAATTTAGTCTTGAGTTTGAGGGCTGTGATTATCCAAAGAATTACTTTAGGTGCAAGCATTATTGTTGCTCAAATCACCACAAATACCCGTAGTTTTTGTCTGTTTTACATCCTGAGCATTATGTGGTGCAATTTTGCCCCATTATTTTAATAAATATAGATGAGTAAAGTCGTGACCCCTTTCGCTAAGGCAATTCTCACTTGGTATGACAGCTACGGTCGTAAAAATCTGCCATGGCAGCAAAATAAAACCGCATATAGCGTCTGGCTGTCGGAAATTATGCTCCAGCAGACGCAAGTTGCTACCGTGATCCCATACTACGAGCGATTTATGCAGCGCTTTCCTACGGTGACAGATCTGGCGAATGCAGAACAAGATGAAGTTCTCCATTACTGGACAGGGCTTGGTTACTACGCGCGAGCTCGTAATCTTCATAAAGCTGCCAAAACTGTGGCTGAACAATACAACGGTGAGTTTCCAACGGATATTGAAGCAATGAATGCTCTGCCCGGTGTTGGTCGCTCAACCGCTGCCGCCGTTCTATCATCAGTTCACAAACAACCACACGCCATTCTTGACGGAAACGTGAAACGTACTTTGGCTCGCAGCTTCGCTGTTGAAGGCTGGCCTGGAAAGAAAACCGTCGAAAATCAACTTTGGCAATTCGCTGAAATGCATACGCCAAAACAAGATGTCGACAAGTACAACCAAGCCATGATGGATATGGGGGCGATGATCTGCACCCGCTCAAAACCGAAATGCAGTTTGTGCCCAGTTGAAGAGTTTTGCCAAGCAAAACAACAAGGCAATCCATTGGATTATCCGGGGAAAAAGCCCAAAACAACCAAACCTGAAAAAGAGACTTGGTTTGTGATTCTGCGTCATGGCAACGAAGTGTGGCTTGAACAACGTCCTCAAAGCGGTATTTGGGGTGGGTTATTTTGCTTTCCAGAAAACAGTGATTCAAAGATTGAAAACGCTTTGGATAAACGAGCTATTGCCGACACGCAAGTTCTATCTAAAAAGCAACTTATCGCTTTTCGCCACACTTTTAGTCACTATCACCTCGATATCACCCCTGTTTTGCTAGAGTTATCCTCCAAACCGGAGATGATAATGGAAGCTGACAAAGGTCTTTGGTATAACTTAAACAAACCTGAAGAAGTTGGCTTAGCTGCACCTGTAAAACAGTTATTACAAAGCCTTCTGTATGAGATTTAACTAAGAGGAAATCCTTATGAGCCGCACGGTATTTTGTGCTCGACTAGAAAAAGAAGCTGATGGTTTGGATTTTCAGCTTTACCCAGGTGAACTCGGTAAACGTATTTTCGATAACATTTCCAAAGAAGCTTGGGGTCAATGGCAAGCAAAACAGACCATGTTGATCAACGAGAAAAAGCTCAACATGATGGATCCTGAGCATCGTAAGTTGCTTGAACAAGAGATGGTGAACTTCTTGTTCGAAGGCAAAGATGTCCATATCGAAGGCTATACTCCGCCAAGCAAATAACCGATTGGCCAACAGTAGATAAAGAAAAACCCTATTTTATCGAAGGAAAATAAATGACATCATTAGCTCGGAGTCTGTCGATTCTAGGTTGAGATGTCATTTTTATTTAAGCCTATCAAACTGAATAGAACTCAGTTTGAGGCTGCTATGAGGAGCGCATGAGAAAGCTTGCTTACTGTGTTATTGCCCTAATGCTGGTTGGATGTAGTCGCGAATTCGTCGAAAGTATTTACGATGTGAACTATGAACCAACTAACCGTTTCGCAAAAAATTTAGCCCAGCTTCCGGGGCAGTTTGAAAAAGATACAGCAGCACTTGATGCGCTCATCAGTAGCTTTTCTGGCAACATTGAAAAGCGTTGGGGTAGCCGAGAAATTAAAGTTGCCGGCAAAAGTAACTACGTAAAATATATAGACAATTATCTCAGCCGAGCTGAAGTAAACTTCCAACAGGGTAAAATTATTGTTGAGACTGTCTCCCCGACAGATCCTGAAGGGCACTTAAAACGAGCGATTGTTACGACCTTACTCACCCCCGACGATCCTATGAACGTTGACCTTTTTTCTTCGCAAGAGATTGAATTAAAAGGACAACCATTTCTATACAATCAAGTATTAGATCAAGACAAACAGCCTATCCAATGGGGCTGGCGGGCGAACCGTTTTGCCGATTACCTGATTGCGAACAAGATCAAAGTGAAGCAAGTAGATTTCAAAAAAGCCTACTACGTTGAGATTCCTATGGTGGAGGATCAGATTCAGATCCGAAGTTATCAATACGCCAACATAGTACAAAAGGCGTCGCGCAAATATGACATTCCAGAGGATCTCATTTACGCCATCATCAAAACAGAAAGCAGTTTTAACCCTTACGCAGTCAGTTGGGCCAATGCGTATGGTTTGATGCAGGTGGTACCCAAAACGGCTGGGCGAGACGTGTATAAACTGGTGAAAAACAAGTCTGGTCAGCCATCGCCAGAATATTTGTTTAATCCGGAAAACAACATTGATACCGGTACTGCGTATTTCTACATCCTGAAAAATCGTTATTTAAAAGATGTCCGCAACCCTACGTCTCTTGAATACAGCATGATTTCTGCCTACAACGGTGGCACTGGCGGTGTGCTTAACACCTTTAGCAGAGACAGAAAAAGAGCGATGTCTGATCTGAATTCACTGCAACCAAATCAAGTTTATTGGGCGCTGACAAAAAAACATCCTAATTCTGAATCACGCCGTTATCTGGAAAAAGTGACGAAATATAAGAAAGAATTCAACGCACAGTGATAAAAAACGGTCAATTAGCTCAAAACAACAGCGATCAACACGATTTTTAGTTTTTTTATAAAAAACAGGTTGACGCAGAGAGGGAAAATCCGTTTAATAGCGCTCCGTTGCCCGGATAGCTCAGTCGGTAGAGCAGAGGATTGAAAATCCTCGTGTCGGTGGTTCGATTCCGCCTCCGGGCACCACAATTTGATTGTTGGTGTCTTAAGACATCAATACGTTAGCAAAGCTTTTTAGTAAAAGATTATAGTGCGCCGACTTAGCTCAGTAGGTAGAGCAACTGACTTGTAATCAGTAGGTCACCAGTTCGATTCCGGTAGTCGGCACCATTCTTTTGCCTCGATAGCTCAGTCGGTAGAGCAGAGGATTGAAAATCCTCGTGTCGGTGGTTCGATTCCGCCTCGAGGCACCATTATTTGGTGCGATTATTCCTTTAGTTAGGAATACACACAAATAATTCCCCCTTAGTTCAGTCGGTAGAACGGCGGACTGTTAATCCGTATGTCGCAAGTTCAAGTCTTGCAGGGGGAGCCACTTTTAAAGCCAAGTCGAAAGACTTGGCTTTTTTCATTTCTGCATCTTTTTAATTTCATCAGTAGAAAAGCTCAATAGCGTAAGCTTCTCCCCTTGCCTATCTACCGATCAAGCTCAATGATTATTGTTAAATAACGTTGTCTTCAATTTAAAAGCTCACTAGCCGAATCCCCTTTCAAAGGCAGACTTAAAATAGGCGCTTTAGATAAGTTAGTGGTGCTATTTGCTCGTAAATGTCAGTGTTAACTCACTCTTAGTGCACCTTTATTAACAGAAACCCCCGCCATTTTTTAACGAAAATGGGCAAAAACAAGTCACTAAGTATAGAAAAGCAACAAACGATATTTTTTTTGCAATTTAGTGTTGACGTTAAATGCGAAAAACCTTTTAATACACCCCGTTGCCTCGATAGCTCAGTCGGTAGAGCAGAGGATTGAAAATCCTCGTGTCGGTGGTTCGATTCCGCCTCGAGGCACCATATTTAAGTTGTTGGTGTTTAGAACGAGCAACAGAAAGAAAATTTGGGCCGACTTAGCTCAGTAGGTAGAGCAACTGACTTGTAATCAGTAGGTCACCAGTTCGATTCCGGTAGTCGGCACCATTCTTTCAAACTTGTCACCTCGATAAGTAAAACAAACAATTCCCCCTTAGTTCAGTCGGTAGAACGGCGGACTGTTAATCCGTATGTCGCAAGTTCAAGTCTTGCAGGGGGAGCCACTTTCATTGATGAGTATATTTATACTTGTTGATAAAGCCGACTTAGCTCAGTAGGTAGAGCAACTGACTTGTAATCAGTAGGTCACCAGTTCGATTCCGGTAGTCGGCACCATTATTAAAAACATATCTAAGATATGTAAAAGCAATTCCCCCTTAGTTCAGTCGGTAGAACGGCGGACTGTTAATCCGTATGTCGCAAGTTCAAGTCTTGCAGGGGGAGCCACTTTTGAAGCCAAGTCGAAAGACTTGGCTTTTTTTCTATCTGCGATTTGTCTATCTGTTATTTAAGATAGCGACAGCTTTCAACAGCGGTAAAAAAAGGGCAAGCTCTGCTTACCCTTTTGATTTCGATTCAATTTACTTAAAGCCTTTTTCTTTTTTGATTAAATCGTAAGCCTGCTGAATTTCCTGTGACTTTTCTTTGGCAACATTCATCATCTCTGGTGGCAAGCCTTTAGCCATCAATTTATCTGGATGATGTTCATTCATCAACTTACGATAAGCACGTTTAATCGCTTTATCATCGGCACTTTCACTCACACCAAGCACAGAATAGGCATCCGCCAATCTATCCTTAGTTGACGCTTGCTGCCACTGCCCTCCCCCAGATGAATGTTGCTGATGTTGATGCCCGCCAAATCCACCACCATGCTGGAAACGGAAAGACGCTTCTTGCATACGTAAGCGACTTTCTAGTTGCTCGGAAGAAAACCCTAAGCCTCGCGCAATCTTATGCAGTACATTTCGTTCGCTTGGATGAATATCTCCATCAGCAAAAGCAGCTGATATTTGTAGTTCCAAGAAGAACTGCATTAAATCAAATCGGCCACCAGTGGAGATACGCACTTTCTCGAGAACATTTTCCAACGGGAAATTTGCGTCCTTCCCCTCACGGAAAGCATTCTGTGCCGCCAACCTTTGTTCACCATGCAGACTCATGCGATCCATCATGATACTCGCGAGCTGGATCTCTTCTTTTGTGACTTTGCCTTTTGCTTTCGCAACATGTCCCATCACGGAAAATGCCGCTTTGAAGAACTCTTCTTGTCTTTCTGCTTGGCTTGGACCAGAACCAAACGATCCTGTATGAAAACCCGCTTGATTTAAACGTCTAGCTTTATCAAATTGATGTCCAAGAAATAGACCAAAAATGGCGCCAACGGGTCCTCCGAACAGAAAGCCGAAGAAAGCGCCAAGAATTTTGCCAAAAATATGCATTATGTGCTCTCAATCTATGAATTTTTTAGGAGTAAAGCGGTCTGATAGTGCCGGGAGAGTGAATTTCCTTTATGATATCGAACGTTATCATTTAGCATTTGCTCCCAATATTGGAATTACACAAGTTCAACAGGATAGTACAATTCAATGTCACTTTTTTCCCGCTCATTTTTAGCTGTTTCCATTAGCGCTGCACTGTTTGCACCACAAATCCATGCAGAAGATACGCTAGATGACAGTGCGCAAAAGTTGCCTGCTATCGATCAGTGTCTTATCAATGAACCTGAACCGGTTAATCCGAACGAACAGCCTATCAATGTCGAAGCGGATAATCTAGAAGCAATTAATGGCGATAAAGCGACTTATTCTGGTAACGTCGTGGTTGTGCAAGGTAAGAAACGCATAGAAGCGGATAATGTCACTCTGCACCAAAAAGACAACATCGCGGTTGCTGAAGGAAACGTGAATTTCAGTGATGGTGAAGTTAAAGCCGTAGCGGATAAGGCGGTCAATAATCTCAACAATGATGAGATGACGCTAGAAAACACTCGCTATAAGTTCCTGTGTGAACCAGGCCGTGGTGATGCTAAATATGTGGCCAAAACAGGTAAAGCGGTTTATGAAATCGAAGACGGTTCTATCACCTCTTGTCCTGAAGATGATAACTCTTGGCGTCTACGCGCATCCAGTATTGATATCGACCAAAACGAAGAACAAGCAACCTTCTATAACCCTCGTTTAGAAATTCAACGCGTTCCCGTTTTTTATTTGCCGTTCTTAACCGTTCCAATTGGTGATACGCGTAAAACAGGTTTCTTGTATCCAACAGTCTCGTATGGCACCCGAGACGGTTTCGAGATGGATATTCCCGTCTACTGGAACTTGGCACCAAATTACGATTTAGAAACCACTTACCACTATATGCAGAACCGTGGTTCGCAGCTTAACAGTGTATTTCGCTATCTGAGCGATTTTGGTGAAGGTCAGATCAAATCCGAATATCTCAATGAAGACCAGCTTCACTTAGATAAAGGCGCTCGTTGGGGCTACCAATACGAACACAGCGGTATCTTCCAACAAGCATGGAAGTTTGAGGTCGACTACTCAAAAGTCAGTGATTACAGCTACTTCTCAGATTTGGATTCCAGCATTGGTAACCGTGAGGATGGTCAGCTTATTCAGGAAGGCCAAGTAACTTATCGTAGCCAAAACTGGGATACGTCCATTCTGGTGAGGCAATTCCAATTGTTACTGGAAGATCAAACCAGCGCTAACCAGCCTTATCGTTTAATGCCTCAGATAGCATTTAACTACTATGCCCCTGAACTAATGCGCTATTTGGATTTTGATCTGAAAAGCCATATCTCGCGTTTCGAAACAGACGGCGAAGGAAAACCATCAGCTACTCGCTTACACATTGAGCCAGGATTCAAGATCCCACTGGCTAATACTTGGGGTAGTTGGACAACTGAGGCTCGTCTGCTCGGAACCTATTACCAACAAGATATCAAAGACGTTGATACGTCTTACCAAGATAGTGATGGCGATGGGAAAAATGACAATGACTACTATGGTTTGGAAGAAAACGTTTCACGCGTAATTCCAGAGTTCAGAACCAATGCAGGCATTATTTTGGAGCGCGATACGGTTCTCTTTGATAACTACACCCAAACGCTCGAACCGCAAGTCCAGTATTTGTACGTACCGAACAAAGATCAAAGCAACATCGGCCTATACGACACAACTCTGTTGCAAACAGACTATTATGGCCTGTTCCGCAGTCGTAAGTACAGTGGAGTGGATTACATCGCATCAGCAAACCAGTTCAGCTACGGTGCATCTAGCCGCTTTTTTGACGATGCTTACAAAGAACGCTTAAACATCGCTTTTGGTCAGATTTTTTATATCGACAAAAAGTTTAAACCTTCCAATTATTCAGAAGAGAAAAATTCTGATTCAGGAAGTAAGACCAATTACTCAGCCTGGGCAATGGAAATGGACTTCAACTATGATGATTTCCTTTTCTACCACGGGGGAGTTCAATACGATGTTGACACCAGCGCACTGCAGTTGGCTAACAGTACTCTAGAGTATCGATTTAATGATGGATTTATCCAGACTAACTATCGTTATGTTACCAAGGAATATATCGAAAACACTGTAGGTGAAAGTATTGATGTTGCGAACATCACCCAAGACGGCATCTCACAGGCAGGCGTTATCGCTGGCTACCAGCTGTCTAGAAAATGGTATGCAAGTGCCCAGTATTTCCACGACTTAACCACTGATGAAGCATTGGAGTGGCTAGCAAACTTACGTTACACATCCGACTGCTGGTACATGGGCTTCACATACAGCAATCAGTTGAAGAGTTGGGGAACCACCAGCATCAACGATGTTGCGTATTACAAAGATCCAGTTTACGAAAACAACTTTAGTTTCAACATCGGTATCATAGGTTTTGGTACTAGTGTAGGCGCGGGCTCTAGCGCAACTGGTGTTGACAGCGCGGGCAACTCTCTAAGCTATGGTCGTCCATTCTTCTTGAATAACTAATTTACGACTTAGATAACGATAAGTTATTAAGATAATAGGAATTTAAATGAACTTGTGGAAACACACCCTCTTAGGTTTATTCGCAGCTCTAAGCATGAGCAATGTTAATGCTGCACCAGTAGAACTCGACCGCGTTGCCATCATTGTAAACGGTGGTGTTATCTTACAAAGTGACATCGACAGCGCATTAAAAACGGTCAAAGTAAATGCCAGTAGCAATGGTCAATCTTTGCCAGAAGAATCGGTTTTGCGTGATCAGGTAAGAGAAAAACTCATCATTGATACGCTGCAACAGCAAGAAGCTGAGCGCATTGGCGTGCGTATTGACGATGCTCGACTGAACGATGCTATCGGTAATATTGCCAAACAAAACAATCAAACATTAGAACAGTTGCAAGCTTCAGTAAGCGCACAAGGCCTCACCTATGCAGAATTTCGCGAACAAGTGCGAAAAGAGATGTCAGTCAGTGAAGCCCGAAATGCCATGGTTCGCCGTCGTATCAATATTTTGCCAGCTGAAGTCGATACATTAGCTGAGCTCCTTGCTCAAGAAACCAATGCAACCGTTCAATATAAAATCAGCCATATTCAACTGCGCTTCAATGATAACCAAGATAAAGCTCAGTTAGAAAAGCAAGCTAATGAACTGGTTGAACAACTCAACTCCGGTGCTGACTTTAGTAAAATGGCGTACAGCTACTCCAAAGGGCCAAAAGCACTGGAAGGCGGTAACTGGGGTTGGATGCGTAAAGAAGAGATGCCAACCATTTTTGCCGACCAAATCAAGATGCAAAACAAAGGTAGCATTATCGGACCATTCCGCAGCGGTGTTGGTTTTCATATCTTAAAAATTGATGATGTTAAAGGCTTAGAAACCGTTGCGGTAACTGAAGTAAATACTCGCCATATTCTGATCAAGCCAACCATTATTCTGAGTGATGAAGGCGCGAAGAAGAGACTTGAAGGTTTTATCGAGCAGATTAAAGCTGGTAACGCAAACTTTGGCGACCTAGCACAGCAATACAGCCAAGACCCAGGGTCCGCTGCACAACACGGTGAGCTAGGTTACCAAACGCCAGATTTGTACGTTCCAGAATTTAAACATCAGGTAGAAACACTACCTGTCGGACAAATCAGTGAACCATTTAAAACAGTACACGGCTGGCACATAGTAGAAGTACTTGATAGACGCGAAGTAGACCGAACAGACTCTGCGTTGAAGAACAAAGCCTACGGTATTCTGTTCAACCGTAAATTCAACGAAGAAGCTGGTGCTTGGATACAAGAACTGCGAGCAAGTGCATTTGTTGAAGAGTTAAAAGGTGATCAGGATGAAAATTAAACGCATCGTGGTTACCGCTGGTGAGCCTGCGGGTATTGGACCCGATCTTGTTTTAGCGCTATCTAAAGAAGACTGGACGCATCAAATCGTTGTCTGTGCGGATAAAAACATGTTGGCGGAAAGAGCAACAGCGCTCGGCATCAATGTTGAACTGCTTGATTACAATGCAGAGCTAACGCCACAACCTCAAAAAGCAGGCACACTGGTCGTCGACCACATAGCGACCGCCGCACCTGTTGTTGCAGGTCAGCTCGATGAACAAAACGGACATTACGTATTAAAAACATTAGAAAGAGCCGCTTTGGGCTGTATGAATAATGAATTTGATGCTATTGTCACCGGCCCTGTACACAAAGGGGTGATCAACCGAGCCGGAGTTGCCTTTAGTGGCCACACTGAGTTTTTTGCCGAGCAATCTAATACACCTCTGGTGGTGATGATGCTGGCAACGGAAGGATTACGAGTTGCACTTGTAACCACGCATATACCATTGGCTTACGTTTCTAAAGCGGTAACCAGTGAGCGTCTAGAAAAGATCATTCATATTCTCCACAAGGATCTCGTTGAGAAATTTGCGATTGAGCAGCCTACTATATATGTATGCGGCCTTAATCCTCATGCAGGTGAAGATGGCGTACTGGGTCGAGAAGAAATCGACACCATTACTCCAACATTGGAAAAATTACGTCAGCAAGATGGCATAAATCTGATTGGTCCACTGCCAGCAGACACCATCTTCAACGACAAATACTTGCAAAAAGCGGATGCCGTTTTAGGTATGTACCATGATCAAGTTCTCCCTGTATTGAAATACAAAGGCTTTGGTCGTTCTGTGAATATCACATTAGGTCTGCCTTTTATCCGAACGTCTGTCGACCACGGAACAGCGTTAGATCTTGCTGCTACGGGTAGAGCCGATATTGGTAGTTTCAGAACAGCACTCGCTCAAGCTATTGAATTAGTTGATAAGAAAACGAATTAACTTCGAGAACACTATGAGAAATGATGTCCACTTAGGACACAAAGCGCGTAAACGTTTTGGTCAAAACTTTCTAAACGATCCTTATATTATCGACGGTATCGTTTCAGCAATAAATCCACGTCCGGGTCAAAACTTGGTTGAAATCGGTCCGGGTCTTGGCGCTATCACTGAGCCCGTTGGTCGTGAAGTAGATAAGTTCACAGTAATCGAGCTAGACCGTGACTTGGCCGAACGTCTGCGTAACCATCCTGAATTGGCAGATAAACTGACCATTCATGAAGGTGATGCAATGCGTTTTGACTTTACTCAGTTAGTAAAGCCAAACAACAAACTGCGTATTTTTGGTAACCTGCCATACAATATTTCTACCCCACTGATGTTCCACTTGTTTGAATATCATAAAGACATCCAAGATATGCACTTTATGCTACAAAAAGAAGTGGTGAACCGCCTCGCTGCAGGTCCAGGTAGCAAAGCGTATGGTCGCTTAACAGTTATGGCTCAGTACTACTGCAAAGTAGTGCCAGTACTTGAAGTGCCACCAACAGCATTTGTTCCGCCACCAAAAGTAGATTCAGCAGTTGTGCGCTTGGTTCCTTATGAAGAATTGCCTCACCCAGCGACGAGCCTGAAATGGCTAGATCGCGTAGTTCGTGAAGGTTTCAACCAGCGTCGTAAGACTGTACGTAACTGCTACAAAGCATTAATGCCGCTTGAAGTGTTAGAAGAGCTTGGCGTGAACGCTTCCATGCGTCCAGAAAACCTAACTCTGCCTCAGTTTGTTGCGATGGCAAACTGGCTAGACGCAAATGCTTCTGATAGCAATAAGAGCGACGAGTAGTAAACTAAAAACAGGACGACATAGCTCGTCCTGTTGTTTTTCCTATCTTGATAAGGAGTTCACATGGATGATGTCTCTGCGCCTTGTATTAAGATTCAAGTTCATACCAAATATATCCCTGAACAATCGACTCCTGAGCAGATGCGCTACGTATTCGCGTACCTGATTACCATTAAAAACCTGAGCCCTGAAACCGTACAACTCATCAGCCGTCGTTGGTTAATTACTGACGCCAATGGTAAGCAACTGGTTATAGAAGGTGATGGCGTGGTCGGCGAACAACCTTTTATTGATGCCAATGATGAGTACACCTATACCAGTGGAACGGCAATTGAAACACCTGTTGGCGTAATGCAAGGGCACTACATCATGCACGATCATGAGGGTAAAGAGTTCATCGCCAATATCGAGCCTTTCCGTTTGGCCGTCCCTAACGTTTTAAACTAACCGGAGTAACAGTGGCGAATTATATTGTTGGTGATATCCAAGGCTGTTTTGACGAACTTCAGTTACTGCTTGAACAAGTTAATTTCGATCCGAAAGAAGATATCTTGTGGGTAGCGGGTGATCTCGTTGCTCGCGGCCCTAAATCTTTAGAAACGTTGCGCTTCATTCGTTCGTTGGGTGATGCCGCAAAAGTCGTTTTGGGTAATCACGATTTGCATCTCCTTGCGGTCGCCTGTGGCATTCATCCAATTAAAAGCAAAGATAAAACACGACCAATATTAGAAGCAGAAGACAGAGATGAACTCCTGCACTGGTTACGTAAACAGCCATTGTTTTTAGAACACGATGAGTTTGTTGTTTGTCACGCAGGAATCTCACCTAAGTGGGATTTAGACACTGCGCGTGAATGTGCAAAAGAGATCGAATCCATACTGCAAAGTGATCGTTGGATGTGGCTGATTGAAAACATGTATTCCAACCAACCAGATCAATGGCGATCTGATCTTAAAGATCTGGATCGCTATCGCTATATCATTAACGCTTATACTCGCATGAGATTCTGTTTTATCGATGGAAGACTGGATATGAAGTGCAAACTTCCTCCGACGGAAGTCAGTGGTAATCTGCTACAGCCTTGGTTCGATCTCAAAAACAGAGTACCAATTGAAAAGACCGTTCTGTTTGGACACTGGGCAGCACTGGAAGGTTATCACGGCAAAGATGTAATTGGACTTGATACAGGATGTGTGTGGGGTGGACATTTGACTCTGCTGCACTGGGAAGAAAAGAAGTTCTTCACTCAGGATGCACTCAGCGCCGCCGTTGAATAGAACTCAAATAAACAAAGCCCAGCGATAATGCTGGGCTTTGTTTTTTTATCCAATGATTTAGTGACGTTCTAGAATCACAAACTTCATATCGTAGGCGTTCTTTTCATCAGCCGAAAAGGTTTCTCTATGGCTTTCCAGCCAACCATCTCCCCAATCAGGGAACTGAGTATCACCTTCAACATTGGCATCAATATAGGTAACATACAGACGGTCAGCCTTAGGCAGACAAGTCGCATACACACTACCGCCACCAATGATCATCACCTCTTCAACGTCACCAGCTAGTTTAATAGCTTCTTCAATTGAAGTAGTCACCTTCACGCCTTCAAAGTTCAGACTAGGATCACGACTGATCACAATATTCTGCCGTCCCGGTAGAGGGCGTCCAATCGATTCGTAAGTTTTACGCCCCATGATAACGGGCTTACCTAAAGTACAACGCTTAAACCAAGCGAAATCAGCAGGTAAGTGCCAAGGCATTTGGTTATCTTTGCCAATAATTCGATCATTTGCCATCGCGGCAATCATACTGATGATCATTATTCTTCCCTATTAGACGATTACTTCTTCAAACTGTCCGTTTTTTAAACCACGGGTTTGCGGCGATAGAATAACAGCCCCGGCACCGCAAGACCAACTGCTAGGCCAGCGATAATAAACATCGCCTTGAGGAAGTTCTCAAATAAAGTTTCTAACAGTTCTGGTCGAAAACCTAAATGGTTGATTTCCACCATAGCGATCATCGCCTTATAAGTGAAAACACCGGGCACCATTGGAATAAGTGCGGCGACAGTAAACACTTTAGGATGAGCCAAAAACTTATGCGACCAGTGAACACCTATCATGCCGACAATTGTGGCGGCAAAGAAGGTTGCCCACTCAATAGGAATGCCAAACTGCATCATTAAAAAGCGCGAGCCATGGCCTATAGCGCCACCCAGTGCACAATATTTCAGCGCAGGAACAGGGACGTTAAAAACCAAAGCAAAGCCAACCGCCGGAATGGCAGCAAAAAACATGTCATTAATAAGACCAAACAGCAATTGCCAACTTAACATCTCTACCACCCCCACACGCCAGTAATACTCATGGCAGCAATAATTCCCAAACAGGTTGCTAGAGTCAGAAGGCTTGCCATCACGAAACGGGCAATACCCACGTTTACAAAGCCTTTGAGCATATCAGCAACAGAGTTTATTAATGGAAAACCGGGTACCAGCATCAGCACCGAAGATGCCATAACGATGGTTGGCTTATTGCCGAGTTGATAGATCACAGCTTGAGCGGAAATGACTGACGTGACAAAAGCGGTCGCCGCAAAATTTAACAGCGGATTGAAATGACGGTGTCCTATTTCCTGACGAACAAACATACCGACAGCTGAAGCAACAAAGGTAATAGCAAATACAGTCCAGTCACCACCAGCGAGGCGGGAAAAAGAGGAACAGGACAGGCCAATCATCAATACCACTAACCAACGGTTGTAACGCTCAGGGCTAATCTGGTTAAGTTTCTTCTGCGCTAAGGAGTGATCAAGCAGACCTTTTTCCATCATGATGCAAATACGCTGAATCTGAGTCACAGCGCGCATGTTGATACCACGATCAGCGCAGCGTCTGGTGGTAGTAATACAGTGGTCACTTTCCAGTGTCGTGACAACCAAAGATCCTGCTGAGAGTGAAACTTCCACCTCTGTCATGCCACAGGCACGCCCCATCCTTTCCATGATCCCAACCACCAAAGCGCTTTCAGCGCCGTGAGCCAGTAACATTTGACCTGCTTGTGCGATTAACCTCGATACGGCTCTCTGTCTGGATGCCATGATTCCTTTCCTAACGTCCTAAGGGTAAAAACTGTGAAGCACTAGTTTGCATGAAAATCATATCGTGAAATATGATTTAGACACAAAAAAGCCGCAATAAATCATTGCGGCTAATGTCAGTAAGCAGAACTATTCACGTACATAGATAACGTGACCGTCATCTTCTTCGTCGTCCCAGTCATCCCAATCGTCATCATCATCTTCAGTGATAACATTGCGACCTGCCATTGCGTCTTTGTGGTAATCATCCCACATAAACTCAACTTTTTGCTCTTCGCTTAACTCTTCTTCTGCACGAGGTAGAGTTTCCATGAAGTCAGCCAATTCGCGACAAAGCTCAGCAGTACCCTGTTTGTTTACTGCTGAAATTTTGAAGTGTGGGCCTTCCCAAGCTAGCGCTTCTAAGATCTCTTGGATCTTTTCATCCGCTTCTTCTTCAAGCATCAGATCCGCTTTGTTAAATACTAACCAAACTGGCTTCTTCGCTAGTTTTTCGCTGTACTGTTCAAGCTCATCCATAATGGTCAGAGCATTTTGTGCAGGCTCACTTCCATCAATAGGTAAAATATCGATCATGTGAAGCAGTACGCGACAACGCTCTAGGTGTTTCAAGAAACGAATACCTAGACCAGCACCTTCTGCTGCACCTTCAATAAGTCCAGGGATGTCAGCAACAACAAAGCTTTTCTCAGGTACAACACTCACTACACCCAAGCTTGGGATCAATGTCGTAAATGGATAATCCGCTACCTTTGGTTTCGCCGCTGATACAGAGCGAATAAAGGTTGATTTACCTGCGTTTGGCAAACCTAGCATACCTACGTCAGCAAGCAGCAATAGCTCAAGACGAAGTTCACGAACCTCACCTTTCGTACCCATGGTCTTTTGACGTGGAGCACGGTTTACAGACGATTTAAAACGAGTGTTACCTAGGCCGTGCCAACCACCTTTAGCGACCATCACTTTCTTGCCGTGTTCAGCTACTTCACCAACGATTTCGTTAGTGTGAATATCCACTGCGCGAGTACCTACAGGTACTTTCAGAGTAATATCTTTACCACGCTTACCAGTACAGTTACCGCCACCACCATTTTGGCCGCGTTCAGCTGCGTAAAAACGCTGGAAACGATAGTCAACCAGTGTATTCAAGTTCTCATCAGCTTCGATGTAGACATCACCACCATCGCCGCCGTCGCCACCATCAGGGCCGCCTTTCGTTACGAATTTTTCACGCCAAAAGCTAACAACGCCGTTACCGCCATCGCCCGCTTCGACTTTAATTACCGCTTCATCAACGAATTTCATTACTTACTCCGCATTACTTGCGTTGCAATATCACTTATTACCAGTGATATAAATTTTAGCAGATCCAGATTCATCGCGTGACGAGGGATCTAAACCTACATATTGGAACAGATAAGGAGGGACTCTATATTCTTCTACTGAAGAACCCCTTCTTTTTTGTTCTGCATAAATAAAAAACCCCACCGTAACGGTAGGGCTTTTGAATTCAGTTAGGTATTAAATTTATTCAGCTTCGATGCTAACAAATTTACGGTTTTTAGGACCTTTAACTTCAAATTTCACTTTACCTTCAGTAAGAGCGAAAAGAGTGTGGTCTTTACCGATACCAACGTTAGTGCCAGCGTGGAACTTAGTACCACGTTGACGAACGATGATGTTACCTGCTAATACAGATTCACCACCGAAACGCTTAACACCAAGACGTTTACTTTCTGAATCACGGCCGTTACGAGTAGAACCGCCAGCTTTTTTGTGTGCCATTGTTAAACTCTCCTAAGTTACTTAAGCGTTGATGCCAGTAATTTTCACTTCAGTGAACCACTGACGGTGGCCTTGTTGTTTACGAGAGTGCTTACGACGACGGAACTTAACGATTTTAACTTTATCGCCACGGCCGTGTTGTACTACTTCAGCAGTAATTTTACCGCCTTCAACAAGAGGTGCACCAACAGTGATTTCTTCACCGTTAGCAACTAGAAGAACTTTATCAAATTCAACAGTTGCACCAGTTTCAACGTCTAATTTCTCTAAACGAAGAGTTTGACCTTCGCTTACACGGTGTTGTTTACCACCAGATTGGAAAACAGCGTACATATTTTACTCCGCTCTTTCCGCACAGCCTATGCCATATGTGAGCAATGAGGGTGTGCGCTAAACTAATCATCAATAGGGCGCAGATTCTACGTGAATGATGGTCCTATGACAAGCCATATTTTAAAAAAATTGGCGAAAAGCTAATCGCCAAACAAAAGTGCCGCAATCATGCCTTTATGGCGTGTATTAATCAATGCTTTTTAGTGTATTATTCAACAATTCTAGAAGACAAAATGCCTTACAAGCTCTAACTTCAGCCGGATGTACAATGGATTTTAAAGCTATCCAAGCGCTTACTGCCGATGACATGGCAAAAGTGAATGAAACAATTCAAGCTCAGCTCAACTCTGATGTGTCTTTGATCAATCAACTCGGGTTCTATATTGTCGGTAGTGGCGGCAAGCGTCTAAGGCCTTTACTGGCTGTATTGTCAGCCAAAGCCCTAGGTTACGAAGGCACCGCACATACAACCGCTGCGGCATTTATCGAATTTATTCATACTGCAACCCTGTTGCACGACGATGTCGTCGATGAATCAGACATGCGTCGAGGTAAAGAAACAGCCAATGCTGCATTTGGAAATGCTGCCAGTGTGTTAGTCGGCGACTTTATCTATACTCGCTCATTTCAGATGATGACAGAGCTAGGATCAATGAAGATCCTTAAGCTTATGAGCGATGCAGTAAACGTGATTGCGGAAGGTGAAGTTCAGCAATTAATGAACTGCAACGATCCGAATACCACTGAAGAATTGTATATGCAGGTTATCTATTCTAAAACTGCTCGCCTGTTCGAAGCGGCAACTCAAATCGGTGCGATTTTAGTTGAGGCTCCAGAAGAAGTAGAAACGGCTTTGCAGAACTACGGTAAATATTTAGGTACCGCATTCCAGCTAATTGATGATGTGATGGATTACACTTCTGACGGCGAAGAAATGGGTAAAAATGTCGGCGATGACCTAGCAGAAGGAAAACCGACTCTGCCGCTACTGCACGCAATGCGCAATGGCACACCGGAACAAGCTGAAATGATTCGCGACGCAATTGAGCATGCAAACGGTATGGAACGTCTGAACGATATCCTCGCTGCGATGGAGCAAACAGGTTCCCTCACATATACCGTGAACAAAGCATTGGAAGAAGCAGATAAAGCGATTGCACAGCTAGAAGTTTTACCAGAGAGCGAATATAAGCAGGCATTAGTTACTCTTGCCCATATGGCAGTGAATCGCAGTAAATAATCATAAATAAGTAGTCATAAAAAAGCCGCTCCATCTAGGAGCGGCTAGAAAATTATTTAAATACAGAATTACTTAACGAACTCAACACCAGTTTGAATATCGCCGTTAAGTGTTTCTAACATGCCATCCAACGCAGCTTTTTCAAACTGGCTAAGCGGACCGTAGCTCAACACTTCTTCTATTCCGTTTTTACCCAACTTAACTGGTTGAGCAAAGAAAGGTGCATGTTCGCCGCTACCTTCAACATACGCGTATTCAATAACATCTTCGCCTTGTAGAGCTTTCACTAGAGACAAACCAAATCGGCAAGCCGCTTGTCCCATAGATAGCGTTGCACTACCGCCACCCGCTTTTGCTTCTACAACTTCTGTACCCGCGTTTTGAATGCGCTTAGTCAATGCTTCCACTTCTGCATCTGTGAATTCAACACCTTCTACTTGAGAAAGAAGAGGAAGAATCGTCACACCGGAGTGACCGCCAATCACAGGAACTCGAACATCACCTGGATCTTTCTGTTTCAGTTCCGCAACGAAAGTCTCAGCACGAATAACGTCCAGAGTAGTAACACCAAACAGTTTGCGCTTGTCGTAGACACCCGCTTTTTTCAAAACTTCAGCAGCGATAGGAACAGTGGTATTCACAGGGTTGGTAATAATACCCACACACGCATTTGGACAAACTACTGCAATGCGTTCAGCCAGAGATCTTACAATCCCAGCATTCACATTAAATAGATCCGCACGATCCATGCCCGGTTTACGAGCGACACCAGCGGAAATTAAAACAACATCAGAGCCTTCAAGGGCAGGAGTTGGATCCTCACCACAATAGCCTTTGATAGATACAGGGGTTGGTATATGACTTAAGTCCGCGGCAACACCAGGTGTTACCGGAGCAATATCATACAGGGCAAGATCTGAACCTGCCGGTAAACGGTTTTTAAGCAATAAAGCGAGGGCTTGACCAATGCCGCCAGCGGCGCCAATTACAGAGACTTTCATTATCGTTCTCCTTGTGAGTTTTTGTCTTATTTATGTTTTGTAGGGTAGTGTAATATCTGACCAAAAAATTATAGTAATCACAAGTTGATTACAAACAGTTAACGCCAGCTTTGCGACTTCGAACACTTCCTAAATAACTTGCATATCGTTAACTGAGTATTGACATATCCCTTGCCCCTTTAAATCTTCCTATTTCTCTCTCCTTGAGCTCGAATTGTATCTATTTAAAGTGACCTTTTAGACAGTTTTGAACCTTAATTTGCCTGTAAGTGAATATCTATGCGAGAATATGCACCATTATTGAATTAGTGGTAACCAAAATATGCGTAGTGCAGATAAACAAGACAACCTAGTCCGCGCTTTTAAAGCTTTATTAAAAGAAGAACGATTTGGCTCCCAAGGCGATATCGTTGACGCTCTTAAAAATGAAGGCTTTGACAATATTAACCAATCTAAAGTCTCTCGCATGCTTACGAAGTTCGGTGCTGTACGCACACGTAACGCAAAAATGGAGATGGTCTATTGCTTACCCGCTGAATTAGGCGTTCCGACTGTATCAAGCTCTCTGAGAGAACTCGTACTGGATGTTGACTACAACAATGCACTCGTGGTTATCCACACAGGCCCAGGGGCTGCTCAACTTATCGCGCGTTTACTTGATTCTCTAGGTAAATCTGAAGGTATCCTTGGCGTTGTCGCTGGTGACGATACTATCTTCATTACCCCTACACTAAACATTACAACTAAGCAGCTATTTACCTCTGTTTGTGAACTGTTTGAGTACGCTGGTTAAATAGCTATCTGAGTGTAACTCATTAATCGATATACATTATTACCTTTCTAGAAGTCACGTACTGGGATCAGTACGTGACTTTTTTCTATCTATAATCCTCAAAATCAACAATTGTTTGCTCACTCAAAACTAATGCAACCCGTGAATTACAAAATTGAAACATGATGAAACAATTCATTCTAAGTTAGTGGTAATACTTAGCTTTTATGACTACATTTTTAAACATCACTATTATTATGTGATGCTTTTTTGCTATTATCCTGACACTTTTTCAACATAATGATTGAAAAAGATACTGTTTCTCATGAAGAAACGACCAAAGCAGCTACACTTGTTTTGGGTAATTATGAATGAAGGAAGGGAAATTCATGGCATTGAATAAAATCATAAAGGTCGGCGCTATTGCTGCAACAATTCTTGGTGCAGGCGCTGTTAACGCGCAAGAGTTCATCACAATCGGTACCGGTTCTGTCACTGGTGTTTATTACCCAACTGGTGGTGCAATCTGTAAGCTTGTTAACAAAGACCGTAAAGAACACAACATTCGCTGCTCTGTAGAATCTACCGGCGGTTCTATTTACAACGTAAATACAATTCGCTCAGGCGAGCTTGATTTCGGTATCGTGCAGTCTGACTGGCAATACCACGGCTACAACGGTACAAGTGAATTTGCAGAACAAGGCCCATTCAATAAATTACGCGCGATGTTCTCTCTTCACACAGAACCTTTTAACATCATCGCTCGCACTGATGCTGGCATTAATGGTGTGGCAGATCTTGCTGGTAAACGTGTAAACATTGGTAACCCAGGCTCTGGCGACCGCGCAACAATGCAAGTCGTTATGGATGCATTTGGCTGGACAAATGACAGCTTCACATTGGCTTCTGAGCTAAAAGGCTCTGAGCGTTCTCAAGCATTGTGTGATAACAAAATTGACGCATTCATCTACATGGTTGGTCACCCAAATGGCTCAATCAAAGAAGCAACTACATCATGTGACGCTAAGCTAGTTCCTGCGACTGGCGAGCAGATCGACAAGATCGTTGCGGGCAACCCATACTACGCATACAGCACAGTTCCAGCTGGTATGTACCGTGGTACAGATCAAGATGTGAATAGCTTCGGTGTAGCCGCGACTCTAGTAACAACGTCTGATGTTTCTGATGAAGTCGCTTACAACGTTGCAAAAGCGGTATTTGAAAACTTCGAAACTTTCACTCGTTTGCACCCTGCATTTGCAAACTTGAAGAAAGAAGACATGGTTAAAGCGGGTCTTTCTATCCCTCTTCACCCAGGTGCTGCGAAGTACTACAAAGAAATCGGTCTGCTAAAATAATTACTGGCAACTCCGACAATAAGGAGGCTTAGAGCCTCCTTATTGTTAATCACTATTTACGTTCAATATTTTGGGTTTTCGCTCATATTTAGAAAACCTCTCTTCGTTGTAACTCTTTACCATCATTAAAAGGATAATGTACATGACGCAGACAAATTCTCCGTCTCAAGATGTGCAAGAGATGGTCGCACAAGCGGATACAGGCGCCAGAAACCCAAGTGGTATTCCGGGTCGCATTTTGTGGTTTGTGCCACTATGTTGGTCATTGTTCCAGCTTTGGTACGCATCTCCGTTACCGTTCATTTTTAACTTCGGCGTACTTAACGATACTCAAGCAAGAGCAATTCATTTATCGTTTGCTGTCTTTCTTGCCTTTACAGCCTATCCGGCTCTAAAGAACTCTTCACGAGACCGAATCCCGCTTATTGACTGGGTATTCGCACTTGTAGGTAGCTTTTGTGCTTCATATATTTATATCTTCTACGCACAGTTAGCAGGCCGCTCAGGTGCCCCAACCTTGCTTGATGTAGTTACCGCATCTGCCGGTATGCTATTGCTGCTGGAAGCAACTCGCCGAGCGCTTGGTCCACCGTTAATGGCGGTTGCTGCGGTATTCTTGTTTTACACCTTTGCTGGCCCATATATGCCAGAGGTTATTGCTCACAAAGGTGCGAGCTTAAATAAAGCAATGTCTCACCTATGGCTAACAACAGAAGGTGTGTTCGGTGTAGCTTTAGGTGTTTCTACCTCATTTGTATTCCTGTTCGTGCTCTTTGGTGCAATGCTGGAAAGAGCAGGTGCTGGTTCATACTTCATTAAAGTTGCTTTCTCTTTATTAGGTCACATGCGCGGCGGCCCAGCAAAAGCGGCTGTTGTGGCATCCGGTTTATCAGGGCTGGTTTCTGGTTCATCGATTGCCAACGTTGTGACAACAGGTACGTTTACTATTCCTCTAATGAAGAAAGTTGGCTTCCCAGCATCAAAAGCAGGCGCTGTCGAAGTTGCGGCCTCAACTAATGGTCAGCTCACGCCGCCAATCATGGGTGCGGCTGCATTCTTAATGGTGGAATACGTCGGCATTTCTTATGTAGAAGTTATCAAAGCTGCACTTTTACCTGCGCTAATCTCTTATATCGCTTTGATCTACATTGTCCACTTAGAAGCGTGTAAAGCAGGCATGCAAGGTCTGCCAAGACGACACACTTCGACATTCTTACAAAGCATGCTCTCTTTCACCGGAACTATTCTGGCTATCTGTGTCATTAGTGCAGTGGTTTATTACGGAATTGGCTGGACAAAAGATGTTTTCGGCTCATTAGCAACCGTGCTAGTGGGCATAGCCTTACTTGCTTCCTATATTGCGCTGGTCAAGGTGTCATCTAAATATGCCAAAGAAGGCGGCTTTAATCTTGACGAAGATATTCAGGAGATCCCTGATGTTGGTCCAACAGTAAAATCTGGCCTGCACTTTCTATTACCGATTGTTGTTTTAGTTTGGTGTTTAACCGTTGAACGTTTTTCTCCGGGCTTGTCTGCGTTTTGGGCAACCGTCTTTATGATGTTCATTCTGCTGACACAACGTCCGTTAATGGCAGTGTTTAACCAATCGAATGATGCGGCTGAACAAGCAAAAGTAGGTGTTGTCGATTTGCTTGAAAGTTTAGTGTCTGGTGCTCGAAACATGATTGGTATCGGGGTTGCAACCGCAGCTGCCGGCACGGTCGTGGGTGTGGTAACGCTGACAGGTATTGGTCTTGTGATGACAGACTTCGTTGAGTTCATCTCAGGCGGTAGCGTGATTATGATGCTACTGTTTACTGCTGTGATCAGCCTGATTTTAGGTATGGGCTTACCAACAACAGCAAACTACATTGTGGTTTCAACGCTGATGGCTCCGGTTATCGTCACCCTTGGTGCTCAGCACGGATTAATCATCCCACTTATCGCCGTTCACTTGTTTGTGTTCTATTTCGGTATTTTGGCTGATGATACACCACCTGTAGGTCTGGCTGCATTTGCCGCAGCTGCAATTGCTAAATCCGATCCAATTCGTACCGGTATTCAAGGTTTTACCTACGACATACGAACCGCCATTTTGCCGTTTATGTTTGTATTCAACACCCAGTTACTGTTAATGGGTATTGATACGTGGTGGCATCTTGGACTAACCATCATCTCATCCATTATCGCGATGTTACTGTTCTCAGCCGCGACACAAGGTTGGTGGTTTACCAAGACAAAATGGTGGGAAGTTGTTGCTCTGCTCGCTTTGACATTTACATTCTTCCGTCCGGGTTTCTGGTGGGATATGGTTTACCCAGCACAAGAAGAGCATCCAGGTATAGAACTTGCTCAAATCGTAGAACAGACGCCAATTGGTGAGCCTGTACAACTGCTGGTTGCTGGTGAAACCATTGAAGGCGACTTTGTATCTAAGACGGTACTACTGCCATTTGACGACAGAGCAGTCACCCCAGAAGAACGTATTTCTTCAATGGGCCTAATGCTCAACAATGATGGTGAGAAAATGATCGTTGATATGGTGGAGTTCGGTAGCCCTGCAGAATCAGCAGGTATCGATTTTGGATGGGAAATTGAATCGATCATTATTGATAGTGAACGACCAATGAAAGAATGGGTATTCCTTCCTGCTCTACTACTGACAGTGCTACTTGGCTGGAATCAACGAAGAAGAGCGAAAAAAGAGCAAGTTATAGCCTAACCCTTCGTCTGGCTAATCCATTAACGGAATAGCCAGACTTTATCACTCAGAGAAATGACATTATGTATAAAAACATTCTTGTTCCTGTTGATTTAAATGAGCACGGTTTCTGTGACAAGGCTGTTGAACATGCGGTTTGGCATGCAAAACAGAACAACGCTAAAGTTCATCTGCTCAATGTTCTGCCTGGCATTCACATGTCGATGGTTGCTACCTACTTCCCTAAAGAAGCAGCAAAGCAAATGAAAGAAGATGTGAAACAGCAACTGAAAAAATTTGCACAGCAGTTCAGCACTGACGGCGTTGAATTTGAAGTGTATGTTGCTGAAGGGAAAGCTTATAGCACCATTCTTGATTACGCTAAAAAGGTTCACGCAGATCTGATTATCATGCCAAGTCACAAACGATCTCGAATCGATAAAGTGGTATTAGGTTCTGTCGCCAGCAAAGTTGTTGAAAACTCACCTGTCAATGTACTGGTTATCAAACCAACGGGTCTATAACAGCTTAACAATAGAAAAAGGCGCTCAATGCGCCTTTTTTGTTAGTTTTTGCCTATCACAGTAATTCAAAAATACCACTAGCGTTAATGCGAATAGTTATCAATAATAAACCCAACAAAGAGAGACAAGGTTGGGCACTTTATGAAAAAGACTATCAGTTTTGCAGCATTACATTTCAGCATTGCATTTACCGTTGCATACGTACTGACAGGCGACATCATTCTAGGTAGCCTGATCGCAATGCTTGAGCCAATGGTGAACACCGTAGCATTCTACTTCCACGAGAAAGTTTGGGACAGACACGCTCCGCTACAGCGCTATGCTCATAACCCAAGAATCAAAACCATGAGCTTTGCTGTTATTCACTACACAGTGGCATTTAATGTGGCCTACATGCTAACAGGTAGCTGGTTAATTGGCGGCGTTATGGCACTGATTGAGCCAAGTTTTAACACTTGTGCTTACTACTTCCATGAAAAATTCTGGCAAAGTAAAGCCGATCATAATCACTGGCAATGTGTTCACTAAGAGAAAACCCCAACTCTAAGAGCTGGGGTTTTTGGTTTCTACTCTATACGAAGTGAGTCACGCAGAACTCTCTAGATAGACCGAGCTGGCACACTTTTCTCTGCCCATCCAACTGGATGCTTAACTCATAAAGATCTTTCGGATTTGGATTAGCTTTATCGTAATACTTCGGGGCGTCGACCTGAAACAGTGCACTGACATGGTCACTACGGATATCAATTGGCAGCTGATACGTCATGCCATCAAACTTGACCGCTGCTGATACTAGACCCGGAAAGAACGTAGTGAAGTGCAAATTCACCAGCAACTCACAACCACCACCGTAGTGCCAGATTTGTTCTGTAGTGACAGCACCTAAACGTACATGACGGATAAATTGCAAATAAGGCTCACGCCATATGCCTATTCTGTCATCGTACTTATTCACCTCTTCACTCAACAAACAAACTTCAGCGTCTTCTTCATCCAGCAGGCAATCTTCATCTTGTTCCAGAAAGAGGATCTCAAAACGATTTCTTCCTAGTGTTAGCTGCGGAAGAACATCTTTTCGATAAATCTTCTGAGAGCCGTCACAATCAAACAGAGCGACACCGTTCAAACGGACTTCCGCATGATAATCGATACCTTCCAGAACAAGGTCGACGGCTCCGAAGTTCAACATGCTCTCATCGACTTCAATATCGTGCATGAGATGCCATTCCTGATGTGCAATCTCGTCTTCAGACAAAGTTTGAGGTAACACAGCACTGAGTGGTGACGGAAAAGTGATATCGTCCTGCGGTATGGATAAATCGGTGAGCGGTGAAAGTTGCCATAAACCGGCGAGAGAAAGCTGCATAATATTCTTATTGAATGATTTTCTTTTAGGAGAGTTGGCACCATTTAAACATAGTGGCAATAAAAAATACCAGCCTAGGCTGGTATCTATATTAAGACTTACTCTTCATCATCGTCTTCATCTTCGTCAGGGTACAAGGCATCTTCGCCCTCGTAGTAAGTACCCCACCCGTCATAGATGATGTCGTATTTTTCAGCCAGATTAACCAGTTTTTCAACTTGAGCGTCGATCGCTGCTGGATCAAGAGCAGACTGCATAGTTGCATCAAAGCACAGCAGTTTGCTGCCGTCTTCATCTTCTGCTTCTTCAGCTTCAAGAACTTCAAAGCCCATTTTAAAAGCTTCAACAGCAGCTTTTTCTAGCTTTTCGAAATCTTCAGCGAAAAAGTGGTGTTCAATCTCATACAGCGCTTCAGGATCACTGCCATCTTCCAGCAGTGCTTGAATGATTTCGCGAGTATCTTCCTTTTGAATTTCTAGGAAGTCTTCCACTGATAGATAATCATCTTGTTGAGGCATAAAAATGTGCTCCAAAGTGTACAAAAAGGGTATCAATTTAATTGCGCGCAATATCGCATGGATCGTTGTGAATTACCACCTGCATGACGATCTTAAAACGATCTTTCTGGTAATACACAATTTATTGCTAACAAGTCATTCTCTGTTAACAAGCAACAAAGCCTACAATATTCCATAGGCTTTGATTTAATGCTCACGATTTGGAGGACACGGTTATTCCGTGCCACCCACTGTCAACGCATCCAGTTTCAGTGTCGGCTGACCAACACCTACAGGCACACTTTGTCCAGCCTTGCCGCACACACCAACACCACGGTCAATGCTCAGGTCATTACCCACCATAGAGACTTGCTGCATTGCTTCAATGCCAGAGCCAATTAAGGTTGCGCCTTTAATTGGGCGAGTCACTTTACCGTTTTCAATTAAGTAAGCTTCGGATGCTGAAAACACGAACTTACCGGAAGTGATATCAACCTGACCACCACCGAAGTTAGGCGCATACACCCCTTTCTTAACCGTAGAAATGATCTCTTCAGGAGTATGTTGACCCGGCAGCATGTAAGTGTTGGTCATACGAGGCATTGGCAAATGAGCGTAAGACTCTCGGCGGCCGTTACCCGTTGGAGCAACACCCATTAAACGCGCGTTGAGCTTATCTTGCATATAGCCTTTAAGAACACCGTTTTCGATCAGTACATTGTATTGACCATTCACACCTTCATCGTCCACGTTCAGTGAACCACGAAGATCTTTCAAAGTGCCATCATCGACAATAGTACAAAGATCGGAGGTCACCTTCTGTCCGATTTTTCCAGAGAATACTGATGACTCTTTACGGTTGAAGTCGCCTTCTAGACCATGGCCTACCGCTTCATGCAGTAGAACACCCGGCCAACCAGAGCCTAATACCACTGGCATAGTGCCCGCAGGTGCTGCATCAGCTTCTAGGTTAACCAGTGCCTGACGGATCGCTTCATCAGCATAAGCAAAAACGATCTTCTGTCCGTTCTCTTCATTTAAGAAATAGTCGTAGGTAAAACGGCCACCGCCACCAGCACTGCCGCGTTCACGGCGATCGCCACGTTGCGCTAATACGCTGATAGATAAACGAACTAATGGACGAATATCGCCAGCATAAGTACCGTCTGTCGCCGCAACTAACACTTGTTCATGCACGCCACTCAGGCTAACAGAGACTTCTTGAACGAGTGGTTCTTTGGTACGGATGTAAGCATCTATCTGCTGTAGTAATTCTGTTTTCTTCTGTTTTTCCCAGCTTTCTAATGGGTTAACAGCCGCATAATAGGTTTGGTTACTATTGCGTTTAAAGGCTTGTACAGATGCATTCTGCCCTTGTTGTGCAATACCGCGCGCAGCAATCGCACTTTGCTGTAAACCTTCTAACTGGATTTGGTCGGAATACGCGAAACCTGTTTTCTCGCCAGTGACAGCTCGCACGCCCACACCACAGTCGATGTTGAATGAACCATCTTTGATAATGCTGTCTTCTAAAATCAAAGACTCATGCCAGCTAGACTGGAAATAAATATCTGCATAATCAATCTGGCGGGTTGCGATGCTCGACAGAGTATCGGCAATGTCTTGCTCAGTAAGCCCTGCCGGTTTTAATAATGCTTCTTCAATGCGGGTTATACTCATGTTTAGCTCTTTTTCTCTATAAATTGATTATGAAAGCGTGTGTGGGCACTAATAGGCATAGCAGCACGCACACTCTCTATTTGTTCTAACTCGATATCAACAATCAGACTTGCAGCATCTTGCTCTAGTGAAGCAATGATCTCACCCCAAGGACTGATCACCATTGAGTGTCCCCAAGTTTCTCTTCCGCAAGCATGATGGCCACCTTGACCAACTGCGATAACCCAACACTGGTTTTCTATCGCACGAGCCCTTAGAAGAACTTCCCAATGCGCCTTACCAGTTACGGCGGTAAACGCAGCAGGTACCAACAGTATCTGGGCTCCTAATCGACGTAATTCTGCATACAGATTAGGGAAACGAACATCATAACAGATGGACAATCCCAGCTTAGCAAAGGGCGTTTCTGCCACAACGATATCGTTACCCGGCGTAAACGTTTCTGATTCACGATAACGCTTGTGGCCATCAGCAACGTTAACATCAAACATGTGCAGCTTATCATAGTGAGCCACAATATGACCTTGCGGATTAAACAGAACGGATGTGGTAGTCACGCCTTGAGTCTCCGCTGAAGTTCGGCGAATCGGCATACTACCGATGAGAACCCAAACCTGCTGCTCTACAGCTAAGCGCGATATTCTTGCCTGAACAGGCCCATCACCCAGTTCTTCAGCACTGTTGTGGTAATCCTCTTTGTTACCAAACACTACCGCATTTTCTGGGGTAACCACCCATTTAGCACCTTGCTTTGCCAGCAGTCTGGTTTGCTGTTCAATATAAGTGAGATTCTCATTCACATCCGAGCTGGATGTCATTTGAATTAAACCAATACGTTCCATGTAAATAGCCCAACCTACTTTTGTCTGACTTATTGTGCGAGATCTCTAAGTTTTTTCGGCAGCTTAAATTCACCGCGACTACGAGAGAGTTCTTTTACTGTCGGTGAATCCATCGGACCTTTCACCTCATAATTTACTTCGGTGAAAACTTCGACTACAGGTGCTATCACCGTGGTAATCGCCAACACATATAACGCCGTTTGCGGCGTTACCGCAAATGCGGTCAGTACCGGAATACCAGAAGTAATGTCCGGTACAAAGTTAACTTCTGCATCTACGGTACGAGTATTGAGATCCGCTAATCCCTTAATGGTCATGTCACCAGCAATAGCATCCATCTTTATATCATTGGTAACAAAAATGCCTTTATCAACTTCACCGCTGCCAGTGATCGAATCAAAGGCCATACCTTTATCGAATACATCACTGAAATCGAGCTGCATTTTACGAATGATAGAGTCTAAGCTGAACAGGCCCAAGAACTTCGCAGCGCCGCTGACATCGGATATCACCCCTTTACCCAGCTCCGTTTTTACATTGCCTTGAACGGTATTGACCTTCATCGACCAAGGAGCGCCATCCCATTGCAAGTCACTCCACATGTTGAACGAAGCTTTTTGAATTCCTGAACTGATACCGAATCGTTCCATCAGGTCGCTGTTGTTTTCACCCTGAACTTCAAACTTTAGCTTAGTGTGGCTGGTTGTGTCAGTCAGTGTCCAGTCGCCACTCATATGAACAGTATTAGTACCACTCACCACATCCACTTTTTTCCACTCCAGAGTGTTGCCTCTACGCTGGAAATCCATATTCACTTTGCCAACTTTATAACCTTGCAGCCAAAAGTCGTTAATGACCAGAGTAAGATTCGGCATCAGGCGATGAAACTCTCGGTCAAACTCGGAAATCAGAGGGTCCGATTGTTTAGTATGCGCCGCCAATAAAGGTTTCGGCTGTTCTTCATCTAACGATGGAACAAACACATGCAGACGATCGAAAGAGACCGATAAATCATAAGGCTGAATATAATTGGCTTGCCCTTTTGCTTCTTGGCTTTCCAAGTTCATCACCCAGCCAAGACCTTTCCGACGCGCATTAAAGTCAACATCGTGCCACTCAATATCGGCAAGGGTCAGTTCTTGAGTTTTTAGATCGACACGTTGCGGAACTGGAATCTCCGGAGTGTTCATTTTATCTAGACTTGACTTGCCCGCTTTAGCGACAGGCACATCATTCATCACAGCAATCCAGTCATCTAAGTTAAATCGGTCAAGACGAACCTGAGCATGGTGCCCAACAACAGGACTGATTTTAAAACCACCTTGCCCAAGCACTAAGTTGGTCGCTGTTAACACTGGCGTTTTAGGTCTGATATCAATCTCAGCCTGATACTTGGCTTGAGGAAGCTGAAGACGCGCAGTAATCGATTCCTGATTCCCTGAAGCCTGCAGATGCGCTTTGCCCGCTGCTTTCGTTTTCTTTGCCAATGGGTACGGGTATTCACTCGCAACCATTTTCAGGTCTGCGGTACTATCTATCTGGTAAGTAAAGCCAACATCATTTAACTGCAAAGCCACACTGGTTTGCCACGGTGCGTGACCTTTCAGACGCTTGAGCCAACGTTCTCCAACATAAGGCACCAGAGGTTTCACATCCCAGTCACCGATAACATCAATGTTTACCGCATAACCTTGAGGCGTACTTTCGCCCTGAAAATCAAAGGAGATCGGTTGCTTTAACAACTTCGATGACAAGCCCGCAGCGGTAATCACATCGTTGTCGAAGTTAATTCGACCGGATACCGAATCCAACATCATTGGTGGAGCATCAATATCCACATGATTTTTTGATAATTCAGCCCACCCCCAAGCGCGAGGTTCTTTGTCTCGGGTAAAAGGAATATTTAACTGAAATTCAGAAGTGACTTCACCGCTCACTTGAACGGCGTTAAGCGCCGCCCCCACAGAATCAACCAGCGGGGTCGCCGTCATATACGCTCGAACGGCATTCCCTTCCGCCACAGCACTGGCTTCAATCTCGATATGACCATCCGGAGCTAAACTTGGGATGCGCCCTGTGATTCGTTTGGCGTTCACATCCATTAACGTTGCCGCATTTGAATCTAAATACATGGCATCGTTTTCGAACAACAAATCCAATTGCAGATTAGTGATCGTCGGCCAAGCGGTATCAAAACTAAACTTGCCTTCTTTCAGCCCAACCCATGCCTGAAATACACCATTATGCTCCTGATACGGAAATGAGCCTAAATCGCCATACCAAATCAGTTTGGCGGTATCGACTCGACCACCTTGAATGGCGGTAGACAAGTAGTCAGTCAAGTCATCGCCCAGCGCAAGAGTTGGCAAATAACGCCAAGTTTCACCCGCGTTATAAGCATCCGCTTCTAGATAGAATGACAGGAAAGGACTTTTATCGTGAGGGAAATCGAGACGAAATGCGCCTAATGCCTGCAAGTCAGGAGTCGCAACGGTGACTTTATCAGCCCAAAGCGACCAACCGTCACTGCCCGTTTGCCAAACCAAATTCACATCACCATGGCGAATGTTCAGTGGTGCCTGAAATACATCGCCATACGGCAAGGTATCATCAATCAAGGTGGCATGAATTTTTGCAATATCGGCAGAACCGCTAATCTTTGCCTGAAGTTGATGCACTTCAGGAAGTAAGTACCATTGTGCGATCCGGCCGTCTGTTAGCTGCGCTGAATAACGCAGTGAGTCGATGGTTTGCCCCATAGAAACTCGGATATCTTCCAGTAATCCGCCCGGCTTCAGGTCATGAATCAGCTTGGTTGATTGCTGAGAATCTGGCATCAAAGCCGCCAGAGGCAAGAGCGTTTCTACATCAATTTGAGAAAGATTTAACGTCCAGCCTTCTGGTTGCCAATCGAGAGCAACATCGAGATCTGGCCAAGCCGTATCATTAGTTCGTAGCTGTAAAGAGTGGGCATTAACCTGCCACCCTTTATCAGTAGGCATTAGCTTAACAATGCCAGACTCCAGTAATAGTTCGTTGGAACTGCCTTCTTCCCCCCAGATAAGCTCTGACGGTTTCAGTTCAACATACCCATCAACAGGTTGATTGTGATTCAGGGTCATCCACGCGTTAAAGCTTACTCTTCCGCGCTCAATACCTGTTTCTTCCTTTAGGTAGCGAGTTAACCAAGGGGTAACACGAAGATTGTCGGCACTCGCGTAGAAATCACCAGAAATATCAAGCAGCGAGCCATGGTCTTCAAAGTCAGCACTCACTAACAGAGAGTTGATATTGGCATCCGCCAAGCTCACTTCACCTTCTGCAAAATGGTGAGAGCCTTTGTTTCGCCAACGCAGCTTAGCGATATCAAGCTGACGGATTTCGCCGGCCATTGTCTGGTACAAAATGGTTGAGTTAAGAAGCGAAAAATTATCTAGCTGGCGTAAAAACAGGTCGTCCAGCAGTTGCACAACTTGTCCTTCATTGCTCGCCTCAGTGTTTGCATCAGCGCTATCGTCCCGATCAGAATCAGCAATACGGTTCCAGTCAATGGAACTGATATCTAACTTCATGCCATGAATGCTCATATCCGCTATCACCGGCTGGCGATTTAGCAAAGACTGAAATAAGTCAAATTCGATATCAATTTGCTGAGTAGATATGTGGATTTTACTGCTTACGGGAAGTTCCGCTCTTACTGCTTTAAGAGCGAGTGAAGGGTGCGTGTTTTTCCAAAAACCACGCACATCGGTCACTTTAAACTGTATGTTGGTTTGCTGAGTCGCCCAGCGCTCGATTTCACTTTGGTAGCGATTCATTTCAGGCAGCAGTACCCGCAAAGCAGTTACCACAACAGCCAATAACACCAATAGGCTAACAATAAGCCATAAAATAAATCGCCCAAGGCGGGTAAAGGTTGAGCTCACTCAATATCCTTTTACATCATCACAACATCAAATTGTTCTTGGATATACAGAGGTTCCGCTTGAATACGAACTTCTTTACCAATAAACAGCTCCAGCTCAGCAAGCGCATGAGACTCATCTCCTTGCAAAGTCTCTGCCACTGCCGGAGATGCGTACACAACAAACTTGTCTGAGTCGTAGGCTCGGTTCACTCGCGTAATTTCACGCAGTATTTCAAAACAAACCGTTTCAACGGTTTTCACCGCTCCACGACCTTCACAAGTTGGACAAGTAGAACACAGAACATGTTCAATACTTTCTCGTGTACGTTTACGAGTCATCTCAACTAATCCCAACTGCGTAAATCCGTTGATATTCGTTTTGACTCGGTCTTTGCTGAGCGCAGCTTCCAGCGAAGCAAGTACTCGCTTGCGGTGATCATCGGAAGCCATATCGATAAAGTCGATGATGATGATGCCGCCCAGATTTCGTAAACGCAGCTGGCGAGCAATAGCCTGTGTTGCTTCGATGTTGGTGTTGAATATGGTCTCTTCGAGATTACGGCGGCCGACAAAAGCGCCAGTGTTGATATCAACCGTCGTCATGGCTTCTGTCTGATCGATAATCAAATAGCCGCCAGATTTAAGCTCGACTTTACGCTCCAAAGAACGTTGAATTTCGTTCTCCGTGTCGTACATATCGAAAATGGGTTTATCACCTTCGTATAGCTCAAGTTTGTCGGTCAGCTCTGGAACGAACTCGGACGTGAACTCTTTGAGGTTTTCGAATTCCAGACGTGAATCAACCAAGATGCTGGTCAGTTCTGTGCCGACAAAATCACGAATAATACGTTGAGACAGCCCAGGTTCACCGTACAGCGTTGAACGAGTTTTGTATTTCGCACGACGCTCCATGACTTTAACCCAGAGGCGTTTGAGGAAAGCCGCATCTTGCGCCAATTCTTTTTCGTCCGCACCTTCAGCCGCGGTACGAATGATGAATCCACCATTCTCGTCGCAATACTGTGCCACTACTGCTTTTAGGCGATTACGTTCAGCTTCACTTTCAATTCGCTGAGAAACACCTACGTGCGCAGAACCCGGCATATAGACCAAGTAACGCGATGGTAAAGTGATATCTGTGGTTAAACGGGCACCTTTGGTTCCCAAAGGATCTTTCACGACTTGCACAACAATATCCTGACCTTGGCGAACCAATTCAGAAATATCGCGCACTTGGAACTGTTGTTTTTCATTTTCCGCCACACATTCTGTGTGAGGAACGATATCTGAAGCGTGTAAAAAAGCTGCTTTGTCTAGGCCAATATCCACAAAAGCCGCTTGCATACCGGGTAGAACTCGACTGACTTTACCCTTGTAGATGTTTCCGACAATGCCTCTTTTTGCTTCACGTTCAATATGGATCTCTTGAAGGACTCCACCTTCGATCATTGCCACCCGTGTTTCACTCGGTGTGACATTCAAGATCAACTCTGCACTCATGAGCGCACCTCAATTTTTAATAATACTAAAATATAAATTCGTGCAAGAGCTGGTCAGTTTCATAGAGCGGTAATCCCACCACTGCGTGGTAGCTACCTTCAATCCTAGTTACAAATCGCCCACCCAATCCTTGAATGCCATAACTGCCAGCTTTATCGCAAGGCTCACCACTTTGCCAATATTGTTCTATTTCTTGCTCTGACAAGGGTTTGAACCATACATCTGTGGTCACGACCACAGAACGATGTTTTTCTTTTGCAGCGACCGTCACGGCCGTCATTACTTGATGCTGAGTCCCCGAAAGATACTCAAGCATCTCTTTGGCGTGAGAAAAGTTTTGTGGCTTTTCTAATACGCGATTGTCTTGAACCACTATTGTGTCCGAGCCTAAAACCACATAGTCCTGCTCGTTCACATTAAGATTAGCCGCGTTTTGCTTAGCCAATTCTAGGCCAGCTAGAGCTTTATCGCGGGACAAACGTTCTACATATTGAACGGGAGATTCACCGTCTAAACGCTTCTCTTCAACATTTGGGACTAACACGTCAAACTGATATCCCAATTGAGAGAGTAGTTCTCGGCGTCTAGGTGAACCAGACGCCAGAATTAATCGTTGTTTGTTCATTCTATTTTATGTGCCAATGACGTCGAACTCGACGCAGCAATAAAAACATCCATGGCCAAAGTATACAGCTAATTAAACCACTCCAGAGAGATAATGGGTTAAATGTGACATCCTGAATGAGATATTCTCCAAAGAAAATCAACACTTCAAGCGCCATAGCGAGCAGACCAACCACAAAAGCTTGCTGCCAAAGTGCCATATTTCGCATTACGAGGAAGTTCATGGCGACAATGTAAATCACGATGGACATCATCATCCCTCGGATACCGAGAGTCGAGCCTAATAACAAATCCCAAAGAAGACCTAGCACCAGAGCAGAACCCACATTGACACGGTGAGGCAGAGCAAGAACCCAATAACAGGTCACCAACAAGATCCATGATGGTCTCAACAGATCAAGGGAACCCGGCCAAGGGATCGTCTGGAAAATTAAGGCACACAGGAAAGAGCCCCAAATAACAAATCGGCCTCCCCAATCACTACTGCCCATCTGTTACGCCCTCTTCAATATCTTCTGGGTTTGCGAGTAATACTTTTTGTTGGCGGTCTTCATTCGGCCAAATCAATAACAGGTAACGTAAGCGATCAAAATCGACTACAGGCTTAGCTTTTATCGAGGCAAATTCGCGACGTGTATCTTTATCAACATCGGTAATGTAAGCCACCGGATATCCTTCCGGATAGACACCACCAAGACCAGACGTTACCAGCATGTCACCGACATCGATATCGGTACTGGTTGGAATATGCTCTAACTGGATTTCGTCACTTTGTCCGTTACCGGAAGCGATCACTCGAATATCGTTGCGGATATTCTGCACTGGAATAGCGTTGTTCGGGTCGATAAGCAGTAATACACGGCTGTTGTGCGCGGCAACAAACGTTACCTGTCCGACAATACCTTTCTCATTGATAACAGGCTGACCTTCGTAGACACCGTCCGTTCTGCCTTTATCAATCACCACCTGATGGCGATATGGTGATGTATCAACAGCCATTACTTCTGTAACAACTTTCTTCTCATCACGGACAAACTCAGAACCAAGCAATTTTCGTAAACGTTGGTTTTCTTCACGGTATTGATCAAGCAGGGTTAAGTCGCTTTTAAGCGTCATCACTTCACGTTTAAGATTCTGATTCGAATTCAACAGTTGATCACGAGTGCTGAACAGAGAGTAAAAGTCGTTAAACATGGTACGCGGCAAATCTGCAGCATACTGAATAGGCGCTACTAGGCTATTGAGCAAATAACGTACATTTGCGAATGCTCCTAAACGACTATCAGCCAGCATTAGGCTGGCTGATAACATGACCGCGAAGAACAGTCGTTGTTGGAGAGATGGTCCTCGACCAAATATTGGCTTCATCTTATAACAATCCTATTGGGCACCTCATTACAAGGTGCCTGACAAGCCATTACTCATCGCTGAACAGATCACCGCCATGCATATCGATCATTTCTAAAGCTTTACCGCCGCCACGAGCCACACAAGTTAGTGGTTCTTCAGCGATCACAACAGGAATGCCGGTTTCTTCCGTTAATAGACGATCAAGATCTTTCAGTAGTGCACCACCACCAGTCAGAACCATACCGTTTTCAGAGATATCAGAAGCCAGTTCTGGTGGACATTGCTCAAGCGCAACCATCACAGCAGAAACGATACCCGTTAGCGGCTCTTGCAGTGCTTCCAAAATTTCGTTTGAGTTTAGTGTAAAGCTACGTGGAACACCTTCAGCGAGGTTACGGCCACGAACTTCAATTTCCATCACTTCATCGCCAGGGTAAGCCGAACCGATTTCGTGCTTAATTTTCTCAGCGGTTGCTTCACCGATTAAGCTGCCGTAGTTACGACGAACATAGTTGATGATAGCTTCATCAAAACGGTCACCACCGATACGAACAGAAGAAGAGTAAACAACACCGTTCAATGAGATAACTGCAACTTCAGTTGTACCACCACCGATATCGACCACCATTGAACCTGTTGGCTCAGAAACACGTAGGCCAGCACCAATTGCTGCTGCCATTGGTTCATCAATAAGGTGCACTTCGCGTGCGCCTGCACCTAGTGCAGATTCACGAATCGCACGGCGCTCAACTTGAGTGGAACCACAAGGAACACAAACAAGTACGCGTGGGCTTGGTTTTAGAAAACTGTTGTCATGCACTTGACGGATAAAATGCTGAAGCATTTTTTCAGTCACGTAGAAGTCAGCAATAACACCATCTTTCATAGGACGAATTGCAGAGATATTACCCGGCGTACGACCTAACATTTGCTTAGCTGCATGACCGACAGCCGCTACAGTTTTTCCACCACGGCCTTTGTCTTGGCGAATAGCAACTACAGATGGTTCATCAAGGACAATGCCTTGACCTTTAACATAAATAAGAGTGTTGGCAGTACCTAAGTCAATTGATAGGTCGTTTGAAAACATGCCACGAAGTTTTTTGAACATATTCTTCGTTCATCCTGCAAGAATTGAAGATAAAAATTGCACTAAATGTACCAACGCCTTGCCGTCACAGCAAGGCATTGACGCATAAACATGGACTCAAACACGCAATTTCTAACATATTCCTAACTTAGGTTAAGAAAAATTGCTTGCTATTGTCCTGTTAGCCCACTTTCCCCTCGGAAAATAATGCGGTCATTACCACGATAGACCCCGAAAGTCACAACGGCGGACGGATCTTCATCGCCCCGATCGCGCCAGTTGTATTGTAACCAAGGTTGATTTGTATAACTTGTACCACAGCTTACATTCATTTCTGATAATTGTGGTGAAGTATCTGACATTCTGAGCCAAAAACGGATTTGCTCCCTCAAAGAGCTGGCATCCACATTAGAATGCGGCTTAGCAGAAAGCTTATTGCTAACACCATTTGTTACTGCAACGGCAGGATCAGCTCCTTGAAGTGATGCACTCGAAGCCGAGCCAGAACCAGACCAAACTGTTTGCTGACACACATATCCTCCGAGTGAAACAAACGTCGAACCAGAGTCTTGCTCGTTTCCGATAAACCGCGAGCCATTCCAGTATTCGGTGCGCAGAGGAATATAAATGGTACTGGTTGAGGTTCCGCCCACATCATCGAGCACCATGCGACCGTAACGGATATCGGGTTGAGCTGAAAATGGCTTACCTGTGTCCAACGTGACGCCTGAACTGTTGAGCTCTAAGTTAGGTGCTTCTGATGTTTTGAAATCCACGCCATCGGCTTTCACTCCTGATGAATTTGCTGTGACACGAAGTCCAAAACCATCTTCATACGGGCCATCTGCACGGGTAATTAAAGGACTAGAGGTGGTTTGTAACTTGTTAAATTGAAATGGTGCATCACTCACCTGCAACTCAGCACCAGACCATTGACTGCTGCCATCCCAGAAATGCAGATCATAATCTTCGACACGAGAGCCGAATTCACTGTTGTCATCAGAAGTGTCAACCGCAAGAAGCTTCACATCCGCAATCAGGCTCGGACTAAAACTGCTGTAGTTGGTCGTCGCCCCGCCCTGCATATTTTGTGCTTCAACGACAAAATCATAGGCAATGGACTGCCCCATATACATGAATTCATCATGGTTTGATGAGTAATTCCAGTTGTTGCTGATAAGCGATAACCACGCCGGATAGAAACGGCCAATGTCTCGATATCCCTGATTGACGTTCATGCCCAAATAGCTTGCCTGAGTATCAGCATTTACACGCAGAACACCGACTTCACTCCACGCTAAACCGCCAAATGGCAAGTAGCTATTGCTAACGCCTTCGCTATTGCTAAGCGCGAGCGTTCCTGACAATGTTCCATCCGCACCGCCACTTGGTTGGGCAACAGCATGAGTCAGTTCAACAGTGGATTTCAGCTCACTACCTGCAATGAAAAAATTCTGTGTAACGGGAGAACTACAGTAACTCGACGTTTCTATGGCTTCGCTACCACTGACGGGATCACTGTCATTGCCAGTTGAAACCCAACGCAGTGGTCGAACATTTAGCGCAAACACATTACCGGCCGAGGTAAATCCTGTGCTCGAAGCATCGGTGATATTGCCGTTCATGGGTGTATTATTTGGCGAGCAAATTGCGAATGTCCACGGACGAGAGTAAACCGTGAACTGGCCTTTTAGCGTATCTCCGTCAATAGGACAATGATCACCTGTACAACTAAAATTTTCATCCGCCATAGTAACAAGGTACTCACCAGATTCTTCCAAGGTAAGTTCTGAGGTTGACTGACCATTATTAAATACAGGCGAGTAACTTAAACTTCCGAGTCCCGTAGATGGCCTCACCCAAGAGGATTGGATTGTTGGAGAACCGTTGTAGCCAAGATCCACAACAGCACCATTATCATCACAGGCCTGTGCAAACGCAGAAACTTCAACTGGTTTGTTCGCTATAACGTATTGTGATTCAACATTCAGCTTATAAGGGACAAATTCATAGCTACCACTCACAGTGTTATTTGCTTCATCACCTTCTATGTAAGCCAAAACCGATACCTTTTTACTTTCGGTGGTGCTAAGAAGTAAAGACAGGTTAAAAATACCATTCGTTACCGAGTAAGGGGTTGTCACTCCATCTACCGTTACAACAACGGTACCCGTAAAATCTCTCGCCAACATACCTTCCGAGAAAACAGATAGCTCAGGCTTTAATGTCTGACACACAAGGGCAATATCAGATTTAGGTTGCAGTATCAGATTGTAATTTTTGTTTGTATCGGTCTCGTTCCAACATTCAGGATCGGCTGAATCACGGGCTACCGTAACATTCCCGACCACGTTTAAAGTGTGTGCAGTAATCGATCCTTTTATCGATATACCGACATCGAAGTTCATTGATTTAGCCAGCAAATACGCTTCGAGAACCCCACTTGCCTTTATGTGGTAGTTTGCGGCTGGGCCGTAAAATAGAGGTTTCTTATAGTTTGATGAACCACTTGATGGATAGATTGGAATAAACCTAATCGGTCCTGTCGTTAAGTCGCTGGTGGTATCATTACCATCGCCTGCAATACTAATAACTGAATCGCTGCCTAAGTAGACCTGAGTATCTCCCCACTCACCTATAGAAGCAGTTCCCAATAACACGGAACTATCCTCAGCAAAATACACAGCCGTATTACCATTTACTGAAAACTTCTCGATTTTTAGACCAGGCGAAAGACGAACATTTAGTTTTTTATCACTCCGTACATTTTGCACTGTCAGGGATTTTAAGTTTTTAAGTATGGTTAATTCGAAAGCCCCCCCCGTATCGGCGTATGAACATAGTCCATTGTTATTACAAAAAGAACTAAAGTCAGTCGAACTACTGTTAACTTGAATATATAAATCATTGATGGAATCAAACGATACATTTAACGGCTCTGGCGGCTCAGCCTTTCTCTCTTCAAACAAACCATCGTCAATATTGTAATCAGCCCCTTCAAATGTTACGTGCAGAGATTTTGTACCGCATCCGTAACCCTGACAGTTAGCAATGTATGTATTACTATTTTGGGTCGTATCAAAACCAATTCGCAGTGCTTGTCTTTCGGCAGCCCCCCACCATGGCTGGTAGCGGAACACATTTTGTGCATCGTTAACGTAATTGTCAGACCACCCTACGATATTCTCAGTGGCATTGGATGCGGTAAACGAACTTGGCCCATAGCTCGAGTAGACTGTCCCTTCTGTTTTCCAGCTCTGGACCGCTTGTGGGAAATACTCACATTGTTCAAAGGTCGGCGGAATATAGTCTTCAATATCTTCGGGTTCTACCGCTTCACAAGTGAGATCAGCGCCATCATTAGTCTGAACCGTAACATTTCCGGGCTTCATCTCCATATTCATTGAATCAATAAGCGCCCAACTGTTCACATTTGAGTCTAAGTTCTTACGGTAATAGCGACTAGGGATCGAGCCCGTGGCCTCGTTGAGAATTCGCACTCTATATCGAGTACTTTGCTGCAGAGTGTGATCATTAAAAAAGTAGAGGCTGTCAGATACGTGCTCTTCGGTGTACCACAACGTTTTTAGCGGATTATTCCCCGACTCTTGGAAAGTTGCAGACTGAAAGATTCCTGGGCTACCCACAACCGTGAATTCAATAACGGCAAATTTTTGACCTTTGAACGTACATATTTCAGCAAAAGCACTCTGTATAAAAAACAAAAGTAACAGTGGCAGACAACGAAATAACTTAGCCATGCTTACTCCTTCACCCAAACTTCTTGCTTACGCTCAACCTGATACTGCCCGCTGCCACAAACAGCGACGCTCTCAACTTTGTAATAATTCACGGAATCTAATGCTCCCAGTGAATAACACTGAGTGTTCACAGAGCAACCTACAAATTGAGTCATCAAATTATTTGCCTTAGTTTGCACATTTCCCCAATTGCTAAGACACACATTAGCAACCACGCTGTTAGCCGTGTTCAATGGATACAACTGAGTAAGTGCTAACTCATTAACTGAGTGAGCAACAAACCATGCTCTTGTTCCCAACAGATCTTTCGATAGTGCATCTCGGTTTGACCATTCCATACGAGCAAGCGCATTGGCAAGAAAGCCCATCACCACAATCACAAAGATAGCAACGATATAGAGATTACCAGCCTGCTTTTTAACGCTAGGGAACATACGTTTTCTATGGAACATTCAGCACCTGCACATCAATATCAAAGTGGCTGGATTCGCCATTTTGAGCAAAAGTTAATGCCAGATGCACCACGCCACCTCTTTGCAGAGTAGGTTGTGCGTAACTGAACTCTCCCGTATTAACGCTATCAGCAACTTGGATACCATTACGAGTCACGCTTTGTGCAGAAAAATCTAAGCAATAACTCACCAAATCTTTGTATATGAACTGCCTTTGGGCAACCGACTGACTCGGTAACGGAGAAGAAAGAGTAAAAGTGGTGTTGCTACCGCTCAATGGGAAGTTCGTATTTTGCCCCACAGCAAAATCCGTTTGTCTCGACGGATTAATAATCATCCTTAGCCCATCAAAACTAGAAGGAGCTGGTGTATTACCGACAATAAAACTCATGGTCTTATTGTTACTACCGGACACAGAATAAAAACCAGAATAAACAATGGGATAAAACGATAAACATTGCTGTCCGGCAGAACTACTAACAGCAAAGCTGTTTGGTACTGCATGGCGAATCTCACGGGTCATTTTTTCTAATACAAATTTGGCTTGAGTCTGCAATCTTTGCCTTGCTACGGTATCGGAATAGCCTTTACTGCCCAGTTCCACAAACCCCGCAATACCCAAAACCAAAATAGCGCCCACCACCATGGTCAAGACCATTTCAACCAGAGTGAAACCACGAACTTTCATTAGTAGTTTCCTCGAAAACCAGTGAAATCAAACTCACCGTAACGCCCAGTATCAATCTTGATCTGGATTTTCTTCATGGTCGCAGTGTCGTAGTTAACATCAATTGTTACCGTGAAATGCGCATACTTACTCGCTATCTCAGTGCCCAGAATATTGCTAAGAGGGTACCCTGAGCCGCCACAATCGTTCGTGCTGTCTGTCCACCAGCAACCGATGTAGTCATCAACATCGTTGAACTGAGCGGGGTTACTTTCGCCAGAATCACGTCCCAAAGTAGTAGAACATGGGTTAGCTACCCCATTCCTATCCGGTTCATCACAGCGATATTGCCCACCATCAAAATCGCTGTGGTTATCAAAGCCTCGTGCAAGAATTTGGCTCATCAGGCTTTGTCCTAAGTTAGCCGCACGAGTTTGATAATGCGGCGTCGCAGAACGCTCAATTTGAGGGTAAAGAAAACTCACGAGAGTCACCATGGCAAACCCAAGGATCACCATAGCCATAATACTTTCAACCAGCGTAAATCCGTTGCTACGTTTCATCAGCAACTTCCTTTCGCCACATAGCCTTCCGAGTTCAAACATAGTGATGTCGAGTTTGCAGATGAGGCAATATTGATTGTCACGCCATTAGACGCACCACCTAAAGGATTCCCCAACAGGCTAAATTCAATAACGGAGAGAGAAGGCGAGCTGGTGAATGTGAGTTCATCATTCCGCAACAAGTCACTTCTTCGGTCATCATTAGCAGAGCTGCATGCCTGTACTGAGCCGATACAGTGGTTGGTTATTTGCAAAGCATAATCACTGTCTGCTGAAGTGGATGATAAGTTGGATTGCATTCGGTCAATTTGAATTTGACGAATAATAGAGATGATTTGCTCTTGTGCGGCAAACGCAGAAACACTGGAAATACCGGAAAAACGGCTGGCAGCATAAACAGAGAGAATTGATACAAGCAGTATTACCACGATCAATTCAACTAAGGTAAAACCTCGCATTCGTTGCTGGTTTCTCTGCATTGGCTTGCTCACCATGTTAGCCAGTAAGTATTTAAAATTTTAGATGAAATGGCGCAGACCAGAAGGGGCTGCGCCAAGCAAAATCATATAATTCAATACTGAACAATTAACAGCCAGTTGATACGACCGTTGTAGTTGCTGCGTCAGCTACAGCTGCAGTAGTAGCTTCGTTATATCGAATATAGCAATTGGTCGCTATTATAGCTGCGCCACTATCCGTTGAATTATCACCTACAGTGATAGTAGTACCGGAAGGAAATGTGGCTACTAAAGTTGTACCAGAGGACGCAGCCCACCCCCAATCGGTATTTAGACCTTTAACCGACGAAACGATACCAGTAGCGTCAGCAGAAGGGTATCCAAAATCAGTTGTAACTAAAATTGTTGTACCATTAGTATCTAATAAAGATTGACCAGCCAGACCTTCAAGACCTTGAATAGCGGCTTTACCATAAACAATACCAGCAGCTCCATCCATTGCGCCTTTTAACCCCTGTAGCGCGGAAACACGAGCATCACCTTGTAGGTTTAGGAAACGAGGAGCAGCTGTCACTGCAAGGATACCCAGAATTACAATGACTACGACCAATTCGATAAGGGTGAAACCACCTTGTCTTTTCATGAACTATCTCTCTTTCTAACAAGCTAAAAATTAATTGAAAGTGACCGCTACGCGACCAGTTTTTATGTTGTACACAAACTGATGTGCACTGCTCTTTTCTTGTTGTATATAGGTACAACTAGCATTGGCATTATCAGCGATGGCTGAATACTGTAGTGAGACATCACTACTTACTTCAGCGGCGGTCCCTACCTTTGGAGAGCTATGAAGCAAGTTCTCCATCAAATCCACACAGGTTTGATCAGTAATCGTTTCCGAATAAACGCTTTGTCTTAAAGCTAGCGGATAACCATCACTGAATCCCGTACTGCTACCTGCACTCGTTTTTGAACGAGTGAGCCAAAACTCCACACCGTCATAGTCGACGAGGTTATATTTTTCACCACCAGATATTACCGATGGCCTTGCCTGAGCTTCCCATTGAGTCCGCGCAGCCATAACAGCAGATAAAAAACCACTGGCAACGCCTTGAATACTCGCCTCTCTCGCATCGTCAATCGTACCTAATAACCTAGGTAAAGCCGTCACAGCTAATAAGGCGACAATAACGATAACAATAATTAATTCGAGTAAAGAAAAACCCGGCACTCTCTTATTCATTTTAGAACCAATACCTCTTCAGCAGAGGAATTATACCTACCCTCATACGAAATATCGCATGCGCTACGTCAATAAAACATTAAAGCTAATGTTTTTAAAGGATTTTTTAACCACCTATCCTTTCATCGCATCCATCATGTTCCACATAGGTAAGAAAATACCCAAAGCCAGAATCAATACCATACCAGCAACAATCACCAGTAAAATCGGCTCAATCCGAGCGGTTAAGGTTTTTAAGTCATAATCCACTTCTCGGTCATAAAAATCCGAGACTTCCAGCAACAACTCATCAATTCGCCCCGTTTCTTCGCCTACAGAGATCATTTGAATCACCAGAGGCGTAAAAATATTGGCATTAATTGCCGTTGATGAAACGCTGCTACCAGCTTCAATTGCAGATTTCATTTCCATTAAGCGAGCTTCGAGGAATTTATTATCCAAAGCCTCAGCTGACAATGCCAAAGACTGATTTAACGGAACGCCTGAGTGCAACATCAGAGAAAACGTACGTGAGAATCGAGATAACTGTGCTCGATTGACGATTCCACCAACTATAGGCATTCGCAAACGAAACTTATCCCAGCGCTCTCTTCCTTTCGATGTCCCCAACCAAGATCGAAAACCGAAAAACGCTATCGCCATTGCCACCAGCATAAACATCCAGTAGTTGACGAAAAAATTCGACATACCAATCAAAATTCTGGTTGGCAAAGGCAAGTCCACACCAAAGCGATTAAACATGGTCGCAAACTGCGGTATTACCTTGACGTTCAAAATGAACATAGCAATAACAATAAAGCCAATAACAAAAGTGGGGTAACGCATTGCGGTCTTAATTCGCTTACGGGTTTCCACTTCTTGTTCATAGTAGTTCGCCAATTGCAGCAGAGCTTGATCCAATCGACCGGTGTTCTCACCCACATGCACCATAGAAACAAACAGTGAGCTAAACACTTTCGTGTGCATCTGCATTGCAGCGGAAAGACTGCGACCATTGGTCACTTCACTACAAATTTGTTCCAATGCATCTTTTAACTGCTTGTTTTCACAGTTCTGCGCCAGACCTCTCATTGAACGCAGTAAAGGCACGCCGGCTTTGGTTAAGCTGTACAGCTGGCGACAAAAAATCACCAATACTTCCAGTGGAACAACTGGAGCAAACAACTCTTTCCAATCAATAGTGGCCATACCAACACCGGATGCCCCTTCACTAATAGAAGTAGGGATAATCCCTTTATTGATCAATGTTTCAGCAGCTACATCTTCGTTAACTGCTTCTAAGCTGCCTTTCGTAGCGCTGCCATCTAAATTGCGTCCTTGGTACTGATAAGTCGGCATACCTTTCCTTACAGATAAATAGGCTCAGCGGCTGTGTGAGCTTCACCTTCACCCAACGCCATGACTTCATCAATACTGACGATACCTTTAACTGCCAGCTCCATCGCTGATGCGAGCAATGGCTTATAGTTCTCTGAAGCTCGGGCGGCTTTGGCAAAGCCGATAGAATCATCAGCGCGCAATGCATCCATCATATGGTGCTCAAGCTCCAGCATTTCGAAGACACCAATACGACCTTTATAACCCGTTAGGTTACAGTTCTGACAGCCACGACCATGGACAAACGGTGAATTAACTTGGTTAGGAAAACGAACCGCAAGCCACTGCTTCTGAGCTTCATCCAACTCATCATGCGTCTTACAATCTGGGCAAACTTTACGTACCAGACGCTGAGCAATCACAGCTCGAACAGCACTTGCGACCAAATAACCAGGAGCCCCCATATCAATTAAACGTAATGCGGTTTCCACAGCATCATTGGTGTGTAATGTACTCAATACTAAGTGACCAGTTAGTGCGGCTCTCAAACCGATCTCCACCGTTTCTTGGTCACGCATCTCACCAATCAGAATAATATCGGGGTCTTGGCGTAAGAAGGTTCTCAACAAGGTCGAGAAATCCAGCCCAATTCGAGAGTTCACCTGTACTTGGTTGACTCGCGGCAGTCGGTATTCCACTGGGTCTTCTGCGGTAATGATTTTTTTGCCCACTTCATTCAGTTCACTTAGCGCGCCGTACAAAGTGGTCGTTTTACCCGAACCGGTCGGTCCAGTGACGAGGATCATACCATGCGGGCGCTTAAGCTGACGTCGGAAGCGCAGTAACAGCTCGTCAGGAATGCCTGATTTATCCAGCTCCCGAATACCAGAGGACTGGTTTAATAAACGCATTACAACCGATTCACCATATTGCACAGGCATTGTCGACATACGAATATCAACCGACTGCCCTTTAGCTCGGATGTTAAATCGGCCATCTTGCGGCAGACGTTTTTCAGAAATATCGAGATTAGCCATCAGCTTCAGTCGCGAAACGAGCGCTGATGCGATACCCACTTCATTTAGAACCGTTTCATGAAGAATACCGTCCACACGCTGACGAATACGCAATATCTTTGAATCTGGCTCGATGTGAATATCCGACGCCCCCACCTGAATTGCATCTTCAAACAGCGAGTTAATCAGCTTAACAACCGTTACTTCTTCGCTGTCATCATTCGCGATATCAAAGTCGAACGCTTCTGTAACTTGGTGTTCAGCCTGTAACTGTTCAGCGAAAGAGGCAATTTCTTTGGTACGGCGGTAATAACGGTCAAAACCATCCACCAGTTGCTTTTCTGGTGCGATAACAAACTCAAAGCTGTACTGAGACAGTTGGTTGAGGAGAGACTCCTGAGCAAACAAATCCGCAGGGTCACTCATTGCGACACGCAGAGTATCGCCATTGCGGCCAATCACTAGTGCACGCAGACGGCGTGCATGAACTTCGGAAAGCAGCTGTACCGCGTCAATATCGACCGTCGCACGGCTCAAATCAATCAGCGGAATCGCCAGTTGCTGAGACAAAAAGCTCAGCATTTGCTGTTCAGATAAGAAGCCTAACTCAATTAAGGTATCACCCAGCTTACGACCAGTATTCTTCTGAGCTGACAATGCCTGCCCAATCTGTTCGTCAGTAACAATGCCCTCTTCGACCAGCAAGTCACCCAGTCGTTTTCTTAACTTAATTTGCATTGTTGTTCTCCTCGAGGTGATTCAGCACATCTAGACGATTACGAATAAAGGCTTGTGACTGAATCGATACCCCAACCTTTGTTAACGCCTTTTGATAAGACGCTTTCGCCTCTTCTAACAAAAACGAACGCTCTTGCTGAATCGCTAAACCAAGCCACCAGCGACCATTGTTCGCCTCTTTCTCTGTTAGCTTCTGATAGCTTTCTAGTGCAATTTCATTCTGTTTCACTTTTTGCGCCAACGCCGCGCGTAATGAAAGATACTCCACACTTACCGATGCAGGTAAATAAGCGAGCGGTGTTAATGCCGCTTCTGCTTGCTGCTCTTTCATCAGCAATTTTGACAGCGCAATTCTCAAAGTTTCACCTTCAGGGTTTATTTCGATACCACGCTGCATCAAATCAAATGCTTTGCGCACTTCACCTTTACCGTAATACAACGCCGCCAATTTTTGACGTACAGATTCATTATCCGGTGTATAGCGAAGAGCCTCGCTGTAAGCACTGACAGCATTTTGAAAATCGCTAGAATCCATTGCTTTATTTGCTCGGGAAATTGCTTTTTCTGCCAGTTTTTCAGGGCTCATTTCTACCTGTTCAATGGTTACCGTGTTCTCTTGTGCGCTTTTCGATTCTGAAGACACCGTTACAGGCGCCTGAGTTGCTGAACCTGAGTTCACTGATGCAGAAGTGGTATTGCTCGCTAACAACACAGGCTTTTGAATGAGTGTTTGATTCCCTGCCGCCTCATTTAAAGCAATGGCCTTTGGCGTTGAGATTGCTGGTTCAACAGGCAGTGCAAAATCGGTAGCTTCTGTTGCTTCTTCTGTAACTTGACGAGATTCCAATAGCGGCTCTTCAATCGGCGCCGAGTGATAAACCACCACTGATGCCTGATTTACTTTCTGTGTTGGCGAAGCAACAACAGGAGCAGGTTCAACAAACGCCTTTACTTGCATTGGTTGACTGATAATTTGGGCATTCTGTACTTCAGGCGCTTGCTGCGACACAGCCCAACCGCCAACGCCTAAACTCAGACCAAACCCTGCCATCATCCATACCCAAACTGGACGTGTTTTGATTGGCTCAACGTGCGCTTTCTCGATCGGATCAAGTGATGATTGCTGCTTATCGGCAAGTTGAGATAAAGCTTTGTTCATAACACTCATCAATGGCTCCATCCCCAGATAACTGGAGTTTTATGTTTGGGTTTACAAGTATCGTACGTATCGTGAATAGCGGCGTATAGCTGCTGATTTTTCACCCGCTGGGTCTTTTCGTAGAACGCAAGCAACAGGGTTTTATGGCACACCTGATTGATAAGGCGAGGTGTTCCCTGACACGCTTTCCAAATCGCTTTCTTCTGATTCAAACTGAACAGCTCACCTTGATAACCGGATTTAGACAGTCGATTGTCAATATAAGCAACGGTTTCCGCCATATCTAATGGTCTTAACTTGGCACTAAAGGTAATTCGCTGACGAAACTGCCTTAAATGGTATTGTTCGAGTCTTTCATCCAGTTCTGGCTGCCCAATCAAAACCAGTTGTAAAAGCTTGGTTTGTTCGGTCTCCAGATTGCCAAACAACCGCAACACTTCCAACGCTTCATCAGAAAGCGCTTGGGCTTCATCCAGTAAAGCAACCACTCTTTTACCACTGGTATGGAATTCAATGAGTCGCTCTTGAATTGCTTCGACCAAACCAACTTTTGAACTGTCATTGATGTTCAGTTCTTTTGCTATCGCCGTACGTAAATCGTCACCATTCAAGGCAGGATTGGGCAAATATATCAGCTGGACATACTCTTTAAGATGAGTCAGCAACATCCGACACACCATGGTTTTTCCCGTTCCGATTTCACCAGTTACTTTTATGACACCTTCACCCATTTGCAGAGCCGCGCTGACGGTTTGAATCGCTTCATAATGCGGGTCTAGCCCCAGAAACAAACCAGTATCAGGCGTTAATTGAAAAGGCTGTTGTGTAAAACCAAAGTGCTCCAAATACATATTCATTACTCAGAGTCAGGGAACCACTCCTGCAACAAATCACGTGAGCGCTCCAACTCTTTTTGCCACGTATTGACACCAACTACCGTTGGTTTTAGCAAGATGACCAATTCTGTTTTCTGTGTCACTTGAGATGTGTTGCGAAACGCATGCCCTAACACTGGGATGTCCCCTAAAAACGGGACTTTCGATGTTTGGTTCAAGGTATTGGTTTTCATCAGACCACCAATTACAACCACATCGCCATCTTTGGCACGAATTACAGAGTCAGATTCGCGGATAGAGCTTCTCGCCAGCGGCAGAGAAATCACTTTGTTGTTGTAAGTGATGGTTTTGTTCTGTTGCTCCACTTCAATAACAGCAGGGTGAACATGCAGCAGTACATGGCCTTTGTCGTCAATTTGAGGAGTTACATCCAGTGAAATACCCGAGAAAAATGGCGTCAGTTCCACATCAGGAGATGCTTCAGAATTATCGCCATTACCAACGACACTGGATAAATCGGTAACGTAATACTCATCCGTCCCCACTTTGATCACTGCTTTCTGGTTATTTGCAGCGGTAACGCGAGGGCTTGATAGCACATTTAAGTCGCCTTGCGTTGCCATAAAGCTCAATACCGACTCAAAGCTGCCACTCGACATAACAATGTTGGTTTGCCCGCCCAGCAGTGTACCAATAGTGTCAATACCGGGTAGCGCAGCAATGGTACCTAGACCATTGCTGATTGCAGAGCCAGCGCCCGATGTGTCACCAGTACCAATTCGGTAGTTAACACCATTAGAGGTAAACATCTTGCTCCAGTTAATTCCTTGCTGGTAGCCGTCATTTAAAGTGACCTCTAGAATCTTCGCTTCCATAATCACTTGGCGATGCATACGCTCTTGAGAAATACCTAAAAATCGGCGAACTTCGCGAATTTCATCTGGATACGCACGCAACGTAATCACACTCGCTTGCGGTGTTACAACCACGCTTTGACCACGACCAGAGCCCACCAACTGGGCTACAGCGGTTTGTAGCTGTGGCCAGAAATCACTCTCGCTCAACGTTTCAATCTCTGTACCACCTCGGTCCGACGTGGCATTACTATCACTGTTGTTCGAATTATTGTTATTCGAACTACTTGAAGACGAAGAAGAGCTGTCGCTTGAAGAATTGGTGTCCGTATTGGTAATAGTACCTGTAGTGATGGTTGTCAGTGAGCGACCACTTCGTTTAAATTGCAGGTAATCAACAGGGATAGTCACCGTGCGTAAGCCCGCTGGATAAACTTGGATAACCTTACCGACTTTTTCAATTTGGTAACCGTAAAGATCGCGAACCACATCTAACACTTCATCAAGTGTGACTTCCGATAAATTGACAGTGACAGTGCCATCCACCATCGGATGAATTGCAACGCTGTATTCTGTACCTTTCACTAAGCTGGTAAAAAAAGCTTTCGCCTGAACACCGTTCGCCTGAATACGAAAACGCTTCAAGCTAGGATCCGATGTCGCTATTGCTCCGTCCATATCAGGCATAAGATCCGCTTCTACCGATGGCGGTAGATTTTCTAAATTGCGGCTATTCGCTTCATTAATAGCCTGATTCAGCGACTGTTTGGCTTCCACTGGGTCACGATGCCCCATAGAGCAGCCCACTAAACTCACCATCACTACGCCGATGATCATATTACGCATATGAATTCTTAACCTTATTTCTTAATGTCCAGAGAGAACAGCTTCAAAGTCCAACTTTTACTGCCTTGCTTAAGTTCGACCTGCGATGGCGTGACTTTAGACACTTTATAGCCTGACACACTATCGCCCTTGTCCACGACCTTATCATTTAAAATGGCATAGCATTGATTATCATCTTTACAAACAATGCTTTGCAGTTCAGGTACAGGTACGTTTCTTTTTGCTTTTTTAACTTGTTCTGTTTTCATCCAACCTAATGGCGCGGTTGGATCTTGTTCTTGGCTCGCCGAGACAGAAACCGAAACGGCAGCAAGTATCATTAACCACCATGCCTTATTTAGCATCGATATCCTAGCCACCGATAAACTCCTCACGGGTTCCAAGTGTGTAGACTTCTAATACCAACTTGGCATTAGGGTAGGTTTCAACTTGATAGTGAAAACTACGCCAATAATATTTCACAGGCAGGCTTTCTAACGCGTGCAAATAATCCCTGATAGCGAAATAAGTGCCATTCAGTTCCATCCGAACCGGATGTAGGAAATATTCGGCATTGCTATCTGTCTCATTAATTGGACTAGCTGGCAATGATGTCAAGCTCACTAATTTCAATTTAGCACTATGATCCAATACGCTTTGTAGCAAATTAGCCATCTGTGATGGTGAGACCAAATTACTCATAACTTCAGAAAGCTGCATAGACAGTTCCTGACTCTGCTGTTGCAGTTGTTCTAACTCTTTAATTATCTCTGCGTTGGGATCTTTAGCCAGTTCGCGCTGCAAAATGATGATTTCACTTTCCATTCGCTGATTAGCGGATTGCTGCGACATTAACTTCTGTTGGGCGTCTTTTCTCTGCTGCAATAGTGGGTCGATTAACAGTGTCTGCAACACCATCGTAATCAAAATCAAACCACAAATGGCGATTAACCACTTTTCGCGCGGAGCTCTGCCTTCGAACTGTTGACTCCATTTCTGCCAGCGTTCGTTCATTTCTCCACACCTCGTTTTGATTTCAATTCAAACGTCACTATGTCTTGCTCGTCACGACCAATCGTGAGTTGTTCGAAACTACGTCCAGTCAAACTCACTTCATCCTTAAATTGCGCAATCCATGTTGGTATAACGTTGGCATCTCTCGCCATACCTTTTACATCCAACGTTGCTTCATTTATCTCTATCTCACTTAAGCTAATATCACGGCGGGAAAGTTTTGCTAAACCATCCATCACTCCGGAATAGCCCAACTGTCGCGAAGCGTCATACTGGCCAATCGCAGCTAGTGATGCTTGCTGTGATTCAATCTCTTTCTTTAAACGAGCTGAAGCCGCCACTTTGTCTGCTGAAGGCAGATGCGCCGCATGCTTTTGTTTCAGCTCTCCAAGTTGCGCCGTCAGTTGGGTATTTTGTTGGTTGGCTTGTTTAAGTTGTTGCTGATATTGAATATTTTGAAATTGAAACCATGCAAAGAAGCATAGCATAACAACAGCAACAGCCCCCCAGACAGCAGTGATGGATGATAGCGTCATCAACTCTTTCTTTGGCTTCAGGTGCTCTTGATAAAAGTTGATCGCATCAGCAGGAACAAACAGTGCTTTTTCTGCCAACACTTGGCCAGAAACGATATGCTCAGCACCTTCAACCAGAGGGGCAACCTTGACACTTAAACGCTCACCCAATGCTTGAACGAGTTCAGCGTGTTCTTCTTCATCACAACACACTTTTAGCTGATGCAGAGAGGTGCCTTTGAAATGAGAAGACAAATAGTCGATTGAACGTTGCAGCTCTAGCGCAAGACCATCAAGTTGAAGTGCTGTACTAGCAACGCCTGTAATCGGTGCGACAACACCACGCAGTGTACGTTGGAAAATACAACGCTCATTGACGAACGCTTCTAATTTAAAATGGCTGCCTTTGCTGCGTTGCACTAATAAGTAATTTTTCAGCTCACCATTGTTTCGGCCCCAAACTTCTTGTTCAGGAACAACACTCTCGAGACTACACCCCATACTCTCAAGTAAACTGCTCGCTTCTAAAACGACCTTTTTGTTAATCACGTAGGCTTGCGCCTTATTGCCGCCGTCGAGCGGGTAAGCATCCGCAATTACATCTGAAGATTTTTCGGTAATCAGGTCTTTTAACAAAAATGGCAGCGCACTTGACCACTCTTGCTGAGGAATAGATGGCTTATCAATTTGATAGCTTTGAAACAGTTGGGCGTGCAACACCACGTGAACACTCAACCCTTTCGCTCCGGCGGTAAGAAGTGCATTCACTAAGGCATTAGGCCAAGTATTATTGGCCAAAGGGTAATGTTCAGGCAAGGCAAGGGATTCTGATGACGAGAAATAAATCGCATCAGGTTGAACCACCGCAAACACTGCCATCTGCTTAGATTTTTTTCTGGTGAACCGCTTTAACAATGCTTCAATCTTCATTTATCTCTACTTTGTGCGCCATCGGTTTCGTTTACCGGGTTTAACTTGACGTTCCGCCACAGGTAACTTGCTCGGATTTAGTGGTTGTTCAGTATCAAATAACCGCCCTTGAACACCATCAACCCCAAGATTATGCAAAACCTGTAACTCTGACTGGTTTTCAACCCCTACGGCAATGACTTTTGTTTGTGTGCCTTTGCAGACCCCTAACAGGCTACGCACTATCAACTGATTTTCATGTCTTTGATCGATTTGCTTTATTAGGCTTCGATGCAATTTAAGATAGTTGATCTTTAAGTCTTTGATATAGTGGGTTGCAACGATTGTTCGCCCTGCTTGTCCAACTATCAACTCGCACCCAAGTGCGGATATTGTTCTGAGTACCGGACGCATATAATCCAGATGTTGAACTAAATGCCCTTCGGTAAATTCAAACGATAACTGACCACGCTGGCGGAAGGTTAACTGCATTAACTCATTACGGAACCAGCGAAAATATTGTTTATCAGAAAAAGGAAGTACATACAGGTTTACCGACAACGCGGATTCGTTAACTGAAGACTTAATCAGTTGTAACGTTCTTCTCATCACCGCTTTATCTAGGACAGCTTCATAGCCAACGGTTTCTATAGCTGAACTAAATCGAGACGCTTTCAACACCCCTTTGTCAGGGTCGTTAATTCTAGCGAACAATTCGTTATGCAATAATTCTAAGTGATTAGAACGACCGGACAAATAGCAAGCCTGTCGGAATAGGATGATATTGTCATCAATAAGAGCCTTATCGAATAGAGTCCGCCAGCGTACGCTGCCTCTGTCTTCGGAAACCGCCGCTTTTTCAAAGCGACTCCAAGCATTGACTCTCTGCAACTGAGCACTTTTCAAAGCCGTTTCTGTCTCATCAATAATTCGACCTCTACGCTCACCTTCCTTGTACATACTGACACCAATGTGGAACCAATTATCTTTATCTAGTGGCTCCGGCGGCGTTAGACGTTCAATAAATTTCAGGCATTGAGAAGCAACATGAGAGACATCTTTTGCTGTTTGGTGTGGCATAAAGAGAGCAAATACAGAATCATAGTAACGAGACAAAATTACGTCTGGATAACGAGCAATGACGTTTGAGATACACTGACCAACTTCAACAACAAAATCATCAATGACGCGTTTCTCGTTTTCTTCTTTCGCTACATCAAGATCATCAATACGTAGCATCAAAACGCCACCTTGAGCGCCGCTCTCCTGCAACGCCGATTCTAATTTGCTGTCGAACAGGACTCGATTTGCCGTACCCGTTAACTGGTCGAGAAATGTCTGTGTACGGATAAAAGTATCAAAACGGCTACGCTCTTGACGCGCATCTTGTAACTCTTCGATCAGAACATCTAAAGCTTCACTGGCAGTATATGGCCACTCTCTGTCATCGCCTTTTGCGTATTGCTCAACTCTACCGGCCAATATCATTCGCCCACGCTCTTCCAGCATTTCCGATCCCAAAAGCTGAAAACGCAACCACTTAACACTCTGTACCAAGCAGAAAACAATGAATAAAACAGCGACTGTTATCGACCACATAGCACCGATGGAATAGCTAAAGCCAACATAAGGCGGTACGACTTTAAAGTGCACCGAATAACCTTGAATGCGTTGCAAAGGAAAATCGGCTTGATACAGCCGTGCAGGGTCGATTTTTGAGGAGGTGTCTTTAAAACGGTAAATAATGCCAGCTTGAGATGACAGTTCCATCTCAACAATATTACTTGCTTGCAGCATCTTGGGCATCCAACGCTGCATAGAATAGGCAGCATCTGGGTCTTCCATCTCTTTATCCACCACTTCCACTATGCCCTGCATGTAGTGGTTGAGATATTCCTGCCCTAACCGCTGAAAGGATAAGGTCCCACCTATAAACAAAATGAACATCGCACTGGTCACAATCAGAGTGACGAAAACCACTAAACGTGTACTGAGTTTTAGCGTAGGCGTGTAGCGCATAGAAATTGAATTCCCTTTCAATTTATCGATGGGTGGCATTATTCATCGAAGAAGGCTGCTCGCAAAAATTATGTAAACAGTGCGCTAAGTATATAAAAAAAGCCACAAAATTGCGGCTTTTTTAAAATCGAGACAATTAAAACGGGATGTCGTCGTCAAAATCCATTGGCGGCTCATTGTATTGAGGCTGAGGAGCTTGTTGAGGTGCTTGCTGAGCAGCTGGCTGATACGCTGGTTGGCTCTGTCTCGCTGGCTGTTGAGGTTGCCCCCATCCGCCTTGTTGCTGAGGTTGACCTTGACCCGCGCCTCCAGCTTGTTGCTGACGACCACCAAGCATTTGCATAATGCCGTTGTAACCTTGCACAACTACTTCTGTTGAGTAACGATCTTGACCACTTTGATCTTGCCACTTACGAGTTTGTAACTGACCCTCAATGTAAACTTGAGAACCTTTACGCAGGTACTCACCCGCTACTTCTGCAAGTTTTCCATAAAGAGCAACTCGGTGCCACTCAGTTTTCTCACGCTGTTCGCCCGTTGCTTTATCACGCCATGTTTCTGACGTTGCAATGGTGATGTTTGCAACAGCACCGCCACTTGGCATATAGCGAACTTCAGGATCTCCACCCAAGTTGCCCACCAAAATTACTTTATTCACGCCACGGCTTGCCATGTTTCGCTCCGTCTTTAAATCGTATAATTTTTGAAAAAATTTCAAACAGTCAGTTAGGATAACACGCTTTTTCTCGAGCTTAAATGTCCGGTCGAATTGTTATCAAAAACTCATTCCAATTTCATTTTTAAGCTTCTAATTTTCGGGGGAAATCTTCCATTTGCAATTTGATATAAAACTCATTTACTCAATCGATTGAAATCCCACGCAAACTCGCTATCCCAATTCGCTCTATCTTTTAATTTTAGGCATTGTTGACGCATTTCACCGCATCCTACTAAGGAATAATCCATGCCAAAACACAACTATGCCAGAACCATATATTTTCTTTGCATGGACGACACATGCGTCCCTGAGCAATTAGAAAAAGCTCTAGAACTTCTTGCTTTGCCAATACCTCAAATTCTCCCTGAGCAGTTACTTCGAAATTATCACACAGATAAACACAAAATTTTGCTGATTAACTATCAGGAACATCATCTGATTAGACAAAATTTAAAAGCGTTAAAGATTACGAGTCCTCACTTTGAAACGATTCTGTTTAACGTTGATAAAAGGCTGCATACAGAAGAATTGCTCACTTTTGGTAACTTAAAAGGGCTGTTTTATCAGGATGATACTCCCGAGAGTATCTGTGAAGGCTTGGGAGAAATAATCAACGGACAAAATTGGCTTCCACGTCATGCATCAAGCCAGCTTCTACATTATTACCGATATCATTTTCAGGCCCACCACGCACAAGCTTCGGTTGACCTCACAGCAAGAGAAATCCAGATTTTGCGTTGCTTACAGACTGGGGCATCAAATATGCAAATGGCAGAAAGTCTTTTTATCAGCGAGTTTACAGTGAAGTCTCATTTGTATCAGATATTTAAAAAGCTTTCGGTGAAAAACCGAGTTCAAGCCATCAGTTGGGCAAATCAAAATCTACTTTCATAAATGCGCCTTTCAGCACATTTTCATTTTCATGACGCAGAATGTGCTGAATCTCACGAAAGTATCATGCTAAAGTCTGCAGTAAATCTATGTTTAAATATGACAACTCCGTTTTAAGACAAAAACAGATAGTTTAGCAGGGCGAAAAAATGATCAAAAAATGCCTATTTCCGGCAGCTGGCTACGGCACTCGCTTTTTACCAGCAACCAAATCAATGCCAAAAGAAATGATGCCAGTAGTAAACAAACCTCTAATTGAATATGGTGTAGAGGAAGCAATTCAAGCCGGAATGAACGGAATGTGTATTGTGACGGGTCGAGGTAAGCATTCGATCATGGATCACTTTGACATGAACTACGAGCTTGAGCACCAAATCCAAGGAACGAACAAAGAAGACCTACTTGTTGATATCCGAGACATTATCGAAACGGCTAACTTTACTTTCATTCGTCAACGAGAAATGAAAGGCTTAGGGCACGCGATTCTCACAGGCAGAGAGCTCGTGGGAGACGAACCCTTTGCTGTTGTTTTAGCGGATGATCTTTGTGTCAATGAAGAGAAAGGTGTTCTGGCACAGATGGTAGCACTGTACAACCAATTCCGCTGTTCAATCGTTGCAGTACAAGAAGTTCCCGCAGACGAAACACACAAGTATGGTGTGATCTCGGGTGAAATGATCAAAGACGACCTTTTCCGCGTGGATGACATGGTAGAAAAGCCAGAACCGGGTACAGCCCCAAGCAATCTGGCTATCATTGGTCGTTATATTCTAACTCCTGATATTTTCGAGTTAATCGAACAAACTGAGCCAGGCAAAGGCGGTGAAATCCAAATCACTGACGCGCTATTAAAACAAGCAAAATCAGGTTGCGTTTTGGCCTATAAATTTAAAGGTAAACGCTTTGATTGCGGTAGCGTAGAAGGTTATATCGAAGCGACAAACTACTGTTTTGAAAATTTATACAAGAAAAACGAACAACAAGTTGCTTTAGCGAAACACTCTACCCAGAAGAGCTAATACTCATCGCCAATAATCTTCAAAAGAGCGGCAATCAAGCGGCTCTTTATTTATTGATTAACTGTTTTTATATCCAGTATTTCTTGCACATTTCTCACTCTATGTAATACTTGCTCGACTTAGCCTTTAACGAAGCCAAAGACAGAGCAAATCAAATGGACAAAATTGAAGTACGTGGTGCTCGAACCCATAACCTGAAAAATATCAATCTCACGATTCCCCGTGACAAGCTGATCGTCATTACCGGACTTTCTGGTTCAGGGAAATCATCTTTAGCCTTTGATACTTTATATGCCGAAGGTCAGAGACGTTATGTTGAATCTCTCTCTGCCTACGCTCGCCAGTTCCTGTCTTTGATGGAAAAGCCCGATGTAGACCATATTGAAGGTCTATCGCCGGCGATCTCTATTGAGCAAAAGTCGACATCACACAACCCGCGTTCAACAGTGGGCACCATTACCGAAATCTACGATTATCTGCGCTTGCTGTTTGCTCGTGTTGGTGAACCTCGTTGCCCAGAACATAAAGTTCCGCTTGCCGCTCAAACAATCAGCCAAATGGTTGACAAAGTATTAGAGCTTCCTGAAGGCTCAAAACTGATGTTGCTTGCTCCTATCGTGAAAGAGCGTAAAGGTGAGCATGTTAAAACTCTGGAAAATTTAGCGGCTCAAGGTTTTATTCGTGCACGAATTGATGGTGAGATTTGCGATTTGTCCGATCCACCGACGCTTGAACTGCATAAAAAGCACACGATTGAAGTTGTAGTTGACCGATTTAAAGTGCGTTCTGACTTGCAACAACGTCTAGCCGAATCATTTGAGACAGCTCTGGAACTCTCTGGCGGCAACGTTGTGGTTGCCCCGATGGATGAGGAAGGCGAGGAGCAAATATTCTCAGCCAACTTTGCCTGCCCACATTGTGGTTACAGCTTGCGTGAACTTGAGCCTCGCTTGTTCTCATTCAACAACCCGGCTGGTGCATGTCCAACGTGTGATGGTCTTGGTGTACAACAGTATTTTGACCCAAGTCGAGTGATTCAGGATGAGAAACTGAGTTTGGCTGAAGGCGCAATTCGCGGTTGGGATCAAAAGAACTACTATTACTTCCAGATGCTCAGCTCTTTAGCGGCCCATTACGACTTTGATTTGCAAACGCCTTTCAACAAACTGGGCAAGAAAATCCAAGAGATCATTCTTCATGGCTCTGGTCGCACCGAAATCGAATTTAACTATATCAATGACCGGGGTGACATCCGCGTTAAGCGTCATCCGTTTGAAGGAATTCTCAATAATCTCGAGCGTCGCTATCGTGATACTGAATCCAATTCGGTTCGTGAAGAGTTAGTGAAATACATTTCTAACAAACCGTGCAGCCATTGTGAGGGTACGCGTTTACGTCTTGAAGCTCGCAACGTATTCGTCAATGACACACCACTACCGCAAGTTGTAGAACTCAGCATTGCTGATGCGCTGCAGTTTTTTCAATCTCTGACACTTGAAGGTCAGCGAGCTCAAATTGCAGAAAAGATCATGAAAGAAGTGAATGATCGTTTGCAGTTTTTGGTCAATGTTGGTTTGAACTATTTAAACTTATCGCGCAGTGCAGAAACACTCTCTGGTGGTGAAGCGCAACGAATCCGCTTAGCGAGCCAAATTGGCGCAGGGCTGGTTGGTGTGATGTATGTACTCGATGAACCTTCCATCGGTCTCCACCAGCGAGATAACGAAAGATTGTTAAAAACCCTAGAACATCTGCGCGATTTGGGAAATACCGTTCTTGTGGTTGAGCATGATGAGGATGCCATTCGCATGGCTGACCATGTGATTGATATCGGCCCTGGCGCTGGTGTACATGGTGGTAACGTAGTGGCTGAAGGTAATGTTACGGATATCATAAACAACCCGAACTCCCTTACAGGCCAATACCTAAGTGGTGTGAAAGAGATTGAAATACCTAAACAGAGAACACCAAAAGACGCGAAGAAAACAGTCGAGCTTCTTGGTGCATCTGGCAACAACCTAAAAGATGTCAATCTTTCTATCCCAGTCGGATTATTTACTTGTGTAACAGGAGTTTCAGGTTCAGGTAAATCAACACTGATCAACGATACTTTCTTTAATATCGCGCATATCGCATTAAATGGCGCAACCACATCAACACCCGCGCCATACAAATCGATAAAAGGATTAGAGCATTTCGATAAAGTTATCGATATTGACCAGAGTCCTATAGGCCGCACACCTCGCTCAAACCCTGCGACCTATACCGGTATTTTCACTCCAATTCGTGAGCTGTTTTCAGGCACGCAAGAGTCTCGTTCACGTGGTTACAAGCCGGGACGCTTTAGTTTTAACGTTCGAGGTGGTCGCTGTGAAGCGTGTCAGGGCGATGGCGTAATCAAAGTTGAAATGCACTTCTTACCCGATGTGTACGTTCCTTGTGATGTGTGTAAAGGAAAACGCTACAACCGCGAAACATTAGAAGTTCGTTACAAAGGCAAAACGATTGATGAAGTTCTCAACATGACCGTTGAAGACGCTCATGAGTTCTTTGAGCCAGTACCTGTGATAGCACGTAAACTGCAAACGCTAATGGACGTAGGTTTGTCGTACATCCGGCTTGGTCAGTCTGCTACGACATTGTCTGGTGGTGAGGCTCAACGCGTCAAACTCTCGCGAGAGCTGTCCAAACGTGACACTGGTAAAACACTGTATATTTTGGATGAGCCAACCACAGGTTTGCATTTCCATGATATTCAACAACTACTCAATGTATTGCACCGTCTGCGTGATCACGGGAACACAGTTGTCGTTATTGAGCACAACCTTGATGTGATTAAAACCGCAGACTGGATAGTAGATTTGGGCCCCGAAGGTGGGCAAGGTGGCGGTGAAATTATTGCGGAAGGTACTCCTGAAGATGTGGCGAAAAGCAAAGTTTCCCATACCGCTCGTTTCTTAAAACCGATGTTGAAATAGAAAAAATCTGTAGAAACTGAAAAAAAACGGTAAATTAGGGCCTGTCAGCCCTAATTTGCCTGCTCCAATAAAGCAGGTTTCTTCGTAAAGGACATTGAACCCCCTATGGCAACCTTGCTGTTAAGCGGAACACAACTTGAACCACAAGCACCGAGTGTGCCTAAAAACAAACCGTTCCTGATAGCGGTTAGCTTTGTTTATCTCATAGCAATGCACGTTTTTATGCCCAATTTAGGCGGTGATGGATTGTCGTTACCCTTCAATGCAGCGACTTGGATTGCTATCAGTATTCCCTTAGCAATCGGCCTATATCAAATGAGCAGCTATCAGCGTTTGAGATATTCCAAACTGACTATCGGTCTTTGGATCTGCTGTGTGATCATGACGCTTCCGCTGTTTTTTGCTAACGCGCAGTGGTACAACGAATTAACCAGAATCATTGGTTTATGGGCTGGATTTTCACTTTTCTTAGTACTACAACAATTTCATTTCAGTAATAAAAACAAACAGAAGTTACTTCTGTTTGTTGTCTTTGCTAGCCTCATTGAAGCTCTATTTGGTGTTTATCAATTCAGCGTTTTACACGCTGACAATATCTTTAAGTATGACACTGTAAAAAACCTGCCTTACGGCATTTTTCAGCACCCTGATGCCATGGCCAGCTTCCTTACTACCGGTCTAGTGCTTTCAGGGTACTTATTGGCTCGCCAACCGAAAAAATACAATAAAAAACTCAGTGAAGTGAGCTTACTGTACATAACGCCTGTGGTTTCTATCCCACTAATAATCGTCTTGCATTCTCTGGTTGGTTGGATATCTGCTGTAGTAGGTGTGTTACTTATTCTTCCATATCTGTATCGTTTTTCACCTCGTCAACGTTTTATAAACTGGGTTTTAGCAACGGTTTCAGGATTAATCATTGGCCTAGGTGCGCTGTATTTATCCCACAATCAAGATCGCGATGTAGAGCCTTACCTTTCATCCGTTCCTTATAGCAGCGTTCTTCCTCAATCCATCGATATGCTGATTGAAAAGCCATTTACAGGCTATGGTTACGGTAAGTTTGAATCAAGTTATATCCTGTATACCGCTAGACAACATCAACTCAATCCAAACTACAAAGTAGGAATTCCATCGATGGAACATCCTCATAATGAGTTTCTATTTTGGGGGATTGAAGGCGGATTATTACCCGTATTAGGAATGGCTTTAGCGGCGAGCTTTGTACTGATTCGGATATACTCAGCGAAGAAAGGTACCCGATTGGCCATGTTCGCTTTGTTACTGCCAATCGTCATTCACAGCCTAGTCGATGCACCTTTCTACCAGTCAAGCATTCACTGGTTAACCTTCATGATATTACTGTTCTGGATTGACCAGCGCGTAGCGAAATATCGTGTGTTTCGTTTTAGCAAACTCAGCAAAACACTATTACGAATCACAAGTTTGACTCTGCCAATCGTCACCTGTTTTTATATGGTGAGTGTGCTGCATACCAATTTCTACCTGACTAAATTTGAAACATCCAACCCAAAGCAACTGGATATATTGAATAAAGTCGTCAATCCAGTGCTCATCAAAGACAGATTGGATTGGGAGATGTACAGCACTTATTTAGATCTAGGGTTAAACGAGAAGAAATACGAGTACATCCAGCCTTATATCGACTGGTCTTTGAAGATTATTCAAAGCAAACCGAGACCAGGATTGTATGAGAAGTTGATCATGGCTTATCAAGCAATTGGCGATACCAGCCGAGCTGAACAAACTAAAACTGAGGCCGAGTTTCTGTTTCCTGAATTAGATTTTAGCCATATACAATACCAGAGCTTATTCGATAACTCGGAGCAATCTGAGACAGATATTGAGTAAAAAGAAAGGTGGCAAAAGCCACCTTTATTAACCAAAGTTTTATTGAGTAAGAGATTCTTCCAGTGCTCTGAGACACAAAGCGATATTTTCAGAACGGGCGCCATAACCCATAACACCAATACGCCACGCCTTACCAGCTAACGCACCGAGCCCTGCACCAATTTCCAAATTGTATTCATTGAGAAGATGGCTACGAACTTTAGCGTCATCAACACCTTCTGGAATATACACCGCATTCAGTTGTGGTAAGCGATATCCTTCTTCCACCACAAATTTGAAACCCATTTGTTCTAAACCAAGCTTGAGTTTTTCATGCATCGCTTGATGACGAGACCAAGCATTCTCCAACCCTTCATTTTTCAAAATCAGCAATGCTTCGTGCAGTGCGTATAAGCTGTTCACGGGCGCAGTATGATGATAGCTGCGTTTATTACCACCACTCCAATACCCCAACACTAAACTCTGATCTAAGAACCAACTTTGGATCGGCGTCTTTCTCGCTTGGATCTTTTCGATCGCTGTTGCTGACAGAGTCAAAGGAGATAGCCCCGGCACACAAGAAAGGCACTTCTGACTTCCAGAATAAACTGCATCCAATTGCCATTCATCCACCAGCAGTGGAACGCCACCTAATGAAGTCACGGCATCAACAATCGTCAGCATATTATTTTGCTTAGCCAAAGCGCCAAGTGTTTGAGCGTCACTCAAAGCCCCTGTTGATGTTTCAGCATGGACGAAAGCAAGAATTTTTGCATCGGGATGTTGGCTGATGGTTTGCTCTACTTTGCTAACAGAGACTGGCGTTCCCCACTCATCATCGACTGTGATAGCAATACCGCCACAACGGACAACATTTTCACGCATACGCTCGCCAAAGACACCGTTGCGGCAAACAATCACTTTATCGCCGGGCTCAACCAAATTGACGAAACACGCCTCCATACCCGCACTACCCGGTGCTGATACCGCAATGGTGAACTCGTTTTCAGTCTGGAAAGCATATTTAAGTAGCACCTTTAGCTCATCCATCATAGCGACAAACAACGGGTCTAAATGCCCAACAGTTGGACGACTAAGAGCCTGTAATACTTGAGGAGAGATATCCGAAGGACCTGGTCCCATAAGAGTTCGGTGCGGAGGGATGAAGCTTTGTATAGTCATAGGTGCTCCCAGTTATTATTAGTAATAAGCTTTCACGTACGAAAATGTAGAGTACGGCAGAATCAAGACGGCGACAATTCGACAGAGGTCTATGCTGCCTGACAATTTCGACACATTTATTTTCATTTATCACAAATTTACAATTGACAACAGTTTCACAAAACCGTTCAATGAGTGAGCTATTTATCCCTTACTCATTAGGGTTGTATACGTGAGCTGATTTGAGCACAAATCGTAGCCGCACAGATACAACACTAAGCAGGATGGGATAACAGAAGAGGAGCACTGCCCAGGCAGATGTTTTGTGGAGCCTCAACTCCAAAACAAAACATTCAGGGGGAGCAGTGCCGAGATAAATCAAAGTTGTGGATTTGGTTTATCGGTTGTCAGGGTTGAATCCCTTCAACTGTCATCGGTGCTATGCTGATGAAGAGCTTCTGAGGAATTTTATACAACCTGCCTGTTGTTACTCCCCTCTATTTTGCTCTAAGAAACTCTCTTCAAAACATTGGAAGTTGGATTACCAACCTTTTTTATTTCTAGGAAGTCCGGGAGAAATGTAGTGAGCGCATTCAATGTCGCCAAGTTTGGTGGAACAAGTGTTGCAAATTTTGAAGCAATGAGCCGTTGCTCTGCAATTATCGAAAATAACCCACAAACACGATTAGTCGTCAGCAGTGCTTGCTCTGGCGTAACGAACTTACTTGTTGAACTTGCTAATGGCGTTCAGGATGCAGACCAAAGATTAAGCATCATGAAACAGTTGGCTGATATTCATGATTCGATTATCGACCAATTGTCTGAACCGACCCAAGTAGAAAAAGAAGTTCATTCGATGCTAGATAGCATCGCTAGCGCTGCCGAAGCTGCATCATTTCAGTCCAGCAAAAAGCTGACAGATCATTTGGTCGCTTGCGGCGAACTGATGTCGACGTATATCTTGACCCAGTTAATGCGTGAGCGCGGTGTTAATGCCGTTCGCTTTGATATTCGTGAAGTATTAAGAACAGACAGCCATTACGGCCGAGCCGAACCACAAATCGAAGAGATCGCGAAACTGGCTCAAGAAAAACTTGCACCACTTTGTGCGGAATATGTGGTGGTTACTCAAGGTTTCATCGGTTCTGATGAACAAGGTAATACCACAACACTTGGTCGTGGCGGCAGTGATTACTCTGCAGCTCTGATTGCGGAATCGGTAAAAGCTTCCGGCTTAGAGATTTGGACGGATGTTCCGGGAATTTACACAACAGATCCTCGCATTGCACCTAAAGCTGCGCCAATTCCAGAGATCAGCTTTAGTGAAGCCTCTGAAATGGCGAACTTTGGTGCGAAGATCCTACACCCTTCAACACTGGTGCCTGCGCTGCGTCATGAAATCCCTGTTTTTGTCGGTTCTTCTAAAGAGCCAGAAAAAGGTGGCACCTGGATTCGTCAACAAGTCGAGAACTCACCGCAGTTCCGAGCGCTAGCACTACGTTGCAATCAAACTATGGTGACGTTACGCAGTGCGAAGATGTTCCATGCGTATGGTTTCTTAGCGAAAGTATTCGAAGTTTTGGCAAAATACAAAATCTCGGTAGACCTTATCACCACATCTGAAATCAGTGTGTCGCTGACGCTAGATAAAACGGACACATCAGGCGGTGCGCCTGAGCTGCCACAAGAAGCAAGAGAAGAGTTACAAGAGCTTTGTACTGTAGAAGTTGAGCATAACCTTTGCCTAGTAGCATTGATTGGTAACCATATGGAAACCAAAGGCTATGCGAAAGAAGTGTTCAGCACCTTAGGTGATTTTAACTTGCGTATGATCTGCTACGGAGCAAGCGACCACAACCTTTGCTTCCTCGTCGATGCTCCTGAATCTAAAGCCGTTATTCAGAAGCTACATTTGGATCTGTTCGAGAATCGATAATCAGATAACTCACACGTAAAACAAAGGTCACCAAGCGGTGACCTTTTTCGTTTCTATGCTCGGTAATCCTAACCGTTAATGCTAGGACCCAACCATTTTTCAGCTTCAAGTATGTCCCAGCCTTTACGCTGTGAGTAACTCTGAACTTGATCACCTTGGATCTGAGCAACGGCAAAGTAACGAGAATCAGGATGTGAGAAATACCAGCCAGAAACAGATGCACCCGGCATCATGGCGTAGCTGGTTGTCAGTTCCATACCTATCTTCTCTTGAACGCCTAATAGCTCCCAAATCGCACCTTTCTCCGTATGCTCAGGGCAAGCCGCATAACCCGGAGCAGGGCGAATACCCTGATACTTCTCGCGAATCAACTCTTCATTACTTAGATTTTCATCAGGAGCATAACCCCAAATCTCAGTACGCACTTTCATATGCAGATATTCAGCAAACGCTTCTGCCAAACGGTCAGCAACCGCTTGAACCATAATCGCGTTGTAATCGTCACCTTTGGCTTTGAAGTCGTCAGCCAGTTCACGTTCACCAATACCGCCTGTCACAGCAAACATACCAATCCAGTCTTGTTTGCCACTGTGCTTAGACGCCACAAAATCGGACAGACAGTAGTTCGCACCTTTTGGCTTCTCGGTTTGCTGACGCAAGTTATGCAGCACTTTAATCACTTGTTGGCGTGATTCATCCGCATACACTTCAATGTCGTCATCCACACTTGCCGCAGGGAACAGACCACAAATACCGTTCGCCTTCATAAGCCCTTCACTTTCGATACGGTCAATCCAGTCATTCGCATCTTTGAACAGCTTACGGGCCTCTTCCCCGACCAATTCATGGTCAAGAATTGCAGGATATTTTCCAGACAGCGACCAAGTCATAAAGAATGGTGTCCAGTCGATGTACTGACGTAAGACTGAAACATCAAAATCTTTAAATACATGAATACCCGGTTTAACTGGTGCCGGTGGTGTGTATATCTGCCAATCTATTGCAGCCTTGTTTGCTCGGGCTTGCTCTAAAGTCACAGGGCGGCTCTTCGGCTTTTTACGTGCGTGCTGTTCACGCGTTCTTTCGTAATCAAGATTCAGACGCTCAACAAATTCAGGACGACGTTCATCAGAAAGCAATGCGGAACATACGCCTACCGCGCGTGACGCATTGTTTACATACACCACTGGCTGATGATAGTTCTGCTCAATCTTAACAGCCGTATGCGCCTTTGATGTGGTTGCGCCACCAATCAGTAGTGGTAACTCAAATCCTTGGCGCTCCATCTCTTTCGCTACGTGAACCATTTCGTCCAAAGACGGCGTAATCAAACCTGACAGACCGATAATGTCGACATTCTGCTCGCGAGCCACTTTCAGAATTGTCTCGCACGGCACCATTACGCCAAGGTCGATGATTTCATAGTTGTTACATTGCAGTACAACACCAACGATATTTTTACCGATATCGTGAACATCACCTTTCACGGTTGCTAATAGGATCTTACCGTTTGTCGACCCTGCTTGTTTCAGCGCATTGATGTAGGGCTCTAGGTACGCAACAGCCTGCTTCATCACACGGGCAGATTTCACCACCTGCGGCAGGAACATTTTCCCTTCACCAAACAAGTCACCGACGACATTCATGCCGTCCATTAATGGACCTTCGATAACTTCAAGAGGCTTGGTCGCTTTAGCTCTCGCTTCTTCAGTATCTTCAACGATAAATTCGGTAATACCTTTAACAAGTGCGTGCTCTAAACGCTTTTCAACTGGCCAAGTACGCCATTCCAGTAAAGAGGCATCTTCCTCTTTGCCAACAGCGTTTTCACGATACTCTTCAGCGATTTCCAACAGACGCTCAGTGGCACCGTCGTCGCGGTTCAAAATGACATCTTCAACCGCATTACGCAGTTTATCTGGCACGTTGTCGTATATCTCTAACTGACCAGCGTTGACGATGCCCATGTCCATACCATTCTTAAAACAGTGGTATAGGAACACCGCATGAATCGCTTCACGTACGTAGTTGTTACCGCGGAAAGAGAAAGAGACGTTAGACACACCACCAGAAATCATTGCATGTGGAAGTTCTCGCTTGATATCTGCAACGGCGTTGATGAAATCGAGAGCATAGTTGTTGTGCTCATCAATACCGGTAGCAACGGCAAAGATGTTCGGGTCAAAAATAATATCTTCCGCAGGAAAACCCACTTGGTCGACAAGAATATGATAGGCGCGACGACAGATTTCTATCTTACGTTCACGAGTATCCGCCTGCCCTACTTCGTCAAAGGCCATAACGATAACGGCAGCACCATAGCGACGAATCAATTTCGCCTGATGAATAAATTTTTCTTCGCCTTCTTTTAGCGATATTGAGTTAACGATACCTTTGCCCTGAATACATTTCAGGCCGGCTTCAATCACTTCCCATTTCGATGAGTCAACCATGATTGGCACTTTCGAGATCTCTGGTTCTGATGCACACAACTTAAGGAATCGTTCCATACAAGCCATCGCATCCAACATGCCTTCATCCATGTTGATATCAATGATCTGTGCGCCATTCTCGACTTGCTCACGAGCAACATCTAAAGCCTCATCATAGAGTTCTTCTTTAATAAGACGTTTGAAGCGGGCTGAACCCGTAACGTTAGTACGCTCACCAACGTTAACGAACAATGTTTCTGGAGCAATGCTCAGAGGCTCTAAACCAGACAGTCGACACTCTACGCTGATCTCCGGAATAGCGCGAGGAGCTACCCCTTCAACCACTTTAGCCATTGCTGCGATATGCTCAGGGGTGGTACCACAACAACCGCCAACTAAGTTGAGGAACCCTGCTTGAGCCCATTCACCAATGTGCTCCGCCATATCTTCTGGTGATAAGTCATATTCACCAAATGCATTTGGTAATCCCGCATTCGGGTGAGCAGAAACATAACTTTCTGAAATGCGAGAAAGCTCTTCTACGTATTGACGCAGCTCATCCGGGCCCAAAGCACAGTTCAAACCAAACGAAATTGGGCGAACATGGCGCAAGGAGTTATAGAATGCTTCTGTGGTTTGGCCGGACAGAGTTCGACCTGATGCATCAGTGATAGTACCTGAGATCATGACAGGCAATTCGATGCCAAGTTCTTCAAACACAGCATCAACAGCAAAGGCACATGCTTTCGCATTCAAAGTATCGAAAATAGTTTCGATCAAAATCAGATCGCTGCCGCCTCTAATTAAAGCACGTGTAGATTCAGAGTAAGCTGTGACTAGCTGATCAAACTCGACATTACGGTAACCGGGATCATTTACATCTGGAGAGATAGAACACGTACGGTTGGTTGGCCCTAACACACCTGCAACGTAGCGAGGTTTATCCGGTGTTTTTGCCGTCCATTCATCCGCAACTTCACGAGCCAATTTGGCTGCGGCAAAGTTAATTTCTTCGCTCAAAGACTGCATGTCGTAATCAGCCATTGCAATCGTGGTCGCGTTGAAGGTATTGGTTTCAAGGATATCAGCCCCTGCTTGCAAATAAGCAGAGTGAATTCCTCTAATTAACTGAGGCTGAGTGAGAACTAAGAGATCGTTATTTCCTTTTAGATCACAATGCCAATTGGCAAAACGTTCACCACGATAATCTTCCTCTTGCAATCTATGCTCTTGGATCATGGTGCCCATGCCACCATCAATCAACATAATACGTTGCTTCAATTGCGCTTCGATCTGGTGCTTTAGATTACTACCCACAGTACAGCCTCATTATTCCTTTATTGCTTGTTCGACATCCTATCATACATTGATTAGAAATCTAGACGTCTAAAACATCTAATTACCACAAATGCGTTCGTTATAAAATTGATAAATCTATAGGTAAAAAGTGTTTGCTATTTGTTCATCATCAAAGGACAATTTCTCTCACATTTAGTTACATTTGAAGAAGAAAATGTCGGTCTACTATACCCTGTGCTTTCTATCTGCTGCTGCAATGATGATTGCTTTTTTAAACAGCAAGATAGGTAAAATGCAAACCACAATAGCCATTACTGCTGGCTCTATGGTGCTCTCATTACTTATCCTTATTGCTGGTCAAAATGACTGGTTCCATCTCACTCAAATTGCAACTGAAACAGTGACCAGTATAAATTTTGAGAGCTTTCTGCTAAAAGGCATTTTGGGCTTCCTTCTATTTGCTGGCGGCCTCGGTATTAAACTCCCTCACTTAAAAGATCAAAAATGGGAGATTACCGTACTCGCACTTGGGGCAACTCTGTTCTCTACTTTCTTCATCGGATTTGGCCTTTACGGCTTCTGTTACTTTATCGGTATTCATTTAGATCTTGTTTACTGTTTATTGTTTGGTTCGCTGATTTCACCAACCGACCCAATCGCAGTACTGGCTATCGTGAAAAAGCTAAACGCGCCTAAGCGAATCTCGACCCAAATCGAAGGTGAGTCGCTGTTTAACGACGGCTTCGGTTTAGTCATATTTGTAACTATCTTTACCGTCGCATTCGGCAAAGAAGCACCAACAGTAGGAAGTGTAGTCGCATTATTTGCACAAGAAGCGCTTGGCGGCATCGTTTACGGCTTTCTATTAGGGTTACTGTTCCACTATTTAATTAGCGCAACCAACGACCACTCAATGGAGCTCTTACTGACTATCGGTGTGCCAACCGCTGGTTATGTATTTGCAGACGTAATACACGTGTCTGGTCCATTAGCCATGGTGGTATCAGGAATAATGATTGGTAACTGGACTCGCTTTATTGGTTTCTCTAAAGAGAGTGAGGAACATCTCGATCACTTCTGGGAGTTAGTGGATGAATTCTTAAACGGCGTCTTGTTCCTTTTAATCGGTATGTCGATGCTTCTTTTCGAATTCCACGAAGAAGACTGGATCCTAATGGCTTTTGCTGTTCCTCTAGTACTGGCAGCCCGTTACTCTAGCGTGTTTGTCTCTTATATAGGCTTCAAGCGTTACCGTAAATATAACCCTTGGTCGATAAAGATCTTAACTTGGGGTGGACTACGCGGAGGATTAGCTTTAGCGATGGCACTATCGATTCCTTCAGGAATGATGGTCATCCCAGATAAGCTTATCGACGTTAAAGAGCTGATTCTGGTAATGACCTACGCTGTCGTGGTGTTCTCTATCCTGATTCAAGGTTCTACAATCACTCCGATGATTGAAAAAGCCAAACTGAAAGAGAAAGAGATGGAAGAAGAAAGTGCTCAACACAGCGACGTACAAGAAAGCCAACAACAAAATGTCTAAGCATTAATCTTCTGGAAAGCAGCAACCTCGGTTGCTGCTTTTTTTATGCCATTTGATATGCACCAAAACAGCATGGCGAATTTGCCTAAGCTCCCTTCTTTTACTATCCAGAATTTCCCCACCACTAGTGCTCCGTTCATCTCCTTTACCATAAGCACGTAATACTCGCTGCTCTATGATCTTATAAGAGGCTCTAAACTAACCATTATTTATAGAGAGCAATAAGCACTAATCCACGTAGACTCATCAACGAACGCATCCTCAAGTATCGAAGCTTTAGTATCACTCTATATCGTTGAGTGGAGAGGGAATGAAGAATCTGGAAAGTGACAGCTCTGTTTATGAGCAGAAAAGATCATGTTTTTAAAGTAAAACATACGTTAGAGCTCAGGGGGCTTTAAATATACTACTTTGATACTCTATAGGCGTTGAGCCTGCTTAGACTTAAACAAAACCAACTGTCGAACTATATAAGTCGCGTGTTCATGAAGGCCATCATTTATGACGAGGCTTTAGATAATGGCGGAGAAAACTAGACTTACTATCATCTTACTTAGCGCTTCCCCGGTGTAACAGACCAGCTTTCTGTTAAACAAAGAGCAACCCACTGAGCTGCCGCTTCGTGTTGGTTCGTCTTTCTCCAGACGCAAAAAAGCCCCGTCATTTCTGACGAGGCTTCAAATAGTGGCGGAGCGGACGGGACTCGAACCCGCGACCCCCGGCGTGACAGGCCGGTATTCTAACCAACTGAACTACCGCTCCGCATTGGTTAGCGCTTGGTGCTAAATAAAAGCCTGGCGATGTCCTACTCTCACATGGGGAGACCCCACACTACCATCGGCGCTAATTCGTTTCACTTCTGAGTTCGGCATGGAATCAGGTGGGTCCAAATCGCTATGGTCGCCAAGCAAAATTTTAAAATTCGGAAAGCTGTTAATGTTCTCTACACATTCAATTCTGTTCTTGCTTTGAGTCCACAAAACCCCTTGGGTGTTGTATGGTTAAGCCTCACGGGCAATTAGTACAGGTTAGCTCAATGCCTCACAGCACTTACACACCCTGCCTATCAACGTTCTAGTCTCGAACAACCCTTTAGGACACTTAAAGTGCCAGGGAGAACTCATCTCAGGGCTTGCTTCCCGCTTAGATGCTTTCAGCGGTTATCAATTCCGAACTTAGCTACCGGGCAATGCTACTGGCGTAACAACCCGAACACCAGAGGTTCGTCCACTCCGGTCCTCTCGTACTAGGAGCAGCCCCCTTCAATTCTCCAACGCCCACGGCAGATAGGGACCGAACTGTCTCACGACGTTCTAAACCCAGCTCGCGTACCACTTTAAATGGCGAACAGCCATACCCTTGGGACCGACTTCAGCCCCAGGATGTGATGAGCCGACATCGAGGTGCCAAACACCGCCGTCGATATGAACTCTTGGGCGGTATCAGCCTGTTATCCCCGGAGTACCTTTTATCCGTTGAGCGATGGCCCTTCCATTCAGAACCACCGGATCACTATGACCTGCTTTCGCACCTGCTCGAATTGTCATTCTCGCAGTCAAGCGGGCTTATGCCATTGCACTAACCACACGATGTCCAACCGTGTTTAGCCCACCTTCGTGCTCCTCCGTTACTCTTTGGGAGGAGACCGCCCCAGTCAAACTACCCACCAGGCACTGTCCTCGACCCGGATAACGGGTCTGAGTTAGAACATCAAACATACAAGGGTGGTATTTCAAGGACGGCTCCACACAAACTAGCGTCTGCGCTTCAAAGCCTCCCACCTATCCTACACATGTAGGTTCAATGTTCAGTGCCAAGCTGTAGTAAAGGTTCACGGGGTCTTTCCGTCTAGCCGCGGGTACACTGCATCTTCACAGCGATTTCAATTTCACTGAGTCTCGGGTGGAGACAGCGTGGCCATCATTACGCCATTCGTGCAGGTCGGAACTTACCCGACAAGGAATTTCGCTACCTTAGGACCGTTATAGTTACGGCCGCCGTTTACCGGGGCTTCGATCAAGAGCTTCGACCGAAGTCTAACCCCATCAATTAACCTTCCGGCACCGGGCAGGCGTCACACCGTATACGTCATCTTACGATTTTGCACAGTGCTGTGTTTTTAATAAACAGTTGCAGCCACCTGGTATCTGCGACTCTCATCAGCTCCATCCGCGAGGGACTTCACCGTCAAGAGCGTACCTTCTCCCGAAGTTACGGTACCATTTTGCCTAGTTCCTTCACCCGAGTTCTCTCAAGCGCCTTGGTATTCTCTACCCGACCACCTGTGTCGGTTTGGGGTACGATTCCTTACAATCTGAAGCTTAGAGGCTTTTCCTGGAAGCATGGCATCAATGACTTCACTACCGTAGTAGCTCGACATCGTGTCTCAGCCTTAAAGAGAGCCGGATTTACCTAACTCTCAAGCCTACGCACTTGAACCTGGACAACCGTCGCCAGGCCCACCTAGCCTTCTCCGTCCCCCCATCGCAATTGTAAGAAGTACGGGAATATTAACCCGTTTCCCATCGACTACGCCTTTCGGCCTCGCCTTAGGGGTCGACTCACCCTGCCCCGATTAACGTTGGACAGGAACCCTTGGTCTTCCGGCGAGGAGGTTTTTCACCCCCTTTATCGTTACTCATGTCAGCATTCGCACTTCTGATACCTCCAGCATGCTTTACAACACACCTTCAACGGCTTACAGAACGCTCCCCTACCCAATACAATAAATTGCATTGCCGCAGCTTCGGTTGATTACTTAGCCCCGTTACATCTTCCGCGCAGGCCGACTCGACTAGTGAGCTATTACGCTTTCTTTAAATGATGGCTGCTTCTAAGCCAACATCCTAGCTGTCTGAGCCTTCCCACATCGTTTCCCACTTAGTAATCATTTGGGACCTTAGCTGGCGGTCTGGGTTGTTTCCCTCTCCACGACGGACGTTAGCACCCGCCGTGTGTCTCCCGGATAGTACTTACTGGTATTCGGAGTTTGCAAAGGGTTGGTAAGTCGGGATGACCCCCTAGCCTTAACAGTGCTCTACCCCCAGTAGTATTCGTCCGAGGCGCTACCTAAATAGCTTTCGGGGAGAACCAGCTATCTCCGAGTTTGATTGGCCTTTCACCCCTAGCCACAAGTCATCCGCTAATTTTTCAACATTAGTCGGTTCGGTCCTCCAATTGATGTTACTCAATCTTCAACCTGCCCATGGCTAGATCACTCGGTTTCGGGTCTATATCCAGAGACTAAAGCGCCCAGTTAAGACTCGGTTTCCCTACGGCTCCCCTATACGGTTAACCTTGCCACTGAATATAAGTCGCTGACCCATTATACAAAAGGTACGCAGTCACCCCACGAAGAGGCTCCTACTGCTTGTACGTACACGGTTTCAGGTTCTATTTCACTCCCCTCACAGGGGTTCTTTTCGCCTTTCCCTCACGGTACTGGTTCACTATCGGTCAGTCAGGAGTATTTAGCCTTGGAGGATGGTCCCCCCATATTCAAACAGGATATCACGTGTCCCGCCTTACTCGTTTTCACTCAAAATGACATGTCGGTTACGGGGCTATCACCCGGTATCGCGATACTTTCCAGAATCTTCACCTGTGTCATTAAAAGCTTAAGGGCTAATCCAATTTCGCTCGCCGCTACTTTCGGAATCTCAATTGATTTCTTTTCCTCGGGGTACTTAGATGTTTCAGTTCTCCCGGTTCGCCTCATTAACCTATGTATTCAGTTAATGATACTCACTTATGTGAGTGGGTTTCCCCATTCGGAAATCGTAGACTCAAGTGGCTTTTACTGCCTTATCTACGCTTATCGCAAGTTAATACGTCCTTCATCGCCTCTGACTGCCAAGGCATCCACCGTGTACGCTTAGTCACTTAACCATACAACCCCAAGAGGTCTTTATGTATGGCAAACAACCAAGGTTTAGTTGTCTCTCATTATTTGAATGAGCGAGAGACATTTCGATTTTGCCGGACTCAAATATGAATACTTACTTAAAAAGTAAGATTCCCAAGAACACTTGAATGTGTATTGGTACCTAAATGACTATGTCATCTAGGATTTGAGAACTTTTAATAGTTAATAATTAATCAAATTATTAACTGTCAGCTTTCCAAATTGTTAAAGAGCAAAGTGCATTTTCATCACTTTTTAAGGATTCTCGTCGTCAAAAGTCCGAACCACGTACGTTTTATTGAAGTGGTTTGGATTCTTTATCCAAAAATGCTTAAAGAGTGGTGGGCGATACCGGGTTCGAACCAGTGACCCCCTGCTTGTAAGGCAGGTGCTCTCCCAACTGAGCTAATCGCCCACATTTTCTAACTTGTCTTCACTTTAAAAAGTGAAATCAAACTAGTTTCCTGTGGAAGGAAATGGTGGGTCGTGCAGGATTCGAACCTGCGACCAATTGATTAAAAGTCAACTGCTCTACCAACTGAGCTAACGACCCATGGTATCCCGTAGGGGAGTCGAACCCCTGTTACCGCCGTGAAAGGGCGGTGTCCTAGGCCTCTAGACGAACGGGACACTAAGATACTCTTATCTTTCTAAACCTAATCAATCTGTGTGGACACTCATCAAGAGAATCTTTACGTAAGGAGGTGATCCAGCGCCAGGTTCCCCTAGCGCTACCTTGTTACGACTTCACCCCAGTCATGAACCACAAAGTGGCAAGCGTCCTCCCGAAGGTTAAACTACCTGCTTCTTTTGCAGCCCACTCCCATGGTGTGACGGGCGGTGTGTACAAGGCCCGGGAACGTATTCACCGTGACATTCTGATTCACGATTACTAGCGATTCCGACTTCATGGAGTCGAGTTGCAGACTCCAATCCGGACTACGACGCACTTTTTGGGATTCGCTTACTATCGCTAGTTCGCTGCCCTCTGTATGCGCCATTGTAGCACGTGTGTAGCCCTACTCGTAAGGGCCATGATGACTTGACGTCGTCCCCACCTTCCTCCGGTTTATCACCGGCAGTCTCCCTGGAGTTCCCGACATGACTCGCTGGCAAACAAGGATAAGGGTTGCGCTCGTTGCGGGACTTAACCCAACATTTCACAACACGAGCTGACGACAGCCATGCAGCACCTGTCTTACAGTTCCCGAAGGCACTCCCGCGTCTCCGCAGGATTCTGTAGATGTCAAGAGTAGGTAAGGTTCTTCGCGTTGCATCGAATTAAACCACATGCTCCACCGCTTGTGCGGGCCCCCGTCAATTCATTTGAGTTTTAATCTTGCGACCGTACTCCCCAGGCGGTCTACTTAACGCGTTAGCTCCGAAAGCCACGGCTCAAGGCCACAACCTCCAAGTAGACATCGTTTACGGCGTGGACTACCAGGGTATCTAATCCTGTTTGCTCCCCACGCTTTCGCATCTGAGTGTCAGTATCTGTCCAGGGGGCCGCCTTCGCCACCGGTATTCCTTCAGATCTCTACGCATTTCACCGCTACACCTGAAATTCTACCCCCCTCTACAGTACTCTAGCTTGCCAGTTTCAAATGCTATTCCGAGGTTGAGCCCCGGGCTTTCACATCTGACTTAACAAACCACCTGCATGCGCTTTACGCCCAGTAATTCCGATTAACGCTCGCACCCTCCGTATTACCGCGGCTGCTGGCACGGAGTTAGCCGGTGCTTCTTCTGTCGCTAACGTCAAATGATGCTGCTATTAACAACACCACCTTCCTCACGACTGAAAGTGCTTTACAACCCGAAGGCCTTCTTCACACACGCGGCATGGCTGCATCAGGCTTGCGCCCATTGTGCAATATTCCCCACTGCTGCCTCCCGTAGGAGTCTGGACCGTGTCTCAGTTCCAGTGTGGCTGATCATCCTCTCAGACCAGCTAGGGATCGTCGCCTTGGTGAGCCATTACCTCACCAACTAGCTAATCCCACCTGGGCATATCCTGACGCGAGAGGCCCGAAGGTCCCCCTCTTTGAGCCGAAGCTATTATGCGGTATTAGCCATCGTTTCCAATGGTTATCCCCCACATCAGGGCAATTTCCCAGGCATTACTCACCCGTCCGCCGCTCGCCACCCGAGAAACAAGTTTCTCTGTGCTGCCGCTCGACTTGCATGTGTTAGGCCTGCCGCCAGCGTTCAATCTGAGCCATGATCAAACTCTTCAATTTAAGATTTTGTCGGCTCAACGAATACTGACTTCAAAACTGCTCTTACTCGAAAGTAAGACGTAATTTTAAAGCTATTACCATTCCAACAGAATGGTAATGAATTGACTGTGCCAAATAACCGAAGTTATTTGTATTGGTCACTCAGTTCATTGAAACCTAAGTTGCTTTGTTACAAGAACAAAGACTTAACTTTGATTTTCATCAACGAGTGCCCACACAGATTGATAGGTTTAAATTGTTAAAGAGCTTTGCTTTCAGTGCCTTAGCACTTGGGCAGGACGCGTATATTACGCTTCATGCTTTGAAAGTCAACATAAAATTCTAAACATTTTAGAACTCTATGTTGACTCGCTTAATAAGTAAGCAAGTCATGAATATGAGCCTGGCGATGTCCTACTCTCACATGGGGAGACCCCACACTACCATCGGCGCTAATTCGTTTCACTTCTGAGTTCGGCATGGAATCAGGTGGGTCCAAATCGCTATGGTCGCCAAGCAAAATTTAAAATTCGGAAAGCTGTTAATGTTCTCTACACATTCAATTCTGTTCTTGCTTTGAGTCCACAAAACCCCTTGGGTGTTGTATGGTTAAGCCTCACGGGCAATTAGTACAGGTTAGCTCAATGCCTCACAGCACTTACACACCCTGCCTATCAACGTTCTAGTCTCGAACAACCCTTTAGGACACTTAAAGTGCCAGGGAGAACTCATCTCAGGGCTTGCTTCCCGCTTAGATGCTTTCAGCGGTTATCAATTCCGAACTTAGCTACCGGGCAATGCTACTGGCGTAACAACCCGAACACCAGAGGTTCGTCCACTCCGGTCCTCTCGTACTAGGAGCAGCCCCCTTCAATTCTCCAACGCCCACGGCAGATAGGGACCGAACTGTCTCACGACGTTCTAAACCCAGCTCGCGTACCACTTTAAATGGCGAACAGCCATACCCTTGGGACCGACTTCAGCCCCAGGATGTGATGAGCCGACATCGAGGTGCCAAACACCGCCGTCGATATGAACTCTTGGGCGGTATCAGCCTGTTATCCCCGGAGTACCTTTTATCCGTTGAGCGATGGCCCTTCCATTCAGAACCACCGGATCACTATGACCTGCTTTCGCACCTGCTCGAATTGTCATTCTCGCAGTCAAGCGGGCTTATGCCATTGCACTAACCACACGATGTCCAACCGTGTTTAGCCCACCTTCGTGCTCCTCCGTTACTCTTTGGGAGGAGACCGCCCCAGTCAAACTACCCACCAGGCACTGTCCTCGACCCGGATAACGGGTCTGAGTTAGAACATCAAACATACAAGGGTGGTATTTCAAGGACGGCTCCACACAAACTAGCGTCTGCGCTTCAAAGCCTCCCACCTATCCTACACATGTAGGTTCAATGTTCAGTGCCAAGCTGTAGTAAAGGTTCACGGGGTCTTTCCGTCTAGCCGCGGGTACACTGCATCTTCACAGCGATTTCAATTTCACTGAGTCTCGGGTGGAGACAGCGTGGCCATCATTACGCCATTCGTGCAGGTCGGAACTTACCCGACAAGGAATTTCGCTACCTTAGGACCGTTATAGTTACGGCCGCCGTTTACCGGGGCTTCGATCAAGAGCTTCGACCGAAGTCTAACCCCATCAATTAACCTTCCGGCACCGGGCAGGCGTCACACCGTATACGTCATCTTACGATTTTGCACAGTGCTGTGTTTTTAATAAACAGTTGCAGCCACCTGGTATCTGCGACTCTCATCAGCTCCATCCGCGAGGGACTTCACCGTCAAGAGCGTACCTTCTCCCGAAGTTACGGTACCATTTTGCCTAGTTCCTTCACCCGAGTTCTCTCAAGCGCCTTGGTATTCTCTACCCGACCACCTGTGTCGGTTTGGGGTACGATTCCTTACAATCTGAAGCTTAGAGGCTTTTCCTGGAAGCATGGCATCAATGACTTCACTACCGTAGTAGCTCGACATCGTGTCTCAGCCTTAAAGAGAGCCGGATTTACCTAACTCTCAAGCCTACGCACTTGAACCTGGACAACCGTCGCCAGGCCCACCTAGCCTTCTCCGTCCCCCCATCGCAATTGTAAGAAGTACGGGAATATTAACCCGTTTCCCATCGACTACGCCTTTCGGCCTCGCCTTAGGGGTCGACTCACCCTGCCCCGATTAACGTTGGACAGGAACCCTTGGTCTTCCGGCGAGGAGGTTTTTCACCCCCTTTATCGTTACTCATGTCAGCATTCGCACTTCTGATACCTCCAGCATGCTTTACAACACACCTTCAACGGCTTACAGAACGCTCCCCTACCCAATACAATAAATTGCATTGCCGCAGCTTCGGTTGATTACTTAGCCCCGTTACATCTTCCGCGCAGGCCGACTCGACTAGTGAGCTATTACGCTTTCTTTAAATGATGGCTGCTTCTAAGCCAACATCCTAGCTGTCTGAGCCTTCCCACATCGTTTCCCACTTAGTAATCATTTGGGACCTTAGCTGGCGGTCTGGGTTGTTTCCCTCTCCACGACGGACGTTAGCACCCGCCGTGTGTCTCCCGGATAGTACTTACTGGTATTCGGAGTTTGCAAAGGGTTGGTAAGTCGGGATGACCCCCTAGCCTTAACAGTGCTCTACCCCCAGTAGTATTCGTCCGAGGCGCTACCTAAATAGCTTTCGGGGAGAACCAGCTATCTCCGAGTTTGATTGGCCTTTCACCCCTAGCCACAAGTCATCCGCTAATTTTTCAACATTAGTCGGTTCGGTCCTCCAATTGATGTTACTCAATCTTCAACCTGCCCATGGCTAGATCACTCGGTTTCGGGTCTATATCCAGAGACTGAACGCCCAGTTAAGACTCGGTTTCCCTACGGCTCCCCTATACGGTTAACCTTGCCACTGAATATAAGTCGCTGACCCATTATACAAAAGGTACGCAGTCACCCCACGAAGAGGCTCCTACTGCTTGTACGTACACGGTTTCAGGTTCTATTTCACTCCCCTCACAGGGGTTCTTTTCGCCTTTCCCTCACGGTACTGGTTCACTATCGGTCAGTCAGGAGTATTTAGCCTTGGAGGATGGTCCCCCCATATTCAAACAGGATATCACGTGTCCCGCCTTACTCGTTTTCACTCAAAATGACATGTCGGTTACGGGGCTATCACCCGGTATCGCGGCACTTTCCAGAGCCTTCACCTGTGTCATTAAAAGCTTAAGGGCTAATCCAATTTCGCTCGCCGCTACTTTCGGAATCTCAATTGATTTCTTTTCCTCGGGGTACTTAGATGTTTCAGTTCTCCCGGTTCGCCTCATTAACCTATGTATTCAGTTAATGATACTCACTTATGTGAGTGGGTTTCCCCATTCGGAAATCGTAGACTCAAGTGGCTTTTACTGCCTTATCTACGCTTATCGCAAGTTAATACGTCCTTCATCGCCTCTGACTGCCAAGGCATCCACCGTGTACGCTTAGTCACTTAACCATACAACCCCAAGAGGTTTCTGTTTGCTTTTACTTTTGAAAGTGAAGACAAAAAGGTGTATGGCAAACAACCAAGGTTAGTTGTCTCTCATTATTTGAATGAGCGAGAGACATTTCGATTTTGCCGGACTCAAATATGAATACTTACTTATAAAGTAAGATTCCCAAGAACACTTGAATGTGTATTGGTACCTACATCCTTTCTCTAATAAAAGAGTGAGACATAGGATTTGAGAACTTTTAATAGTTAATAATTAATCAAATTATTAACTGTCAGCTTTCCAAATTGTTAAAGAGCAAGATTTTCTAACGAAAACCATTTTTAAAAGCACTCATCGAATGCGCTTAAAGATGGTGGAGCTATGCGGGATCGAACCGCAGACCTCCTGCGTGCAAGGCAGGCGCTCTCCCAGCTGAGCTATAACCCCATCAGGTGTCGATACTGTTCAATCTTCACAAGGAAAGATTGGTGGGTCTGAGTGGACTTGAACCACCGACCTCTCGCTTATCAGGCGAACGCTCTAACCACCTGAGCTACAGACCCAATATCGTCTCTTTACTTTCTAAACCTAATCAATCTGTGTGGACACTCATCAAGAGAATCTTTACGTAAGGAGGTGATCCAGCGCCAGGTTCCCCTAGCGCTACCTTGTTACGACTTCACCCCAGTCATGAACCACAAAGTGGCAAGCGTCCTCCCGAAGGTTAAACTACCTGCTTCTTTTGCAGCCCACTCCCATGGTGTGACGGGCGGTGTGTACAAGGCCCGGGAACGTATTCACCGTGACATTCTGATTCACGATTACTAGCGATTCCGACTTCATGGAGTCGAGTTGCAGACTCCAATCCGGACTACGACGCACTTTTTGGGATTCGCTTACTATCGCTAGTTCGCTGCCCTCTGTATGCGCCATTGTAGCACGTGTGTAGCCCTACTCGTAAGGGCCATGATGACTTGACGTCGTCCCCACCTTCCTCCGGTTTATCACCGGCAGTCTCCCTGGAGTTCCCGACATGACTCGCTGGCAAACAAGGATAAGGGTTGCGCTCGTTGCGGGACTTAACCCAACATTTCACAACACGAGCTGACGACAGCCATGCAGCACCTGTCTTACAGTTCCCGAAGGCACTCCCGCGTCTCCGCAGGATTCTGTAGATGTCAAGAGTAGGTAAGGTTCTTCGCGTTGCATCGAATTAAACCACATGCTCCACCGCTTGTGCGGGCCCCCGTCAATTCATTTGAGTTTTAATCTTGCGACCGTACTCCCCAGGCGGTCTACTTAACGCGTTAGCTCCGAAAGCCACGGCTCAAGGCCACAACCTCCAAGTAGACATCGTTTACGGCGTGGACTACCAGGGTATCTAATCCTGTTTGCTCCCCACGCTTTCGCATCTGAGTGTCAGTATCTGTCCAGGGGGCCGCCTTCGCCACCGGTATTCCTTCAGATCTCTACGCATTTCACCGCTACACCTGAAATTCTACCCCCCTCTACAGTACTCTAGCTTGCCAGTTTCAAATGCTATTCCGAGGTTGAGCCCCGGGCTTTCACATCTGACTTAACAAACCACCTGCATGCGCTTTACGCCCAGTAATTCCGATTAACGCTCGCACCCTCCGTATTACCGCGGCTGCTGGCACGGAGTTAGCCGGTGCTTCTTCTGTCGCTAACGTCAAATGATGCTGCTATTAACAACACCACCTTCCTCACGACTGAAAGTGCTTTACAACCCGAAGGCCTTCTTCACACACGCGGCATGGCTGCATCAGGCTTGCGCCCATTGTGCAATATTCCCCACTGCTGCCTCCCGTAGGAGTCTGGACCGTGTCTCAGTTCCAGTGTGGCTGATCATCCTCTCAGACCAGCTAGGGATCGTCGCCTTGGTGAGCCATTACCTCACCAACTAGCTAATCCCACCTGGGCATATCCTGACGCGAGAGGCCCGAAGGTCCCCCTCTTTGAGCCGAAGCTATTATGCGGTATTAGCCATCGTTTCCAATGGTTATCCCCCACATCAGGGCAATTTCCCAGGCATTACTCACCCGTCCGCCGCTCGCCACCCGAGAAACAAGTTTCTCTGTGCTGCCGCTCGACTTGCATGTGTTAGGCCTGCCGCCAGCGTTCAATCTGAGCCATGATCAAACTCTTCAATTTAAGATTTTGTCGGCTCAACGAATACTGACTTCAAAACTGCTCTTACTCGAAAGTAAGAAGTAATTTTAAAGCTATTACCATTCCAACAGAATGGTAATGAATTGACTGTGCCAAATAACCGAAGTTATTTGTATTGGTCACTCAGTTCATTGAAACCTAAGTTGCTTTGCTACTAGAACAAAGACTTAACTTTGATTTTCATCAACGAGTGCCCACACAGATTGATAGGTTTAAATTGTTAAAGAGCTTTCTACCGTTCTTAGTGACTTAGGTCACTTCGGAAGAGGCGGCCATTCTAGCTGGAAATTAATTCGTGTCAAACACTTTTTTAATTTTCTTTTTTGGCCTGTTGAAGCGGCTTAGTGGCTTGCTAGCCCTTGCTGCGTCAACGAGGAGGCATTATAGGGATCCAAATCACACTGGCAAGTATTATTTTGCAAAAAATACAAAAATAATGCTTAACCGGAGAAAACATCGCCAAAGCCTTATTTATCCAACTTTACCCAAAAGTTGAATACAAGTTATCCACAGAGTTATCCTTTTTGTTGCTTATCCAGTCGCTGATCAGGCTTAATAAAAAAGCTGCGATTGCAGCTTTTTTATTGGTAGATAGAAAATTAACTAATTAAAACGGACGCTTTTCTTAGTTGTTATCTTCATGAAGACCACATTCTCGCTTCAAGCCGAAGAAACGAGTTTCCTCTTCTGCCATTCCAGGCTCCCATTTACGAGTTGTGTGTGTATCACCAACCGACAGGTAACCTTGTTCCCAAAGAGGATGATATGGAAGGTCATTATCTTTTAGGTAATAGTGGACATCTTTATTCGTCCAATCGATAACAGGGAGAAACTTAAACACGCCATTTTGAACCGCTAATATAGGCAACGTTGCTCTAGATTGAGATTGCTCTCGGCGCAAACCTGAAAACCAAACTCCGACAGACAGTTCTTCTAAAGCTTTGCGCATTGGCTCTACTTTATTAAGACGGTTGTATTGTTCGATCCCCTCGACACCCTGCTCCCAAAGTTTACCAAAACGCGCTTCTTGCCATGCTGGCGTCAGTTCAGACTTATAGATTTGCAAATTCAGATTCAAACGCTGAGTTAACTCATCAATAAACTGATAGGTTTCTGGGAACAAGTAGCCTGTATCCGTCAAGACTACAGGCACATCAGCTTTAATACTCGATACAAGATGTAGCATTAAAGCTGCTTGAATACCGAAACTTGAAGATACTGCATGAGTGCCCGGTAAGTTTTCGAATGCCCATTCCACACGTTCTTGAGCGGTTAAACTTTCAAGATAAGCATTAACTTCTGCAAGACGAAGTGTTTGTTCCACTTTTGTCAGAGTGAGCAGTTCTGACAAATCAGGCACAGAGACAGTATCAAGCATAAAAGTCCCTCTTAGATACAACAACTTCTTGAATGATCCCAGCTCGGATAGTGAAATCGCCAAAACCTTCACCTGCTTCACGCTCTTTCGACCAGCGCTCCACTAGCTGATCGATCTCTTCTAAGATCTGTTGCTCAGTGATGTTCTCTTTATACATCTTAGGAATTCGCGTACCCGCTCTGTTACCACCGAGATGCAAGTTATAACGACCTGGCGCTTTACCCACCAGACCAAGTTCCGCCAACATCGCACGGCCACAACCATTTGGACAGCCTGTGACACGCAAGATGATGTTGTCTTCTTTTGGCAGATTGTGTTTTTCGAGAATTCCCTCAACATCAGTAACAAAAGAAGGAAGGAAACGTTCTGCTTCTGCCATTGCAAGCGGACACGTTGGAAACGCCACACACGCCATTGAATTCTTACGCTGCTCGCTGACAGAGTCATCCATCAAACCATGTTCACGTGCAATCTTCTCAATCAGATCTTTTTGGTCGGCAAGTACACCCGCAACAATTAAGTTCTGGTTTGCAGTCATGCGGAAGTCACCTTTGTGGATCTTCGCAATTTCAGCAACGCCCGTTTTTAGAGGTTTACCAGGATAATCAAGTAAACGGCCATTCTCTATAAATAGAGAGAGATGGAACTTGCCATCGATACCTTCTACCCAACCAATACGATCGCCACGCTCAGTGAACTCATAAGGACGACTTGCTTCAAACTGAATTCCAGCCCGCTTCTCGACTTCAGCTTTAAATACATCAACACCCACACGATCTAGTGTGTATTTGGTTTTCGCATTCTTACGATTTGAACGGTTACCCCAATCACGTTGAGTTGTCACCACTGCCGCTGCTACGTCTAATGTTTTTTCTGCTGGAATATAACCTAAGTCATCCGCACGACGAGGGTAAGTAGACGTATCACCATGAGTCATGGCTAGACCACCTCCTACGAGAACATTGAAGCCCACCAGCTTGCCGTTATCAGCAATAGCAACAAAGCTAAGATCGTTAGCATGCACGTCGATGTCATTATGAGGAGGGATCACAACCGTTGTTTTGAACTTACGAGGAAGATAAGTGCTTCCGAGAATAGGTTCTTCGTCCGTTGTTTCTACTTTCTCACCATCTAACCAAATTTCCGCATAAGCACGAGTTTTTGGTAGTAAATGTTCACTAATTTTCGCCGCCCATTCATAAGCTTCTCGATGCAACTCAGATTCAACAGGGTTAGACGTACATAATACGTTTCGGTTTACGTCGCCCGCGGTAGCAATTGAATCAATACCAATACTATTGAGTGTCTGATGCATCAGCTTAATATTTGGTTTTAATACACCGTGGAACTGGAAAGTCTGGCGAGTCGTCAAACGAATACTTCCATACATAGTATGTTCAGTGGCGAACTTGTCGATAGCTAGCCATTGCTTAGGCTGAATAATCCCGCCAGGCATACGAGCTCGAAGCATCACATTATGTAATGGTTCCAGCTTTTGCTTAGTTCGTTCGTTGCGAATATCACGGTCGTCTTGCTGATACATACCGTGGAAACGAATAAGCTGGAAGTTATCTGCTGTGAATCCGCCAGTGATACGATCTTGCAGATCTTGCTCGATCGTTCCACGTAGGAAATTACTTTCTCTTTTTAAACGCTCGTTATCCGACAGAGGGCCAAGCACTTCGCCCAATACTTCTTGGCTGTTGTTTTCGATTTTAGTGCTCATTAATAAACATCCCTTTGGTAACGTTTCGCTTTACGAAGTTCATTCAAATACTCTTCAGCCTTTTCTCGAGTCAGGCCACCTTGCTGCTCTGCAACAATAACTAGTGCTTCATGGACATCTTTCGCCATACGAGTTGCATCGCCACAGATATAGATATACGCGCCTTCTTGAAGCCACTGCCAAACCTGTTCGGCTTGCTCAAGAATGCGGTGCTGAACATACACTTTTTCATGTTGGTCACGGCTAAATGCCACATCCAAACGACTCAAAGCGCCTGACTTCAGATATTTCTGCCACTCTACTTGATACAAGAAATCTTGAGTGAAAGTACGATCACCGAAGAACAACCAGTTCTTACCCTCTGCGCCACGATTATCACGCTCTTGGATGAAACTGCGGAATGGTGCAATGCCAGTACCCGGACCAACCATGATGATCGGTGTAGAGTCATCCTGTGGCAGTTTGAAGTTGTTATTGTGTTCGATGAAAATTTTAACTTCATCGCCCTCTTCCAGTCTGCGACCTAAGAAGCTAGAAGCTCCGCCTTGGCGAACTTCTTCACCTTGTTCGTATTCAACGATACCAACTGTCAAATGCACTTCTTCATCCACTTCGGACTGACTGGATGCAATAGAATAAAGACGAGGCGTTAAACGACGTAACAAAGAGACTAGCTCTTCAGCTGACAGCTTGGTTTGCTTCTCTTTTAATACATCAAGAATTTGAGTATTTGATGAGTACTCACGAAGTTTATCTTTGTCTGCGACCAGAGCTTGTAGCTTTTCACTGCCCGATAGCTCAGCAAACTTAGTGATGAACTGAGGATTTGCTGCAGTAATTTCATATTTACTGACCAGAGCGCTATGAATAGAAAGACTTTCTCCATCAACATCTACACTTTCAACGCCTGATAAGCCTACGGCCCCTGCTACAGCGCTTGCCAATTCAGAACTGTTCTCATACCAAACACCTAGAGCGTCACCCGGCTGATAAGTCAAACCTGAGCTTTCTAAATCAATTTCAATATGACGAACGTCTTTTCCTGAATCGCGACCTGTGATTTTTTGGCTAGTCAGTAAGGTTGCTGTATACGGATTTTGTTTTGTGTATTGAGAGTGAGAGACTGACGTCTGACCGACTGGCAGTTGAACAACTTCAGCTTGAGTACTTGCCAACGATTCTTTGACAATTTCAATGACTTTAGCTCGCCACTCTGCTGCAGGCTGATCGTAATCAACGTCACAGTCAACTCGGTCGATAAAACGTTTCGCGCCTAACTTTTCTAGGAATGCATCGAAGTCTTTACCCGTCTGGCAGAAAAACTCATAGCTGGAATCACCCAAACCAATCACACCATATTCCAAATTCGGCAGCTTTGGTGCTTTCTTTGATTGTAGAAATTCATGCAACTCGAGAGCATTATCTGGCGCTTCACCTTCACCGTTGGTTGAAGCGACGAAAATAACGTGCGTCTCTTTGGCTAAGTCTTTGCCTTTGTAATCACTTGCGTCAAACAGACGAACTGCAACACCAGCAGCTTGCGCCTCATGCTCAAGCGCTTCTGCAACACCTTTTGCATTACCCGTTTGCGAAGCATAGATGATGGTTAACTGGCTATCTGGTTTAGCAATAGCAAATGCTGAAGCCTGATTAAGAGGTGAGTTCGTTGTCACTGATTGAGATTGACTTAAACCCCAAAAATAACCGCTCACCCACGCTAGTTGCTGAGGTGAAAGTTGTGAAACCGTTTGTTGCAGCTGATTTAACTGCGAGTCGTTTAGCGGGCCAGTTAAACTAACCAGCTCTTTTGGTATGGTATTTCCTGAAGACATTGTCACGACTTCCTTATTCATTGCGTGACGATAGATTAACCACTCTCCTTAATAACAAGAAAGAATAGAAGAGAATGTTTTATAACTTTTTGGAAGTAAGAAGGTTAAAAACTCAATCTCTGGTTGATTCCACCCTGACTTGTTTGAAACCTACCGCCATCGCCGATTTCGATGCCAGGTCCAAATCTGCATAGTGGCATTCTTCACCGCTGGCATTTGTTAGCAGAACAAAACCACCCGCTTGATGGCGAAATTCTACTATCCACGAGCCTTCGTGAGCGGAGGGCTCTATGATCGCCTCCACCAGCATCTTCTCACGATACAAGTTTCTCAGTTCCGCGATTGTCATTCCCTATACTCTCACCTAGCTAAGTCCACTTCTTAAGCATGGCTCAATTATGATGAAGTACTAAATAACGATGAGAAATAATTTCTAACGGCTAGATGTAAAAAAAGTCACGTCGTGCGTGGCTTTTTATTTTGAATCAGGGTTAAAACTTAAACTGAGTGCCTAGGAACCAACCGTCTGCGAACACATATGACATTTTGTTGTTCGGGGAAGCGGTCGCTAAATCGGTGAATTCAAGGTCAATCACTCGATAGCCGCCGCGGAAAGAAAGATCGCCCTCAGCTAAAGGCACAACATACTGAACCCCAGCAATCACATCCGAACTCTTTATGCCGTCACTATCACCAAACTCAAATTGACCAATGATGTCGAAATTGGTTTCCGGAACAGAGATTTCAGCATGTGCATACCAGTTAAACGTCAGATCATCGAACGAGTACTTCTGCCCATCTGTTGCTTTATATTCACTGTTCGCATACTGGGTCATCGAAATGCCCGCATCGAACGTCATCAAATCACGCTCTAAGATATTGTAATAGAAGGTGTAGTCGAGTTTATCGTAAGAAGCATAGTCGGCATCCATATTGGTATACCTAACACTAATATTAGGCAAATACGGTAGCTGATGCTCGAACGCCAAATTCAAGACAGGAGAGTTCGCGTCATCACGACGTGTATTATCAATTTTAGTACTTGGTAACCACATATCAGCGGCAACGTTCACCCCAACAGGCGAGTTGGCACACCAAACAGGAGCCGAGCCTATCATGAGTAGAGAAGTAAATACGGCTACGATAGGTTTGTTCATCCTATGTTTGCTCCAAAAATTTTCACTAACGAATAAACGTGATACTAGCATATTCCCTATGCGGGAAAACGCATATTCATAAGAATTAACGTGGCGCTTTATCTCCCTGACGAAAAATCCACACAATCACTGCAATCGCCAATATCCAAGGTAACAGTTTAATCGCCATGCCAAACATACCGAGCACCAGCATCACTAATAAAGATAAGCCAATCGCGGCAAACACACTCATAAGAGTTAGCCCTGTCACCAGCAATGTCGCCACAAAAACCAATATAAAGATAATCTCGAACATCATTCACTCTCCTTTTAGCTATGCTTTTTTCATCATGCTGCAGAAGTATTAGCAGTATTCATTCCAAGTTTATAAAAGATGTAATTAGCTGAATTTAAAAAATAAAAAAGCCAACACATCAAAGACTGTTGGCTCTCAATAAAATTTAGAGGTAAAAATCACTAACTAGTGGTGAGATTTACACACCCAAATCTTGGTATGGGATTTTGGCTAAAGCGGCTTCAACAACTTCAATACCAGCTCCAGCCTTGTGTGCATTTTCACTGATGTGACGGCGCCATTGACGCGCACCCGGCATACTTTGGAACATACCAAGCATGTGGCGAGTAATGTGACCAAGATAAGCGCCTTGTGATAATTGCTGCTCAATGTATGAGAACATTTCAAAAATCACTTCAGAACGTTTCTTAACTGGTGCATCTAAACCGAATATCTGTTGATCAACTTCAGCCAGAATATAAGGACTTTGGTACGCTTCTCGGCCAATCATTACACCGTCTAAATGAGCTAAATGCAGTTTCGCTTCTTCCAGACTTTTCACACCGCCATTGATAGCGATGTTTAAGTGAGAGAAATCTTTCTTGATTTGATATGCGCGGTTGTAATCCAACGGTGGAATTTCGCGGTTCTCTTTCGGACTCAATCCACTCAGCCAAGCTTTACGAGCATGAATCGTAAACTGCTCACAGCCACCTTTCTCTGACACTATGGAGATGAAATCTGTCAGAAACTCATACGAATCTTGATCATCTATGCCAATGCGTGTTTTTACCGTCACAGGTACATCAACAACCTCTTTCATCGCAGCAACACAATCTGCAACCAACTGAGGTTCAGCCATTAAGCACGCACCGAAGCGACCATTCTGAACACGGTCTGACGGGCAGCCAACATTGAGGTTAATTTCATCATAGCCACGCTCTTGAGCCAGCTTTGCACAATGGGCAAGATCAACCGGGTTTGAACCACCGAGTTGCAGCGCTACTGGATGTTCTTCTTGGTTATACGCAAGAAAATCACCTTTACCGTGAATAATCGCACCGGTAGTCACCATTTCGGTATACAACAGAGTTTGCGATGTCATGAGTCGGTGGAAGTAACGACAATGGCGATCCGTCCAATCCAACATGGGAGCGACTGAAAGGCGGTTAGCTTTATATGTTGAAGTGTCTTTAGCAATAGTCATGATTTATATCGAATTCAGATACCGTGATGAAATACTTCGCTAGCAGAAGTTAGCTGCCAGCCCAGTCAAAAATAGAACGAATTTATACGCTTACATTAATGACCGAAGATAGCGTGCAAAACGGTTCCTTCGCTTTACATCTCAGAGAGCGGCGATTATACACACAGAGCGGAGAAATTCATAAAAAAGCGAGCTAACGCTCTCGATGTAGCGTCTGAAAAGTGCAAATTATGTCAACGAGCTCAACGAACAGTTGTTATATAGTATCGTTTTTTGGCGATATAAGGTAAGTTACCGCTAATTCGTTTTTTATCGATACACCATGTTCTTCAAGCGTCATTATTTTAAGAATGCGCTTTATTCACTAAGAAATGGTATATCATTACTAAAGTCCAAAGATTATGGTGATAGAATTGGACACTAAGCTAACTAAGCAAGTAGAAGAAATTTGTGCAGCACGAGGAGTCAGACTGACCTCTCAACGTAAGCGTGTGTTTGAGCTTATTTGTGCAAGTGAAAAAGCGTCAAGTGCTTATGAATTGCTGGACGACTTAAAAAAGAGTGAACCTCAGGCTAAGCCACCAACGGTCTATCGAGCGTTAGACTTCTTAATGGAGCAAGGCTTTATCCATAGAGTGGAATCCACAAACAGTTTTATTTCTTGCTGCTCTTGCAATGCACATAAGCATTTTTCACAACTATTAATTTGTGACCAGTGTGGTAATGTCGTAGAGCTACAAGATGATAATCTGATTGCCCAGCTGGCGAAGAATGCTGAGCAACACGGTTTTACCATTAGCAACCAAGTGATCGAATCACACGGTGTGTGTAAAACCTGTTCCTCGAAATAATTTTTTGATTCAGATAGAAGAAGGTTATGCGCGCTGAATTTGTAAATCCGTTTCTAGCGTCCTTAATGAACGTTTTAAAAACGATGGCTTCATTAGAATTGAAGCCTCAGAAGCCTCGTCTAAAGAAAGATGAGATTGCCCGTGGAGATGTCTCGGGGCTAATTGGCATGGTCGGCAGTCAAACGCGTGGCTCAATGTCTATTACATTTGATGAAAACCTAGCATTAGAAATCATGCAGAATATGTTGGGTGAGAGGCCAAATGGCCTAAATGAAGAAGTTACCGATATGGTTGGCGAGATTACCAATATGGTCACAGGTGGCGCTAAACGAATTCTGGCTGAAAGCGGCTTTGATTTCGATATGGCAACACCAGTGGTTGTCTCTGGTAAAGGGCATACGATTCGTCACAAATGTGAAGGCTCGATCATTATCATGCCGTTTTCTTCACAATGGGGTAATGCTTTCATCGAAATCTGTTTCGAGTAGCGAGCACTCAACATCCCGTTCCATTGAACTAGAAAAGGCTGATGTAAAATACATCAGCCTTTTTGCATTCTAAATGCCCATGTAAAACACAGGCTCTAGTCAATATTAGCTACGCAATGCTTTGAATGCGTTGATCAGACCGTTAGTTGAGCTGTCATGTGAAGTGATTTCAGATGCATCAGTCAACTCTGGCAGAATTTGGTTTGCTAGTTGCTTACCAAGTTCTACGCCCCATTGGTCAAATGTAAAGATGTTCCAGATGATGCCTTGAACGAAGATTTTATGTTCGTACATTGCAATCAAGTTACCTAGTGAACGAGGCGTAATTTGCTTAACCAGAATAGAGTTGGTTGGGCGGTTACCTTCGAATACTTTGAATGGAACAAGCTTCGCTACTTCTTCTGCGTTCATACCCGCTTTTTCAAGCTCAGCTTTTACAGTTTCAGCCGATTTACCAAACGCTAACGCTTCAGTTTGAGCAAAGAAGTTAGACATCAGTTTTTGGTGATGATCGCTGGTTGGGTTGTGAGTCACTGCTGGAGCAATGAAGTCACAAGGGATCATCTTAGTACCTTGGTGGATCAACTGATAGAAAGCGTGTTGACCGTTAGTACCAGGCTCACCCCAAATAATTGGGCCAGTTTGGTAAGTTACTGGGTTACCGTCACGATCTGTGTATTTACCGTTTGATTCCATGTTGCCTTGTTGGAAGTAAGCAGCAAAACGGTGCATGTATTGATCGTATGGAAGAATCGCTTCTGATTCCGCACCGTGGAAGTTGTTGTACCAAATACCAATCAACGCCAAGATCACTGGAATGTTGCTTTCAAATGAAGTTTCAACGAAGTGGTTATCCATTTCGTGAGCACCCGTTAAAAGCTCAACGAAGTTCTCGTAACCGATTGAAAGAATAATAGACAGACCGATAGCAGACCATAGTGAGTAACGGCCACCAACCCAGTCCCAGAAACCAAACATGTTGTCAGTATCAATACCAAACTCTGAAACAGCGCCAGCGTTAGTAGAAAGAGCCGCAAAGTGCTTAGCTACATGAGCTTCATCACCAGCCGATTTCAAGAACCAATCACGAGCAGAGTGCGCGTTAGTCATCGTCTCTTGAGTAGTGAAAGTCTTAGATGCAACTAGGAATAGCGTTGTTTCTGGGTTCACTTTTTTCAACGTTTCAGCGATATGAGTACCGTCAACGTTAGAAACAAAATGCATAGTCAGATGGTTTTTGTATGGCGTTAGAGCTTCAGTCACCATGTATGGACCTAAGTCTGAACCACCGATACCGATGTTAACAACATCAGTAATTGCCTTACCTGTGTAACCTTTCCATTCGCCACCAATAACGCGTTCAGAGAAAGCTTTCATCTTTTCAAGCACAGCATTTACTTCTGGCATTACATCTTTACCGTAAGCCAAAACTGGCTTGTTGCTACGGTTACGTAAAGCAGTGTGAAGTACTGCACGGCCTTCAGTTTGGTTAATAGCTTCGCCACTGAACATCGCTTGAATCGCGCCTTTTACGTCAGTTTCTTCAGCTAATGCAAACAGGTGCTTCATCGTTTCTTCGTTTACAAGGTTCTTTGAATAGTCGACAAGAATGTCGCTACCAAATTTTGCTGAATACTTAGCGAAGCGCTCACTATCTTCTGCGAACAAAGAGTTAAGGTTCATGCCTTGCACTGACTCAAAATGCGCAGTCAGAGCTTTCCAAGCTTGAGTTTGCGTTGGATTGATGTTTTTCAACATGGTATCTATCCCGATATGACTGTAGGTTTTGTTCAAACAATCTTAGCCTCTCTTCATCGATGAAGCACAGGTGATTGTTCGACCCCCGATTAATAAAAATAAAAAGTAAAAATGCTACCAACAAGAGTAGCAAAAAATGTAATTAATTTTCAGTACATAATTATGACTCAACCTTTAATCACTCGCTTTGAGTTAAGTCAGTAAAGAGCCGCCGCTAACGCCATAATTATTATCGTAAGGCGCTCACCATAACGCTAAACTATCTGTTTGCCAATTAGATTATGGAACTCGGAAATGTGGACACAAACTCATATTCATTTGCCTTCATACCCTAGAGGTTTTCATTTAATAACCGACGAAGTTGAACGTCAGTTACCAGATTTGAAGAAAGTTTCAGTTGGCATAGTGCATCTGTTCATTCAGCACACCTCTGCGAGCTTAACCATCAACGAAAATGCGGATCCGACCGTACGTTCCGATATGGAGCAGCACTTTAATCATTTTGTTCCAGAAAGAGCACCATACTACGTGCACACATACGAGGGTGATGATGATATGCCAGCACATATTAAAGCATCGCTACTGGGGTCAAGTATCACAATCCCAGTTTCAAATGGGCGGCTGGCATTAGGAACTTGGCAGGGAATCTATCTTGGAGAACATCGTAACCACGGTGGAAAAAGAAGAGTGATAGCTACCATTCAGGGCGAATAAACAAAAAACAGCAGGTTGATTAGCCTGCTGTTTTCTATTGCCAATAAATGATAACTATGTGATTGGGGAGAATAAGTGAAACCAAAGCCCCTAGAGTTTCAAACAGGCAGGATGATGATTATTCGTTGTCGAAATCGAATGCAGGTCCCGCATAGTTATCAAATCGCGAATACTGACCTTGGAATGTCAGACGTACCGAACCGATAGGACCGTTACGCTGCTTACCGATAATAATTTCAGCCGTACCTTTCAAAGCACTATCTGGGTGGTAAACCTCATCACGATATATGAACATGATTAAGTCTGCATCCTGCTCGATAGAGCCCGATTCACGTAAGTCCGAGTTAACCGGACGCTTATCAGCACGTTGCTCAAGAGAGCGGTTAAGCTGAGAAAGTGCCACCACAGGTACGTTCAATTCTTTAGCTAACGCTTTCAGTGAGCGCGAAATTTCCGCGATTTCTAAAGTACGGTTATCAGACAAAGCAGGTACACGCATTAACTGCAGGTAGTCGACCATGATAAGTGATAAACCACCACGTTCACGGGCAATACGTCTTGCTCGCGAACGCACTTCTGTAGGCGTCAGGCCTGAGCTGTCATCGATATACATGTTTTTCTTCTCCATCAAAATACCCATGGTAGAAGAAATACGCGCCCAATCTTCATCATCCAATTGACCAGTACGGATTTTGGTTTGGTCAACGCGAGACAGAGACGCGAGCATACGCATCATGATCTGTTCGGCTGGCATCTCTAGAGAGAAGATCAAAACAGGCTTGTCTTGCTCCATCGCTGCGTTTTCACATAAGTTCATCGCAAAGGTCGTTTTACCCATCGATGGACGAGCCGCGACAATAACCAAATCTGAACCTTGAAGACCCGCTGTTTTCTTGTTTAGGTCGGTAAAACCAGTGTTTACACCTGTAACACCATCTTGTGGGCTCTTATAAAGCAGTTCGATACGCTCTAGAGTCTTCTCAAGAATGTTATCGACGTTCTGAGGGCCTTCATTTTCATTGGTGCGCGCTTCAGCGATCGCGAAAACTTTACTTTCTGCTAAGTCCAGTAAATCTTCTGAACTGCGACCCTGAGGATCATAACCTGCATCCGCAATCTCATTGGCGACACCAATCAGGCTACGAACCAGAGCTCGTTCTGCCACGATTTCAGCGTACGCATTAATGTTCGCCGCACTCGGTGTATTCTTAGCAAGATCGGCTAAGTAAGCAAAACCACCAACATCTTCAAGTTGCTCACGCTGCTCTAAGTATTCTGAAAGCGTAATCAGATCGAGAGGCTTACCTGCTTCAAGAATGGATTTAACTGCTTCAAAAATATGTCGATGTGGGCGGCTGTAAAAGTCAGACGACACAACACGTTCAGAAACGGTATCCCAACGTTCATTATCCAGAAGCAGACCACCGATAACCGACTGTTCAGCTTCCAATGAATGAGGTGGAACTTTGATAGCATCAACTTGTGCATCTGCAGTTTTACGATATCGATTCTCTATACGGGGTTCTGCCATTATCTTACTCAATAATTCTGGGGCCGGATTTGGCCTTAAGAGGTGAATTGCCTTAGAGCTATACCCTAAATTGCCGTTTATTATACCCAAGTCCCTTCAATATGCGAGAGCGTGGACAAATGCGCATAAAAACAAAGATCATGAGGGCATGTGTATTGCTGTCATATTCAATAAAAGCAACAACTTCTCGTTAGCAATTGGGCACTTTTCATCTTCTAATGGCGGATTTTTCCTAATCTCACAGCCAGTGCTCTACTTTCAATATCCTTTGGTGCAGAATTAACGTTAATCTGACTAAAGAACCATCAGCTGCATTTATGATTTGCGGCCTATTATGATTCACCGAGGTACTCTGTGTCCAAACTGTGGCTTCTCAGTATTAGCTTGCTAGCGTTCAATGCAGCTTATGCAACGGAAGATGCGAACAAAGATAAGGACATTGAAGTGCCCTCCCCATGGGATACCCAAGTTGAGTTTGGCTATCAAGCTCACTCAGGCAACACCACATCTGAAGCTCTGAATTCACGCCTAAAATCGGAATACACATCGGGTCGCTACCGAACTACCGGCGACTGGAAGTTCTATCGGCTTGAAAAAAACGGTAAAGAAACCAAACGTCAATCTACGTATTCGCTACAAAGTGACTATAAGCTGGGTTCAGATACTTATCTTTACAGTAGCTTCAAAGGCATGGATTCACAGTACACCGCCTATTTTAAAGACTTCACAGTGTCCGGTGGTTTGGGTTATCAGGTAGCAAACAGTAAGAACTTGTTGCTTGAAGTAGAGCTAGGACCGGGTTATCGATATCAGGAACCAAACTTAGATGAGATCGATGATGATGACATTGTGTTTCCTGATGTGGTTCAGGAACCGATTTTCCGCACCAACGTCCGGGGAAACTGGCAGGTACTGGATAATTTGAAATTTGGTATCGACATTACCCACGTCACAGGTGAAAGCAATACCATGTGGGACAGTGACATCAGCATTACCAACAATATTACCGATGACATCGCATTAAAGCTTAGCCAATCGCGCCAGTATCACGACAAAGTACCAGAAGGCTTAAGCAAAGCAGACAGTATCTTTTCGATCAACTTGCTGTTTATCTTCTAGAACATCGTATATTTCAGACATAAAAAAACACCAGCCGAGGCTGGTGTTTTTAAGCTTGCGTAAACTGAATTACTCAGCAACAACTTGTAGTTTAACTTCAGCAAAAACTTCAGAGTGAAGTTGAACGCTGATTTCGAACTCACCAGTGTTACGTAGAGCGCCTTCAGGTAGACGAACTTCGCTCTTAGTTACTGCAACGCCAGCCGCTGTAATAGCGTCAGCGATATCGCGAGTACCGATAGAACCGAATAGTTTACCTTCGTCACCAGCTTTAGAAGCGATAACAACAGCTTCTAGTGCGTTAACTTGGTCAGCACGAGCTTGAGCAGCAGCTAGTTGCTCAGCAACTTTAGCTTCTAGCTCAGCACGACGGCCTTCAAACATTTCAACGTTAGCTTTAGTTGCCATAACAGCCTTACCTTGAGGGATAAGGAAGTTACGAGCGTAACCAGATTTAACGTTTACAGTATCGCCAAGACCACCTAGGTTACCGATTTTATCAAGTAGAATAACTTGCATTGCTTAATCCTCTTTCTAATAAACGGTGCCGATTACTGATGTTTGTCAGTGTATGGCAGAATAGCTAGGTAGCGAGCACGTTTGATTGCGCGAGCTAGCTGACGCTGGTATTTAGCGCTAGTACCAGTGATACGGCTAGGTACGATTTTGCCAGCTTCAGTGATGTAGTTTTTAAGAGTTGCTACATCTTTGTAGTCAATCTCTTGTACGCCTTCTGCAGTAAAACGGCAGAATTTACGACGACGGAAGAAACGAGCCATGGGCTATCTCCTGATCTAAATTTGAATAATGTTGTCGGCGTGTAGTACTAATTTCCCCAAACCATTTCGGCCGGTTTGATAAGCGACAAAGCCACTTACCTGAATACTACTGCCTTGTACTAAGTCTTGAGTTAAGATTTTTGACCGCTGCCCACTCACTACCACCGGAATTCGACAATAAACTTGTCGCGGGAAGTCAGCTTCAACCACCGTAGAGCGATGCTCTAGCCAAAAATGACAGTGTTCAACACCCGATGGACTTTGGCTTCGAATCGGAGGTTTAGCGACTGAGCCACTTAACTCCATTCGATTGGTCATAAATTCAATTACTCAGCAGCTTCTTCTGAACGGTCTTCAAACTGTTCGCGACGAGGAGCACGCTCTTCTTTCGCTTTTAGCATGATTGAAGGTTCAGTGATCGCTGATTTAGTACGCATGATCATGTTACGTAGAACTGCATCGTTGAAACGGAAAGCAGTTTCTAGCTCGTCAATCACAGCTTGGTCAGCTTCAACGTTCATTAGAACGTAGTGAGCTTTGTGCAGCTTGTTGATTGGGTAAGCCATTTGACGACGACCCCAATCTTCTAGACGGTGTACTTTACCGCCAGCTTCAGTGATAGAACCAGTGTAACGCTCGATCATGCCAGCAACTTGCTCACTTTGATCAGGGTGCACCATGAATACGATTTCGTAATGACGCATTTATTGCTCCTTACGGATTATTAGCTTCCAAAGTTGGCCCGGTCATCCACAGGAAGCAAGGAACTAATGATAATTGACCGAGAATAAAGGAGCACGAATAGTACAGAATGTCAGCAGTGTTAGCAAGGGAAATTGTTGGGGATACGTGAGAATTAAATCGCTAGCGAGTAATGATTCTCGCCAGCGTTAAAGGCATTAATCTTCATCGACAAATTGCGCCTGAAGATAGTTTTCAATACCGGTTTTTTCAATCAGACCAAGCTGGGTTTCAAGCCAGTCAACATGCTCTTCTTCATCTTCCAGAATGTCTAGGAAGAGATCTCGAGACACATAATCACGAATGTCTTCTGCATACGCTATTGCGTCTTTCAAATCAGGAATCGCTGCCATCTCTAACTTGAGATCGCATTCGAGCATTTCTTTGGTATCTTCACCTATCATCAATTTACCGAGGTCCTGCAGGTTTGGTAAACCTTCCAAAAACAAAATCCGTTCGATTAGGTGATCTGCGTGTTTCATTTCATCAATAGATTCATGGTACTCCTTGTCAGCAAGATGCTTTAATCCCCAATCTTTGTACATGCGTGCATGTAAAAAGTATTGGTTTATAGCAACCAGCTCATTACCAAGAATTTTATTGAGATGTTGGATTATTATTGGATCGCCTTTCATGACAAAGCCCTCCTCTTTGGCTCTTATAACTTTAGAACCAATTAAGAGAGTGTCAAAAAAGTCACACCATTTAGTCGTTCTTTATCTCGACTAAACTGCTCGTCGCTAACTCGCTTGTTGCAGCTGAATAACCTCAACTTCACTTAATATTTCTTTTGCCTGACGTACACACTTACCACACTGAGAGCCCAGTGGTGTGCATTGCCTGATCCCACGGATATCAGTAATACCTTGCTCAATAGCAAGCTTCTTTATTTTCTTATCAGAAATACCGTGACACAAACAAACGTACATACTGCAACCTTATTAACGACCTTTGTCCGAAATATAAAAAAGAATCGTTCTTATTACCAGTAAGTTTTATCCGTTATTCAGATCGATTAGTTATAAAAAAAGCAGCGAATACGGACCGAAAAACACTTAGGTCAACCACCATAAAGAATTCAGAAATTAAGCGACTGTTTTTATGAAGGTTATGGATAGATGTGTGAATAGATATAGATAAAATCTTTATAACTAAAGCAGATTATTGAGTGAAAACAGGTATGCAATGAAAAAGCAAAAGGGAAGCCAAAGCTTCCCTTTTTAATGCGATATTCGCAGTAAAGATTTGCGATTAAGCAATAACTTTAGCTACAACACCAGCACCAACTGTACGGCCACCTTCGCGGATCGCGAAACGTAGACCTTCATCCATTGCGATTGGAGCGATTAGCTCTACAACCATTTGGATGTTGTCGCCAGGCATTACCATTTCTACGCCTTCTGGTAGAGAGATATCACCAGTTACGTCAGTTGTACGGAAGTAGAACTGTGGACGGTAGCCTTTGAAGAATGGAGTATGACGGCCACCTTCATCTTTAGACAGTACGTATACTTCTGATTCAAAAGTAGTGTGTGGAGTGATTGAACCTGGTTTCGCTAGTACTTGACCACGTTCAACTTCGTCACGTTTAGTACCACGTAGAAGTGCACCAACGTTCTCACCCGCACGACCTTCGTCTAGAAGCTTACGGAACATCTCAACACCAGTACATGTAGTAGTTGTAGTGTCGTGGATACCAACGATCGCTACTTCATCACCTACACGTAGAATACCGCGCTCGATACGGCCAGTTACTACTGTACCACGACCTTGGATTGAGAATACGTCTTCGATTGGCATTAGGAACGGCATGTCTACTGCACGCTCTGGCTCTGGAATGTACTCATCTAGTGCTTTAGCAAGCTCGATGATTTTCTCTTCCCACTGTGCTTCGCCGTTTAGCGCGCCTAGTGCTGAACCTTGGATAACTGGTAGGTCATCACCTGGGAAATCGTACTCAGATAGAAGTTCACGAACTTCCATTTCTACTAGTTCTAGTAGCTCTTCGTCATCTACCATGTCACATTTGTTCATGAATACGATGATGTAAGGGATACCAACCTGACGGCCTAGTAGGATGTGCTCACGAGTTTGTGGCATTGGACCATCTGTTGCAGCAACAACTAAGATACCACCGTCCATTTGCGCAGCACCAGTGATCATGTTTTTAACATAGTCAGCGTGTCCTGGGCAGTCTACGTGTGCGTAGTGACGAGCTGGAGTATCGTACTCTACGTGTGAAGTAGAGATTGTGATACCGCGCTCACGCTCTTCTGGAGCGTTATCGATAGATGCGAAGTCACGAGCTGAACCACCGTATACTTTTGATAGAGTAGTACAGATAGCTGCTGTTAGAGTTGTTTTACCGTGGTCAACGTGGCCGATAGTACCAACGTTTACGTGCGGTTTCGTACGTTCAAATTTTTCTTTAGACACGATCGTGTTCCTTCCTAGTTATGATTCACCTTAAGTCACGTACACTCAAGGCGCGCCAGAAATTGCTATTTTATGCGCCAACGCTCGTCAGCGCAATAGATTCGTTATTAATCAAATAACGTTAACCGCGTTCCGCAATAATTGCTTCTGCAATATTTTTAGGAACCTCAGAGTACTCAGCAAACTCCATAGAGTAAGAAGCACGTCCTTGGGTCGCAGAACGTAGGTCCGTTGCGTAACCAAACATCTCAGATAGAGGTACCTTAGCATGGATAATTTTCAGACCAGCAAGGCCATCATCCATACCTTCGATCATGCCGCGACGACGGTTTATGTCACCAACAACATCACCCATCCAATCTTCTGGAGTGGTTACTTCAACTTTCATTAGCGGTTCAAGAATGACTGGGTTTGCTTCGAGCGCACCTTTCTTGAATGCCATTGAGCCAGCGATTTTAAACGCCATCTCACTTGAGTCGACATCGTGGAATGAACCATCGAATAGTGTTGCCTTAACATCCAATACAGGATAGCCAGCTAACACACCGTTGTTCATTTGCTCCTCGATACCTTTCGCTACCGGGCTAATGAATTCCTTAGGAATTGCACCACCAACGATCTCATCAACGAAGACAAAGCCCTGACCTACTTCAGCAGGTTCAATCTTCAGCCAAACGTGACCGTATTGACCACGACCGCCAGACTGACGAACAAATTTGCCTTCAACTTCCGATTTACCACGAATGGTTTCACGGTAAGCAACCTGAGGTTTACCCACGTTGCAGTCAACGTTGAATTCGCGTTTCATACGATCAACGATGATGTCTAGGTGAAGTTCGCCCATACCAGAGATAAGCGTTTGACCCGTTTCTTGGTCTGTTTCAACGCGGAAAGATGGGTCTTCTGCTGCTAGTTTACCTAGCGCGATTGCCATTTTCTCTTGGTCGGCTTGAGAACGAGGCTCTACGGCGATCTGAATAACAGGTTCAGGGAATTCCATACGCTCCAAAATCACTTTGTGATTTTGGTCGCACAGAGTATCACCTGTCGTTACATCTTTCAGACCGATAGCCGCAGCGATATCGCCTGCACGAACTTCTTTAACTTCTTCACGCTTGTTAGCGTGCATTTGCACGATACGACCAAAACGCTCACGCTTTTGTTTTACTGAGTTGTATACAGCATCGCCTGAATTCACAACACCAGAATAAACGCGCATGAAGGTTAGAGAACCTACAAATGGGTCAGTCGCAATCTTAAATGCTAATGCTGAAAACGGTTCGTTGTCGTCAGCATGACGCTCAACTTCGTTGTCGTTTTCATCGATACCTTTGATTGAAGGTACGTCAATAGGTGCTGGTAGATATTCAATCACCGCATCCAGAACCGCTTGCACACCTTTGTTTTTGAACGCACTACCACAAGTAGCCAGCACGATTTCGTTATTCAGTGTACGTTGACGTAACGCTTGTTTGATTTCAGCTTCAGTTAACTCGCCATCATCAAGGTATTTTTCCATCAATTCTTCGCTTGCTTCAGCGGCAGTTTCAACCAAGTGGCTGCGCCATTCTTCAGCAAGTTCTTGCATGTCAGCCGGAATGTCTTCGTATGTAAACGTCATGCCTTGATCGGCTTCATTCCAGTTGATTGCTTTCATCTTGATAAGGTCGATAACACCTTTAAACTCTTCTTCTGCACCAATGTTTAGTTGGATTGGAACCGGAGTTGCACCAAGACGATGTTTAATTTGGTCTACAACGCGTAAGAAGTCTGCGCCTGCACGGTCCATTTTGTTTACAAATACAATACGTGGTACGTGGTATTTGTTTGCTTGACGCCATACAGTTTCAGACTGAGGTTCAACGCCTGATGCTCCACAGAACACAACCACTGCACCATCAAGTACACGCAGTGAACGCTCTACTTCAATAGTAAAGTCTACGTGTCCTGGGGTATCAATGATGTTGATGCGATGATCTTGGAACTGTGCTTCCATACCACGCCAGAAAGTCGTAGTCGCAGCTGAAGTGATAGTGATACCACGTTCCTGCTCCTGCTCCATCCAGTCCATGGTTGCGGCACCATCGTGAACTTCGCCGATTTTGTGAGAAAGGCCAGTGTAGAACAGAATACGCTCAGTAGTGGTAGTTTTACCTGCATCTACGTGAGCACAGATACCGATGTTACGGTAGCGCTCAATAGGAGTTTTGCGAGCCACGATTGAATCCTCTTATTAGAGATAGGGACTATTGCTATAGCTAAAAACGATTCTCAGCTAAAAAACTATCTTCGAGAAAAATACTGTCCTCTAGATATAGCAATAGTTCCTAGCATAAGCATAGGAACTAAAAAAGTGCTGCAAGGAACCTTGCAGCACTGAAAAGGTATTACCAACGGTAATGAGCAAACGCTTTGTTCGCTTCAGCCATACGGTGAACGTCTTCACGTTTCTTAACAGCTGTACCTTTGTTTTCTGACGCGTCTAGCATTTCAGCAGCTAGGCGAGCAGCCATAGATTTTTCACCACGCTTGCGCGCAGCTTCAACTAACCAACGCATAGCAAGTGCGTTACGGCGAACCGGACGTACTTCTACTGGTACTTGGTAAGTTGAACCACCAACACGGCGAGACTTAACTTCTACCGCTGGGCGTACATTTTCAAGAGCTTCTTCAAATACAGCTAAGTGATCTTTACCAGATTTCTCAGCCATAGTGTCTAGTGCAGTGTAAACAATTTTTTCTGCAGTAGATTTTTTACCGTCAACCATAAGGATGTTAACGAATTTTGCCAGCAGTTCTGATTTGAACTTTGGATCTGGAAGGATCTTACGCTGACCAATAACGCGACGACGTGGCATGGATTTTCTCCGTTGTCTTCTTCAGGTTTTATCCAAAACTTTTCAGTTTTATCAAAAAATACAAATTAATTTAGTGTTTGGCCTTACTTAACGCTTTCTTTACAGAGAAAAATTAAGACTTAGGACGCTTCACACCGTACTTAGAACGAGCCTGTTTACGGTCGTTCACGCCAGCACAGTCAAGTGCACCGCGAACAGTGTGGTAACGCACACCTGGAAGGTCTTTAACACGACCACCACGGATTAGAACAACTGAGTGCTCTTGAAGGTTGTGACCTTCACCGCCGATGTACGAAGTCACTTCGAAGCCGTTTGTTAGACGTACACGACAAACTTTACGAAGTGCTGAGTTAGGTTTTTTAGGTGTAGTAGTGTAAACACGAGTACATACACCACGTTTTTGTGGGCACGCTTCTAGTGCAGGCACGTTGCTTTTAACAACTTGCTTTACACGAGGCTTACGTACCAACTGGTTAATAGTTGCCATTAACTAGCTCCTGATTTGCTGAAATTAGCTTTGTGAAAAATCTATCCCTACTCACAATGCGTAAATAGGGACGCAAAATTCTATGCAGCAGTGGGATGTGTGTCAAGAAATATACAGATCTTTTTTTAGCCCATTGCTGAGGATAAAAATGAGAGAAAATTGATAAAGAGATGAATAGCTACCAAGATATTGATTTTGCGTGACTTACCGTTAGCTCAACAAACTCGAATTTATTGATAATTTGAATGTTTTCCGCCGTCTTTTTCGACCACCCTCTCGCCAGAAGATCCTCTTCCAAAACAAATACCAGATTTGCCTGTGCAATTTGCTTGAAATACTCAGAATGTTCACTGGTTGCGTAAACGGCATTCTCCACCAGCAATAACGCATCTTCTTGTAGCAGATAACGAGACACAAGCTTCAGTTTTTCCAAAGATTTTACAATGTGTAGCACGCGAGCCCCTCAGAAAGTTAAAAGTTGGTCGAACTCATTCCAATGAGCTGCGATTTGCTGTGAGGACAGAACTTCTCCCTCAATAATTAAGTCGCTCGGCTCAAGCCCCCAGTCTTGTAGGCTTTGAGAGCAAATATAACGCTGCTCAATATCATATAAATCAAGCAGTTTATAAGCGCTAATGTAATCGCGACTCAATACTTGAGACGATTCCTGAGCCTTGAGGAGTTGTAGAACCCCTTCTCCTACGAAAAAAATGGCTAAATCTTCTGAATAGGCAGAAGCGGCTAAAATTGCGTCCAGCCCTTCACGTGCGGAAGATGTAGCATGAGGAGGAGTATGAAAAATAAAGGCGACTTTTTTCAAAACTGAATCACTCTATCCTGACTAAGCAACGCTTCGGCTAGACTACCCAGCCCAGATTGCTCAAAGTGCTCTGCAAGATTATCTGAAGGCAATTGATGCTGACTTGCTTCTTCTTTGCCAATCACACCACGACGTAATGCTGCAGCTACGCACGTTTCCAAACGAACCTGATGCTTAGTCGCCAGTGATTGCCATGCTTTGACCAGATCAAACTCATCGTTGGCGGGAACCGTCAGTGATGATGCATTGAACACACCGTCTTGATAGAAGAAGACACTTTTTAGCTGGTGCCCTTTTTCTATCAAAGCTTGTGCAAACAAATAGGCATTACGTGCAGACTGAGTTCCGTACACAGACCCATTGACCACCAAGGTATAAGTCAACGAAGTGTGAATCGAACTCACGCTTCATCATCCTCAGTCTTACGCTGACGGATATACAGATAAACAGTGTGCTTAGAAATATTCAGACGGTCCGCAACGCGGTTAATCGCATCTTTAATATCGAAGATACCTTTATCGAACAGAGCCATAACAATCTGACGGTTCTTCGTATTATTCGATACCGTTTTGTCAGTGTTGATTTCTTCAATTGTGCGTTCAACCGTTTGGTCCACAAGCTCTTCGACATCGCTCGCGAAGTTAACTGAAGATGCTGCGTCTTGTGCTTCTTGAGTTGGCATAAAAGATTGAAGAACTTGAGAGAATGGAGCATCAAGGTTGACGTTAATACACAGCAAACCAATAACACGATTCTCACCATTACGAATTGCAACCGTAATGGATTTCATCAAGACACCACCCTTCGCGCGGGTAAAGTAAGAACGAGAAAAATTGCGTTCTGAACCTTCAATATCTCTCAGCATCTTAAGCGCAAGGTCGGTGATCGGTGAGCCGACTTGTCGACCTGTGTTTTCACCATTGGCGATTTTAATTGCAGAGGTATTTAAATCTTCTAATGAGTGCAAAACAATCTCACAAAAAGGACCAATCAAGCTGGCGATACCATCTACAACAGCTTCATAAGAGCGCAAAATCACCTTGTCGTGCTCAGTGAATGGTTTCACGTGCACGGATTCCATTTCGAGCAGCATGTCTGCATTATTAAATGTTTCTGTTGTTGTCACTGTACTTTGACCTTAAAACGCAAAATCAACAAATTGTTGTAAGTCTATCAGAAAATTTTATTTGAATGCTTAGCTATATCACTAACAAGTGATTTGAGACAAATTATGTGCTCAAACTCACTGAAAGAAAAAAGACCTGAACAAGTCAGGCCTTTATCAACGATTAAAGATAACTTATTGAGCCGCAGCGTCACCGTTATCAATTTTCAGTAACTCAACTTCAAATACCAGTGTTGAGTTCGCTGGAATTGTTGGCGTGTCTTGTTCGCCATATGCAAGTTCAGGCGGAATAACGAACTTGAATTTTGAACCAACAGGCATCAACTGAACACCTTCTGTCCAACCCGGAATAACTCGGTTTAGAGGGAATGTTGCTGGCTCACCACGATCGTATGAACTGTCGAACTGAGTACCGTCAGTCAAAGTACCTTTGTAATGTACTTGAACAGTATCGGTTTCTTTTGGCTTATCACCTTCTGCTGGCGTGATCACTTGGTACAGTAGGCCAGATTCAGTTTTCTTCACACCTTCTTGCGCTTCAAACTCAGAGCGGAACTTATCGCCCGCTTCTTTGCTTGCTGCTGCTTTCTCAGCCGCTTTCGCTTGCATGGTTTCAGCCACACGTTTGTCCAACGCTTCTAGTGCTGCGCGAGTATCTTCTTCAGTAAGTTCTGCTTTGCCAGCAAAAACGTGTTCAATACCCTGAAGTACAAGATCTTTGTTTAGTTCGATACCAATTTCACGAGGCTTGTCTAAGCTGGTGTTTAGGTAGTTAGCGAAAGAAACACCAATAGCGTATGCCGCTTTATCATCGTCCGTTTTAAAAGTGACTGCCTGAGCTTGCTCTTGTGCTGCCGGGGTCGCTTCCGCTTTCGGTGCTTCATCTTTCTGGCAGCCGACTGCAAGAATGACTGTTGCAGCTAGCAGTGACACTTTAAATAGTGATTTCATTGAATTCTCCAAATTGTTGGCAAAGCTTTTGTTATCATGCACAAAAACAGTTATCTAACTGGTGCATAACAAAAAGTTGTACCAATATAGCGGTATGTTTTGAGATTGTCTCTACGGATAATTAGACCTAATGCGGATAATTTACCATCTCACACTCTGTTTTACTGTCATCGTTGCGTTAAACGGCTGCTTTTTCTCTGGAAAAGAGCTAGAGCGCTGGGATTTAGAACCTAATGGTTCTGCCAGCTTCGGCTTAAGTCGTGATGGCCGATTTGCTCTTATCTATTCTCAAGAACACCAATTGGTTCTCTGGGATTTAAACTCTCGCGAGCAACTCGCGGAGCTCGGCGCTCAGGATCCTCAGCAAAACACCGTATCACGTATTCGAATTTCGGATAACGGACAATTTGCCGTTACAGCTAGCCAAATTAACTTTGCCGTTTGGAATCTCGCTTGGTCACAAGCAAAAGGGCTGTGGTCCATATCCGATGGATTAATCCGTGATATTGATATCAGCAGCGATGGTCAACAAGTCTTACTCGGTCTGTCTAATGGCAAAGCCATCTACGTCGATTTAGTCAGCGGAAGACGGATGGAGTTCCTCGCACACCAAGAAAAAGTCAATTCTGTCGCTCTTTCACCGAACGGACGCTATGCCCTCACCGGTGGCAATGACTATAAAGCTTACTTTTGGGACACAAAAACAGGACAAATCATACACACCTTTGAACATCAGCAAAGAGTCAATCGAGTCGCACTGCAACGTGATGGTAAATTCGCTTTTACTTCTGATGGTGGAGATGAATCTTTTATCTGGCAACTACCAAGTGGAACTCAGCAAGCACAGTTACACAGCTTTTCTCGCCAATTAATATTTTCTACAGCCCGCTTTTCTGATGACGGAACTTTATTAGTCACAGGAACTCCATCAAGCAGAATAGAAGTTTGGGACAGTAAAACCGGCGATAAACTGGATAGCTTTGAAGCTGAGCCGAGAAAAGATGCGCGCCCTCCGCGAGCAGTAGTGTATGATGCCGCTTTCGATTCAAAGCAGCGAATCATATCAGGCACCTCCGCAGGCATAGCACAAGCTTGGCAGATGAGTAATTAAACCTGTAGAACGAACAACTGTAGACCATGACGATGTGGGTATTACGATGACAGAACAACACACAGTACAGTTACAGCAACGTATTGATGATTTGGAATGCAAAGTCGCGTTTCAAGAACAGACGATTGATGAGTTAAACGAAGCTCTTGCTCAGCAGCAGTTATTGATCAACAAAATGAAAGATCAAATGAAGTATGTCGTTGGAAAAATGAAAAATATGGAAACGTCAAATATGGCGGATCCAAGTAAAGAGCCACCACCGCCACATTACTAGCGTTCTTTGGTAAATCATGGGGTTTAAGCAAAGTAATACGCGATAACGGCACCCGCTACCACTAGGCACCCACCAAGGCGACGAAGCTGATTATCCGGTTGTTCACTAAGTTGAGCGACCATTTGCCGCCAACCGTTGGGGGCAATTAAAGGGCCAAGTCCTTCTGCCACCAGCACAAGTCCCAGTGCCATCCAAAGTGAATTCGACATTATTTGTTCCCATAAAGAAAGGCTCCCAAAGGAGCCTTTTTAGTCAAATTTAAATACGTTATTTCGCAACAGCGCCTTTTGCATTATTCATGTACTGGAAGAAGTCACTCTTCGGATCCAACACTAGAATGTCGCCTTTATTGCTGAACGATTTCTCATAAGCTTTTAACGAACGTACGAAACTGAAGAACTCAGGATCTTTGTTATACGCTTCAGAGTAAATTTTCGCCGCTTTTGCGTCAGCTTCACCGCGAGTAACACGCGCTGTTTTATCTGCTTCGGCTAGAATAGTCGCCACTTCAAGTTCTGCTTGAGCACGGATAACTTCCGCTTTCTCACGACCTTGAGAACGGTGTTTACGAGCAACAGATTCACGTTCTGCACGCATACGACGATAGATAGACTCACTGATTTCGTCAGGTAAGTTGATTTTCTTCATACGGAAGTCAACCACTTCAACACCTAAGTCTTTCATCGCACTCTTACGAGTATCGTTAAGCACGTTTTCCATGATCTGATCACGCTGACCATCAATTTCTAACGCTTGCTTCGCCGCTTCAGTTGTCACAACTTCAGCATCTGCACTGTCTGGTAATACATCTTTGTTGCGAGGACCAGAAACGATCTGCTTGATTTCGCGCGAACCGATTTCAGAACGTAGTACGTCAGTCACTTTACGCTCAAGTAGCGCTTCAGCAGTCAGGGCATTACCGCCACCTGTTGCTAAGTAGTATTGACCGAAGTCTTTGATACGCCACTTAACATAAGTATCGATAATTACGTCTTTTTTCTCTGACGTTACGAAACGGTCAGAACGGCCATCCATCGTTTGAATACGTGCGTCTAAAGATTTCACACGGTCAAACAAAGGCATTTTCATGTGTAGGCCAGGTTCGTAAATTTTCGCCGCATCGTTAGCATCTTTCATTACTCGGCCAAAGCGAATAACAAAGCCGCGCTCACCTTCCGGGATGACGAATACTGACATCAACAACAAAGCAAGAACAACAACCACTACAGGGATCATTAACTTACGCATAATTAGTATCTCCCTTGACGTGAAGTAGTTGAACGATTTTGAGTATCGGTCTCGTTATCTGTAGCTGTACGTTGAGACTCTAACTCAATGTGGTCATAAGTCGCTGAAGACTTGTCTGAACGTTTGGTCGGCGTTGTTTGTTGACCTACTAACTTATCCATTGGCAAGTAAAGCAGATTACCGCTTGATTCAGAGTCAATCAGCACTTTAGAAGTATTGCTGTACACTTCTTCCATCGTGTCTAGATACATACGGTTACGTGTAACTTCAGGTGCCGCTTTGTATTCAGGTAACAGTTTTTCAAACTGAGCAACTTGACCCAATGATTCGTTAACTACTCGCTCACTATAACCCAACGCTTCTTTTTTCAGACGTTCTGCACGACCAGTCGCTTTAGGAAGAATCTCGTTTTTGTAAGCTTCTGCTTCACGAATGAAACGCTCTTCATCCTCACGAGCCGCAATCGCATCGTCAAAGGCATCTTTAACTTGCTCTGGCGGACGAGCAGACTGGAAGTTCACGTCAACAATCATTAAGCCCATATCGTAGCTATCAATGACTTGATTTAGCGTCTCTTGAGTGCTTTGACGAATTTGTTGGCGGCCACTTGTCAGGATGCTATCCATCAATGAGTCACCAATCACCGCACGTAGCGCTGAATCTGTCGCTTGGCGTAAGCTGTCGTCAGCATTGGTCACACGGTATAAATACTTGAACGGGTCAGCAACACGGTATTGAACATCCATTGCTACCGTCACAACGTTCTCATCTTTAGTCAACATAAGACCTGATGCACGCATTGAACGGATTGCCTGAATGTTTACTGGTGTAACTTCATCAATAAAGCGAGGACGCCAGTTCAGACCTGGGTCAACAATACGGTCGTATTTACCTAGTCGTAAAACCACGCCGCGCTCAGCTTCGCTGATGGTATAGAAACCAGCAAAGAACCAGATAGCAATAGCGATAACTGCGATAACACCAAAACCAATGGCACCACCACCAGGGAAAGAAGGCCCTTTACCGCTTCCACCTTTGTTACCAAATTTTCCGCCCAGTTTTTGACTTAGCTTGTTAAATACTTCGTCCAAATCTGGCGGACCTTGCTCACGGCCGCCTTTGTCACCACGATTATTGTTATTACCCCAAGGGTCATTATCGCGGCCATTGTTGCCGTTGTTATTTCCGGGCTCATTCCACGCCATTAGAAAGCTCCATCATTTGATATGACGTTATACTTTAGCAGTCCTTTAAGTAACTATAAAGTCACGTAAAACTGCCTCTTCTCTTTTTTCTAGTCTAGACCAATCTACTTGCTGCATACGAATAGATATCAGCAAATTGCCATCAGAATCATACTCTTCGTCTTGAATGCACTTCATTTGGAAGAACGTACTGCGAATTCTACCTTGATGTTGTGGTGGAACACACAATCTGTATTCAACTATTTGGCTAGCCAGACGCTCTGTCAGAGCTTGGAATAGCAGATCAATGCCTAAACCATCCATCGCCGAAATCCATACGGTTCTCGGCAAACCTTCATCATCTCTTTCAATGCGAGGTTCTTGAACGTCTAGATTGTCAATCTTGTTCATGACTAGCAGGGTTGGCACTTCGTTAGCGTCAATCTCCTGTAACACATCATTTACAGCTTGAATATTCTCACGAAAACGGTCATCGCTGGCATCAACAACATGTAACAAAATGTCAGCTTCTTGCGTTTCTTGTAACGTCGCCTTAAATGCCGCTACCAAATCATGCGGTAGATGACGAATAAACCCTACAGTATCAGCCAAGATTGCAGGGCCGACATCCTTGAGTTCAATTTTTCTAAGCGTAGGGTCCAGCGTTGCAAACAATTGGTCTGCAGCATATACCCCAGCTTCAGTGATTCGGTTAAATAGGGTCGATTTACCCGCGTTGGTATAACCAACCAATGACACCGTAGGTATCTCTGCACGGGTTCTAGCACGCCTACCTTGCTCACGCTGCTTAGCTACTCGATCTAAACGGCGCAAAATCGCTTTAATACGTTCACGCAGTAAACGTCTGTCGGTCTCTAACTGAGTTTCACCCGGTCCACGTAAACCGATACCACCTTTCTGACGCTCCAAGTGAGTCCAACCACGAATCAAACGAGTCGAGATGTGACGTAACTGAGCTAACTCAACTTGCAACTTACCTTCATGGGTACGAGCGCGTTGAGCAAAGATATCGAGGATCAAACCCGTTCTGTCTATGACACGACACTGGCAAAGATGTTCGAGGTTACGTTCTTGGGCAGGAGAAAGAGAATGGTTAAAGATCACGACATCTGCTTCTGTCGCTTGAACCGCTTGTGCGATCTCTTGGGCTTTACCTTCACCAACATAATATTTAGGGTGAGGAGATTGACGACTTCCTGTTACAACTTGAAGTGTCTCTACTCCTGCAGAAGATACCAGCATTTGACACTCGCTGAGATCTTCCCATTCACCCTGTTGCGTGAAGTTGATATGAACAAGTACGGCTCGCTCACCGGCTTCATAACGGTCAAACAAGCTATCAACTCCTTAATAAATATAGCTTTATGTTACTATTAATCTTCTGATTTCTCTGAAGGACGATCTGAAGGAGAACGCTCTGCAGTGTGGTGACTTACTGGACGAGCAGGTACCACAGTAGAAATTGCGTGCTTGTAAACCATTTGGTTAACAGTGTTCTTCAGTAGGATCACAAATTGATCGAAAGACTCAATTTGGCCTTGTAGCTTAATGCCGTTAACCAGATAGATAGACACTGGAATACGCTCGCGACGTAATGCATTTAAGAATGGGTCTTGTAGAGATTGCCCCTTAGCCATTTTATTTTCCTTATTTGTATTTTGTTGTAGTTATTTAGCTAGCGGTGCACTAAAAGTCTGTGCAGACCATGCCTATGAGCTAAATGAATAAAACCCCGTTGTTACTAGATATGGTGATAAAAACACCAAAAACAAGTAACGATCCCTGACAGGGTAAATTACGCAAAAGCGATCACATTATACACAGCGAAATCAATCTAACGCTATGGCATTTGAAACTGTTTCGAATGCAAGATCAATGTTTTCACTATCTAACCAAGTTAGATCATCCCAGCTGCGCAACCAAGTGATCTGGCGCTTGGCCAATTGACGGGTTGCACAGACTCCACGAAAGATCGCTTCATCTAAAGTACAGTTCCCATCTAAATAGTCCCACATCTGTCTGTAGCCAACACATCGAATCGACGGCAGATCAGGATGAAGATCTTTTCGAGCATAGAGTGCTTTCATTTCATCTTCAAATCCATTCTCAACCATTTTTTCGAATCTTAGCTCAATTCGACGATGGAGCTCTGCCCTTTCCTTGGGTGCTATTGCAAACTGCTTAACTCGAAATGGAAGTGGTTCTCCTTTCGTTTTAGTCAGCTCAGTTAGAGTTTTACCTGAAATTCGATAAACTTCCAATGCCCGTGACAATCTTTGTGGATCATTTGGGTGGATTCTCTCAGCAGAAACCGGATCGATTGCTTTTAACTGGTCATGCAAAGCATCCCAACCCAGTTCGATCGCTTCTTTTTCAATCTGTTGACGAATTTCTGGATCCGCCGCCGGAAGTGGCGATAACCCCTCCAACAGCGCTTTGTAATAAAGCATTGTGCCGCCCACCAGCAGTGGGATCTTGCCCTCGGCAACGATGTCGTTCATTTCTTTTAGTGCATCGCGTCTAAAATCCGCAGCAGAATAAGATTCACTCGGATCCAAAATATCAATTAAGCGATGCGGAGCAAGTTCTTGCTCGCGAGCGTCAGGCTTCGCTGTACCAATATCCATACCTTTATAAATCAAAGCCGAATCGACACTGATGATTTCAATCGGGTACTTTTGGCGCAGGCGTATTGCCAGCTCTGTTTTGCCCGATGCGGTTGGCCCCATAAGAAACAGAGCTAAAGGTAATTGTTTGGTCATGAGTTTTGCTTAAATGTTTAATGCTTGGATAGTCGCTGTAAAATCTACAGGCTTAACAAAATGAGCATCATGCAAAGGCAACTTGCCTTGCCATAACTGCTCTAATTCAGCAATCAACTGAATCGCTTCAGACAAAGTGTAGCTGGATTTGTTCACGGTCACATGATCACTTAACCACTGAGCGAGCACTTGAGTATCAAGCTCACTTTCAGCCTGCGCTAAGTTTGAAGCGGCGTAAGATAACAGATCTTCAACTAAATTTTGTAAGTTTTGCTGGCGCAATGGTTGGGGCACACCCATCAACATGACGCTTTGTGCTGAGCGACGCTGAAACTCAATACCAAACCTAGCAAATACAGCCTGATAATGCTCTAAGGCTGAAACTTCTTGTGACGATATTTTTAGTGATAACGGGACGAGCAGCGGCTGGCTTTTTAACGCCCCTTGCTCAACATTCAGTTGCCCAAGCACTTTGAACCATTCCGCTTTGTGCAGTGAGATCAGAACACAACCACTAGGGGAGTTCATCAGCAAATATCGCTCTTGAACAATAGAGATCGCTTTGCCCAGTTGCTCAATAAGCACAGGTTCGAGAGAAGATTGAGAAGAACCTGTTATTTCAAGCTCGCGTTTATCAACGTTGTTTACCGGTGCAGTTGCTGGCTTTTCAGTATGCTCAGGTGTTTTCATTAATTCCTGATAGGCATAAACCTCAGCTTTGCTCGGCGATTTAGAAAGCACTCTCTCCTGAGACGATTTACTCTTCGCTCTATCGGATTCCATCCACTCACTACGTTGCGCATTTTCTCGCACCTGATAGGAATCGCTTTGTGGTGAATAACTTCGCTCTGAACTCGCCTTTCTTGGATAGGCCGGTGAATTCTCGACCGCTTGCCTAGCTCTTTCCGCAGCCTCTTCAGACCGCTTGACGGGTTCTTGAGTATCTTGCGTATGATTCAGTTCGTCAGGAGAGTGGAACGCTCCCTCATTAATGCTTGGAGCATCAATATGCTGACTCTCAGCCAACGCGCTGCTTAACGCTTGATAAATAAAATCATGCACTAAACGAGCTTGATGGAATCGCACTTCGTGTTTAGCAGGATGGACATTGACATCCACCTGATGAGGATCGATTTCGATATAAAGCACATAAGTAGCGAATTGATCCGCACGCAGACTACTTTCATAGCTTTGACGAATGGCATGATTGATCAACTTATCGCGCATCATGCGTCCGTTGACGTAGCAATACTGAATATCGCTTTGCTGACGGGCACCTTCAGGCGTCGTGATCCAACCATGCAAACGCAAGCCCTGATGCTCAAGCTCAATCTTCAGCATTGAACGAACAAAGGCGCTACCACACACTGCGGCGATGCGTTTTTCCGCCTGAATTTCTGTTTTGGCGGCTCGGTACTGACGCACCATTTTCCCGTTGTGTCGCAGGTTGAATGTCACATCAAAACGACTTAATGCAATGCGCTTCAGAAGTTCATCAATGTGAGTAAATTCGGTTTTCTCGGTACGCAGAAATTTTCGGCGAGCAGGAGTGTTGAAAAACAAATCCAGAACTTCAACCGTGGAACCAATGGGATGCGCTGCTGGTTGAAGCTTAACTTCCATCTCGCGCCCTTCGCTATAAGCGGACCAAGCTTCTTCTTGAGTAGCAGGACGCGAAGTCAGCGTTAAACGAGAAACAGAGCTGATACTAGCCAGCGCTTCGCCTCGGAACCCGAGGCTGATAATCGCTTCAAGATCATCCAAAGTATGGATTTTTGACGTCGCATGGCGACTCAACGCCAAACCAAGTTCCTCTTTTGCTATTCCACAACCGTTATCGCGGATACGAATAAGCTTAGCGCCACCCTTCTCGATATCGATATCGATTCGTGTAGCGCCAGAGTCTAAACTGTTTTCCACCAGCTCTTTCACTACTGATGCAGGTCTTTCCACTACCTCGCCCGCAGCGATTTGGTTTGCTAAACGGGCGGGTAATATTTGGATGGTCATAATCTTGATTACTTGTTTGGAATAATGAGCACTTGTCCGACGGCGAGCTGATCGGAGCGTAAATTGTTCGCTTTTCTGACACTATCAACATCGACGCCATACTGGCTAGATATCTTGCCTAAGTATTCGCCTCTTTTCACTGTATGTTTGCGTAAAGGCTTATCTTTCAGGCTCACCGTAATTCTCAATTTCTGCCCTAGTTTAAGAGTGTCAGATTTTAAACTGTTTTCACGCTTAATCTCAGCCACAGAAACTTTATAAGTACTGGCGATCTTACCCAAGTAATCACCTTTCGCGACCGTGTGGGTAATTGTTTCGGTTTCTACCGGATTAATCACGACAGGAACCGGAATCGGGCTTGAAATACCACCCGGAATAGTGATGACTTGTCCAACTGATAAACTGTTACTGGTTAATTTATTGGTTCGTTTAATCGCTTCAATGCTCGTGCCGTATTTGTGGGCAATAGCAGAGAGTGAATCGCCTCGCTGCACTTTGTATTTCTGAGTCTTATTACGATTCGCGAAAAGAGTTCCTTCTGGCGGGTTCTCTTCAAAATATTGGGTTATCGCCTTTGCAAGCGCACGAGCCAGTTTGTCTTGATGGCTACGTTGGAAGAGTAACTGCTCTTCAGTAGGGTTAGAGATAAACCCAGTTTCCACAAGAACTGAAGGAATATCCGGTGATTTCAGAACAGCAAGGCTGGCATTGACCGGATCAGCTTTGTGCAGGTGTGCCACTTTACCCATTTCGCTCAGGATGTTGGTAGCCACCTTGTAGCCTTCTTTTTGCGAATGGCTAAACTGTAAATCCAATAAGGTTTGGCTTACGTTTCGGTCACTGTTGTTCTTAGCTAATACCTGTCCAGCACCACCAAGCAACTCGGATTGCTGCTCATGATTCTCAACCCAACGGGCAATTTCTGTATTCGCACGACGTGTATTGAGAACGAACACAGAAGCTCCCCTCGGTTTCGGCGAGCTAAATGCGTCAGCGTGAATCGAAACCAACAAATGGGCTTTATTCTTACGAGCAATTTCGGAACGTTTATTGAGGTTAACGAAGTAATCTCCGCGACGGGTGAGCACACCTTTAATTCCCGGAACTGCATCCAACTGGTCAACTAACTTCTTTGAGATACTCAGTGTGGCATTCTTTTCGTATTTGCGAGTCGGGCCAATTGAACCTGGGTCTTCGCCACCATGTCCAGCGTCAATAGCAACGACAATATTGGCATTGCCATAAAATTGAGAGGCATCTCTGCTCACCTGAGTTGGAGAGCCAGAGCTAGAACTGCCTTGTGAAGAGACATCATCATGAGGTAGGTCAACGACCAGACGGTGCCCATATTGTCCGCCGGGAGTCGGCGCTAATGTGAATAGTTTAGCTGGGGATTTTTTCTTTAACTCAAACACCAGACGATAAGTGCCCTTGTCTGGAGGAGAACTGGCACGAATCTTCGTCAATACATCACTGTCCGTTACCTTCATCGGTAACTTGGATTTAGATGAGGTATTTTTAAGATCAATCACTAGCCTTTCGGGGCTAGTCAGAGTGAAATAGGTAAAACTAACTTCCGATTGAACATCTATCACCACTCGAGTTTCGTCTGGAGAGGGCCAAACACGAACCCCCTCTAGAACATTGGCACTCGCATTAGAAGTGATGAATGCTATCGCTAAAGTGAAAAAAACTACAAAAAGGCGCAGGCGCGATCCTATCAACATAACTCCAACTGACTCAGTAACGTACGTCCATAATCGTTATTAGCTGTCAGCAACGCTTGGCGTTGTTCACCATCGTAACGAATTTCAATATCTATATCCGATGTCGGCAATAGCCCTTGGCCTTTCTCTGGCCATTCCACCAAACAAATTGCATCGGCTGTAAAATAGTCGCGGATCCCCATGAACTCTAGTTCTTCAGGATCAGCCAAACGGTAAAGATCAAAGTGATAAACCTGCCAATCAGCCAATTGGTAAGGCTCAACCAGTGTATATGTTGGGCTTTTCACATTACCTTGATGGCCTAAAGCACGAATAAAACCACGGCTAAAAGTTGTTTTGCCAGCACCAAGATCTCCGTGCAAATAGAGGGTCGTTTGCTGAGAACACAACTTTGATAGCGCTGTGCCAAGTTTTACCGTCTCTTGCTCATCTTTTAAAATAAACGTCTTAGTGCTCATTCAATACTTTCTCAAATTCATCTCAGGATCGTTAGATCCCAATGACTATATAAAAACCAATAGAAACCGAATAGTAAACTGGTATCGAATTGAGAGACAAGATCTCTTGTGTAAGCAAACAGAAAAATGTCTGTATGAACTCGCTAAATAACGTAAAGATCCTATCTTTTTACCTTGAGTGGTTCGAGTTTGAACTAGATCCACTTGGTGAGATCCGTTAAGATCCGATCCCTTTTAGGCTATTAATCCTAGTACATACTTCGCCATGAACTATCAAGCACTCGCTGATCAAATAAAACAATGGGCTACTGAACTCGGTTTCGAGAAAGTAGGCATCTGCGATATTGATCTTCATGAGCATGAAGCGGCTCTGCAAAAGTGGTTAGATGCCGGATATCATGGCGAGATGGATTGGATGGCAAGGCACGGGATGATGCGTGCTCGCCCAGCGGAGCTTTTTCCTGGAACAATCCGAGTTATTAGTGCACGGATGAACTACCTGCCTCCACAAGCACAATTCGCTTCGAACTTGTCTGATCCGACTCAAGCCTATATAAGCCGATATGCTCTTGGACGTGACTATCACAAATTAGTTCGCAACCAATTGAAAAAACTCGGTGAAAAGATAGAAAAGGAAGTCGAAAAGTTAAGTTATCGTCCTTTTGTCGACTCAGCGCCAATCCTGGAACGCCCTCTTGCCCAAAAAGCAGGATTGGGTTGGACAGGTAAGCATTCGCTTATTCTCGACAAAGACGCTGGCTCTTGGTTTTTCCTTGGTGAACTATTGGTAGATATTCCTCTACCCGTGGATACACCGTCGGAAAATGAATGTGGCAAATGCAAAGCCTGCATCACCTCTTGCCCAACAGGTGCAATTATCGCTGATGGTATTGTCGACGCAAGGAAGTGCATCTCCTATCTCACCATAGAGTTCGACGGTATTATTCCTGAAGAATTTCGTACAGCGATGGGAAATCGTATTTATGGATGTGACGATTGTCAGCTCGTCTGCCCTTGGAATCGCTTTTCCGAACTCACGCAGAAAAAAGACTTTCATCGCAGAGAGTCTTTTGAATCACCAGATTTATTGAGTTTGTTCGCATGGGATGAAAAAACCTTCCTGCAAAAAATGGAAGGCTCTGCCATTCGAAGAATTGGTCATCTGCAATGGCAGAGAAATATAGCCATAGCACTAGGCAATGCTCCCTATTCGGAAAAAATTGTTTCTGCTTTAGAAAATGCTAAAGGTCAATCAGAGACTTTAGATGTGCACTTAAATTGGGCTATTGAAAAACAATTGGCGAATCTACCAAGCTCCATCGCGAGCCATCAAAGGCTAATTCGTATTATCGAGAAAGGTCTTCCGAGAGACGCCTAGTGAGCCAATAAACCATCCGATTACGCACAATTAATAAGCATATTCTTTGATACGGTTCTCAAAATGCACCAATGTGGAAAAAATTTTAAAGACGCGTCTATTTTTATATTTGAGAAAAGTTAGTCACATTAGCAGGAAATGATTAGGATCAATGAAAATACAGTTAATGATCGTTTTTTGACTGCCAACGTTAACATCAAGAACATTACATTTTCATTAAAATCATACAGTTAAGGAAAATCCCAGCTATTCGCACAATCTCTATTACCGCAAAAGATCCTACTAGCTCAAGCATTTTTTCTTGTAAAAAACAAATTATTCACTGAGTTATCCACATGAAAAATTTGTGGATAAGTCTGTTAATGAACAGTACAAAGAATGCCTGAACACACAGTATCAAAGGGATAAAGAGGCAAGTTTATGATTTGCGTTTATCTGGGGGTATTCTGCCTATGAAGATAGGAGAATTTCTTATTAGGGGGCTTATGCTTCACAGCATTATAGAAAGAGCATTGGCAGATTGCCAAATAATTGCAGTATTAAAAGAAAAAAAATCTGCGAACAAGCGCAGTTTACTTTTAATATTTTGAAATTGGTTGCGGGGGCCGGATTTGAACCGACGACCTTCGGGTTATGAGCCCGACGAGCTACCAAGCTGCTCCACCCCGCGTCCGTATTGTATCACCGTTAAGCACGATGAAGGCTTTTACTTTCTAATGAAAGAAAGAAACTGGAGCGACACACGAGGTTCGAACTCGTGACCTCAACCTTGGCAAGGTTGCGCTCTACCAACTGAGCTAGTGTCGCACGATTAACCGCATTTTGCGTTTAATCTAAATTTGGTTGCGGGAGCTGGATTTGAACCAACGACCTTCGGGTTATGAGCCCGACGAGCTACCAAGCTGCTCCATCCCGCGTCCGTATCATTGTTAAGCACAATGAGAGCTTTACTTTCTACTTAAAGAAAGGAATTTGTAGTGACACACGAGGTTTCCATTTCTTAACAAAAAGGCGTGACCTCAACCTTGGCAAGCTTGCGCTCTAAAGGGTGTGCAACTCTTCAAACTGGAGCGACACACGAGGTTCGAACTCGTGACCTCAACCTTGGCAAGGTTGCGCTCTACCAACTGAGCTAGTGTCGCACGATTAACCGCATTTTGCGTTTAATCTAAATTTGGTTGCGGGAGCTGGATTTGAACCAACGACCTTCGGGTTATGAGCCCGACGAGCTACCAAGCTGCTCCATCCCGCGTCCGTATCATTGTTAAGCACGATGAGAGCTTTACTTTCTAACTAGAGAAAGTGGAGCGACACACGAGGTTCGAACTCGTGACCTCAACCTTGGCAAGGTTGCGCTCTACCAACTGAGCTAGTGTCGCATGTCATTGTTCAGCACAATGAGAGCTTTCGCTTTCTAACTAAAGAAAGTGGAGCGACACACGAGGTTCGAACTCGTGACCTCAACCTTGGCAAGGTTGCGCTCTACCAACTGAGCTAGTGTCGCATGATTAACCGCATTTTGCGTTTAATCTAAATTTGGTTGCGGGAGCTGGATTTGAACCAACGACCTTCGGGTTATGAGCCCGACGAGCTACCAAGCTGCTCCATCCCGCGTCCGTAATCATTGTTAAGCACAATGAGAGCTTTCGCTTTCTAACTAGAGAAAGTGGAGCGACACACGAGGTTCGAACTCGTGACCTCAACCTTGGCAAGGTTGCGCTCTACCAACTGAGCTAGTGTCGCATCAACAACGTTTCCGTTGTTCAGGGCTGCGAATTATAAGAGCATTTTTGTGTGATGCAAGCCCTTATCGAAAAAAAAATTCTTTTTTTTATCGCTTGACTAAAAAGCATCCGCAAACAGCGCATTTTGCTTAAAAGACCACCAGTCTCGGTTAGTCATTTAAGGTTTCACTTAAATTCGAGCCCACGCATTATGCGAGATAAACCGTTATTCTGACAGAATTATTTGCAACTTATTTTGCGACCGACGTATTTTTAACCGTACAGCACTAAAATCTGCGTAAACTGACATTCGTAAAAGCTTCCATCTTTGAAAGCTTCTGACAAGGAAAGTAAAAAGGAAAATGGATTGAGAAAACTAATCCCTCAGCCACTCAAGCGTGAAATTTCACTACTGCTGGTGCTGATCACCACTTTTTTCTTCCTATCTGGTTGTGGCTCAATGCCAAAACCTATGCGCAATTTAGGGAAAAGTGATGTTGATTTTGTTATGGATGTTCACGCCAAACAGCAAAAACAAATGCTGATGGAATTGACTCGAAAACTTTACGTTCGAAATCCTTGGCAACTCAGAAAAAGTTCCGGCATGAGTGTGGACGCTCGTATGGCACAGATATTCGGTACCTACAATACGATTGAAATTCCCTCTTTGATTTTTGATGAACTAAACGGTGTCACTGGTATTGATGCGATTCTTCTTAGCTTCGATGAAAACTTTCAGGGAGACAGGGTTTTTGCCGCTATGGTTGGATTAACAGAGATGCTCAGGCGATCTTACAACCACCAGCAGGAATTTTTCATTATCGATTCATTAAATGAGCAATCCCTTTATAACAGCGCTCGTAACATTGAAATTTTTGTCTGGCGCCTCTATCAACGCAGAGACAGTAAAGGTGAGTTATTTCTGTTATCAAACCGCATGGGTGAATCAGATTACGACATCAGCTTTGATCGGTTGTTTTCCAAAATGGTGATTGTTCAGGACATGATGGCCTTGATCGTGGCCGATAAAACTAATCGTGGTATTACCAAAGTGGTTCAAAGTGTTGCTCAACTTGCCTTTCTACCCGTTCCATAATCAAACCGCAGCGATTGCTGCGGTTTGATTCATGTATATACGCTTAAATCGACATGATGGTTTGACGATAATACTTAAGCTCTGCGATTGATTCGCGAATATCATCCAACGCCAAGTGACTCCCCTTCTTAGAGAAACCGTCCAACACTTCAGGTTTCCAACGACGAGTCAGCTCTTTCAAAGTACTAACATCGATATAGCGGTAATGGAAATACTCTTCTAATTCCGGCATATGTTTATAGAGAAAACGGCGATCTTGTCCAATACTGTTACCGCAAATCGGTGATTTTCCGCGAGGAACCCATTTTTCTAGAAACTCGATAGTTTGTGCAACGGCTTGTTCTTCTGTCACTGAACTTTGGCGAATACGCTCTACCAGACCGCTACCTGTGTGCGTGTTGGTACACCAATCATCCATTTTGTCTAACTCTGACTCTGGTTGGTGAATCGCCAACACAGGACCTTCCGCTAGAATATTTAACTGACTATCGGTGACAATAGTGGCAATTTCGATGATTTTGTGAGCTTCAGGGTCTAAGCCAGTCATCTCTAAATCGATCCAAATAAGATTTTGATCGCTATAAGACATAAGTGAGTGCCTATATGGGTTTGTCGATAAAAGAGGTACTATACCCAAATTCAGATAGCCAAGAAACCTAGCTCAACGCATTTACTCAAATGTGTACAGCTTCAAATTTGGCACCAAACTCAATCAAATTCATCAGTACCATCGAATTCATAAAAGTAGATCATAGTGGCAAAGAAAAAAAAGCTAACTAAAGGCCAAGTGAGGCGAGTAAGAAACAACCAACATCGCAAACTCAAGCAAGAAGACTCCGTGCAATGGGAAGAATCGATGCTTGAAAGCGCAAAATTAGGCTTGGTTATTACTCGTTTTGGTCAACATGCTGACATTGAAGATCCGGAAACAGGAACGATTCATCGCTGCAACTTACGACGCGGCATTGAAAGTCTCGTCTCTGGTGACAAAGTGATTTGGCGACCGGGCAATGAAATTCTGGCGGGAATATCCGGCGTAGTTGAGGCTGTAGAACCTCGAACCTCAGTATTAACTCGCCCTGATTATTATGACGGTTTAAAACCAGTTGCTGCCAACGTTAATCAGATGATCATCGTCTCTTCTGTATTGCCTGAATTATCGCTCAACATCATTGACCGATACCTAATCGCTTCAGAAACACTGGAAATTGCGCCACTGATTGTCCTCAATAAGATTGATTTATTAACTGACGCTCAGCGCTTGCAGTATCAAGAGTCTCTGGCTGAGTATGAGCGCATCGGTTACGAGGTGCTTTACGTCAGTAAGCAAACTGGCGAAGGCATTAAGGCTTTGGAAGAGAAACTGCGCGATAAGATCAATATCTTCGTGGGTCAGTCAGGCGTGGGCAAATCCAGCTTAGTCAATGCACTAATGCCAGAATTAGCCGAGTCGGTAGAAGAAGGGGCTATCTCTGAAGCTTCAGGTTTAGGTCAACACACAACTACTGCGGCTCGTCTCTACCACATTCCATCTGGCGGTGACTTGATAGACTCTCCGGGAGTTCGTGAGTTTGGTTTATGGCATTTAGAAGCAGATGACATCACAAAAGCTTATGTGGAATTTCGTTCTTATTTAGGCGGTTGTAAATTCAGAGACTGTAAACACGGTGATGATCCTGGATGCATATTACGAGAAGCCGTTGAGAAAGGTGAAGTGAGCCGAACTCGATACGAGAACTATCACAGAATCATCGAAAGTATGGATGAAAACAAAGCCAATCGTCAGTACTCGCGTAATAAGAAAGCGGATCTGTAGCGATATTTTGTTGCCATTTATAACCAAGTTGCTGACACCTGTGGTGAATTTCAGTAACATCTCGCGCCCAAAGCATAAGGTTTGCTGACCTTTTGAACAGAACAAACAATTTGGTTTATTGACCTAAACACATTGGAATGACAGACAATGGATAAAATTAAAGTTGGACTGCAGTATTGGATTCCACAACACGGTTTAACTCGCTTAGTCGGTAAGTTAGCCTCAGCTAAGGCGGGTGGTCTAACTACAGCCGTTATCCGCTGGTTCATCAAACAATATAACGTGAACATGGATGAAGCTCTGCATTCAGATCCAAAGCATTTTAAATCATTTAACGAATTCTTTGTGCGTGAACTAAAGCCTGGCGCTCGCACTATTGTTGAAGATGAATTAGTGATTACTCACCCAGCGGATGCTTGCGTGAGTCAATTTGGCTCTATCAACAATGGGCAGTTAATTCAGGCAAAAGGCCATGACTTCTCAGCACAAGAGCTGTTAGGTGGCGATGCTAAATTGGCTGAAGAGTTCCGTGATGGCGAATTCGCAACACTGTACTTATCTCCTCGCGACTACCACCGAGTGCACATGCCATGTGATGGCACTTTACGCCAGATGATTTACGTACCGGGTGATTTGTTTTCAGTTAACCCACTAACGGCTGAAAACGTACCAAACCTTTTTGCACGCAATGAACGCGTAGTTTGTATCTTTGATACCGAGTTCGGTCCAATGGCTCAGGTATTAGTAGGTGCAACCATCGTTGGTAGTATTGAACTAACTTGGGCAGGAACGGTAACGCCTCCTCGTGGTAACACGGTTTATCGTTGGGATTATCCGGCAACAGGTAACAAAGCAGTTTCATTCAAGAAAGGCGAAGAAATGGGTCGCTTTAAACTTGGTTCAACGGTCATCAACCTGTTTGCTAAAGACGCAATCCGCTTTGATGAGAGCATGAAAAATAATGTACCGACTCAACTAGGTACACCATACGCTCACATCAACAAATAAGCGTGTCTTCATCTTTTAAAATGCCCAGCTAAGTCTGGGCATTTTGTTTTTGACCTAACCCACACATCCGCCTTTTATCTCAGCAAAAAAACAAAACTTTAACCCCGCTCTAAGACCCTATTATTTCAATGGGTTAAGATTTAGCCATTATTCTTGGAGTGAGGATATACCCATGCCGA